>CABMEV010000013.1 GCA_902385255.1 Candidatus Tiddalikarchaeum anstoanum | reverse complement strand
GTATTGAGCGGCCCATTGTTATCTTCAGTTTCGCAACTGCTAAGTATATATTGCTTGCAACGTCTACAATATAGTCTGGAAACTTATTTTTTCTAAACCTGTTAAGTAAGGGTGTGCTTTCCCAAAGATTCCTCTCAAGTGAATTAACCAAAGAACCTTGAATCTTGCTCAGCCTGTTGAATAACGCGGCTTGTTTCGCGATTAATTCATGATTCTTGCCATCCTTGTCATTCTTCCTTATCTCTGTTCTCGGCCCGTACCTTCTCCACCTTGGCTCATCTGTTTTTCTATTTTTAACTTCATCGGCAGTGTATGCTCTTTTTTGCTGAAAAATTATCTCTGAAGACTGGCAAGTTCCGCATCTTGGGCAGACTAAGTATTCTTCGGTGTGCATGTAGTTGCCCTTATAGTCGCATTCTTCGTTAATGCATTTTTCCCAATCTATTTTAGGCTCAGTCTTTTTTTGTCCTGATTTTATGTTTTCCAAGCACTCGTTTATTGCATCAATACGAATATTTTGATTAATCAGTCTGCGCACAGCGTCTAATTTCTTGAATAATTTTTTCTCCTTGAATTCCGCATAAATTTTTGAATAATCAGACTCGCAGAAAGCCTTCACTTTTTCAATATCTTTTTTTACAGAATTATATCCTTTTTCAGTGTTAATCTTTTCAGCGTATTCAGATATGGGAGCAGCGTAATTTCCGGCCTTAACATAAGATATTAAATCTTTTTTAACGTCCAATAATTGTAAGTTCAATAATTCATATCTTTTCCTTACTTCATCAAGTTCGAATATGGTTTCAAGGGAGTCCATCATGTTTTTCATGACTCACTTCTTGACAGTCTCTTCCTGTCCCGCTTGATTATCTAAAGCAGTATTTTGCGTCATATCCTTGTTTTTAACCCGTACTATGTTCTTATCTACTACTAACATGTCTTCTTTGGCTAATTGTCTTATCTGGTAGCCTATTAACGCTTTGTCAAAGTCATTACCTGCTTTTAATTCAGTATATACAGCCCTGAATAAAGCGCTTCCCTGCTTGGAAACTGTGCCTATTGTTTTAAACACGTTTTCTTTGCTGAAATTAGCATCCATACTTAATCTTTCTTTAATTTTAGCTTCTTCTTCTGATAATTTTTCATCGCTGAAAGGTATTGACCTGGTGTGGTAAGTTAAGACGTTATCGCTAATCAACGAGTCCACTAATGAATCCGTGCCATAATTGAAATAGTCGCTTATGCTTTTGTAGCCTACTGATTTCCCGCTTAATATTATAGTCTGAATTGCAAACTTAATTATATCTTCCTTTGCGGGAGGAGTAACTGTTCCCTGTTTTGAGTCAAGACTCTCTGTTTTTGCATCCGCGGATTCTTTTTCACTATCAACTTGATTATCTTCTTTTTTGCCGTGAACATACATTATGTTATTAAGATGAGAGTAATCGACTAATCCTTTGTTTTTCAGCGTCTCTAATATTTCAAAAATTTTTGTCTCGTCGCCGAATTCATTTTTTAGCCACCTAATCTGCGTTGACATCTTCTTAGTTCCCTTTATGAAGTTCAGCAAAGAATCCTCTGTTAAATTCTTATAATTTTTCGAATCAGCATTTAGAACTTCCAGAGATTCTATTTTCTTGGACAGTTTTAAAACACTCTCGCCTGATATGCTTCCTGACAGTGCAGTGTCTAACTGGTCCAGTATTTTCTGTTTTTCCTGCAGTGTAGAATATAATGAAGATAGCTTTTCCGAAACTTTGAACAAGTTGTTGCCCCCTATGAAGAATTCTTCAACTTTGCATGCCGTCTCTTCTATTTTCTTCATTGAAAGCGTTAATTTTTCGAGTTCGCCTATCTCGTCAGCGCCAGGCAGGTTTAGGTTGGATATCTTAACCTTAAGCATTATTGTTTGCTCAATTATAGACGGGAGTTTTTCATATAACGGCTTTAATTGATTAAAGTCTTCTTTTATCCCATCTATCTCTTTCAATGTCTTTGAATATTTTTGAAATGCAGGTTTTATTTTTTCTTTCAGTTCAGCAATGTAAGTGGTTAATTCATTAAATGATGATGCATTATTCTCGTATGATTCTTTCAAAGAATCGCTTATTTGCTTAATTAGTTCTAAAAACCCGTGATAAGTTTCGTCAATGTTTGCTAATTTTTGCTTTAAATCCATCATAAATGAAATTACTTATCTTTTAAAAAACAACTTTACCACTGGTAAGTTTTAACAATATTTTTCTTACAATGGTTCTATCTTGTTAAAATTGATTAAGAGATTACTCCTTCTTCCGTTAAAAATGGTGCATTTAACCCCTGACATACTGAACATCTTCTTGCTTGCCTTCACGCTATCCGAATCTGCATATTTATCATCAAGGAATATTATTTCTTTAATACCTGACTGTATTATCACTTTTGCGCACTCGTTGCAGGGAAATAGTGCGACGAAGAGTCTTGCACCTTTCAATGATTTTGTAGAATTAAGTATAGCATTCACTTCTGCGTGCACTACATAAGGGTATTTTGTGTCATTAATGTTATCCGCCTTTCTAGTCCATGGCAGTTCATCATCACTGCACCCTATTGGAAAACCGTTATATCCTATTCCGATTATCTTGTTAGACTCGTCAACTATGCAGGCGCCTACTTGTGTGTTTGGGTCTTTGCTTCGCATGGATGACAGTAAGGATAGTCCCATGAAGTACTCCTCCCAACTTATGTAGTCCTTTCTTTTATCATGCTTCATTTTTTTTTATTTCTTTTGAAGAGGTAACATTTAGTATTTAAAAATTTGTCAGCATTCTTAAAAAAAAATAGGGTTTAAATATAAGCGGATATTTTTTAGTTATTTAATGGTCGAGCAAAATTTTAAGGTTTCAATACTGCGCGCTAACTGCATTAGCTGCGGGAACTGCTGGGGCACTTGTCCAAAAGTTTTCGAGCAGAACAATGAGGATTATCATAGCGAGATAGTCAAGGATTACAGGGTTAAGGATAATCCTGGCGAGGGAATAGTTCCTAAAAAAGTAACCTGCGTTAAAGATGCTGAAGCTAACTGCCCGGTGCAAATCATTCATGTCAAATAAGTTTTTGAACTAACTATTTCTGTTATATATTTTTTTGATATTGGGTGACCCATCTTCCTGCTGTTAAGCGCTGGGAACAGGATTTGAACCTGTGCCCCCGTGAGGGGATCAGATCTCAAGTCTGACGCGTTGGACCGCTCCGCCATCCCAGCAAAGTATAAAAATTATATTTAATTAGAAATAGAAAGAAATCCTCTTATTTTAAAACTTTTATTCTTCCTTGTTTGCCTTGCTTAAAATAAGGGCTGTGTCTAAATCACCTATGTTTTTTATTACATTCTTGCCTGAGTCCAGGCTTTTTTTAATAAAACTGCACGGGTCTGATAGGCTGCCTTTGTATCCGTTTATTACCTCAATTTCGTATCCGCTTAATAGTTCGACATTATAAGTTTCATCAAATAGTATAGGTGTTCCTTCATCTATTAAGCCGGTAACTTTCAACGGGTCTAACACTCCTCTTTTTACAGTACACTTCCCTGTTTTAACCTGTTTTATTAAGTCAAGTATCATTTCCTGCTCTAATGGATTAAAATGAGTTATGTATTCTTTTAATGCACTCACATTTAAGGCATCTGAACCTGCAATGCACATTTGTCCCTTAAAAAAACTGGCTTTGGATTTTTTGAAAAAATTATGCAGGTATAGTTCAGAGTTTAATCCGTGCTTTCCTGCTATGTTTGACAGCATGTTAAAGCGGACAAAGTGAAGGATCCATCTTCGCATATACAGGATAATTCGCGTATACTTCATCCCATATCTCTTTCACTGACATGTTAATTTCATTATATTTCAACTGAGGATAAACATAAAGGTCCAGTATCCATGGGCCTCTCTTTTTGCCTCATTTCTAGTGGTATTATTTTTTTGCCAACGATGCTGATTTTCATATCTATTTTGTTAAAAATTCGTCTTTAAAAGATTAACGAATACTTCCTTTTTTTTTACAATATCTTGCTTGCTAAACTTTGGAGTTTTCCTTTGAAGAAGTATGTAAGTGTGAGTATTATGACTCCAATCCAGACTACTCCTGTAAGGTACCATTTTGCGCTTCCAGGTTCGATTTTCTCCAAACTTATGAATCCTGTTACTGGTTCTAAAGGTGCTGGAGGAAGTATTGGAACCATAGTTATACTGATTCGTTCATTATTGTCAAAGTTTGAGTATGTATAATAAGTGTATTCTATGCTTGTTGAAACACCCGGAGCTAAATCAGTCATGTTATAAACTAATTGGCTTCCGTTTGTGGCAACTTGCTCTTCGAATACTGCATCATTAGGTATTGGGAATTGCAGTGTGATATTCGCAAATGTAAGATTCGTAGGATTAGTTATAATTCTAATGATTGTATACTTATTGCTTGTTCTTCCGTTTATTGTTGCTGTAACTAAGTTAGTTGTCGTGTCTATTGATAAGTTTCCGGCATTCCTATTATCATGCAATTCCTGCAATCCTACGCTGTAACCTCCCCTGTTGAATAATGCAAACTCGTACTCAGCCTGCAGTAAGTATGTCTTTCTAAGACCCGGGTCTTCCTGGTTCTTGGCGTCGATGAGAGTATGTCTTATACTGGATATTGCTGCTGCTTGTTCAGGTGTTAACAATCTGCTAATGTTTGATAATATTAGTATATCATTGTATAACCTGCTTATGTTCGCATCTATCTGAGTTATCATTGCTTCCTCTCTCTGTGTTATTGTCTGATTGTTAACGAATTGGTCTAGTTGTCTCTGCAGTTGTTCAAGTTCCCTGTCAATCTGGTACGTATCAACTGGGATGACTCTTACGTACTCGCTGAAATTTCCTATATTGCCTACTTCGTCAACTGCAGTGATACGGTAATAATACCATTTGTTAAGTTCAACATTATTGTCAATCCAGCTTGTTGTAGTGCTTGGCACTATTGCAGAATAGCCTGTCTTGTTAAAGTCTGTTTCTCCATTAATTCCCTTATAGATATAATAATAATATGCTTCGCTGATAGGAGTCCATTGGAGTACGTTCTTTCCGTTAACTGTTGAATAACCTGTGACTACCGGCGTACCGCTTGGTGGTGTAGTATCCCTCCACACATTTATGTGGCCTGTATACTCTTCATAATAACTTGTTGGCGTATGTGTTAATACTAGTTTGAATGCTTGGTTGTCTCCGCTGTTCTTAAGGTTGACATCGAAACTTACTGAGTAATTCGCGCTGTTTTGCGGTATATTGACTGTCTTTAAAGTCTGATTGCCTGACACTGTCATATTAACAGCCGGCACTAATTGTACATTGACATTAGTCGCGTTTCCTCCTGCATTATTTATGTAGACTATTATTGTAGCGTTGCCGTCGACTTTTACGCTTGTTGGGTAATCAACGTGGTCTACTTGTAATATTGCATCATCGCTGAATGACTGATTCTCTGAAGCTGTATCCTCATCGCATGAAGCGTTAACTCCCAGTGTGAAGCTTCCTGAATAATCTGCGCGCACAGTCCATATTGCCTGTATTGATGAACCGTTAACTAAGTCGCCAAAGTGCTGCGTGACGTTTCCGCTTATTAAGCTGATTCCTGCTGGCATGTTTAGTGTAGCGTTCACGTTATGGGCTGTTGTATTACCATAATTGAATATGTCTGCTATTACTGTATTCTCTATCCATGGTTCGAAACTTGGAGGGATTATTGTCAAGTCTATCGAGAAGAGCGGCGAGTGAGGATTTATTACTTCTACAGTCTCGTTGGTTGTCTTATTTCCAGGGAAGCCGTTAATCCATGAATCTGTAGATACGTAATAAGTTCCAAGAGTTCCTGGGCTGGTCATGTGGTAAGTTACTGTGTTTAATACGTGCCAGTTTATTGTGCTGGTGTTAAATGAGTCGCCGTTAATTATTAATGACGGATGAGGTATTAAGTGATTGGTTATGCTTAATGAGCCTCCAACATCGCTGTATTCGTAAACTCTTGTTATGAATGACGTGTTCGGTGCGACGGTGTCAGGCGTGGCTGTTGAAACTGAAACATCATCTATTAAGTATACTGCTGTTGTAATTCCTGTCTTCGAATTATCCAATACATTAGTCTCGTTCTGCTGAGGTTCAGCGATTACAGTTATGTTATGCAGTCCTATTGTGAAATCCTGCCAGTGAGCTTCCGATTGAGTTGTGGCGTTGAATAATATGTTAATTGTGTCGTTATAAAATAATACGCCGTTGTCGTAATATTTTATTTTAACATCTACTGCATCACGATCTCCTTTGTTGGTGATGTTTGAGTTTATTAAATAATACCCATATCCTGGGTATGACACGATTGGTTTGTAAGGCAGTTCTAAACTATTTACCTGCAGGTCATTCCTGAATACAGTGGTATTTATTGTAAACATTACGCTATTGCTTCCTACATTTCCATAAGTATCGTTTATGTACGTAGTTATCTTGTGGGAGCCTGCGCTTAAACCTGTTATTATGGTGGAGTTTCCTGAGTAAACAATAGGGTTAGCGTCCAATACGTACCATTGGTTGGTTATGATTTCATTATTAGCATAATATGTTAGTGTCACATTTGATGAACCGTATGTTGCATTGACAGGGCTTTGTATTATAACACTAGGTATTGAATTATCCACTGATTCAACAGTCTGGTTTATCCAAGTCTCATTATAATTATTCAAGTAGTCTACTGCGCCGATTCTGAATATTTCATAAAATCCAGGCTCGTATAATTCTATATCCGCACCATAAGTGTTGTTTCCGAATGCGCAAGTGGCAGTCTTGCTCATCTGTTTCCAATAAGCACCAATGTAAGGCTCGTATAATTCTAACCATACATCACCTAACTGCATATCATCTGTAATCGTGGCATTCACGCATATAGTACTGTACTGGTATGACTTGTTGCTGCTAAATTGAATATTATTAATCTTCGGAGGCTGCATGTCACAGTACACGTTCAAGTTGACAATAGTACTGTTAGTATGCGTTATGGTGTCTGTATCATTTGCGAATACTCTGCCTATTGTATAATTATAAGACTGCGCGTCGCAGGCAAAATTGTAGTAGTAAGTTGTGAGTCCTTCAGTGCTCATTGTGATATTGGATGTGGTGCTCGTTTTATTGTCATATTTTGAGAACCATGCAGTGTCAACTCCTTCGTTGTCCCTGATATCGCAGCTTAGTTTTCCAATGTCGCCGATGTGGAGTACTGAATTATTAAGTGTGCAGTTCATTATTGAAGGATAAAATGATGCAACAACCTGCACGGTGATGTTTGCAAAGCTTTCATTATAGTTTCCTGAAAAGTCTATCGCGCTTGTTGAGTTGAGTAATATATTATTCTGGGTTATTGCAGTATAATACGCGCCAAAAGTCCCGGCACCGCAAGGTGAAGGACTCGTTAGGTTAATGCTTGTTAATGTGCCGTTAATGTAGAGGTTTGCCCAGACTCCTTTTATGAATGAATCTGTAACGTTCGCGCTTATGCAGACACTGTCATATTGCAGTATGTTTAATGAGTTAACAGTAGTATCTGTTATTAATGGAGGTTTGGTGTCGCAGACTATTGATATGTTCTCGCTTATCGCTGCCTTGTTGCCGTTAGTATCATTGGCAATAACGTGTGTTAGTGTATAATTATTCTCCTGCTCCCAGCTTCCTGCGCATGTGAAAGTGTAATCATAATAACTGCTTGTATTGTAAATTCCAGTCTCGTTTACTCCGCTGAATTCGAACAATACTTTATCAACTCCGCTTAGTCCCTGGTCGTATACGCTGGCTCTGAAAGTGCTGTTCTCCCATCCTTTTGTGAAATATTTTCCTCCAAGAAGGGTTACGTTTTCAATTATTGGAGGCTGGTTGTCCATTGAGAATATTGGAGTGTTTGGATTAATAGTGCTCCACTGTAATCCTTCATCATCAGCGTAAACTTGTGTTATATAATATACTCCCTGCTGGTTTAGCGTCAAGTTATAACCGTACGTGTAAGTATTATTGTAAAATTCTCCTCCGCATCCAAAAACGCCGCTCTTGTTCATGTTAACATAGAATGTTGTCGCATCAGGCCTTCTCATATTCAGCCTGACCATGTTAGGGTTATTGTCCGTTACGTTCACTGTTATGCATACGCTCTCGTACTGGTTTACGGTGTCTGGGCTGGCAATAGGTGAGGATATTACTGGAGGATTAGCGTCACAATTAACCCACTTATTCACGAGTATTTGTCCGCTGTTATTTAATGAATCATTTGCGAATACGCTGCTCCAAGTGTAATTGCCGCTATTTGACTCGTTGCAGATGAAGTCTTCAAAATAAGTATTCCCTGTATTATTTGCCTTAAACTCCCTGTTAGTTGTGAATAATACAGTATTTACAGTGCTAAAACCTATGTCTGTTACTGTGCAGCTTAACCTTGAAACTTCGCCCTTGTATAATGTATTTGATGTATTTATTCCGCAGCTTGTTATTTCTGGGCTGCTGGTATCACAATACCAAGAGTGAGGTGTGGCAAATGTTGTAATATTAGGATTTCCTATAGTGTCATTGGCTAATGTGCCATTCCAGATTATTATGTTAGTGCTTGTGCAGATTTCATTGTAATAGTATTCTCCGCTTGTCATTCCAGCATTCGCTTTTAATAATCCGTTGCTGGTGTCAAAGTATACTTGGTCAACGCCTGGGAATGTATCATTTACGTAGTCGGAGTATTTTACTATTCCTCCAATTCCAAGCACTGAATTCTGCGAAACGTTCATCGAGTCATTCCAGAAGTAAGGTCCGACTCTTTCCAGTCCGATACTCGTGCTGTTTGAGATTCCTGTAAAATTATTGCCGTCCGTAGCGCTGCATTGTATTATTATTCCCTGTTGGTTTGGCCATCCTGCATTTAACATCCAGTCTGTACGGATCGTATCAGTATTTGATGTAGTATTTAACACATGCATGGCGTATCCTGTGCCGTTGTCGAAGTAAGCGATTAATGTCATATTGAATAAGTTGTCAAAGTCGTAAGTGTCGTTTGCCTGGCAGATTATTGTCTGATTATCGCCTGACATTATATGGTTGCTTAAAGGGTTTAGTGTTATTCCCGGAGGAGTATTATCTATATAATACATTTCCACGTTGCTGTTTGTTTTATAATAATAGTCGTAAACTTCGCTTCTTACATAACAAGAATCTCCCTGCATGCAGGTTGGGTAAGTTAGTGTAGTATCCCATAAACAAGTCGTGTTTATGTCTGTGCACCCTGTTATGTTTGTGTACGTGTTGTTGTCATTGCTTATCTGATAATTATAGTATATTTGTGTGTTGTCAACTGCGAAGTCATTGTCATAGCTTCCTGTTGCATCAAGGAGTCTGGTGGTATTCCCATCCAATGCTTTATTCATTGAGAATATTGCAACCGGAGGCTCTTCTACCATGTTAACGCCGATGCTTGATAGGGTATCTGTTGCAGGGCCCCATCCTGCATAGTCATAAGCGCTGGCGCTTATGTTGATGTACTTGTTCTCTAAGTCAAAAGGTACAGTCCATGTATAGTTGAAAGGTGAAGTATTGTTTGTCCCGATTAAGTAAGACCCTGTAATATTCGTATACCAGTACGTGACGTTTGCAACGCCTATGTATGCATCGTTCGCGTCAACCGAGATTGTAAAAGGTTCTGTGTAAATTAATGAAAAAGGTATTAAACTTATTGTTGGAGGACTCATGTCAAGCCCTGCGTAATTATTATAAGCGTAGCCGCCTGTATTACTGTAATTATCTGTGGCGGTGCAGCTAATATTGAAATCTTTTGTCTCTCTCGGTATTGTCCAGTCGCATAATCCGTCAATATCATTCTGGCACCCTGTTATGTTTGTCCAAACATAGTCGTCTAATGCGTAAGCGAAATTGAAGTGCGCTCCCGCTTCGTCATTGGTGCATTGCAGTCTTGTAATATTTGATAATATCCATGTTCCAGCACCATGGTCCTGCATTATTACGACTCCAACTATTGGAGGAAGAGTGTCAACTATGCTTAACAAGTAATTATTGCTTGCTGTATGGCCTGCTGAGTCGTTGAATATTAGTGAATAATTCCATAATCCTACACCCCTATTAGTGTCAACAGGTATGTTGAATAAAGAATTGTTAGCCCAGATTGTTATTGGATAATAAGCTGTCCCGTTTACGAGTACGTAATAAAACCCTGTGCTTGGATAAGAGTCCCCTATTGTCCAGTTAATGCTTCCTGTGCTGTTAAATTCGAAAACGTCAACTAAAGGCGCTGTAATAATGTAAGGAGGATAAGTGTCTGTTCTAAATGTTGTTGAATTAGTTCCGACATTATTGTAATTGTCTGTACAATAATAGGTTAAGTTGTGGTTGCCGTCGGCTGCAGTAGTGATAAGTCCGTAATCTAATCCTGACAAGGCATCCATGCTTTGGTTAATTCCATAATCAATGCTTAAGCCGCATCCAATTACTGTCTCGCTGACTGTGATGTTGAATCTGGGATTTGACGTGAACATCTCATTGTTGCCTGGTGATTTTATCGTGATTGCTGGGGAGATATCATCAACTACATCCAGGAATACTGAATCAGTATTCTCTCTTCCAATGCTGTCATTATATACTATTGTATAATTCCAGTAGCTTATTCCCCTATTAGTGTCAACAGTTATATTGAATAAAGAATTGTTAACCCAGCTTGTTATCGGAGTGTATAAAGTATCATTTATTAATATTTTATAATAGCCTGTTTTGTACGCGTCGCCTAATACCCAGCTAATATTGTTCGTGCTGTTCATTGAATACTTCGCGTATGATGCATGGCTGATTATGTAAGGAGGGTTTAAGTCAACGCTGAAATTTGCAGTGTTAAATCCTTTATTATTATAATTATCTGTGCAGTAAAATGTTACGTTATGGCTGCCGTCGATTACCGAAGTGATTAATCCGAAATTATTCGCTGATAACTCAGCCATTGACTGGTTCTCTAAATTATCAATGCTTAAGTTGCACCCAATAACAGCTTCATTGGTTGTTATATTAAAATTTGGGGCAGTCATAAATAATTGGTTATTGCTTGGGGAATTTATTGTTAATACAGGGCTGACATCATCTATTATTGTTACCATTACTGCCGAAGTGTTAGTATTACCAAAGCTGTCATTTGCAAAGATTGTATAATTCCATAATCCTACGCCGCGGTTAGTGTCTATTGTTAATGATACATTATTAGCAGTACTGGTCCAGTTGTTAACAGAGGCGTAATTTGTTCCATTTAGCGTGAAATAATACCATCCTCCTTGGGCGAAGTCATAAAGCTGGAAGATAATTGTTTGAGTGGAGTTTACGCTGAATGTTTTATCGCCAGGTGATATTATAACCGGCGGTACGGCATCGATTGTAAAATGTATTCCTGCACTGTTTAAGTTATTGGATGTATCATTGCAGTAGAACATTAAGTATTTCGAACCGTTAGTGAATATTGCAGGCAGGGTGAAAGAGCTTCCAACCCTGTTCATTGTAGTGTTTGATCCTGTAGCGTTAACGAAGCATTCATTAACGTCTGCTGAAGCAGATGTTAGATTAAGCAGTACACTTGAACTGTATACTTGATTGTTAATAGGTGTGTTTATGGTGAATAAAGGAGGAGTAGTATCTCCTATTGATACGAATACTGTGCTTGAATTAGTGTTAGCCATAAAGTCTTTTACGTACAAAGTGTAGTTGTAAAATGCAGTCGTTGACGTGTCTATGTATCCGCTGTTTATTATGAAATTATTCGCATCCCACGTGTTGTTATCAATTTGTGTATTATTCAAGTATATATAATAAGTTCCCGGGTGTGCAGAGTTTACAAGAGGGTCCTCTAACGTCCAGTTAAAAGGCGTCCCTGTTGAGCCCTTCTCGAATGCGGTTTGTCCGCTCACTGCCGTACTTGGGGGAGTTATGTCTATTACGTAATTTATGATTACTGCACTGTTATTCTTGTTGCCTGTTTCATCAATGCATGATACTGGAAAATCGTACGAGCCGCTTGGGGAAGGTGTGAATGTCAATGGGCATGTTATAAAACTGCTGTAGTTTGTCTGGCACTTGTTTGCATCGCTGTAATTCGCTGTCAGGCTGCACTTGCTTAACGTGTCCGTGGTGATATTCATGTTTTGCAGAACTGTTGAATAATACCCTGGCGTGTTTGATACTGTCACTATTTTTGGCGGTGCGAAGTCGAAGGTGTAAGTGTTATTGTTGGTTTTTGTCGTCAGGCTATTTTGGCAGCTGACGAATAAGTTGCTTGTGTACTCTCCTGTGTTTGGGTTGGAATAGTTTCCGACATAATCAGCAGTGCCATTCTTTGTCATGCTGCCTGCAGTCATCGAATAATATCCTATGCTGCTTGTGCTGAATCTGCAGTCGTTGACTGCTATGCTTGGGGTGAATGTGAATATGAAAGGTGATTGTGATATCTTAGCCGCCGCTGATGAGAATGTTCCTCCAAAGTCAAGATTGGACTGGTATGTTACATCTATTGTCCTGTTAAAGTATGATGTGTAAGTGCCTGTGAATGGCCCTACTTGGAAAGTGGATGTGGCATAAGGTGACAGGCTTGTTGGGATTACTGTACATGTGAACGTGCATGCTGTGTAAGGGCATGAAAGAGGTGTATTAATTGTTGATATTAAGTATGCCCCGCTGGCTGGGTCTGTTGTTGTGGTGGTTTCAAATTTTGCAAGTGATGAAGGGTAATTATTGCATGAACAGTTCAGTTTGACGCTGCTTGATATTGGGAAGCCGTCGCTTGACACTAATACGCCGTTAACATTGAAGCTGATGTATGCTCTTGCAGCGAATGTCACAGCAGGCACTAAAAGTATTAAAAGTATTAATAATACATTTCTTGCTTCATTTTTAATTACCATTTTCAAATAGCATTATATATCTTCTTAAATTTCGAATTTGCATTTATACTGTGGATTTTAGTGTTCGCTCTCACATTAGCGATTAAGCGGGCAGCGTATGAAGAGTCATTATTTGGAACGTTATTCTGTACTGTTGACTTATTGAATAATGATGCAAGCAAGTCTAAGTTGAACAATTTGTCAATCCCGCTAGTCACATCACCTACGTTGTTTATTGGTGCATTCTGGCTATAATTGTGCGCTTTTGCATAATCTATTCTTTTAAACGTTGGAGTTTTTGATGTGTCAAACAGTCCGCCTTTCTCAGTGTTGTATTTAACGAAGTAATACATTATGTCTTCAACCCTTACTGCGCCCTGTACTACTTTGAGTTCAGCTACTGCTCTCTCATATGATTGTCTAAGTAATAAGTACTTGATTAATTCCTGGGATTCGACTTCTCCAGTATTATGATTATCCCATAACGCGTTAGCTTGTATGCCTCCTCCGTTCAATAATGGTGTTAGTAATTGAGCATTATTTCTGTTGCTTAACTCGCCTAGTAATAATGTAAAGTTGTTTCCTGTAAGGTAATTTTCCAGTCCTGGGTTGTTCACTGCAGCGGATGTGAATGGTAACTGGTGAATGTCAGTGTTGAAAATTGTGTTAAGGAAGTTTTTGTACTTGTTGTAATTATTTATCTTGAATGATAAGTAGAACGCATCTCTTAATGCTTCCTCATCAGGTGTTAAAGCCTGGTTCTGTGCTTTCACTAATACGTTCTGTATGTCCTGCTTGGTTAAGGTTCTATTTATATTATTATCATTCCATTCGTAGCATGGCTGGTTATTCACAGTATTAAAATGGTATTTTAAATGGTGCAGGTTGGCTTTGTAATTGCTGCGCTCTGTTACTAAATCCTCTATCATGTCTGAAAGTAAGAATTTGTTAAAAACGTGATAACTTACAGGAGGGATGTTAATCTGAAGTTGCTGATTCTGGTTTTGCTGATTCTGATTCTGGTTTTGGTTCTGGTTATTCTGGTTCTGAAGTTGCTGGTTCTGGTTCTGGTTATTCTGGTTCTGAAGTTGCTGGTTCTGGTTCTGGTTGCCTTGCTGGTTTTGTGGAGGGCCTTGTAATTGCTGGTTGCCTTGCTGACCATTTCCTTGCTGGTTTACTTGTCCGTTGTCATGTCTTTTTTTGTAGAAATATTTTGCGATTTTGTAAATTGCGTAAATGCCAAGTGCTACTCCAAGTCCTAGTGCTAATCCTCCAAGTGCAGTTGTCGTTGCAGCAACAGCGTTAGTTAATCCGCACGTGTAAATAGTTGATGAGTATAAGTATCCTCCGTTTACCATTGTTGCACCATTTAGTAAAGTGGTTCCTGAAAGTCCGACAGAGTTAGCATACCAAGTTGCAGTGCCAAGATTTGCCAGGCTGCTGCCGTAATTTAATAATGATGCGCCTGCTACAGCTTTGCATCCTGCTTTGACTAAATGGTCTGGGTTTTTTTCTCCTTTCTTGCCCCAGTCCCAGAAGAATTTTAAGGCATCGAAGACTGCACTGCCTAGGAATCCTGAACCTAAGCCCTGCATGAATGAGCCGCCAAGCAGCGACATATTCTTCGCGGCTAATATTTTAGTGGTGTTATAAGCGCTTGATGCGTAAATCGTGTTTTGCTCAGCTAATGATACTGCTGTTGGAATCGTACTAATTCCTGTTATTCCGGCGCCTGCACCAATCTCTATTGCTCCTGCTTTTTTATTGCCTGCCTTATAATTTTTTATTCCGTCGAATAATAAGTTTATGCCTGCGAATGTTCCTGCACCTGACCAGAATCCTTGAGCGCCAAACGATGCGTTCGCAACAGGTTCACCGTGTGTTACGACATCTTGTATGCATTCGGGGGAATGGAATCCAAGATTCTTATCGCTTAAGTTTGAAAGTGTAAGGTTTGGGTCGTTAGATGTAGCCCATGCGCCGTTGCTGTACTGGCCGATTAGTGCGCCGCTGTTATCAATGTTAGGATTGTTAATAACTAAGGGATTATATTTTTGCGTTATATTATTTAATTGGAATGTTTTTGTTGTGTCAAAATAATAGGTGTTTTCAACGACTGCATTATGAGGATAACTGCCTGTGAATGCAATTTTATCAGGTGATACAAGCCCGAGTTCTGCCTGGGCGACGTAATTATGAGGAGAAAGATTTCTGGCAAAATTATCAGCTAAGCCTGCACCGATTATGGGAATGCCGACAGCGGCGCCGCCTGTTACTAATCCTTCTAAACATTCTTGTCCAATCTTATTCAAGCTTAAACTTCCCCCTCCTAATGCATAGCTAAACTTGGTGTTAAGGTCAAATTTTCTTATTTATAAACGTTGTTATTGTTTAGGTAGTAGTATTGGTATGCCTTTTTTAATCTGGTAAACTCTCTTGCATTTAATGCATGTTAGCTTAGAATTGGACTCTTTCAAGTCGCCTTTGCAGTCTGGGCATGCAAGTATTTTCATCAGGGAGGAATCTAACATTTTATTTAAGATAAGAATTATTCTTTTTTAAACTTTCTCTCCCAGCTTCTAGGGTAAACGTTAGGGTTTAATATTACAGTCTCCGGGTGGACTGTTTCTCCTTTATCATTCTTCATCATCTCATCACTATTCATTAATGCCGTGCCTAATGCCACTAATTCCTCCTTCAGCGAGAATAGTGCAACCAAGTCTCCTTTTTCAATGTCGGAGTCTAATTTTACCACTCCTGGGAGCATAAGGTTAGCCCCGTAGCTTACAGCCGCGGCTGCGCCGTCGCTTAACCATATTTTTCTAAGGTGCATTGTTGCTTCCTCAACAGGCCTTATGTATTTTCTAAGTAGTGACTCGTCGCCTTTCTCGGTGTATAATATTTTCGCATCCTGAAGGTTGAATAATGATACGCTGTTTTCCTCCTTGAAACTGCTCGCTTTTGTTCTTCTTAATTCCTGCATATGTGCTTTTACTCCCAAATAGTCTCCGAAGTCCGTGCAAAGTTTTCGAATATAAGTTCCTGCTTCGCATCCAGCTTTGAATAATACGCTGTTTCCCTTCATTTCCAGGAAATCAATATAGTATATCTCGCGCTGCCTGAGCACTCGTTTAACATTGCTTTTTATAGGTGGCAGCTGCATTATTTTTCCAGTAAAGTGTTTGAATCCTTCGAGCACTTTATCCTTCGGCAGCAATTTATGAAGCTTCATCTCAACTACATATTCTTTCCCGCCTTTCAAAAATACCCTGAGAATCCTGGTTGCGCTTTCAAGGGCGACTGGTAAAACACCTGTAACTCTTGGGTCGAGTGTTCCGCCATGCCCTGCCAGTTTCACTCCGAGCACGCGCCTCACCATCTCCGTAACTTCATGGCTTGTTGGCCCGCTTGGCTTGTCAAGGTTTAACATTCCGAGGCGTAAATGTTCGGTTATTGTCCTCTTATAAGGGGACATTCCGTACTCCGGGTTTGTTTCACTATCATAACGAGTTAATACTTTGAATGTTCTCCTCTCAAAAGGCAGCAATCCCATTTTTAATTACTAGAGTTATTTTGGTAGTATAAAAAATAGTATGATAATTCCTATTAGGACTGCAACCAGTCCGAATACTGCTAAAAAAGTGATTATTTCAATGTTAATCTTCTTATCCTTCTTTTTGTCTTCTTTTTTTTCTTCAATTATTGGTTCTGATTGTTCAAGATTGAAAGGGTACCCTTTGTGCTCGGGTTCTGTCCTTGCCGGGCCTTCTTTTTCGGCAGGTTTCTTGCCTGATGTTATGGCTTTTATTATCTCATTGTATAATTCAGAGTTTGATAATTTGTAAGCGTTTAAAACTTTCAAGTACTCGAGTGGATTTTTTTCCTTTAACTCTTTCAAGTTGTTGATGAAATCTTGATCTACCAAAATTAAATAAAAGAAAGATAGTGAGAATTTAAATTACTATCTTTTTATTTTGATTTCTTCTTTGCTGCAGGTTTTTTCTCTTTAGTTTCTTTCTTTGCAGGTTTCTTTTCTTCTTTCTTCGGATTCTCCTTCTTTGCTTCTTTGTGCTCTTCTTTTTTAGGAGCTTCCTTGTGCTCTTCCTTCTTGTGCTCTTCTTTCTTGACCTCTTTGTGCTCTTCCTTCTTTTCTGCTGCTGGTTTTTCTTTAGCGATTTTTGTCTTGACAGGCCTTGGTTTTGCAGCTCTTTTCTCCCCTTTCTTTGGAATCTCGCTTATTATCTTATTCTTCAGTAGTGCTTCTTGCACTTCGCTTGTTGCTGCACCTTTTTTCAAAGCTAACACTATAGGTGTGAATTCCAAGTGTTTTATATTGCACTTTTTTCTTCTGACCAATCCATCAATTAATACTGTTGTTGGATTAACAGATTCTATTATGACACAAGGCTTTCCAGCCTCTCTTCCTGCTATCTTATAGCATACTCTACCAATCTCGATCATTATTTATTTTTCACCTCATTTATTTTAACAAATTTTTACGCAATACGGCCCTCATACATGAACTGCAGTATACGCCTGCGTAAGGGCGATTAGGAACTTTACAGCTCTTACTTACACCTTTAGTGATTGTAGGAATGCCCATAAGTTCTTTACCGCATAATGCACAATGGCGTTTCGAATGTTTCACATTATGAAATTTTATCTTTCTTAAACCACCAGGAGTGGTATATCTCTTCTTTTTCTGGATTTGTTCACTTTTTTTTGGCATATTTAAATAATCACCTAACCTTAACCTTTTAAAAACTTAACGACGAATAATTTTTCGAATTATTGTCGTGAATATCAGGCTGAATAATATGTATGTTCCTATAAATTCCAGGCTTGGTCCTATAAAAGGCAAAGAAACTGGGAAGGATATTAAAGGCTGCTCTGTAGGTATCACGCTTTTCGCGTATAAGAATATTAGCAGGAAAGGTATCATTGTAACCATTGTCGGCTTCATGGTGTGGGTCATTATTGACATGTTTAAGTCTAACAGTTTATTCTGCTTCTCGGAATATCCTTGTTCGTCAACTTTCATCTTTAAGAGTTCCTGCTGTAATTTCTTCATTTCTTCCTGCCCGGTTTTCATGAAAGTCTTGTCTGTAAAGAATGCGAATGCGAGCTGCGATAAAATACTGGTTAATAATGCGATTAATGCTGTGAAAATTAGCGGAGTCAGCCAAGGCAGGTTGTACAGGTAAAGAACTGTTGTCATAGGTTTTACAGTGCTCCGAATAATTTTTTGACGAATGGATTAGCGTCCTCTAAACTGGTTTTTGATATGTTTTCGTAAAAGTTGTATATTATCATTACTGTCAGCAGTATTCCTGTTCCTCTTGTCAATACTCCAAGGAAGTCTGCAAGAACTGCAAGCACTCCTATTGTTGCACCGCCAAGAACTGCTAGTGGATTAATGTACCTTGCCAGTATATGTTCTAGTATTCTCTTATCTCGTCTAAATCCCGGCACTCCGAGTCCGACGTCGAATATTTGCTGTGCTACGCTGCTAGCATCCTGTCCTCCGACGTTAACCCATAATATGCTGAATCCTATGCTTCCTATTATTAGGAATAACGGGTACACTATTAATTGCATAGTGTATGATGATACTCCAAGGGTCACTATGTCTGATATTGTTGGGAATTGCAGCCAGCTTGCCAGTCCGCTTGTCGGGTTTTGTCCGCTGAATGATCCAAATATCGGGAATCCTGCATTGAATAGTATAAGTCCTACCATCTGCACCATCGCAATGAGTGATGTTGTGAATATGACTGGCATGTTGCTTGTGTAGAAGAAATGTATTGGCCACTTGAAAGTGTATCCTCTTACTTTTCCCATTGATAAGGGTATATTTACTTTCACGCTCTGCATGAATACTACTGCCATGAAGATTGCTACGGTTGACAGCAGTGTAAGGAGAGGCCATATTATCAATTGTGGTGTTCCTTTGAAGAATGCCTGAAATATGAGCGGTATATATCCTACAAAGTATCCTGTGCTCGGATTAATTATTGGGCTTAAAGATTTCATGAAGATTTCCTGGCTCACTCCTGCTGCGATGAACAGGCTTATTCCGCTGCCAAATCCCCATGTGCTGCTCATCTCATCGAACAGCATTAGTAATAATCCGCCGAAGACTAACTGGACTATTAAGGTTAATACATTTAAGAATGTTGAACTCGCAGGCGGAATCGCCCCTGATAATACATACATTGAGTTCATGAATATTATGAAGAATATACTTATTGCTTTCTGGACTCCTTCATACAATTTTCTGCCTTCTTTTGTTGAAGTATCAATTTTTATGATATCTGCTGTTTTAAGGAGCTGCAGTATGATACTTCCACTGACTATTGGCCCGATTCCGAGGCTTATTAATGAGCCTAATCTTGCTGCAAGTAATAAGCTTAGTGATTCAAACCTGCTGACATATGATGGGCTTAATCCATAAAGTGGTATGGCGCTTAGTATGAAATATAATAAAAGTACGGCTCCTGTCCAGAGCAGTTTTTCATTAAATCCTAATTTTTTTTCACTCTTTCTTACTGCTGGAAGGAATGATAATACTTTTTCGAAGTTGTTCATCCTTCAACTACTTCTCCGCCTGCTTTTGTAATCTTAGCTCTTGCTTTCTCGGTTATTAATCCGCATTCTGAAATTATTAAAGGCTTGTCTACTACGCCTGCACCTAAAACTTTGCCGTATCCTAATTTTTTAATGTTTACTGCAAACTTGGCGCCTTTCTTCTCGCATAATGCATCTATGTGCTCGCAGATGTAGCCTACATCTATTGCTTTTACAGGTTTAATTTTTGATTTGAATCCTTTTTGACCGTAATCTACTTTTCCGTTAACCATATACATGGACTTTTTCTGTTTTGATCTTTTTCCATGACCTGCTTTTCCAACACCTCCTCTGTTGCCTGCGCCTCGGTGTCTAAGTCCTGTACGATTAGAATCTCCAAATTTTTTTTCAGATTTTGTTCGATGTCTTACTACCATATTTAATCCACCATTCTCTTAATCAAATTATCGATGTTATCTCTTTTGCCTAAAGCCCCGCCTTGAACATAAGTCTTTTTGATGCCTTCTTTTTCGAATCCTTTCTTTGGAGGGTTTAAAACGAATATCGGAACTACATCTACATCATCTTTCAATAATTTACCTTCCTTGATTAGTTTAGTTACTCTTTCAATAAGGTCAGGCGTCACTTTCTTCTTGTCTTTTCTCTTTAATCGTTTTGACATTAATAATTTAATAGTATCGTCGCTTACTTTTCCGAATGTTACATAATCCTTTACTTTATTAACCATTCCAATATAAACAGGAGCTTCAGGTAATAATACACAGCTATGCTTCGTCTCTAATCTTAACATCATTAATGTGTCTTTTATCGTCTTCTCGACGTTTATGAGTCCCCTGATTCTTATAACTGCTATCGTCATCTTTTCACACCATCCACTATTTTAGATGCATATTTTTCTTGAACATGATATTTGCTTAAGTTTTTAAGAGCGTCGAATAATGCTTTTATCAGGTTCATTCTTGAACTTGTTTTTCCTGTTGTTCTGCTCCATACATCTTTTATTCCTGCAAGTTTGAGTATTTTTTTACACTCATCTGTTACACATAAACCGATTCCTTTAGGCGCAGGGTAAAGTGTTATTGTTACGCTTGAACATCTTCCAGTGACGCTGTAAGGTATGCTGTGAGGTTCTCCGCATCCACATTCCCAGCTTCCGCAGCCTCTTTTTATTTTCAGAAGGTTCTTCTTCGCATTCTCAACTGCTTTGTTTCTTGCAGGCACTGTTTCTGCGGCTCTTCCGACTCCGAATCCTACAATGCCGTCGTTATTTCCGACTACTGCAAATGTCAGGAATGTGGGCCTGTTTCCTTCGGATGTCTTCTTTTGCGAGACTCTGAATATTCTTCTTTGCCCCCCTCCGAATTTTCCTTTTGCTTGCCCTACAAGTATGAAATCAACTGTTAGATTAGGAATTAATAATTCGGTTATCTGCTGCTCCCTGATTGGGATGTGCTTGTCAAGTACTGTGTTAATATCAGTTACTTCGCCTGCTTTTACTTTTTTACCTAATTCAGTCTTAGGTATCCATTCAACTTCTTTTCTTTCTCTTCTGTCGTAACCCATATTATTTCACCTTTTCATCAATGCTTTTCTTGACTGCTGCTATTATTGATGTATCAAATCCTTTTATGTGCTCGCCTTTCAATCTTTTTTCATCAGGCATGACTTCTTTGCCGCATGGTACTTCCATGCCCGCATCGATTGCCCCTTTTGCCACTGCGTATAACCTGTTTCCTTTTGTGCTGACATTTAATCCAATGTCTAATATGCATTTTTTAATCTTTTTTTGCAGTGATACTTTGCCTATTAAGTACCCAGTCAGGTAGCTTGAAGGCATGTTTTTTGAAGGTTTTAGGAATCCGTACTTTTTCAATGATTCACTGGTGACGCTTGTGATTGTTTTGTCGCCATTGATGTCGAACTTGATTATTTGCACTAGTATGTTCTTATTGCTTCTTCTGACAACTAATCTTGGGATTTCTCCTTTCACTAGTTTTAGTCTTTTTCCATAATTTGTTTTCTGCATTCTTTTTCGTTTATAAGGTACTGAATACCTTGGACCTGTTGCCATATTTTATCACTTTCCTACCTTGCTGGAGATATATAACTTCAAGTGTGCTACACTTCTGAAGAAACCTCCGCCTATCATGCGGTAAAATTTCCTGTAATCCTCTTTTTTTATCTTGTTTTTCAGTTTCATGTTTTTCAGGAATTCTCTCTGCACCCGCACCTTGTTTATCCATAATCTTTTTCTTGATATTCGTGAATATTTTGCACCTTTCTTGCTTCCTGGGCCTTTTCTTCTGCCCTTTCTTGTTTGTTCTTTTCTTATTTTGGCTCTGCCTCTGCTTATTCCAGTCTTCTTCTTTATCAGTATTGTTGTCCCGATGACGCTGCGAAGGTCTGCCCTTGTGATTGCATCTTTTATTACATCTTTCTTTTCAGGGTTGATTTTTATCCTTCTTCTGCCTACTCCTTTAAGCATTCTTGCAATTAACATTTTCTGATTTTTCATACTCATTCTACATCACCTTTTCTTGGCTTTTGTGGTCTTGCAGTTTTTATTAATTTTTCAGGAGGCTGCGGCGCTTTTACCGGCTTTGAAGGCTTTACCTGTTCTTCTTTTTTCTCCTCTTTGACTTCTGTTTTCTTTGATTCTTTTTCTTCCTTCTTTTTCTCTTTCTTCTTTTGCGATGCGTTTTTTAGCGCCTCTACTTTTTTAATGATTGTTTCAGGTTTGAAATTTGTAAATATGTATTTTTTGCCTATTGCTGCTTTCGCGATTACTTCTCTCTTCTTTAACCCTAGATTCGCAGATACTACACCTATTACTTTGTCGTTTAACTGCTTTAGGTCCTCAACGTTTGTTATTGTCACCATCTGTTTCCCTTTTGCATCAAGCCCCCTTAGGATTACTGGAGTTCTGTAACCAACATTAGGTCTTCTTATTTTTCCTTTCTTTTGTGTTCTCACTTTCGAAGCGTGTCCTCTTGGTCTTCTCCAATTTTCAGGCAGCTTCACCATGTACTGGTCTTGCCTTCTAAAGTTAGGCGTCTTCTTTTTGATTATTTTTTTAATAGCTAGCAAATCTGTTGTCATATTTTTTTACTTCTTCTCCGGTTTTTCTATTATGAATATTCCATCCTGCAGTATTCGTCTGTCCCTGTAAGTCACTCTTGTTGCATTTTCTATATTTCCTACTGTTAGTCCGGCGGCTTCTATGTCCGGGCTTGATATTGAAACTATTCCTTCTTTGCTTACTTCAACTTTTGCGCCCCTTATTATCCTTGCAAATCGGGGTTTTTTCTCTCCTACAAAGTTTGATATTATTACTTTTTCCCCTTCGACCTTAACACTCATAGGGAAGTGTGATGAGCAGATTTTCATCTTGTAAACAAAAGGCTTTTCTAATCCTCTTATCATGTTGTGGATGTGTGACTCGAATGTATTAACTAATTTTTTGGCGTTTCTATTTTCCAGTTTTGAACTTATTACAACGTTGCCTTTTTCGATTTTAATGTCTATTATTGGGTTTGACAGTGTTCTCTGTATAGTTGCCTGTCCTTTTTTGAATATCAGAGTGCTGCCTTTCTTTTCTATACTCACTCCTTCACTGATTTTTACTTTTGCTTCCATATTTTTTTCACCAAGTCTTTAATAGACGTATGCTATAATTTTTCCCCCTGTTTGTTTCTCTTCAGCTTCTATGTGTGTAATGAGCCCTTTGGGTGTTGAGATTATTATGAATCCGAAATCTTTTGAAGGGAGGTATCTTTTTTCAAATTTTTCAAGTTCGTCTTTTTTGCTTGAAAATCTTGGCTTTACAGACCCTGTCTTGTTTATCTTGCCTGCTAGTTGTACTACTATTACTCCTCCTCTTTTGTTGTCTGTGTACTCATATCCTGTTATGTATCCTTCTTTTTTGAAGATGTCAAGGACTTGCCTGACAAATTTAGATACAGGCGTTATAGTACAGCTTGTTTTTCCTGCTTTTTCAGCGTTATTTATGACAGATAATGCATCTGCGAGTAAGTCATGTCTCATTTTTTTCACCTAATATTTTTCGAATCCTATTGATAGTGCAATATCTCTAAAACATTGTCTGCACACGTGAAGGCCATACCTCCTTATATGAGCCCCTCTTCTTAGACAGATAGAGCATATTCTTAATCCTCTTCCGTACTTTCTTACTTTTGGCTTGTTGCACTTTAATATTCTGGCCATCTTTCCAGGCTTGTGTTCAGAGTTCTTGAATGATTTTTTCCAAAATTTTGCAGTCATGCTACTACAACTCCGTACTTCTCTTTCATAAAGTTAATTGCATCTTCTTGGGTTACCTTATGAGCTTCGCCGATTGGTTTTCTCATTAGTCTTCTCCTTTTAATCCTGTAACCTCTTCTTTCAAGAGTTATCGTGACGTTCATTCCGAACATTGGCATTTTAGGGTCGTATTTTATTTCAGGTATGTGTATGTATTCGTCAATTCCGAAACTGACGTTGCCGCTGTCGTCGAAATTTGATTTTTTAAGGTTGAAATCAACAGCTCCGAGTAGTCTTTTCAGCAATTTATCATAATCTCTTCTTATATTGACTTTAACTCCCAATATCAGGCCTGGCCTTACGTTCCATTTTGGTATTCTCTTTTTTGTTGATGTGCGTACAGGTTTTCTCTCAGTCAGCCTTTCAAGCAGTTTGAATGCGCTTTCTAATTTGTCTCCAGGTTCGCCTACTCCAATGTTCAGTGTAACTTTTTCAATTCTAACTTCTCTCATGGGGTTAATTTTGTCAGTCATTTTTTCTCTCCTAATAATATTTCACTGTTTTTTTCTCCGACTACGAATGCATAATCCTGCGCTGTTTCGTATTTCAATCCTTTATCATTTTTGAGCATTACTCTGTCAGGCATGCCGCCTTTGAATTCCCTGAATCCTGTTACTGTCGCCGTCTCTCCTGCGTGAGTTCCGTCTGACACGAATACGAAACTGCCTTCCTTTAAAGGTAGGTGCTTGACTATCTTCTTTGTTGATAAGTCCACAAGCAGCGTATCTCCTACTTTATAATTTTTCTCCGCTGTTAAAAGGTTCTTTCCGCTTGTACAGTTTATCTGTAATTTTTTGCCTTTAATCCTTGTTTTCTGCACTATCTTGTAAGGCTTAATTTGCGCCTCTTTCTTATCGATGCTTTTTGTAATAAGCCATCCTTTATAGTCGAATAATATTCTATAGTACATATTATAATCGGGTACTGATATTACATCAAATAGTCCGACTGGGAAATTAGGATCTGATACAGGTAAATTATCCACTAATATCTTCTTGCTTAATAACAGCCCTTTACATTCTTTTCTTGTTGAAATCAGTTTCAAATGGTCTTTTAATAACACTATCAAAGGTATTGATGACTCTTTTGAATGAGGTCCTGGCAATGGTTTTGCGATGAATACTTCAGTTTTTTTTGCAATATTCCATCTTTTTGGCGTGTTTAATCTTTTTAAATGCATTATTTAGTCACCTTCTCTTTCTTGGCGGGTATTCTCTTCTTGTCTGACAATTCTAACTCAGTTATTCGAACGTTTGAGTAATAAACAGGGTATTTAACTTTTGTCCCGTCTTTCTTCTCATTAAATACATTGCTCAGGTAAAGTTTGTAGTCTTTCCTGTTGACTTTCTCCACTTTCTCTGTTCTTCCCTTGAAGTCTCCTCTTAATATCTTAACAGTGTCCCCTTTTCTGACTGTCATGTTTCTCACACCGAATTTTTTCCTCAAGTCCTTGGTCAAGTTGCATTTCATTATACTTCTTCTTACGTGAATTGGAGCGTTATGTAAATATTTTCTCTGCTTTCTAGGCTGTATGCTGCTATTCCATTTTTTTGAAAATTCTTTTTTCATGTTTTTTTTACACCACTATACTGCTTATTTTTCCAATCTTTGAGAAGCGTTCGACTACTTCTCTTGCAACCGGCCCTTTCACTACTGTTCCTTTTGGCTCCCCTTCTAATGTTTTTACTATTACACAGGCATTATCTTCAAATCTTATCCTTGTACCGTCGAGTCGCCTGTAAGGCCTTTTTTGTCTTATAATTATTGCATTTACTATTTTCTTTCTAAGATCAGGACTTCCTTCAATTACGTCAACGCATACTAAGTCTCCAACTGCAGCTTCGAATCTTCTTCTTCGGGTTGTCTTTCCGCCTATAAGTGCTACAAGTTTTGCTATCTTGGCACCGCTGTTATCAGCTACTACCATTCTCGAATTTGTTGGTATTGCACGACTTATGCTGCATTTTACTGCTTTCATTTTTTATTTTTCACCTTTTTTAAGCACTACAAAACTTTTCGTTTTTGATATCCTTCTGCACTCGCCTATTACTACATTATCTCCTGTTTTTGCATTTATGCAAGGAGGATTTTGAGCCTTAATCCTTACTCTCTTCTTTGCAAATCTTTCATACTTTGGAAGCCTGTACATTCGTTCAAACTCCATTATAATTCCTTTAGTCATCTTATCGCTAACTACTCTACCTTTGAATATTCTTCCTCGTACTTTGAGACTTCCGTGAAAAGGACAGTTCTTGTCAGTACAACTTTCTTTTGGCATTTCTATGCCTTGGATACCAATGTTTTTTCCCATCTATTGTTCACCTTATATTGTCTTTTTAAACGTTCAAACGGCCTTTGTGTTATCACATCGCCGTTCACTTTGAACGTTCCATCTGTGAGTTTCAGCACGAATTCATGCCCTTTCTTGGGCACTCTCTTGTCTTTTTTTTCATGCCTTATGATTATCGTGTTCTTTGACTCATCCATGATTACTCCTTCAATCGGAGTGTTTGTTACTTTTGCTGTCAGTCCGATTAATTCATGGTTGAGTATGTTCTTGCTTGTGATCATTTAATCTCTATGCTCTCTTTTGGAAATCCTTGTTCTGCAAGGAGTTCAACAACTTTTTTCGCATGCCTTCCTTGTAGTTCTATTATTCCTCCTTTTGATGTTCCTCCGCATGCAAGTTTTTGTTTGAGCAGTTTGGTTATTTTCTGGATGTCAATTCTTTTTTCGTCTAAGCCTTCAACGAGTGTGACGTGTTTTTGAAACTTTTTTTGTATGTCTGAAACCACGATTTTCTGTTGCTCCATTGCTATGGTTTCGCAAACGCACAAATCTTTAGGTAAGCCACACTTCAGGCATACATCCATACTTTTATTTTTCACCTCTTACTTGTTTTATCATTTTTATCTGCGCGATTGATTTCTTGTACCCTTTTATTCTTCCTGGCTTGTCAGGGTTTTGTTTGCTTGCTATTTGAGTATTTACTTTCATGAGCTCTTTTTTTATTTCTGCCATTTTTTCATTAAGTTTGTCTGTTCCCATTGCTTTCAAATCTTTGAATTTCATTGCTGGCATTTTATTTCACTTCTTCCTTCTTTTTCTTTGCGGTTTTTTCCTCTTCCTTCTTTGCTTCTTTGTGCTCTTCTTTTACCTCTTCTTTCTTGGCTTCTTTTTTGATATTGAATTGTTTGAGTATGTCTTGTTCGATTTCTGCTTCCAGCTCTTTTGATATTTCTGAAAATTCAGGCTCGTTTTTTTCTTTCTTCTCTATTTTCTGTTCAGCTTTCTCCTCAATTTTCTCCTCTTTCTTTTCTGCTTTTACAGGTTCAACAGCAGGTAGTGGTGTTTTTACAGCTTCCTTTACTGTTGGTATTATTATTACAGTGTCTGGTAGTATTGTGTTTGGAGGCAGTATTCTTACTGTCACTCCTATTGATCCTAGTTTTTGCTGAGCTACTCTGAATCCTTCTTTTACTTGTTTATCTGAAGGCTCTCCTGTTTTTGGAAGGTATCCTTCAAGGAATCTCCAGGCTTTAGCTCTTTTTGAAGGGATTTGTCCGCTTATCTTAACTTCTACTCCCATAGCACCTGCATTCATCACTCTTTGAGTTGCGTTGTGCCCTACAAATTTGAATCTTGTTTTTCCAAGTCTAATCAGTTCGTCAGCAACCCTTTCTGCCACTATGTTCGGGTCGAGGTCTGCTACTGCTACTTCTTGCACTTCTATCTGAGGACTTTGTAATCCGTAATCTTTTTTCAGGTTGCTAATTACTCCTTTTAATGTTACTCCTCCTTTTCCGACTATTAATCCCGGCTTGGCGCTGTATACTATTAGTTTCTCTCCAAGTGGAGTCTTTTGTATTATTGTATGTGAGTAGCTGCTGTTTTTGAACACTGAAGCTAAGTATGTCTGTATTTTCAGGTCGTTCATTTTTTCTTTTATGAATTTTCTCTCAATCATTTTTCAACCACTACTCCAATCTTCAAGTGCGTCAACTGGCCTGTCTGGTATTTTCCCCTGTGCTCTTTGCTTATTGCCATGTTAGGTATGAATTCGTTAATAACTAGTTTGGTTTCATCTAATCCTTTTACTCTGGCGTTTGCTTTCAATTCTTTTAACATCTTAACTATGAATTTTGAGACTTTGAGAGGATATTTTCCAGGTCCTATTCCTTTTCTTGGACCTATGCCTGACCTGTGTACGACAACAGGCATTGCTATCTCTTTTGTTAATACTTTTTCAAGCTTTGTGATTGCTGTGTTTAATTTGTCTTTCTTAATCCATCTTCCGACATTCTTTGTGTCTTTCATTGAGATAGGCATTGTGGCATTAACTAATGCTTCACTCTTCACTGCTTTTGTGTCTTTCATTTCTTCTCCTCCTCTTTAGGAGCTGCGGCTTCTCCGCCTTCAGGTGCAGCTGCATTCTTTCCATGTACTACTCTCTTTCTTGTAAGCGCGAACTCGCCAAGGTAGTGGCCGACCATTTCTGGTTTTATGTCAATAGGCTCGAATTTTATCCCATTATGCACTCCTATTGTTAACCCGACCATCTTAGGTATGATTATTGCGTCACGGCTGTGGGTCTTTATCTGTTTAAACTCTTTTCCTTCCGCTTTCAGCTTTAATGCATCGTCTATTTTTCCAATTAGTAATTTTTGATCGTATGTTTGTCCTCTTTTCAGGCTTCTTCTTGCTCGGCTGGTCATTAGTTTCAATAACTGGTCATTAGGTATCTTATTCAAATCCTGGGTTTTCACACCTTTATAGTATGTTTCTTTTTTTGCAACAACGTCTACCATTTTTTCATTTCACCTACTTATTCCTTCTGCCTGTTCTTCTTGGACTTATTGAACCTACCTTTGCTCCTGGAGGTGCGTTATGACTTACTGAATAGTTCTTTCTTCTACGTCTCTGTCCTCCACCGTGAGGGTGCACTCCTGCATTCATGACAGTACCTTTTACCCTTGCGTGGAACTTATTCCTTGCAAACTTTGCAAATCTCTTTGCTGATGCTTTAACAAATGGCTTCTCTTTTCTTCCGCTGCCGCTTATTTTTCCAACTATTGCTCTGCAGTCAGCCTGGAAAACTACTGTTTTCTTGCTAGGCATCTGTACAGTTACGCCGTTAACGTCATGTGATAATATCTTTGCTGATGAACCGCTGGTTCTTACAAATAATGGCCCTGTTCCTGGGTGCTGCTCGATGCAGTAAATATTTGTTCCGTCAGGGATTTTTCCGAGAGGCAGTATGTTGCCGTCTTTTATTGCGCTGTTTATTCCGCTTTCAACTGTGCTTCCTTCAACGATTCCGAAAGGTGCGGGATATAAGCATGTATCCTTATTATTGAATATTACTTTAAGCATTGGTGCGTTTTTTCCAACATCTATGTATAACTCCTTTACTACTCCTTTAGCAGCACCTGTCTTCTCTATATTATCATATTGTCTTATTGAAATTGCTCCGATAAATCTATGTCCGGGGCTTCTGAATCTGCTTGTCCCTTTTCCTCTTCTTCGCTGAATCATTCTTTTTGGCATATTTTCACCTTTATAGTATTCCTAACTTAGTTGCAATGTCCATTGCGCTGAAATCTGCGCCTAATGTTATCAGTGCAACTTTCCTTCCTTTCTGTATTTGAGTATTCACTTTTTCAACTTTGACGTTGAACATTGTTTCCACTGCTTTCTTAACTTCTAATTTTGTGCTTTTTGGCGAGACTACGAATACTAATTTGTTCTGTGATTCCATCAGCCTTACGCTTTTTTCAGTGGTTAATGGGTTTATTAACACGTCATAATCCTTCATGCTTTTTCACCTGTGAATAATTTCTTTTGTGATAATACATTAATTGCTTCTTTGGTCCATACTGTTAATCTCCCTGCTTTTCCTCCGGGAGCGAGCATTGTTACGTTCAGGTTGTTTACAGGTATTGCTTCAACACCCTGAAGTCCGAGAGCTGCTTTTAATAATGGGTTTTTTGCGCTGGTGATTATTAATGGACCTTTTCTAGTGCTGTATTTTCTGCCCCTCATCTTTCCAACTCCGCTTCTTAGTGTTTTCTTGCTTGAGCGTTCAAGGTCTTTTCCGAGTCCGATTTTTTCAAGTAATTGTTTTACTTCCTTTGTTTTTGATATTTTTTCAGCACCGTCAATTATTAATGGGAAATTTGCTGCTTCGAATTTGTGGCCTCTTTCTGACACTAATTTTTTGTTTATTGTTGCAGCTATTGCGCTTCTTATTGCAAGCAGGTTTTCCTTCCTGTTTATTTTGTCTTCAAAGACTTTCTCAACCATTGGCGGGTGTGCAACTCTTCCTCCCCTTGTGTTAGGCGCGAGTGTTGAAACCCAGTTGAATCTTGTTCCTCTTCTGCTCATCATTTTTCTTGGGGTTCTGCTGATTCCATAACCGTATGTTGTTCTGAATTTTCTTCTTCTCTTTGAAGTTCTTGTTACATGTTTGAATCCTGCGAATATGTCTAAGCCTTTGTGCATGTATGTTTGTGACATGTTCGCGTTGAATGCTCTTGTGATTATTACTGGTTGATAGTCTTCGCTAAACTGAGCTGGGAGTTCTAATTCTCCTTCTTTTTCACCTTTTATTGAATAAACTGTGCCTTTCATTTAATTTTTCATCCTTGTTTTGAAGTTGTTGAAACATATGTTATTTGCGGTGGCTGTGCAGGTATTAACTTGTTTGGCCTTATGCTTTTTCTGATTCTTATTAATCTCTTTTTTGGTCCTGGAATGCTTCCCTTTACGAGTATGACTTTATTTTTTGGAAATCCGAATTTTACGTATCCGCCTTTTACATTAATCTTTTCAGGGTCTTCTATTTTTAGAAGCCATTTGTTATATTCAACTCTTGTCTGGTATCCCATTTGTCCGAATTGAGGAGGATTGTGAGTCACTTTTTTAGGGCTGTGCAGTCCGATGTTCATCGCTTTTCTTTTTATGAACTCTGTCTTGTGTGGTGCGATTTTTACTCCGTACCTTTTGACGCTGCCTTGGAAGCCTTTTCCTGTTGTAACGCTGAACATGTCTAACTGCTCCCCTTCTTTGAATACGTCTCCAACATTAACTTGTTTGCCTAATATTTCGAATGATTTTGTGAGTGCGCTTTTTACATCCCCTCCCATTGGTATTTCCATTACTTCTGGCTTTTTCTTTCCAATTGCTGTCATTTCAGGATGTGTGTGGATTATTAGGTTAACTTTTGCTATCTTGTCTGATAATTTCATTGCTTCTTCAAGGGTTAAGCTTTTTTTATGCTCGGCGTTTTTAACTGATAATTTGTTAGCAAGAACTTTTTCATATGATTCGCTGTTTATTTGGCCTATGATTTTAAGGCCTATCGTGGTCTCTTGGTATAATCTTATTGCGAAAACGTTGATCGGCGGACATTCAATGATTGTTACTGGAACAACTATTTCCTGGCCTTTTGTTGGAGAATTTTTAAGATTGTCAATGACCATAATATGAGTCATACCTACTTTATAACCTGAAAAGCTTGAAAGAACCGGTTCTTTGAGTTTAGGACTATTAGTTAATCTAGGATAAGACCTTTTCGCTCTGGATCTTGGCCAGAACTGCATGCTTCCTCTTCGTGGAGCTCCTACGTCTCCTATTACATGACCCATATCATCACATCTCTCTATTTATCTACTCTTTTTTTGATTGAATCCTTTTTCAGACAGAACACGTAGTCACTCGTGTATTATTTTTGGAACTAGTTTATAACTGCATGAACACTTTATAAAGATTACTACTTTTATAGTTGGCCTAAATAATCAAGGTAAAATAATAATTCTGAGTCATCTTTTGCCAGTTCGTTTTTGATAAAATCCAGGTTTATTATCTTTTTGGACTTGATTGTGTTAACTAACATTCCGGAAATATACATAGGTATAACCGAATTGTTAGAGTCATAATTTAGCAGTATCGCAATGATATTGCTTATTGTTCCTAAGCTAACATCTGCAGGCATAAGTTTATACTGGTTTAAGCTGTCAAACTCCAGCTTGGCCTTATTATTAGTTAGAAGGTCAAAATTAACGTGTTTAATTTGCACTTCTAAAGGCATCAAGTCAAGAACATAATCTTTTATCATTTCGAAATTATCAGCATTAAATCCGGATATTGCTTCTCTTAACAGCGCCGTCCCGATTGACTTTATAGCTTTATAATCTTTAAATGAAGAGTCATGTTCAGCTAAACATTTTTTTTTGGTGCTGTTAAAAACAGTTCTAAACGTGCTTGGATTAATGTATATTTTGCCTGGCTCTAAGTTATCAAAATTAACGTTAAACAAACTTTTCATTAAACCCATAACTTCAGCAGGGTCATAATTTTCATTTATTCCAAAATCATCAAATAAGCTGTTAAATACATTTTCTAAGAATTGCACTTTTTTCCCATTTATGTACATCTCTGAATTAATAACTAATTTTGTGTCAATATAGATGCTGTTTTTTTCAGATTCACCCCTTATGTATCCTTTTCTGTCAATGCTTATCTTAGTTACAACCCCTTTTGGGTTGAGGTAATTAATATTTATCAAACCCTCTCCTTTTATTGTTTCAAGTTCTTTATACAGTGAAGAATTGTTATCTATATTGTTAATATAATTATAAACCGCGCCGGCAACCAGTCTCTGCTCCAGCTGATTTATTCTATTATTTAATAATGCTTCTTCCAAAGACTCTTTTGAACTCATGGCTTAATATGCTGAAATTTACTATTTAAAAAGTTCACTATAAGTTTTTTAATAAGTGTGAGTGTCCAAACTTAAGTAATGAACGTTGACGACTGGGTTGATGAATTAACAAAACTTAAGATGTATGACCCTAAGCAGTTTAGGGAGCAGCTTTCAGTTTTGAAGAATGAAGATTTCACGATGTATATTGATGTTATCAGGATACTCGGTTTAAGCGATAATGAACTCAGGCAGGTCACCGTAACTGGTAGTAGTCTATCTTCAATGAGGAAGAAGAAGGATAATGGCAATTCTTTTATGATAGCAATAGTTGCAGTATTATTTCTTGGTTTTATAATGATTGGCATAATGTTTACTTTTATTCTTTTCACTCCAACTACTGTGAATGTAACTTTAAGCGCTGAGGATTCTGTAAGGCTTGGCTACGAATTATTCAGCAATAATACTAATACTACTTATCTCATGTACACTTTTGAGCATAATGAGACTGTTCTTTCTGCGACGTCGAATTTCAGGAATCATTATACAGGAAGGGAGTATTACAGAAGTGTTGGGAGCAGTTTCTTGTCCGGAGTTTTTGAATCATTAAATGTTTGCACTTCAAATGGGTGTTCTCAGCCGAATAATACGGTTATTATCAGCAAAAAAAATAATAATAACTTGATGTACGATTTTAATAATTGCTCGCAGTTTAATACTGCATCAATCACTAAACCTTTGCCTTACAGCGTTTTTGACATTTATAATGAAGTGTATTACTTTGTCAAGAATAATTTCGTAAATAATAGTGTTAGGGAAGAGGCAGGGGAATTAGGCGGAGTATTATGCGCTCCACTGTCTATAACTGTGAATCCTGAGAGCAGTTACTTGAATGGTGCAAGTCTTGGAAGGTTATTTTACGAGTTATGCCTGAATAATTTCGGGCTGCCTGTTGCTATTGCAAAATATTACAGTTATACCAGGGGAGAAACAGCCTTCCAGGATATCTATATTGCTTATTTGGAGCCGGCGGATTCAGAGCTGTTAAAGAACACGCAGATTAGCGGAAAGACTCTTGACCAGTGGAATACTCAGACTGTGGCATGTAGTTAGAAATCCTCAGGGTCAGGATTTGCCAAGACTTCATCAATGTATGGTTCGTAAGAACTAATTTTAGGAGGTATTGGTATTTCTATTACTGCAGGGTTTATGAATTTATTATCAGTTCCTTTTTTTATCTTTTTTATTTTTAAATTAAGATCATTTATATCTAAGTCATTTTCATCAAATGCGTAAAGTGATTTAATAAGCCCGCCATATAGTGCAAATATCTTGTCTTTATCACCTTTGGCGCTGCTAAATTCTTCCTTTATTATTTTTCTAATATTATCCTTTATTGCCAACTCAGTTACTTTGTCTTTATAGATGAAGAATAAAAACTTATTATCAGAATCGATGTAAACCCCTTCGGGTACGATTAATTTATCATCCAATGAACGGTTATATGTTTTACCAAGATAATCTTTTTTTATACATAAGGCATTGAAAGACTCTTCAATAACAGCTATTCTAATCATAGAATTAATCTTTACAGGTTGCTCTACTTCCTTCTTTACACCTAAGTAGTTATCGAGGGTACTTGCCATTGTATTTTATTAGAAAAAAACCCCTTTATAAATATTATTTAACCTATTATTACACCTAAGGGTTTTAGCCTGCAGACCTTCTTGGCAAGATCTAATTGGTCGCTTACGCGCACCACTTCATCAACGTCCTTGTAAACTCCCGGCGCTTCCTCGCTGATAGTTCCTTTAGTCTCGCTTTTCAAATATATACCTTTATCCTGCATTATCTGATTGACTTTGACTGCAGGGAACTCCTTATACGCTTTTGTCCTGCTCATAAGCCTTCCTGCACCGTGGGCTGTGCTGCCGAAACTTTTCTTCAATGCTCCTTCGCTGCCAACAAGGATATGGCATCCTGTTCCCATGCTTCCAGGTATGATCACTGGCTGGCCTACGTTTTTGTAATCTTCCGGCACGTCCGGATGATTTTTTGGAAAACTCCTTGTTGCACCTTTCCTGTGAACGTAGCATTCAACGCCGTCATAAGTTTCTATCTTTGCAATATTATGACATACATCGTATAATAATTCCATACCTAACGCACCTCTTGAATGGTCGAAGAATTTTTCAAAAACGTTCCTCACCGAGTAAGTGATTAACTGCCTGTTTGCCCACGCAAAGTTAGCAGCGCAGTTCATTGCCTTAAAATATTTATCCGCTAAGTCGCTTCCTCCTGGCGCGTAAGCAAGCTCCCTGTCAGGGAGGTTCTTAACAATGTCAGGATAAGCATCTTCTATGCTTCGCATATAATCACTCGCTACTTGGTGGCCAAGACCTCTGCTGCCGCAGTGAACCATTACTACTACATCATCTCTTTCAAGGCCGAAAACTTTCGAAACTGATTCATTATAGATTTCTTCAACAAATTGTATTTCCAAAAAGTGGTTGCCTGAACCTAAACTTCCAACCTCTGGAAGGCCTCTATTTACAGCCCTGTCGCTTACGAAGTCTGGATTATTATTCTTAAGGTAGCCATTATCCTCCGTGTGTCTTAAATCCGAATCAGTTGCGAATCCCTTGTCTTTGGCCCAGTTGCTTCCTCTAGCCAACACTTCCTTTAACTCATTTCTTGGAACATTTATGATGCTGCCTTTTCCTATACCTTTTGGTACTCCTGTGAATAATGAATTAGTAAGTTCTTTAATGCAAGGTTCTACTTCTTTCCGTTTCAGTTTCGTTTTGATAACCCTGACTCCGCAGTTTATGTCAAATCCTATCCCGCCTGGGCTTATTCCTCCTTCGCTTGTGCTTAGTGCGGCAACGCCTCCGATGCAGAAACCGTATCCTTGGTGGGCGTCAGGTAGTGCTATTGCATATTTTTGTATGCCTGGAAGCTGCGCCATATTATTTAATTGTTTTAATGACTCATCTTCCTGTATTATTTTAAGAAGCGGCTTGCTGGCAAACACCCTGCCTGGTACGAGCATCGGCGGCTCTTTCTCAATTTCCCATTCTAATTCTGTAAGTTGGCGAAGCTTCATATTTTTAATTTTCCTAGAAGCAGTGTTGTTTTAAATAATTATGAGTTCATAAATCAAGTGTGAACTCTATCTCGAATCCTGAATTTTTATGACTTATTTTCATGTCATAATAAGTTATTGCCTTAATGTTATTCTTAGGCTTGTGTTTTTTGGGGTTAAAATTTTCACCCTTGAATACTGCTCTTAGCGTGTTGTTTTTCTCGTCAATGTCTTCCACTTTTACTGTTTTAAAAACTAGTCCTTCGGCGTCGTGAAAATATATTATTTCTTCAATGAAGTCGTAAAATAATGATTTTATATCCTTCGCTTTCTTGGATACTAGTTTTATCTCCTGCTCGCTGACGCTGCCTGCGTCAACCATTGTGTTAAACACGGCCATTGCAGAATTGGTGAAAGCCTCTTTTAAATCCTTGCCAAAGGCGCGTATTGTTAAATCCGCTGTTGACGTATCCAAATATTCATAATTCATATGTTAAGAATGACATTATAATGCGCATATTTATTAATTCTTTTTAATTCTAAAACAAGCATGGAAAAAGGTGAAGCTGCCGAGTATTATGATACTATCTCGCCAAGTTATGATGAATTATACGGCGCTGAACAACTGTCAAAGTACGAGATGGTAAAGGATCTTATTCCAAAAAAAGGCTTGATACTTGATGCTGGCTGCGGGACAGGTCTCATAACAAGGCTTCTTGGCGACGTTGTCGGCGTTGATTTATCATACAACTTATTGAAAGTGCACGCTTACAATCTGCGTATTGTCAATGCTGATGTTCAAAACCTGCCTTTCAAGGATGAAGTTTTTGATGTAATAGTAAGTTTCACAGTTCTTCAGGACATAATTGATGCACCAAAAAGTATTTATGAATTAAAGAGGGTGTTAAAGAAAGGCGGCAAAATCGTGCTCTCAGTCTTAAACAAAGATAAAGCGAATGATATCAGAGTATGCCTGAATAATAATTTTAAAAATTTGAAAGAAAAAGAATTGGAAAAAGATGTCGTATTCTATAATTAGGCGAATACGAACTCAACTTCTCCGCCGAATATCTTGTTTATGCTGTTAAAAGTTTCGGATTTCAGGCTTGAACTTACTGTTTTATTGGCAAATTTTGTCCTCGCATCGGTTAATTCCTTCATGTTTGATATCTGCGTCTTTTCTATGCCACCGTCGCTTTTCAACGAAGCCTTGATTACTTCTTTCTCTGCAGGTTTCAAATCCTTTATTATGAATAATTCTTCACCTAATACCCATACTTCCCCATTCCTGTTGCCTGCGTATTTTATGTGTATCTTTGCCTTTTCAGTGTTCTTTAATGACAAAGTTTGGGATAAGTTTTCAAGCGTGTTTATGAACTCTTTTGCCCGTTTCTCAGCCCTGTGGGATTCTTCAAGGGTAAGCATGTCTTTTTTATAATCTGTTCTTAATTCGTTTATCTCCTTTGTGTAGAATCTGAAGTCGCTTCCTGTTATTATTCCCGAGTTTAATAATTTCTCGCGCATTAGTTCGGTAACGTTGTCCTTTGTTGCTTTGACGCCTATCGCGGATAATGCTTTTATTATGGCATCAGTGCACTCTTTTTCTATATCATCTATTGTTGTATGTATCTGTTTGCTTCTTATCTCTTCGAATAATTTTTCTATCCTGTTGATGAAATCTTCGGCGTGCTCCATCTGAGCTAACAATTCTTTTGCAGTCACTTCTGCTTTTTTCCCGTGCTCAACATCCTTTCTTATTTTAAGTATCTCATCAAGGTAGTCTGCGTATTTCGGCTCGACTAGTTTTTCTTTCTCAACAAAGTGCTGCCTAAACTGCCTCGGAGTGTTAATTGCATCTGTCGGCGGGATTCCAATCATCATCGCCGCTGCCTGCGCAGGGTTGAACATTGAAAGGAACACTCGCTCTATCACTATTTCCTTTATTGAATTGTTAACGTCCTGTAATAGTAATCGTCCTGTTCTGTAAAATTGTGATACTGCTTCAGGGCTTGGCTGCATCCTTCCTGTCTTTAATAATATCCTCCATGGCGTGAACATTCCCTGGTCAAATAATGGGACTCCGTCACGCACCATGCTGAAGATTACCGGCTGTGTGTCCCTGAGTGACTGCCAGAAATCAGTTAATAAGTATACTTGTATGTTGAATTCGAATCCTGTTTTTGCAGCTTCTCCAAGTATCATTGACCTTAATCTTGCTAAGACTTCCTGCCTGCTCATTTGCTTGACGTCTGTGTCATCTATTACGAATGCTAAGTCAACGTCGCTTGTTTCTGTCATGGTTCCCCTGCTTACGCTGCCAACCAGTATTAGAGTGACGATGTAGCGCTTTAACTTGTCAAGCGTCATCATTTTTAGTTTCTCGGCAGCGGCAAGTCCTCTTACTAATCCTTTGTCGAATAATACTTTGCTTGTAACTATTGCCTGCAACAGTTCGTATTTCCTGTCATAACAACTCTGCCATAAACCGCTAAGAGGCAGTATTCTTGCCTTTTTTCCTTTATAATTCTTGATTAAGTCGATTATTTTCTCATTAACCAAATCATTTACTATTGCTATTGTTTCCTGTTCTGTTTTTGGAATAGTAAGTTCTTTGCCTGCTTCTTGTTTCTTGTCCTCTTCTTCAACTGTGAATTCTACGTTGCAGACAGAGAGTAAGTCCTCTTTGAAGACGTCTTTTAACTCTTTTACGAATTTATCCTCAGGGGTTTCCTGAACGTTTTTTTGTTGTTTTTTGCTGTTTTCAGTCATTTTATTTATGCACCTTTTAAAATTAGTATAGACTAATAACCCTTTTTTTAGATTATAAACCTTTTTGATTATAATAAAGATTTGTAAGACTCTATTAGCGTTCTAATATTGTCCTTTTTGCACAGCTCTTTGTATCTGTTTCTTATTGTTACTTCCGTCACGCTAACCACGCTGGCTATGGTTCTCTGCGTTAAAGGCGTGCCAGTTCCTCTAAAAAGTATGTACATTACTGCACCAAGAAATCCCATAGGGTCCTTGCCTGAGTTTAAATTTTTGGTGTTTAATTTTGTCATAAGTTTATCAACAACTAATGTTTCATGTTCAGTTAAGTTCAATGTACTGCATATTTCGCCAATAGGTATAACCTGCAGCGCTAATTTTATTTTCAGTTCTTCATACACTTTTGCCTGGTCTAATATCATCACTGTTGACTGGATGATTCCTGGCGTGACACCGCTATTATCCGCCAATGATATTATTTTTTTAAGGCTGAGCGGGTATTTTAACACCCTGACAGCTGAGTAGATGCTGGCCGCAGCTATTATCTCAAAACCCCTTCCTCTTATTATATCCTTCTCCTTGCACTTGTAGCAAATCTTCTTGGCAAGTTCAATAATAATCTTCTTCGGAATCGCAGACTCGTACTTGCTTAATGAGAAGCCAAGGCTCATCTTGCTGCGCGCAGTTGATGAGTTCATCCCTGTGCGGGAATGCCACTTGCGAAGCCTGTACGCGTTGTTCGTCGCCAATGGCGACAACTTCTTGCCTTGCGCGTCGCGGTTAGCAAAATCAATCAGTGTCTGATTTCCAAAATCAAGTATTCCCCCTCCATACCTCGACTTTGTTAATCTTTGATCCAGGGTAAAACATCTCGCATCTTGTACGACTAATTCAGAATTTTCATAAACGCATAATCCGCAGCTTGGGCAGATACTGTTTCCTTTTGAGACAACCAATTCTCCTGTGTATTTGCACTCAGGGCAGGAATAATCATTCAGGGAGTTATCATTAGATATGTGCTCTATCAATGAGTCTAAGTCTCCGCTTTCATAGGTTAGCAATAATGATTTTAAAACAGATAGTTTAGTTCTATTTTTATCTGCTAATATGTTGGCGTAAGCTTCTGAGAATGTAGAATTTATAAAAAGTTCAACTTTTTTGAGCTCATTTATGCTGTCCAAATAATTCTTTGTGTTTATCTTTTCAGTGTAAGCTATTATTTCCTTGTTGCAGCCGTTTTGTTTTAAATACTCAACAAGTTCAGTCTTATAATTTTTAATCTCCTCCAATTTTTTTGAATAATCAAGCAGTTCAATTACTTCTTTTAATAATTCAATCATTTTCTAGGAGTTAAAAAAATTGCTTATGTTTTAAAAAATGTATTAACTACTAATTAGTGGAATATTTTAGGTTATATGTTCTTCCGGAAAACTTCACCATATCCTGAAGTGCAAATTAGTATATTATTCATGTTAATTCACTTATTTCAATATCCTTAATTGATATCATGATTCTGTCATAAGTTGTTGTATTATACATCCTGGTTGTTAATAGCCCCAAATTTCCGGACGTTAATGGCTCAGCGGTGTCTGTGTAATCTATTATTCTCCCTCCGTTTATAAACACCCTTATAATATTATTATAATTCACTATTTCAAAATTATTCCAGTTGTTTAGGCTAATTTGAGGAGTGCTTGTGTATATCATGCCTGAATTTGTAGTATTAGAAACTTTCATTAATTCTGCATAGTTTTCCCCAATAATTAGAATATATGCATTATTATCCTGTCCTATACGGGTGAATAGGATAAGAAATCCTTTCTGGATATTAAAATCTCCTTTAAAGTAATAATTCATATTAGAAATATTCAATACGCTAACCAGCAACGGTGTTTCCTGATCCATTACATTGCATACTAGCATCCCGTTATCAACGCCGTACGTATTGTTTCCATAATTAATATTCCAATTTGATAATGAAGAAAAATGCTCCTCTAATATTGTGGTGGGAGTTAATTGCACATTCTGGCACTGGCTTGTTTCGTTGTTAAACACCCTGATATGAAATATATCATCCGCTTGGTTTATGCAGTCGTCTATGTTGCCTTGTTCGGGCAGTGTTTCAATTGTTTCATTTCCGGCTGTCTCGTTCGACTCTTCAGTGATGTTAGCAATTAGTTCCGGGTCAGTTATTGTTATTATTTCATAAGATTCGGGCTGGCTAGCGTTTAGTATTTCTGAATTGTTTTGCTCTAAATTGTTTCGTTCTGAATAATCTATTGTTCTGGTTTCACTAGGCGCTATCGGAGTGTTTAAGCTGATGTTTAATATCTCATTGTTTAATCTGACTATGAAATTGGATATGGGGCTGCAGCCCGTATTGCTAACTTGGTTCTGCGATATTTCTAATCTGCTGCAGTTTTCAGTCCTCTCATAATCTAACAGTATCGGATTGGATGAGAATATATTATTGCCAGCTCCGTTATTATTTCCTGATAATACTATAATGAGAACTATTGAGATTATTATCACTGCTATTGCAACAGATATTATTATCCATCTTTTTTTGATTATTTCAATAAGTGTTTCTAATACAGGCTTCTGCCTGGGGCTTTGCTGTGCAAGGCTTGATAAATCATCTTTTGGCTGCGGTGATTGCTCTGTAAAATTCAGTAAGTCTTCATCTGACATGGTTAATTAAAGATTAATTTTCAGTTATTTAAAAAAGTAAGCGCCGGGGTTGAGATTCGAACTCAAGCCCTCGGAGGAGGACAGCATTTCCAGTGCTGCGCGTTAGACCGCTCCGCCACCCCGGCAAAAAGGCCAATAGATTTAATTTTAGAAGGAACCTTGTTCTTTAAAACTTTTTATTAGTTTTGGAAAACATGCTTTTTTCTTTAAGAACTATTTTAAATACTGATAAGTTATAACTAAATTCTAATGGTGGAATACACGTACGATTATTATTCCAGGAAGCCTGGCATTCAGGTTAATTACGGCAAAGTGACTCTTGCTCTAATAATTATCTGTGTTGCCGTATTCTTCCTTTTGCCTGAGGCTGCTTACGAGTATCTGATGTTTAACAGCAATTATGTACTAGCAAGACCGTGGACTCTTATTACCAACGCATTCCTGCACGCTGACATCTTTCACTTATTGTTTAATATGTTCAGCTTATTTATGTTCGGCTCAATACTGGAGCTTCGTCACGGTTCAAAATTCATAATATTATTATTAGTATTAAGTGTAATCTTGGGGAATATACTTTTTGGGATATTCAATCCTGGTGTTTGGGGTCTTGGAATAAGCGGTTACGTATTCGGATTAATAGGCGCTGCTGTAATACTCGAACCGAAGGCAAGGGTAATATTCCCAATAGGCTATATATATACTACTGCACCAATCAGCCTTGCAGGGCCGATAATGTTTTTGGGTGAAGTAATCTTCTCACTGCTCGGAGGGGATGGTATCGGACATGTTGCTCACGCGGCAGGTTTCATAGCAGGAGTAGTGCTGGCATATATTAAGAAGAAGTTTACTCATAAAGAGTACGAGTACACTATTGAGTACTAAGTCTGTTTATACAAAGACAGCAATTTGTCATAATTCTTTTTTATCTGACTTTGCCACCAGAAGGTAGGGTCAAGAAAATTAGCTGAATCTTTGATGCAATCCATGTACTTATGAAAAACTTCACTGTTTAAGATATCAAAAACCCTTCTGGATAAGTCTTCATTTAACGCTATTTGTAATGGTGAGAATACGTGCTGGATTACATTCTGAACTATGTCGCGCTTACTGATATTTTGTGAAGTCTCAAGCAGATTTTCAAGCTTAGCATCATCATCCACTATTTCAACTACGTAGGCAACAATTTTTTCTACACATTCTTTAGTGAGTTGTGAATAAAACTGCCTTACTGCGCAGCCTTCATCCCCGGAATAAACTAGCAGCACTTTTGAGAGTTCTGGAAAATTAACAGCACCTTTTTCATTTAATAATTTTGCAGTATCTGTTAGATATTTGCACGCGTCGCTATAATTCATTAAAGTAACCTTGAAAAAATGCCGTTTAAATATATTATTATTTCACGCTGATTCCGCCTTTTCTAATCTCAGTTATGCTGCCGTCTTCTTCAACTTTTACCACTGTGCTTGGCGGATTATCAGGCAGTTTTCCAATGTCTATTATCCAGTCTGCTTTTTCGAGTATGACATTAGATATATCCTTTATTGAGTAAGGTGTTAATCCTCCGCTTAAGTTCGCACTCGTGCTGACTAACGGACAACCTAATTGTTTGATTAAAACATTAGGTATTTCGTGGCTGCTAATCCGAACTCCAATATAATCCTTCGCCAGACAACATGGCACTATTTTCTTTTTCTTGGTGACAATTGTAAGAGGTCCTGGCCAGTATTTGCGGGCAAGCCTTAACGCTTCCTTGTTAATCACAGCCAAATCCTCCCACATCTTTATGCTGTCAACTAATACTATGAGCGGCTTATTTGGGTCACGGCCTTTCAAGTCATAAATTTTCCTTATGCTATCCTCATCGAAAGCGCTGCAGCCCATTCCGTAACATGTCTCAGTAGGATAAATTATTATCATAAAATATTAAATAATACGACTGAGTTTTTAAAAGCTAATGAAATTGTCTGAAAATGCTAAATTATTGCTTAAAAAAAGATACTTAATGCCTGGTGAAAGTTTCGAAGGATTGTTTAGGCGCGTTGCTAAATCAGCAAGCAGGAATGACAAAGAATTGGAAAAAGAGTTTTATAAAATAATGACTAATCTGGAATTCCTGCCTAACAGTCCGTGCTTGATGAATGCTGGGACAAAGATTGGGCAATTACTGGCATGTTTCGTTCTCCCTATAGAGGACAGCCTGGTCAGCATTTATGACACGCTGAAAAATGCTGCAATTATATACCAGAGCGGCGGCGGTGTAGGTTTTGATTTCTCAAAAATAAGACCAAGAGGTGATTTGGTAAAGACGACTAATGGTGTGGCAAGCGGTCCTGTAAGCTTTATCAAATTATACAATGAAAGCACCGAAGTGGTCAAGCAGGGTGGAAGAAGGAGGGGTGCTAATATGGCGGTGTTAAGAGTAGACCATCCGGACATCATGGAATTTATTAACTCTAAAAAAGAGGAGGGCAGACTGCCTCATTTTAATATCAGTGTGGGCATAACTTCCAAATTCATGGATGCTTTAAAGAAGGATTCAAAGTATGATTTGATAAATCCGAGGACTAGACGCGTTGTTAAAAAAGTCCAGGCAGAAAAAGTCTTCGATAACATAATTGAAAACATGCATTCCAACGGCGAGCCTGGAATAATATTCTTAGACAGGCTTGGGAAGGGCATTGCTGCAACAAATCCATGCGGCGAAGTCCCGCTCGAGCCTTATGAGGCGTGTGTTCTTGGTAGCATAAATTTAAGCAAAGTAATAGTTGGCGAGAAAATTAATTATGAAAAATTAGGAGAATTGGTTAGGCTGGGTGTTAAGTTCTTGAATAATATCCTTGACATTAACAAGTACCCTCTTCCCAAAATCAGGAAAAAATGCCTGAAAAACAGGAAGGTTGGTCTTGGAGTGATGGGATTCGCAGATATGCTGATAAAAATCAAGGTTAGGTATGACAGCGCTTCTGCGCTGAGGATTGCTGATGAAGTAATGGGATTTATCAAGTCCACTGCGAAGAAGTATTCAGAGAATAATAAAACACTGCTTAGCATTGCGCCAACAGGCAGTATCAGCATAATAGCTGATTGTTCAAGCAGCATAGACCCTGTGTTTTCAGAATCTTTTAATCGTTCAATAAATGAAGGGGATGTTCTAAGCAAGAAGTATGAGAACTCGGATTATCTTGTAACTTTGAAGGATGTGAAGAGCGAACAACAAGTCAAGATGCAGGCAGTATTCCAAAAACATGTTGACAATGCAGTTAGTAAGACTATATCTTTCAATAATGATGCTTCAAAGAGCGATGTTAAGAAAGTGGTGCTTCTTGGTTACGAGTTAGGTATTAAAGGATTGACTGTGTACCGCGATAAGAGCAGGGAAAAGCAAGTGATATGCGAGGTTTGCAAAAATGGTTAGGGTGCATGTTTACACCGGAGACGGCGAGGGCAAGACATTAACTGCGTTAGGTTTGGCTTTAAGGAATGCAGGTCATAAGTATAAAGTTGTAATCGTGCAGTTCATGAAAGGCAGAAAGGATGTAGGCGAGTATAAAGTTCAGAAGATGCTGAGTCCTTATCTTAAATTATACCAGTTTGGGAAAAAAGAGTTCGTGAATTTGGACAAGCCAAATGAAAGTGATATCTTTGCTGCAAAAAAAGGCATACTCTTTGCCAAAAAAATATTAAAGGAGAAGATTAAGGTGTTAATACTTGATGAGGTGAACCTCGCTGTTGCCATAGGTTTGTTAAAAAAAGAGGATGTATTGTCACTTATTGATGATGCTCCGAAAGACATGCTTGTAATACTGACTGGCAGGAATGCGCCTGAAGAGTTCATAAACAAGGCTGACTTGGTGACTGTAATGAATGATGTGAAACATCCTTATGATAAGGGTGTGAAAGCTGTGAAAGGAATAGAATACTAGCATGAATAAGGCATTAAAATTCTTGGACAATGAAAAGGTAATAACTCTGGCGTTCTGGATAATATTTCTCTTTGTAGGATTATTTGTATTTAGGGATTATGGTATGGGTTTTGATGACTCAGTGCAGAGGGATTATGGATTAACTGTTTACAACTACGTATTTCATGCTGATAATTCATTATTATCGTATCAGAATAAGGATTACGGGCCTGTTTACGAGGTCTTTCTGGTGATAATTGAGAAACTGCTCGGGTTAACGAGCAGCCAGTCTATTTATGCAATGAGGCATTTAGTGATTTTCTTAACATTTTATACAAGTACTTACTTCTTCTACCTGCTTTGCAGGAAGTACTTCAAAAATTGGAAAATCTCGCTCTTGGCTGTACTAATATTAATACTAAGTCCGAGGATATTCGCAGACGCATTCTACAATTCCAAGGATTCTGTTTTCCTGTCATTCTTCATAATCTCAGTGTACTCCATGTTCCGATTCTTGGATGACAAGTCAGTATTTAACCTGGGTCTTCACGCCATTACAAGCGCCCTTCTTGTTGACATACGCGTTCTCGGGCTTATTATACCTGCAATTACTATAATATTCTTGCTTTCTGACTGCTTTAATTTAAGTAATAAAAAGCTGTTTATTACAAAACATGAGTTGTCAAAGCCAGTATTCTACTTTACTCTGACTTCTATCTTAATTATCCTTTTCTGGCCTACATTATGGAGCAGCCCGTTCTACATATTCGAGGCGTTGAATGCGTTCTCAAGGTTCAGGCATGACTTCAACGAGATTTATCTCGGTAAGGTAATAACACCCGCAACTATGCCTTGGCATTACGTTCTTGTCTGGATATTCATAACAACACCTATCATTTATACTGCATTATTTTGTTTTGGAGTTGTTTATCTGATACTCTTACTATTAAATAAAAAATTTGGAAGGATGGATGCATCTGTAAGTTTATGGTTTTTCCTGCCGTTATTTTTAGTTATACTGTTTAAGTCTCCATTGTATGATTCGTGGAGGCACTTATTTTTCACTTATCCCGCATTTGTTATTATTGCAGTAAAAGGATTTGTATTCTTAATTAATAGGGGGAAATTAGTGAAGTATTTAGCGATGACAGCATTAGCAGCTAGTTTGGTATATACCCTATTATTCATGGTAAGATTCCACCCTTACGAGATGGTTTATTTCAACAAGATTATCCGTGACTTTGTTAATATTAGAAACACATTCGAAATGGATTACTGGGGTGTATCTTACAAGCAGGCTATTGAGTACGTTTTAGAAAATGATAACAGGCAGAATATCAGCATAGCTTATCTTGGCATGGATCCGTCTATGAATTTGTTATTGTTCAATGACAGCGAGAAGTCAAGATTCACTTTCAACGCAGTTGACAGGAATATTAGTTTCTACAACAGTTCGGATTATTTCATGACTAATTATAAGTGGTGGAGATACGATTTTGGCTGCAATAAAGTCTTCAGTGTGGATATAGAAGGCACTGAAATATTATTAGTATGCAAAAACTAAAAAAATTTGTGAGATTTTTTTTTTATTCTTTTATTTCCATCTCTACATTTACGCCTTTAGGTATTGGGATTCTCATAATAAGCCTTAATGCTCTTTCATTTACACCTAAATCAATTACTCTTTTGCAGATTCTCATCTCATATCTGTCATAAGTTTCTCTTCCTGAACCGCAAGGAGTTCTTCTTGTTGGAACAACGAGGCGTTTTCTAGGAAGAGGTATTGGACCTTTTATGCCAACTCCGACTTTTCCTGCAATATCCTTAATCTGGCTGCAGATATCATCCAGTTGTCTTGGATTAGTACTTGATAGCTTGATTCTTGCACTTGACATTATTAGAAGAAATAAAAGAGAACGTTTTAAAAAAGTTTCTATGCTTAGTTTATATTATGAAAAGTGAAGTTGACGTTCTTAATGAGAAATTGCTTATACTGCTTAAAAAACAGGAATTGCCGGTTAAGAAAATAGCCCTAGCATTATCAGCGGATAAGTCCTTGATAGCGTCTAGTCTGAACTTCCTTGAAGGGAACGGACACGTTCGCAGTTTTCAGGTTGGAGGAACCACTTTTTACAAAAGCATAAATAATAAGGTAAAAAATTCTCTAAGTTATTATATAAACTTGGCATTCGGCGTTGTTCTAATAATTGGCGTCGTATTATATTATATCCTTAAGGTATAATCCTCTTTTTAGCGGAGGTATCATTGGACCGCATGCAGGATTGCCTGTAACGTTGTATATGTAGAAAGTAGTCTCCCTATTGGATATGTTCCTGTCAAGAGAATAATAATTGCTTAATCTTGTTACGTCATTCATGTAAGTAAACAGGTCAAAGCCTAGTGAACTATTTATGAGGATTAAGTATTTTACGTTCTTGTTCGGGCAAAGTATGTGATTCTCGTAATTCGCAGAGTAAATGTTTAATCCCATGGGTATGAACAGGTAAGGCTCATTGGTTATTATTGAATCATTAACTGTCATTGTTTGCCTCAAGTAAGCAATCGTTTCAATGAATGGCTTTGTCTCTATGAAGAATGCTGAAAATTCAGGGATGCTTACAGGATTAGTTATGAATATGTAATAATAGTAAGAGTCCAATCCTATTATTAATAATATGAACAGAGCCCATACTTTCTTGTTAAAACTGAATAATGCATTTATTGCAAGCAGGAAAATGGGTATGTAAGCCAAGTTCTGCATTAATAAGTATCTAAGCATTGCTTTTGATGATAATGATAAGATGAGTATTGCGTATATTATCCAGTAAATCAGGAATAAGTGTTTCCTGTCTAAGTTCTTATTTGTTAACAATGTGTAGACAAGGAGTATGAAGCTGAATCCTAAAAAGATGAAACTGCGCCCTATGTAAAATATGGTTGTGAGCGGTGTAATTGTTGATTCACCCACGTTCTCTGCAGCGTACTGGCTGAAAAAATTAGTGATTGCGTAAGTGCTTCCCGAGCTTTTAATCCATGTTATTATTAAAGGCAGCATGAATAATAATATTATAAGTGATTCTCCGATTATGATGTTTGAAACTTTCTTTAATGATATCTTTTTCAAATATAACGCGTAAGCCAGTGCTATAATGTTAAACATTAAAAAGGTGAATTTTGTAAACGCACCTATTCCAAGTAATATTCCTGCAAGTAATAAGTATGCTTTCTTTGGTTTTTTCGAATATGTTTGTACTAATATAAGGACACCAAGCCCTAAGCAGAATAATAATGAGTCTTGATTTAGGAATCGGCTGTGCAGTATGTGGAGCGGTGCCGTTGCAAGGAAGAGTGCAATAAGCAATGCTTCATTCACCGAGTAATCATTCTTAACCCAGATATAAGCAAGTATTATTGAGATTACACTTAATATTATCAGTAATAATCTGAAAACTAAAACTGAGTGAATTATGGAATATATGGCTCCTTCAAGTAGGAAGAGGACTGGCGGCTGGTATAGTGTCTCCATAACGGGATTAATGCTGGATGCGACTCCGAAAAATGCATGAACTCCTTCATCATAGAAAGCGAAGGCGTAATTATCCCACTGGTAAAGCCTGAGTATTAATGCGAGTATTATTATCGCTGCCAGTATATACTCCTTCTTAATGTCTGAAAATTTCATTTAGGGATTAGAAAGTTATTAATGATTTAAAAATAATTGTAAAAAAAATAAATATTTGGTAAAAGCCAAATATTTATGCTTTTACTAATTCTGTGCACATTCCTGCGCCAATTGTCATTCCCATGTCTCTTATTGCGAATGTTGATAGTTGTGGTATGTCTGCTTTTCTCTCTATGACCATTGGTTTCATTGGTTCGAATACTACGATTGCTGCATCTCCCCTCTTTATGAAGTCTGGTTTTTGTTCTTTTATCTGTCCTGTTTTAGGGTCTAATTTTGCTTTTATTTCAGCAATCTTACAAGCTGTTTGTGATGTGCCGCAGTGCAGTACTGGTGTATAACCTACTGTTATCACTGTTGGATGCTGTAGTACCATTATTTGTGCTGTGAACTGTTTTGCCACTGTTGGTGGTGCTTCTGCTGGTCCTGCAACGCTTCCTCTGTGTATGTCTGCCTTTCCGACTCCTCTGACGTTGAATCCTATATTGTCTCCTGGCTCTGCACTTTGTATCTGTTCATGGTGCATCTCTATTGTTTTTACTTCTCCTGCTGCTTTCTCAGGCATGAATACTATTTTTTGTCCAATTTTTAATACACCAGTCTCTACTTTTCCAACAGGTACTGTTCCAATTCCTGTGATTGAATAAACATCTTGTATTGGAATTCTTAAAGGCAAGTTCACTGGTTTTTCTGGCAGTTTGAAACTGTCTATTCTTTCGAATAATGTTGGGCCAGTATACCATGGTGTCTTTACACCTTTTACTTTGACGTTTGTTGCTTCCGGGTCTAATGCACTTGTTGGTATGAATATTATATCGTCAGGTTTGTATCCTACTCTCATGAATAGTTCTGATAATTCTTTCTTTATAGTTTCATACCTGGCTTGGTCATACTTTACTGCATCCATCTTGTTTATTGCAACTGCAATTTGTTTGACACCCTGCGTTTTACATAAGAATATGTGCTCCATAGTCTGCTGCTGCACTCCTTCTGGTGCTGCAACGATTAAGATTGCTGCATCTGCCTGGCTGGCTCCAGTAATCATGTTTTTTACGAAGTCTTTGTGGCCTGGTGCGTCAATAAGTGTAACTTCATAGTTTGGAGTCTGGAACTTCTTGTGTGATAATTCAATTGTTATTCCTCTCTTTCTTTCTTCAACTGTCTCATCAGTGGCGTAAGCATACTCGAAAGTTGCTTTTCCAAGCTCTTCAGCTATTTTCTTGTTTTTATCAAGATCTTGTTTGCTTATAGTACCTGTTTCGTATAACAGTCTTCCCATAAGTGTTGATTTTCCATGGTCAACGTGACCAACGAATACGACGTTTAAGTGTGGTTTTTGTTTTGCCATATTATTTTAACTCCCCGAATATATCGTAAGTTACAAAAAACTAATTAGTGTTTTTAAAGTTTGCTATTTTACAAATCTTATTTGGTGTATAAAATCGAATTTTAGGCAGTTTTGCCTTATTATTAGCTTGGTAGTATCCTATATTGCTAGTTTATTAAAAAAGTTCCCAAGTTTCCCAAAAAAAATCAGTGTTTTAAATATAACTGCTTGATTCGTATTTAGCATCTTTAGAAGCATTATTATCTGATTCATACAGTATTAATATCTTAATTTTATTCTTTGATTGTGATATCACAACAGGGTGCTCATATAATCCTACTATCGGGTTACCCATGAAATCTTCGCAGTTTTCAAACAAAAGTTCAGAATAATACCTTGTTAGTGCACTTAAATTAGGCAGGAAAGTGTTAAAGTTAACCTCAATATTCCCCATAAGTAGTTTTCTTTCTAAATTTTTATATATAAAAATTTATTCTTTTAAAAAAAATTTAAAATAATAAGTTAAAAATGTAAAAAAATAATAGAAATAAAAAGAGTTCCAGGTTTACTGGTTCTCTGTCAGGCCTTTTCTTGTTCTTATTCCTTCTATTACTCCAGGCTGCAGTTCCTTTGGCACTCTTTCGAATGTTGAATCTATAAGACTCCAGACGCCTCTTCCCATTGTTGCGCTTCTAAGGTCTGTCATGAATCCGAAGCTTTCTGCAACAGGCAGTCTTCCTGTTATTACAACATCGTCTCCTTCGAATTCCGTGTCTAATAATTGTCCTCTTCTTCCAAGTAATAGTTTTGAAATGTTTCCAAGACAATTCATTGGCGCGTCAATTCTTATCTTCTGGATTGGCTCCATCATTATTGGGTCTGCAGCCCTGAATGCGTCTTTGATGCCGTCTCTCATTGCAGGGATAACCTGTGCAGGGCCTCTGTGTATTGCATCTTCGTGAAGTACGACATCGTTTAATTCCACTTTGACTCCGAAGACCTGCTCTCTCGCAAGTGGTCCTTCTTTCATCACTGCCTCGAAAGCGTCAAGCACTGTTTCCATTACTTCTATTAAGTGCACTTCTCCGCTCGTGTTGTCTACGAATACGTTTCCGTTGAATACTTCTTTCACGCTTTTGGCTTCTTCCTTATCCATTCCTGCTGCGAATAATGACTGCCATAGTTCTGTATCTTTCTTCTTTATCCTCTTCTCTGCTATGTTTCCATTCTTTATCGCTTCGTAAACTCCCTGTTCTAATGGTTTTACTTTGATGTAGAACTTGTTGTGCTTGTTAGGGCTTTTTCCTTCAATATCAGTTGGTGTGTTTCCTTTTACACCTTCACGGTAAACGACTATTGGAGGGCTTACTTTAACGTTAACTTTTCTCTGTTTCACGATTCTTCTGTCTATGACATCTTCTAAGTGTAGTTCTCCAAGTCCTGAGATTAAGTTCTCCCCAGTCTCCTCGTTTATCTTAATGACGACTGTCGGGTCTTCCTTGTTTACTTCTCTTAATGCTTGTATCAGTTTTGGCAAATCGTTCGGGTCTTTCGGCTCGATTGCCTTCGTTACTACTGAATCGAATATGTGTTTTATTGCTTCGAAAGGTGTTGTCTCCTCTTCAGCAAGGGTTTGTCCGCTGGTCATATCCCTTAATCCTATGATTGCTGCTGTGCATCCTGCAGGTATGCTCTGCATTCCAACCCTTTTGTCGCAGACCATGATGAACAGTCTTTGCGCTTTCTGAGGTGTTCCTTTGTCGGCCATTATTAATTCCTGGCCTTCTTTTAATGTTCCTGAGAATACTCGTCCGAATGATAACTCGCCGAATGTCGGGTCGGTTATGACTTGTGTTACTACAAATAATGCTTTTCCTTTAGGATCGCAGTTTACTAGACTCTTACCCATTGGAGTTTGCAAGTCTCCTCTCCATAAGTGAGGCACTCTGTATTTTTGCGCTTCAATAGGACTTGGGTGGTGCTTTATTGTCATGTCCATTATTATCTTGTAAACAGGCGCTAGTTCTGCAAGTTTCAATACTTTTTCCCTGACTTCATCTTCTGTTCCCTCATAAGAGTCGATTATTTTCTTAAAGTTGAGTCCTGTCTTTGCCATCTGGTCTGCTGATAAAGCCCAGTTTGAGAATGCGCTTCCGAATGCTACGCTGTTATCCTGGATTTTAACCTGCCATAATTCTTTATACTCCGGTGGCGCCCACTGGCTGATCATCTTGTTTATTTTTGTAATTATTGTAATGAATCTTTCCTGCATCTTTTCAGGAGTTAATTTTAACTCTTTTATTAATCTGTCAACTTTGTTTATGAAGAGCACTGGTTTTACCCTTTCACGGATTGCCTGCTTAAGCACTGTCTCTGTCTGAGGCATTATTCCGTCAACTGCGCAGACTACAACTACTGCTCCGTCAACTGCACGAAGGCTTCTTGTTACTTCTCCTCCGAAGTCGATGTGTCCCGGAGTATCAATCAAGTTTACAAGGTAGTGTTCCCCGTTATATTCGTGCACCATTGTTACGGCGCTGGCAAGGATTGTTATTCCTCTTTGTTTTTCTTCCTCTAAGCTGTTTGTTGCAAGAGCTTTTCCTGCAATCTTCATACTTAGAAGTCCTGCACCTGCTAGTAATGAGTCAGAGATTGACGTCTTACCGTGGTTAATGTGAGCGATAATACCAAGATTTCGAATATGGCTTGGATTATCCATTAATTGCCTAATATCAACATCTTCCTTTTTTGCCATGAAGAAAATACAACTATATAGGGTTTATAAAATTAACTCTATTGCTTTGGACAAATTTATAAATAATAAAATACCATTAAATTTTAATTATGAGTAATGAGAAAGGACTGAATTGTGGAATTAAAGTTAGTTCTTGCTCTGTATTAGTTCTAGTAGTATTGTTATAAAAGAAATTTTTAACTAAAAAAAATTTCTTGCCTCAAAAACGTTTTCTAATTAATGTTTTTAGAATTTTTTTTGGGCAGAAATATTACTGGATAAAAAATAACATGAGGTGTTTAAAAAAATGGTTGAAAGTGAAAGTGAACTAATAAATATAGTAAATAGTTATGAGAATAATGTAGTCGTAAAGGTGCTTTTGCTTGAGGACGTAGTAATCTCAGGTTATCATGCTAATGTAAATATAACCAGCGAGTTTTACCATTATCTGGAAAAAATAACTGACAGGTTTAAACGCACAGAGTTTCAGGATAATTCAACTTATTTAATAACTGTTTATCCGGGAATCAGGGATTATACTAGGCAGCCTGTCTGTAATGTGATGTTTAAGAATGGTAAAGCGCTGGTTTGGTCGAAGGAGAACGATCCGTCACTGAAAAAGGATGCAGCAGATATAGCAACATTATCTGAAAAATTGCACAGCAAACTGTACGGGTGGCTAAACTTGACTTATAAAAAGTATGAACTAAAATAAAATTAGTTTTTAAAAAATAAAAGATAGGCAGGATTTTTACCTGCTTGCCACTGCTTGTCTTTCTGTTTCTTGTTTCTTGTTAACCGCATAACATTTAGTGTCATTCTGGGCTGCAGCGATTAAATTATCAGCCAGTACTTCAAAGTAAGGCTTGTGTTTTGATACTGATTCTTGAAGCGAACCCTGAGTCAGCCACCTTAAAGATAAGTCAACCCTTCTCTGAGGCGCTACATCAACACTTTTTGGATGTTTTATGCCACCATACTCTATTGGTATTACTTCAGCACACGGGCTTGAATTCTCAACAGCTTTAACGAGTATTTGAATAGGATTCTCCTTAAGTTTCTTTTCTATTATGTCAAACGTTTTTAGGATAGTATTATACTGCAGCAAGTATTTCCCTGCATTTATTCCGCTTACTTTCCAGTGCTTCTTACCTTTATGCGCCGTCACTCCAATCTTATTCATTAATCTTTCAACAATGTGAGCTTTGCTTTTCCAGAACTTTTTAGCCTCGAAGCGGCCCTGGCTTTTTGGAACATACATAGGTCTTAATGTGATATATCTCTGAAGTCCCGGGTCTGCAATTATTACATTACTGTCCCATTTGCCGAATAATTTAATATTTGATAATGAAGATTTTCCTTCAATGATATTCTTAGCTTCAGAAACAGCATGTTTTGCTTCAGCATGTTTTACTTCAGGCTTGGCTTCCACTGCATGCTTTGCTTCCGGCTTTTCAGCATGTTTTGCTTCCATTTTTGCTTCAGCGTGTTTTACTTCAGGTTTGGCTTCTATTACATGCTTTGCTTCAGGTTTTACTTCTGCTGGTTTTGCTTCCATTTTTGCTTCACTCATTTCTTACCACCTGCTGCTGGTGCTGCCGCTGCTTGAGTCTTGGGTCCTTTACCTTTCATTAACTCGCTTAATGCGACGCCGTTCACTTTTATAACTTTGAATTTGACTCCTGGAATATCACCTTTTGCTACTCTCTGTGGGGCTCCTACACGTTCAATAATTACTTCATTATGCTCATCAACGTGTTTTATTCCACCACTGCCTGGAACGAAAGCGGTAACTGTCTTGCCGTTTTTGACTAGCTGCACTACTACACACTTGATTAATCCACTGTTTGGCGACTTTCTCTCTACTGGTTTTTTCTGCAGCACTATTCCTCTAGCTGCTGGAGCACCCTCTAATGGGTCGAATTTCTTCCAAATACCAAAAGCTTGTTCTCTGCTTCCTCTTCTTGCATACTTGAATTTTTTTCTTCGTTCTGATAGTTTAATTCCAGCGAATAATCCTCTTGTTTTCTTCATGTTGTTATTGTCACCTCACCAATCTGTGGAAAGTATTTTTTAAGAAGAAGCTTGGCTTTTTTAACCTTTTTGCTTGGGAACATTGCACGTGTACAGTTAATAATTACATTCAAAACATTAGATGAACCGTTAGTCACTATTTCTGAACTTTTAACCTCGACGGGCCTTAATATATTAGCAACGAATTTTGCAGGGTCATTATTGAATTCTATAATCTCAACTTTCTTGTTGAATTTTTGCTCGAGCAGTTTGACGTTTGAGCCGTTCTTCCCGATGGCTTTTCCTATATTTCCTTCCCCTACTATGAAAAGTAATTTATCCTCTATTTCTGCACAATCGCTTACTTTAGCGTGAGTAATAGATTCGAAAAAAGCTATTTGTTTAATAGCATCTGTGTCTAGCTTGAATGTGGCGCTTATCATTTCTTTTCACGTGTAACAGCTACTAACATTACTCCAAAAGGTTTCTTGCAAGTCGCACCGAGTTCTATGTTTGATTTTTCAAATACTTCAACTTCTGACTTTGCAACTTTTCCAAGATTTTCAATCTCTTTCTTCACACCTTCAGGAGCATTATTTGCTATAACCACGAGTTCTGCTTTTCCATTCTTTAAAGCTTTCACTGTTGTATTGTAACCTATTTTAAAATTACCTTCTTTTATTGCTTTTTTTATTCTATCAATTGTGTTCATTGCTTTTTGGCCTCTTTCATTTTCAGCTTGTAAAATCCTGTTCCTACAGGAATCTGCTGGTTAATCATGACGTTTTCAACAACACCTTTCAATTCGTCAACTTCCCTATGGACTGCTGCGCTGAACAAGTGTTTTAATGCTACTTCAAAGCTTGCCCTTGCAAGCACGCTTGTTTTTTGTCCGGAAACACCATATCTTCCTATTCCCATGACTTGTCCGTCATTGGTCATAACGTCTGCGACAAGCATTAAATGCCTGACGTCAACTGACAATCCTTGTTCATTAAATGTTTTTAAAGTTTCTTCTATGATTGCAGTTCTTGCCGCTTCGATTCCGAGCACTTTCCATACTTCATAAACATCATTAGTTATAGTCCTCTCCTTGTCGACTTCTTTTATTTTCAGGACTTCCTTAAGATTGCTTCCTGCAGTTACTAAAACGTACTCCTCGTTTCGTTTCATTGGAACAACTTGTTTTATTCCCATGATTCCTTCTATTAATATTTCTGATGCTACAACTTTCAGCTTGAACAAGTCGCCGATTTTTATGTCAGACTTTGGTTTTATTATTATCTTGTCGCCGTCTTCTGTTATCTCACACTTTTTCAAACCGTTTTTTAATGCGGCAAGCGCAGTGTTGAAGTTCACGCTTAAGTTGCGCAGTTCCTCAAGGTCGAGCTTCGCTTCAATCTGCATATTCATTAAGTCAACGTTAATTTCTTTTGTCACATCTTCGAGCAGCACTTCCAATATCGTTGCTGAAAGCTGTCTTATGAACTTCTCGCTGTTATTGTAAGGGCTTTTTAAGTAGACATTCATTGAAGGGGTTTCTGCTTCTTTTCTTGCGCCGAATATTTCAATGATACGAGGCAGTCCTACTGTAACATTCATTTCTGAAACTCCTGCGAAGTGCTTTGTGTTTAAAGTCATCTGCGTACCTGGTTCTCCAATGCTTTGTGCTGCGATTACTCCCACACTTTCAGCCGGGCAAATCCTGGACTTTTTGTATGATTCAACTACTTTGTCAACAGCTGTTTCTGCTTTCTTTCCTGCTAATTTATATTCTGCAATTTTGGTTTTCAGCTTTGTAAATACGTTTTTCGGCAATATTTTTTCTGATTCGTCTAAATTCATGATTCTGCAACCTCCCTCACTAATCGTTCAACATCTATACTTCCTGCATCACTCTTTGATACATCTATTCCATCTTCTCCGTAAGCGAATTGGATTAAGTGTCCGTCGCTTGCTCTTACGCTGCTGTCCATATCTATTCTGAAATCCTGGAATGCATTGATCATTCTTCTCTGGAAGTATCCTGATTTTGGAGTTCTCATACTTGTATCCATTGTCGCGTCACGTGATGTTATTGCGTGGAAGAAGAATTCTGAAGGAGTGAGTCCTCCTTTGTAACCGTGGCGTATGAATCCGTGAGCTGCCGCTCCAAGGTCTCCTTTCTTAAAGTGCGGTGTTGGACGGTCATTGTATCCTCTTGTTATTCTGAATCCTCTAAGTACTTGCTGTCCGACGCATCCTGCCATTTGTGCAAGATTTAACAGGTTGCCTTTTGCTCCGCTCTTTGTCATTATGCTGCTTCCTGTTTCCTTGGTTTCATTGCTTAACACTAAGCTTCCAACCTGGTTACGTGACTGGTTTAACAGCATGATTATTTTCTGTTCAAGAGTCTCTCTAAGTGTTCTTCCAGGAAGGGATACTAATTCTCCGTCTTCGTAGTTCTTTATCACTGTATTTACGCTTGATAATGATTTTGAGATTACATTCTTTATCTCTTTTACAGTTTCTTCAGGCAAGTCGTTGTCTGAGCTGAGAACTGTGAATCCTCTGATGTCAAGTGTTGCTATTCCAAGTAAAGCCATCCTTTGCAGGTACGTGCTTACTTCTTTTGGAGTGTATTTCTTTGCGATGTCATTTAGCAATAATCCTTTTCTTGCACCGACGCTCTTGTCATCTATTACTCCTGATAGTAGTTGTCCTTTGTCAACCTTTACGTAAGAGTCAGTTGTGCATTCCTCTTTCTTGCAGGTCGCACACTTCTTGCATGTTCCGCTCTTTCCGACATAGAATAAGTCTTTAGGAAGTATTTGTGAGAATATCTCTTTTCCTTCAGCCATTCCTTCCTTGTCAAATTTCAAGTTGGAATCGTAGACTCCTGCTCTTGATAATAATTGGAATGCTTCTTCGCGGTTGAATTTTGAATCTTTGCCTGTCAGGCTGAATAATCCGCTGATGTGGTCTTGCTTGCATCCGACTATTGGAGTTCCAAGTCTTGGGCTTATTATCTGTGTTGTAACATCCATTAATTCTTCAGCTTCCGCTCTTGCTTCCTCTGTTTGTGGAACGTGCAGGTTCATGTCGTCACCATCGAAGTCGGCGTTGTAAGGGTCTGTAACTGTTAGGTTAAGCCTGAATGTCTTGTAAGGAAGCACTTTCACATGGTGCACCATTATGCTCATTTTGTGAAGGCTTGGCTGCCTGTTGAATAATACTATATCCCCGTTCTGGATTGTTCTCTCGACCGAGTAGCCAATTGCTAATTCCTGCAGCAAGACTTCTTTAGTCTCTTCTGTTACTTTTTTCCTGAAACCTTCCGGTGTGAATACGTATAACGCGCAAGGGTATTTAGGATAAGATTTTATGAACTCTTTCAGCCAGTCAATGTTCCAGCTTGTAACCCTTTCAGGTATTGTTAATTTGCTTGCCATTATTTCAGGTATTCCCACTTCGTTGATTCCTATGTTTGGGTCTGGTGAGATTACGCTACGGGCTGAGAAGTTGACACGTTTTCCTGCAAGGTTCTTTCTGAATCTTCCTTCTTTGCTTTTTATTCTCTCGGCAAGTGTCTTAAGCGGTCTTCCGCTTCTGTGTCTTGCTGGTGGAATCTGGCTTACATTATTTGAGAAATATGTAGTTACGTGGTATTGCAGTAAGTCCCATAAGTCTTCGATTATTATTTCCGGCGCTCCTGCGTTTAAGTTCTCATAAAGCCTCTGGTTTGTTCTTACTATATCTGATAATTTGTGTGTTAAGTCATCCTCACTTTTTTGTCCGCTTTCAAGAGTAATACTTGGCCTTACTGTTGTTGAAGGTATTGGTAATAATGTTAATACCATCCATTCTGGTCTTCCGCCGACCGGGTCCATCCCGAGTAGTTCAACGTCTTCGTCAGGTATCCTTTCAAGTCTTTCACGGACATCTATTGGTGTGAGTCTTACTTTGTCTTCGTAGAATGATGACGGCTTTTTCAGTTTTAGTTTTATTTTCTTCTCGTTGCAGTGAGGGCAGACTGATATTGTTTTTGCTTTGCTTATTACTTCATGCGAGACATCCCATTGCTCGAATTTTCCTCTCTGCTTGCTCATCACTTTCATCTTAAGCTTGTATCTTTCTAGTGATTTATCATCAAGTAATATTCTTCCGCATTTTGCACAAGTGCATCTTAATGCGTCATATATGAAGTTAACGTAGTATATGTGCACTACTGGTCTTGCGAGTTCTATATATCCGAAGTGGCCTACGCAGTCGTGAACTTTTCCTCCGCATGTTCTGCATCTAAGTCCCGGCTCTATGACTCCCATTCTCAGATTCATTAGTCCTCCTTCTACAGGGTAACCGTCTGCGTCGTACAATTCAGGTGTTATTATCTTTGTTGAAGACATCGCTTTGATTATCTTCGGTGATAAAACCCTGAATTCTATGCTATCAACTTTTTCTTTTATTATTTCAACCATTTTTTTTAGGACACCTCTAATCTTTATACTTAATATTCAGTTTTGGATATATGCATAAACTCTTTAACTCATCAAGTAAGAGTTTGAACGCGTAACTCATTTCAAGGAAAGTAACCGGTGCATCCTCGCCATCAACTGGGCACATTCCTTTGTTACGGTAGTGGTTAAACATTGCTATAAGGCCGCACTTCTTACATACCGGGACTACTGTCTTATCAGAGTCGAAGCGCTCTTTCAATAATAGTGACGCTCCGTGGGCTACGAGGACATCTTTCTCCATCTCTCCAAGTCTTAGTCCTCCTTCTTTCGCTCTTCCTTCTGTTGGCTGCCTTGTTAGTAATTGTACTGGTCCACGGGTTCTCATGTGGTACTTGTTTGAAACCATGTATTTTAATCTCATGTAATAAATGTCTCCGACGAATATTCTCACATTTAACATTCGGCCTGTTTTTCCGTCATACATTGTCTCTGCACCGTTCTCCCTGAATCCTAACTTGTGCAGTTCTTTCCTAAGGTCGTACTCGTCTTCTCCTGTGAATGCTGTTCCGTCAACGTATCTTCCGCCTAATGCGCCTACTTTTCCTGCGATTATTTCAATAAGCTGTCCGACTGTCATCCTGCTTGGGATACCGTGAGGGCTGAATATTATATCCGGTACCATTCCGTCAGCTGTGAAAGGCATGTCTGCTTTTGGAACCATTAATCCGATTACTCCTTTCTGTCCGTGTCTTGATGCAAACTTGTCGCCAAGCTCCGGATTCTTTGGCTGTCTTAATCTGACGTTTATGTATTTGTTTCCCTCTTCGCTTTCTGTAATCATTACTGCGTCAACGATTCCGTCATCATGTGTTGCTGCAACACTTGACTCGTGTCTTGCTTCTACGCCTACTCTGAACTCTTCCATTCCTGAAAGGAATCTTGGAGGGCTTGTCTTTCCTATTAATACTTTTCCTTCGCCTACTTTCGCTTCAGGGTATATTACTCCGTCGCTTTCTAGTAATGTGTAATCTTCATCCATTCTTCGGCCTATTGTGTCTTTGGAAGGAATCTCTATAACATCTCTTATTCCTCCAGCGTATCTTAACTCTTCACAATTGTAGGGTTTGAAGAATGTTGACCTGAAAATTCCCATATCAACGCTGTGCTTGTTTATTACTATCGCGTCATCCATGTTGTATCCTTCATGAGTCATTACTGCAATGACTATGTTCTGTCCGACAGGGTGGCCTTCGTAATTAACGTTCTTGTACATTATAGTGTCGACAATTGGTTTTTGAGGATAATGCATCACGCTTACATCCGAGTCAAGCCTTAAGTTGTAATTAGTTGCGTATACGCCCTGGCCCTGCGTTAACATCTTTGCACCAAGTGTGACTCTTCCTGCACCGTTGTGCTCTGGGAATACTATTAGTGATGCCTGACTTCCGTAAATTGCGGATTTTACAATTTCAAGATGAGTGTGTTCAGGTGTGAGTTCCGACTCGTCGAATGCTATCAGTGCGTTCTCTTCCTCTTCAGCATCCATGAATTCAACTATGTTCTCCTTGATTAAATCGCTCCATTTAATCTCTCCCTTTTTGATTTTTTCCACAACGTCAGGAGTTAATCTTGATTTGCCGTTCTCCACTATTATTAATGGTCGTCTTAATCTTCCTTCCTCTGTAAGCACGTTTACGATGTCTAATGCTTCATCATATGCGATGTTCAAACTGCTTGTCAGTTTTCCTTTTCTTCTCTGACTCTTTATTTTTGTTACAAATTCCTGAGGATTAGCTACTGATCCAACTATTTTTCCGTTAAAAAATACGTCTGCCATTTTTTATTCAAGCCTCTTTAATCCGCTACTTTCCATAGCTTCCATGATACTTTTATCATTCTCTTCACAGGATATGCTTATCTCTCCTGTTATTGCCAAGTTCTTCCTGAGTCCTACGTTTGGACCATCAGGAGTCTCACTTGAACATATCTTTCCGTAATGTGATGGGTGCAGGTCACGGGCTTCGAAGTTTTCACGCTGGCTTGTCAATAGTGATGCGACACGCCTTAAGTGCGCCAGTGTTCCGAAGAAGTTGTCGCGCTCTAAGTGCTGGCTGACTCCTTGTCTTCCGCCAACCCATTGTCCTGTTGCCAAGCTGCTTTTTATCCTGCTAGTTAGCAGTCTTGCTCTTGTTACGCTGCTTATGCTTGGCAACTTTCCGCGCTTTACTAAGCGTTCAAAATTGTATTTCATATCTCCTATGAACATTTTGAAACTGACCCTGAATAAACTCTCCATCATGTTGCTGCAGAGTCTTAATCTCTTATTCTTGTAGTGGTCTTTATCATCTGCCTTGATTATATTGTGCGAGTACAGCATTAATTTCCTGACCATCTTTGACAGGTAATACGCTTTCTGCAGTCTTTTTGCCTTGTCGTGCCCTATGTGAGGGAACAGGAAATTGTCTAATACTTCTGCTGACCTTTCAAGCCTTATTTTTGGGCTGTATGTTATTCCCATCTTCTTGCCTATCAGGTCCAACGCGTCGTCCTTGTTTTGTATCTCGCTTATCTTGTACAAGTTGACGTATATTTCTCCCATGAACTCTTCAGGGAGGTCTAATGCTTTTACTATATCCTGGTCTTCAACAAGCCCTAATGCTTTTACTACTGCAAACACAGGGACTGCTTTTACTCTTGTGAATGTCATGTTTATTGCGCCGTCTTTCATCCTGTTTAAGTCGTGAAGTATCTTGTATTGGCCGTCGTCGCTGAATACTTTTGCCTTGTGAGTAATATTAGTAGAACCCGTCTCCACGAACACTCTGTTTGGAGCCAAGTCTTCAACTACTACTATGACTCTCTCGGTGCCGTTTATTACAAAGTAACCTCCAGGGTCGTTTGGGTCTTCTCCCATCTCGATTAATTCCTGGTCGTTCTTTCCGAAAAGATAACAGTATTTGCTGTGAACCATTATAGGTAGGTTTCCGACATGGACTGTTTTTGTCTCCTCTTCTATCCCGTCTTTCTCAACTGTTATGTCCATATATATTGGTGATTCATAAGTGAGATTCCTGATTCTGGCTTCGGAAGGGAATATTGGTCTTCTCGTTCCATCTGCTTCTTTTATGCTTGGCTTATCGAGCCATATCTTTCCAAGTTTTATCCTTAGATCATTAACACCTTTTGGTAAAATATCAGGTATTATTGTTTTATTTTCATTAACAACTTTTTGCAGCCCTTTTTCAACGAATATGTTGAAGCTTTCCAAGTTGTGGTTTGTCAATTTGTTCTCTTTGAAGAACGCACCGAGTAAAATTTTTTCCGTATTTTCAGACATTAACTACCACCCTATAAAAAATGCTTGTTCCTGCGGTGTAACTCTTTCGTGTTATTTTCAAAAGGTCATTTACTTTTGCATTCAAAAGTTTCACAACAGGATCCGTCATTAGAATCTTTGGCAAATGCAAACGGTCAACTTTTAATTCTTTCAGAATTTTTTCAACTTCTTCTTGAGGTAATATCTCAAATTTCGGAACGTAACTGTGAGATAAGATGTCAATTGTTGGTTCTTCTTCTTTTACCTCTGCATTACTTTCAACATTTTCTTTTTTTTCTTCTTCGGCCATATTTTTTTCACCTTACTGAATTGAGCCCGGTGGGATTCGAACCCATGACCCTCTGCTTAAAAGGCAGGTGCTCTACCAGGCTGAGCTACGGACCCTTCTACTGAATATGATTAGTATTGAAAGACTTCAAAACCTATATAAATTTATCGTTAGCGTTATCTAAATATTTAGAATTCAGTAAGGACCCCTGCATTAGACTTAAAAAACTTTCCTCTAGTATATAAACATTTCGGTCTACGACATATTGGCGGTTTAGTCCTAATCTTGCATCAATTTTTTGTAAACATCCTCAATCTTATCTGACACATCAATCTTTCCTTTCATCCACATATTAAGGCCGTCATTATCATACCTTGGAACAAGATGCATGTGAAAATGGAAAACGCTTTGCTGGGCGTCTTTGCCGTTCGCGTTAAGAAGATTAATCCCTGTGCATTTCAGTTTATTCTTATACATCAAGCTTAATTTTTTTGCAACAATAATTATTCGCTCCAAGAACTCGTCCGGCATCTCCATCAAGTCAGTGTAATGTTTCTTGGGAATGATGAGAGTGTGGCCCTCGCTTACTGGGTTAACATCCAATATGGCTCTCACCAAGTCATCTTCATAAATCGTATATGATGGTACGTCATTAGAATTAATGGAGCAGAAAATGCATGTCTTATTCATTTTTCTTGTCTTTATCTTCAAAGATTGAGAATTTTCTGTTTATGTCGTCTACCATTACTTCACAGTCTGCTTTTATCTTGTTAAGGCTTGCAATTAATCTCTCCTTTTCAACTTCCAAGCTGTGAAGGTCTTTATACGGGCGGATTGCTCTCTCTAACATATCATATTCTATGTATGCGTACGGCTCCTTAGCCAGTTTTTTGCATACGTCAATGCAGACTTCTTCCAAGAATTTGTTCATCCCAGTCTTTACTCTTTTCTTAATCATTCTGCCTTCGGGAAGATTTTTCTTAATTAGTCGAACTATTTCCGCGTTAGTGAATGCTAAATTCTCAGCAGCTTCATCAATTTCTTCCTCAGTTGCTTCTTTTTTCTCATCATCTGCCATAATATATAGGCAAAATTTCATCTTTTAAAAACCTATTTATGACAGGGTAAAATTTACCTCTTAAAATAAAGTTTTTAAGTAAAACAAACAAGCCACCAGGTTAGTTTTATCTCATTTTTGGGAAGAACATCCCTGTCTCTTTCATATACTCTTTATAGCCTTTCAAGGTGCTCGTTAAAACCTTCTCCTCAAGTTTTGCGCGGAAATAAACGTAAGGTAATACTATAAAAATTGAATATATTAATCCCGGCAGGGACATTAAGCATACAGCTATGCCGAAAGATGCGATAGCGGAGCCAAGGTATAATGGGTGTCTTATGTATTTGAAAAATCCGGATTTTACCAATACTTGTTTGGGCTCGACGTCAATGCTCCATGCGCCTCTCATTGCGAAATTATTATAGCCGTATATTAATTCACCTATAATTATTATTGCAATTCCAAAAAAGTTGATATCCCTTAATGATGATAATGCGATAAGAATGTTTAATACTACAACTAAGACTGCAGATATCTCGCTGGCGAGGAAAATCTCAATTGAATTAAGCTTCATTACTAAAATTCAATTTTTGTATAATTTAAAAAAGTTTATACCACGCTGATTACACTGCAGGACGCGTCAACTTCCACAAAGTGGGATGCGTTAACTCCGAAAGCGCTGCACTGGTTCTCAACAAGGTTGTCTATGCTAATTCTCGGATTGTGGGCGACGTCGCACACGTAATCAGGATAGTAATCGTTCGATAAGCACGGCCCGTTTGAAAAATCCAGCCCCGCGTTTTTTGCAGCAGTGCATAATGATACACAGTCAGTAACGTATTTCGGATTCACAGTGCATCCGGAAAATAATAATATTAATATGATTAAGTGCAATGTTTTCATTGATATTAGTTAAACTAACTAATCAATTAAAAGTTTTTTTCAGAATATTTTTTTCTTCAGTGTGATTGCATTATACCTGCATAGTTCATAACAGCAGTAGCACCTGATGCATTTTTTATAATTAATACTCGCCTTATTGTTGGTTATGGTTATCGCAGATTCAGGGCATGAGTCCCTGCACATGCCGCAGCCTATGCACTTAGATGTAATATTTGGGACGTCCAGCCATATGTTGCTCATCATGTCCTTAATCGATGAAGGGCAGACATTCCATAATTTCCTTAAGATATCAGCGTGCGGTTCTGCAAACTTGACCTTGTATTTTTTAACATCGTACTCTTCTTTTTTGAATAAGTTCCTGTCAAGCGCCGCTTTCAGGTAAGGCACTGTTTCAGCCTTAAATCCTATAATATCACATACTGCGCTGTCTGTCTCGAATACGTTTGTTCCTGCAATTATCAACCCTAATTCTTTCTTTTTCCCAAAGCTTGGACCCTGCCCTTCCATGCCTATTACGCCGTCTACGATTGTCAATGTCGGCTTTACCAATACTGCTAGGTCTATTAGCATTCTTGAAAAGTCATTAACATCCTTAAAGCGAGTATGGTATGATATTTTGTCGCGGCCAGGTATTAATCCGAATAAGTTTTTTACCGAGCAAGTCAGTGTTGTTAACATGTGGGTTTTCACTTTCGGTACGTTGATTATTTTGTCAGCCTGTTTTAATACTGACATCAGCTTATATTTTTTAATGAAACCTTTTGGGTTTGGCGCTTCAAAGTATGAAGTGTCATAATTTAGTTTGACATTCTTTAACTTATGTAAATTTATCATTCCTGTTTTTGTATACAAGTTTTTCAGGATTTGCTCAGATATTGCGCTTCCTCCTCCCGGTGAGTCTGCGATTATGACTTTGGCTCCGAGTCTTACAACTTCTCTAGCTACAGCCTTCACGACTGATGGGTGAGTGGTTGCTTCTTGTCCTGGCTCGGACGGCGACAATAAGTTGGGCTTAAGAAGTACCGTATTGTTTTTCTTTATGAAACTTCTTTAATCCCCCTATCTGCGACAGAGAATCACGTACTGCGTTTTCCAATTCCTTGTCAGAATAATTTTTGCATGGAGAGATGCCTATCATTTTTTGGTCCATATAGTCTTGTCTTTGTCATCTTTCAGTTCTATTCCTATATTTTTTAATAATCCCCTTAGGTAATCGCTTGTTTCGTAATCCTTCTTGTCTCTAAGCTTGTTCCTGATGCTTATTATCAGGTTCATGAGTGGTTCAATGTCTGTTTCTTTTTTCTTTTCCAGTCTTATTCCAAGCACTCCGATTAGTTCTGTTATTTTTTCCCTGGCGTTTATGCCTGCATTTTTTGACAAGGCAGCCATGTTAATGTTTGCTTTTTTTATGAATTCGTGAATTGATGCCAATGCCTGCGAGGTGTTAAAGTCGTCGTCCATGGAGTCTGAGAAATTCTTCTTTAATTCTTCAGTTTCTTTGTCAAGTTCTAATTTTCCAAAGACTGATTTATTGTCTAATTTGTCGAATAAGTCGTAAATCTTCTCTATATTATTTTTGGCATTTAAGAACAATTCATCCGTGAAGTCAACTCTTTTCCTGTAATGCGTGTTTACGAGAGCGTAGCGTACAACCATTGACCCCCATTTATCCATTAATTCTCTGCTTGTGTAAAAGTTGCCTTTGCTCTTGCTCATCTTCTCTCCATTAACTGTTATGAACTCCCCATGCATCCAGTAGTTTACGAATTTCTTTCCTGTTGCAGCTTCGCTTTGCGCTATCTCATTAGTATGGTGTACGGGTATATGGTCTATTCCTCCTGCGTGCAGGTCAATGGTTTCTCCGAGGAATTTCATTGCCATAACGCTGCATTCAAGGTGCCATCCAGGGTATCCTTTTCCCCACGGGCTGTTCCAGTTCATCACATGGAATTTCCCGCCTTCCTTCTCTGCTGACAGCCATAATGCGAAGTCGAAATAATTTTTCTTATTGGCGTCCTCTATCACTCTTGGTTTTGTCTTGTCTTCCTCAAGTTTTAACTGCGCGAGTTCGCCGTAATTTTTGAATTTAGAAGTGTCAAAGTAAACGTTTTTCTTCACGACATACGCAAATTTCTTGTCTATTAGTTTCTGCACTAATTCTATCATTTCAGGTATTACACTTGTCGCTCTAGGCATAATGTTTGGTCTTTTAATGTTTAATTCATCAGTGTCTTTGTAATATTTTTGAATCTGCCTGTCCACTAATTCCCATGGGTTTAGTTTTTTCTCAGCCGCCCTTTTTTCTATCTTGTCTTCCCCGCTGTCTGCGTCGCTCGTTAAGTGTCCGACGTCTGTGAAGTTCTGAACGTGCAGCACGTGGTAGCCTTTCCATTCCAAGTATCTGGTTACTATATCCCAGTTAGAGTACATTCTCGCATTGCCGATGTGCAAATCGTCATAAACAGTTTGTCCGCAGGAATAGAATGTGACATTGTCTTTCTTTACCGGTTTGAATATTTCTTTTTTCCTGCTTAGTGTATTATATATCATTAATGCCATAAACGTTTTTCACCCTTTTTTAGGTGGGTAAGAGAGTTGAACTCTTCTAACTCGCTCTGCAGGCGAGTACATAGCCGATCTGTCAACCCACCTTGTATAGTAAAAACTAATGTTTATGTTGTTTAAAAATTAAGAGGATAAATTAAAGATTATAATTTATCTAATAAGTAACCTGTAAGTTTGTCAGAAAGTTCGTTAAATACTTCCGGAGGCATGACTTTTCTTAAACAATTCTCATCCAGTGGTGTAAAAACAGATTTGCCGTCCACTATTACTTTTTCGTAAATAACAAGTTGTCCGCTAAATCCATTAATGCCTTTTATTGGAGCGTATCCTATTTTGAAGTCGCCGTTCTGAAGAGTAATATATGGACAAGGTTCGCCGAGTGGTTTTTGTTTCATTATTTCGCTGCTCATAGTTTACATTGGCAAAATTGTTTCATATTTAAATCTTTCTAAACTATTGTTAATAATGTTTTTATAATCCCAATTTGTTAGTATTATATGCTTAATGCGTTTTTCAAGCCAATCCATAAGGGTGATGTTTTTCTCAATTTCATCGCTGGAAAATGGGTGCCTTCATCTGATAATGATACTTTCCATGTTGTGAACCCTTTCAAGCAGGAAGTTATTGGAAGCGTGCAGAATACGAATCCTTCCGATATAAAATTAGCAGTGGAGAGTGGAAAAAGAGGGAGGATAAATAGTGCAAGTTTGACTGTTAAGGATAGGTCTATCATACTAAGTAAGTGTTCCAAGATTCTCAGGGAGTACAAAGATGAGTTTGTAAACATGCTGGCTTTGGAGTCCGGTAAGCCTTTAGTCTGGTCTAATGGTGAAGTTAATGCCAGCATAGAATTTTTGGTTGAGACTAGTAAGGAAGCGTTGAAGATTAAGAGTGAAAATTTAATCTCGAAGGATAAGAAGACTAAGGTTTTAATTTCTTACAAACCAGTCGGGCTTATTGCTGCAATAACCCCTTTCAATTATCCTTTGTTCAGCGTTGTTTCCAAATTCGCAAGCGGTTTTGCCGGGGGTAACAGCATCATAATGAAGCCTGCAAGTAATACTCCCATCTCCGCTTTAATGTTCACTAAGGTAGCAATGGAGAGCGGTGTTCCAAAAGATGTCTTGAATACTGTTACTGGAAAGAGCAGCAAGATAGGGAATTCCTTAGTGTCTGATAATGATGTTAACATGGTTAATCTGACTGGCAGCACTTCTGCCGGAGAATCTGTTTTGAAAAATGGCGGCGTTAAAAAATATTTATTAGAGCTTGGAGGCAAGGGTGCTGCATTAATTCTTGATGATGCAGATTTGGATTTAGCAGCCAAAGAATGCGTTAATGGCTGCTTCAAGCAGAGCGGCCAAAGATGTGATGCTGTCAGCAGGGTTTTAATCATTGATAAATTAGCTGATAAGTTTGTCAAGAAAGTTTTGCCGCTAGTTCATGAGTTAAAAATAGGAGACCCTTTTGACAACTGCGTTAGTGTCGGGCCTTTAATTACTGAGAATGCTGTAAGATACGTTAAAGACCTCATTAATGACGCGGAAGAGAAGAAGGCTAAGGTCTTAATTGGGGGAAATTATAATGGCCAGGTGATGGAGCCGACCGTTATTGATTACGTCACGTCTAATATGAGGATTGCTAAAGAGGAAATATTCGGGCCTGTCATGCCTATTATCCGGGTTAAGGATGAAGCTGAAGCAATTATTTTGTCTAATAATTCAGAGTACGGATTGGATTCTTGTGTTTTCTCAAAGAGTGTTAAGAACGCTTTGAAAGTTGGCGCAATGCTTGATGACGGCTCAACCACTATTAATAAGAGTCCGGGCCATGGTATAGGGGAGTTTCCTTTCGGGGGGAATAAGAAGAGCGGTATTGGACGGGAAGGAGTCAAGGATAGTATTTACGAGTGCATGACTAAGAAAGTGCTGAAGTATTATTGAATAGAAGTTTTTTTAATTAAAGATTTTATTGAAAAACAGTCTTGGAGATATGATAGAGAATCTTTTATTTTTGTGCAATCAGGGGCGCTGCAGAAGTAAAACAGCAGCGTACTTGTTTAATGACAGGTTTAGAACTAAATACGCAGGAATTTATGCCAAGGCTGATAATAGTACTGAAGATAGGACGCTGAAAGAGGATTATGTCAAATGGGCGGATTTAATTTTCGTAATGCAGTTTGACCATGTTGATTTTTTGAATAATAATTATCCTTTACTTATCAGCAATAAAATTATTAATCTTGACATCCCTGACAAGTTTTATTTTCTCCAGCCTGAGCTTGTCACCATATTAAATTATAAGGTTGCTGAGTCATTGAAGACTAAAGGTGTTGATTTAGGGAGTCTTGTTAAGCCTTCTTTTAACGAGTTTAAGATGTATTTTTTCAAGATTTCTGACAAGAATTACAGGAAGAATGAGATTGAGATTATTAATCTGATAAACGTTTTGAAGTACAGCGCCACGTATAATCTTACTAATAATTCAACAAAGATAATAGAGACTAGCACTATTTTGGACAACGACTTTAGGATAAGTGAGGCGGAGAAACTGCTTAAGAAGTACAATATTCCTTACAAGATTGAAATAAAGAACGTAATAATCTAGCATCTAGTTGGTATTAACAGGCCTTAGATAGTAATAAAAACGGTTAAAGTTTTATTTATTTTAATCTTATGAGAACTTAAAAGAGATTATTAATAAAGAATTAATCCAAATGATGACAAAATAATTATAATTAATATTTTTAAATGATTAACGAGTTATTTAAGATTAATGATTGAACTCCTATTTGTAATGCTTTCATTGATTGTATTAATGATTGCGAGCGAAAGAGCCGTAGAGTATACATCTAAATTATCCAAAATATTAGGGTTAAGTGGTTTATCTGCAGGGTTCGTAATATTATCTGTTGCAACGAGCCTGCCTGAACTTTTTGTTTCGATTAATTCAAGCATAATTAACCAAATAGGTTTATCACTTGGCAATGTTTTAGGTTCTAATATCGCTGATGTTACTATAATATTAGGACTAGCTTTCTTTATCAGCAGGTCGAGGGATATAAAATTTAACACGCATTCTTTAAACGGGTTAGTGCAGTTCTTATTCATATCCTCGCTGATACCTTTATTTATTCTTCAAACTGGCAAGTTAACATTAATGATGGGGGTAATACTTACACTAATGTTCATATTTTTTACTTTGAAAACTGAGAAAAAAATCTATGGCGCTGAAGAATTAGCAAGTATTCATAAGGGTGATAAAATAATATTGGGTTTAAAATTTGCAGTTTCCATGCTTGTTACAATATTGTCTTCAAAGGTTTTAGTTGATAACAGCGTAATTCTTGCTCAGGACTTAGGAGTTCCTGCGTCAGTAATTGGTGCAACAATTATAGCTTTCGGGACGTCTGTGCCTGAACTTTCAACGACAATACAGGCATTTAAGAAGAGACTGTTTGATGTAGGTCTTGGCAATATAATCGGGAGCTGCATTACTAATTTAACTTTAGTGTTAGGTGTTTCTTCACTTCTTAATCCTAGTACAGTAAATATTGTATCTTTTTCATCGCTCATACTCTTTACAATAATTTCAATGATTGTAACATGGTATTTTGTAAGCGATAAAAAAATTGATAAGAAGGAAGCAATAATACTAATGGGTGTTTATGTATTATTCATCTTGGAGGAGTTGGGGCTTTCAGTCTTAAAGCTCTTTTAACTAAAAAGGGATAAAATTATGGTCAGTGTCGAGTTTAAAATATTAATTTTGGTATTAATCTCAGTAGTGATAGGTTTATTCAGTTATCCTTTAATGCCTGATGTGATGGCATCACATTGGAATGATGTTGGTGAAGTTAACGGATATATGCCTAAGTTTTGGGGTGTATTCTTAATGCCTGCAATTAGCATCTTGTTAGGTTTTCTTCTTGTTTTAATTCCTAAGTTAGATCCTTTAAATAAGAATGTTGAAAAATTCAGAAAATACTTTGACAATTTCATATTACTCCTTCTGGTATTTTTTATTTACATATATGTTTTCACACTTCTTTGGAATGCTGGAATCAAAATTGATATTGTTACTGTCTTAATACCTGCTTTGTCTGTTTTATTTTATTATACTGGAGTTATGATAGAGCATGCTAAGATGAACTGGTTTATTGGGATAAGGACACCTTGGACTTTAAGCAGTGAAAAAGTATGGGATAAAACTCACAAGATGGGAGGCAAACTGTTCAAATTAGCTAGTATAATCATACTTTCCGGATTATTACTTAAAAATTGGGCAATTATTATATTACTAATTACTATAATTCCAACAACAATATATTTAGTGATATATTCTTATATTGAATATAAAAAATTGAAATAAACTTATATATTTATTTTTTAAATATTTCTAGTGTACTAACTTTTTTTTATCTGATATAATTTTCAGGGTTTGTTGCCGCTGTCCATAAATTCCAATCAGTCTCAGGTAATGGTTCTAAGTTGTTCATTTCAAAATTATTCCTGTGAATGTTATAATTTTCATAGAAACCGTTCTCCACCCTGTATACTTCTCCTGTGGACGGGTCGTATACTCTCTCATATCCTAGTGTTGTATCAGACCATCTTTCTGATAAGATATCATCCGTTGTCTGCCTGTTATCCCACACGTCCATTATGATGTCTGATGTTTCGCTTAATGTCCGTCCTGCTCTTAACGCGCCTGATACTGCCTGGTTCTGCGCTTGTATGCATGCTGATACGTAACTTTCTGATATGGTGTAGCTCTTAATTATATGGTTTAGTATTGCTTCGTAGTTTTGGAATTCGTTGTCTCCTGCTGTTAATCCTATGAATGTCATTGCGAATCCTATATTGTTAAATCCGTAAGTTATTATTCCGTAATCAAAAGTCTCCAGGTAGAATAATCCTTCACCTAAATTATTGTCTTGTTTGAATAATGCCCTTATTGTTTTCGCGTCTGTAGCGCTTGGGAATATAAGATTTGTTGGTGTTGTTGAGGATATTATTTGGAAGTCTGACATTTTAGGAGTTAATGGCGCTGCGTTTACCATAATGGCTGTTTCTGCAAAGGCTTTAAATCCTTTTAGGAAGTTCTCCGCAGTTAGAGGTGTAATGACTGGTGATTCGCTGTAATATAATGGGTATCCTCCCATTTGCTGGTATGCTAAGTCGTTGTTTTTCTGTGCTTGGCTGGTGTAGACGGGTCCTGTTTCCGAGTAGTAGAATACTTGCCTTATTGGCTTTTCAGGGTCGTATGCAATGAATGATTTCGTTGCGCAGTTCCCGTATGATACTACACTCCACCCGTTTGGAACTTCTAATGAGACTGAGCCGTCAGTCCATGTCGTATAGGCGACGTTAGTGATTTGCGAATTGTCAACTATGATATAAGTATTGTCAGAAACAGTATCATCTGTATTCGTATTATTCTCAACCATGTATGAATTATTATTTTGCTGGTTATTGCCTGTGTTTATGATTACATTGTGGGAGTCATTATCAGTATTTGGATTTTCCACTATTGAATTGTTTAGATTGTTTCCTCTATTCTCGTTATTGTTTATTGATATTGTGCAGCCAAGAATTAGTATTATTAATATTGTGCAGATTAAGCTCTTCATTTTATTATTATATACTAAGTGTCTGTTTGTATAAAAAGTTTATTTCTTGAGTTTACGAATCCTAAAATAGTAGCTATTGCATATCTTTCCAAAAATTGGGTGCAAAAAAAAAATAATTTATTTTGCCTTTTTTTTCTACTCTGTGTTTAAGTCATCTTGAGTGATTGGGGTTATTGGGTCTCCTGTATTGTTGACGTTTATGTTTGTTATATCGTGCATTATGTCTTCAATGTCTCCGGCTATTTCTGCAGAGCTTACTGTCTGGTTGACTGTTTCTGTTATTGTATTGTTTATGATTGTATTATTTGGAGTACTATTTCCTCCTGTTGGCTGAATGTTTATTGTACATCCAATTACTAACAAAACAAACGGTATTAATAGCAGTGTTTTTCTCATATTGTCCCTCCTTCTGTTTGGTTATTATTATTGTTTCCGTCTCCGCCTTGTTCAGAGTTTCTCATTAATGGAATCATGGCGTTTGCTTTATCGAATGCTTTTACTAAATAATTATTTGCGTTGTTGATGAATTCGCGAACTTCTCTTGCTAAGTCGCTTATTCCTTCTGATGAGTTCATCTCTGCATATTTCGCTTTGGCTGCTGCGATGTCTTCCTTCGTTTGGGCGAGGTTGTCCTTGTAATCATTCAGTGAATTTTCAAGTTCGGTTACGTCAACTCCGAAAGCTCTTAGTATGTTTAATTCCGCGTCAAGTTTAACTGTTATAGCATCAGCTTTCAGCATCAGGTTGTCCATCTGGCTGATTAATTTCTCTGTCTGGTTTATTAACGCCCTTTCTTCAATCTGGTTGATTAATGTTTCCAGATTGCTTGCTGTGCTTTTTATTAAGTACTTGCTGGAGTCCGGGTCTGCGAAGATTGTTCTTGCCTCGTTTAGTGTCGCGTTGATTTCGTCAATGTTTGGGAATGTAACGTTTAATCCTCTTAACTGGATTAGTCTCTTATCTGTTAACTCAATTTGCTGCTGCAGTAATCCTATCAATACGGGTTTTAGCAGGTTCCAGCACGTTCCTGATGGAGCGTCTGTGATTATTGCATTCTCTTTGCACTGCCTTTTCTGGTTAATGTATAATTCTTTCGCGTCGTAGAATGCTGTTAATCTGTCTTTCAAAGGCTGCGAGTCGTTTATGCTTGCGTTTTGAGCGGGTGGTTGCGCAGGTGGTGTTCCCACTGCGTATACTAAACTTATTGCTGGGAAAGCAAATGCCAAGCAAATAATTAGAATTAAAATTTTGTTTGCTTTCTCACTTTTTTGAGTAGTTGTGACCATATTAATTATTTTTTTAGTACGTATGTAATAGTTATAAAAGCTTTGCAAAAAAAATTAAATAACATAACTGCCTTGTTTTTTTGATGAATAATACTGTCAGTTCGCTTTTATCCTCCAATAATGAGGCTATTACTGCTTTCGTTAACCGTGACTTGCTTGGAAAGAAAGTGAGCACTAAATTCGTGGAGGAATTACCTGCAGTTAAACGTATAATTAACAAGCAGGAAAGTGACGGGAGGTGGGTTTATCCTTCTAAGAAACCTATACAGAGGGGTTATGACTTGTATTATACTATGAAGATGGTTGGAGAATTAGTCCAGAAGTATGGATTAAATAAATATTGTAAGTCTGTGAAGAATGCTGCCAATTATTTGTTTTCTAATCAGACTGATGAGGGTGATTTTAGGGGTATTTATGGTAATCAGTATTCTCCTAATTATAGTGCTACTATTATGGAGTTTTTGATTATGGCTGGTTTTAATGTTGATAAGGGTCTTAATTGGTTGTTGTCGGTGAGGCAGAGTGATGGCGGCTGGGCTATTCCTATGAGGACTAGGGGTGTGACTAATTGGGTTAAGGCTATGAGTTTGAAGGAGTCGTTAGGTACTGATAAGTCGAAGAGGTTTTCGCATTTCTGTACTGGTGTTGTTCTTAGGCCTTTTTCTTTGGTTAAGAAGTATCATAAGGAGGTTGATGCTGCTGCGTCGTTGTTGGTTAATAGTTTTTTCGAGCGTGATTATTATCCTGACAGAAATGGTGTTGAGTACTGGACTAGGTTCTCTTTCCCTTACCAGTGGAGTGATATACTGACTGGTCTTGATGCGCTTTCAAGGATGAATATTATTAAGCATCCTAAGATTACTAGGGCGTTAAAGTGGTTTAAGAGCCATCAGTTAAGTAATGGTTTGTGGAAAGTGAAGAGGATAATGGGTGCTAATGATAAGGATTCGGATTTTTGGATTAATCTTCAGATAGCCCGCGTCCTAAAAAGGTTCTAATACAACCAGTTATTTAGTTTTAGAATTTTTGAAAAAGTTTTTAATCTATGATTTTTTTCTGATTTTTTATTTATGATTGATTATGTGAGTGAAGCAAAGGCATTATTGATTCAGTCTGACGGCGAGCCTGATTTGGAGGGTGCAATTTGCAATAAAGCGGCGGCGCTTACGAGGCTGCTCGTTGAGTCTAAAAGTCAGGGTTATTGTTTAGAGAAAGATTTTGTTGGACTAATCAAGGAGTATTTTAAGTCGATGAATCAGTCTTTTATGGATCCTAGTTTTAATAAGAAATTATTTATTGATTCTCTTGTAAACAATAATTTTTTCCAGTTGGTAGGTTCTGAAACTACATTTGCGGAGCTGGAGAAATCTCTTAATGAAAAAGGCCTCACTTACTTAGAGCACAGAACAAAATATGACTCATTATACGGCTACTACACCCTATCACAAAAACGCAAACAAAACCAGAAAATATTCATATAAAATAGCTACACGAGCACAAGGACGATTTTGTAAACATGCTGGCTTTGGAGTCCGGAAAATTTCTAAATTGATATACTATTTGTCATGGCAAGGATACGGCGTGCACTTAGAATATGAGCGCCTTGGCCGAGCGTTATTACGGTAAGTCCACACGCCGTCACTTTAGTCCTTCATGACAATAACTACAAGAATCTACTAAGCAACGCAGAAATAAATAAGTTTCGATAAAAGTTCTCCTTTCCTTATATATAACTTTGATATCAATTTAGTTATGATTTTTATAACTCATGTAGCCTTTGCTGTATTAGTCTGTTTAATCTTTAGAATTCCGCTTGATTTCGGTTTAGTTTTGGGCTCTACATTGCCAGATATTGATTATCCTTATAGTTTTATAGGGCAGCTTTTCAGCCCAATTAGCCAGTGGATTAGCAAAAAATTCGGACATAGAGGATTAACACATTCATTCTATTGGTCTCTACTTCTTGGAGTAATTGCTTATTTTGACAGGAAATATTTGACTTTGTTCATAGGCTACACAAGCCACATCTTACTAGACTTGTTTACTAATCAAGGAGTTAAACTAATCTATCCTTATAATGCTAGTTTTGTAATCTTTGATGGACCAGTAGAAACAGGAAGTAAAACTGATAAAATATTGGCAGTAGTCTTTGCAATACTCTGCATACTAATACCTTTAGTCTTGGAGTATTTGCCAAATCTCACAATCTGAGAACTAGATATATAAGATGATATATATAACGTTACATTCTCTTCTCTGCTTTTATACTTCTTTGTTCTCAATCTTTGTTGATGACTTGGACACATCTTCTAAGTTTGTGTGTAAAGAGTAAGAATCATGTTAAAGTCTTGGAAGAACTCTACTCTTCTTCAAAGAATGCTAAACAAATCAAAACTGTTAACTATAAGACTTTCAACAGAGTTGTAAATAACTACATCACTCTAGGAATAGTAAGCAAGGATAAACTTATTTACTCTCTAACTAACAAAGGAAAACTCTTAGCGTATCTAGTTCTTGGACGGTTTGAGTCAATCAAGCCAGAAATAAACACTAAATCAATCGTAGACACTAAAGATGTTTACATTGAAAGAAGCGAAGTGATAAAACAAATACTCTACAATATTGAAAGAAAGAAGCATACCTTAATTCTTGGTGTAAGTGGTAGTGGAAAGACAAGCTTGCTAAAATACTTACAAACTAATTATCTGAAGAAGAGTGTTTATTCAACAACTAAACCAGTAAAACAATTATTAGAAAGCATAACTGACAGCGAGAAAATTAACTGCAAGAAGAACACCACAACAAACGCGTTACTAGAACTAATCAAAGTCTCAAAACCTAACTGTGTATTATTAATTGATGAATTAGAACTAGCTCCGAATCAGAGCATAAGGACTTTGAAAGAACTGCAACGAATAGGATTAGTCTTAGTCTGTGCAGGACAACGCATAAAGCAAGGATTAACCATTGATGACACAATCAAACTGAGAATACTAACAAACGAAGAAGTAAGCAACTTAGTTAGTTCTCTGCTAGGACAGGAGTTCAACAACTTAGATGAGATTAAGCAGTTAGCCTTAAACAGCACAGACCATAACCCAGAGAACGTGAAAAGAGTATGCGAACAAGCCAAGACATTAAAAGACTTAAACGAAGAAAATACCCTAACAGTTCAAGTAAAACCCACAAACAAACGAATAAACATACTCTCGCAAGAAGGGTTAGTCAGTATAGGATTCCTATTAATCACGATGAGATATTTATTCTATGGACAAGGACAATACGAATTAGGATACATACTCTCAGCAGTAGCTTACTTGATATTCTTCTTATTCAGAAGACACAAAAGTAAGTAAAATTATTAAAGGAGGTATTTAAATAATAAATGTGAAAGAAATTAAATTAGAAATTTATGCAGATGAAATAATTTGTCCTTTAGATTATAATAAACATACTAAAAATATAATCGGATTTTGTTGTTTATTCTTACCATCAAATCAAAAACAAGAAGTAGTTACAACATTATTGAATTATAGATGCCTAAATAAAAAAAAGCTTAGTTGGAGTTTAAATTATAATGATTGTAAAAATAAAGAAAATTGCAAAGAAGAATGGCATAAAACTAATGATTGTGAGATCCATACAGAAGAGTTTAGAACAGCAAGAGCTAGTAAATCAAATAAAATTATAATTAAGTCTTGGTTACAATACTTAATAAATAAAAATAATAGCGACACCCCTATTTTTTTTAACATACTATTCTTGGAATTGAATAAAATGGATATAAGCTACTTTGGTAATGAAAAAACACATGAAAATATATACAATAAATTCTTTAGAACAACTATAGAATATGGTTTAAAAAGATTTTTTGGAAATAATAAAATAATAATAGAAAAAGTATACCACGACAAAGCTAGTATGGAACACCATGAGTATTTTCCTAATTTAAATTTAAAAAAACTTGATGATTACACATCAGAGAATATACTATTTGAAGACACGTCAGTACATTTTATTAACTCTGATCATAAATTATATTTAAATGAAAATAAAGAGTTATATAACGAATCTAACTTGATACAATTTGTAGACTTATTTTTAGGTATGACAAGTCAAAATATTTATTATTTATCTGATGACGAATTAAAAAAAGAATACGCTATGATACTCAGACCATTAATTAAAAAAATATTAAATGATCCATATACAAGTAATCAACATATAAGTTTTTATCCTAAAGAAAAAGCAAAAAATGTTAAAGCATTTTATAAAAATCTTGATGGAAAAAATATATCTTTACCTATAAAATCTGGATTTTATTATAAAAAAGATCTGGAACTGCCAGATATTGAACATAACCAATCCAGATTAGATATTTTCTGAATTATTAATATAAAAAACTGGATATATAGAAAAATTAAAAATAAGTGTCAGATTGATTTTTTAGAATGAATGTTTATGATTATGTCAATAAAGTTGTGTATTACATTGATTCTATGCCACCTAAAGAATTAGCACAATTCTGTGAAGAATTTAAGAAAAGAGAGCATTTAGGCAATGATGAGAAATTAAAATGGTTAGTTAATTATATGAAAGATCACGGTGTAACTGGCAATAATAATGAAATTCAATCTCCATTAGAAGTTCTTAAACTGCGTTTAGCTAAAGGAGAAATAAGTAAAACTGAATATTTAGAAATCAAAAAAGAATTAGAAAAATAAACAGTAACTTCTAAAAAGACCCGAATTTAACTGGAAAACCGAGCTGTAAGAAAGATTATTAAGTTTATTCTAAAACCAAATTATTAGAATTATTTTTCCAATTATAATATTGTAATATATTAGAATTTGAAGTATTGCAAGTTAGTATTCTATAATTACAACATATTGTATCATATTCGTTACCCATAGATGCTTCTACAGGTGCACAAGTATTATTTATGTAAACTTCAACCCAGCAATGATTGCCTCCATAACATACAACACTCGAGTTTATATTCATATAATAATAAAGCGCAGAGGTAAGGATACTTAGTTCTTTACATTCTCCACCTTTTTGATAAAAAATTAGTAATGGGTCATAAGCGAAATCTGTTTTCTTAGAATATAAATAAGGCAGATTAAATAAATACGAAACATTATATATTGAAATATTATAATATCTAAAATGTATTTTTGAACTTTCCCATAAATAATAGAATGTTTCTGAATTTAAGATTAAACCATTCATGTATTTTTCTTTATCATAAAGGTTGAAGACTTCTTCATGCACGTTTTTAGATATGTTATTAATGGTTTCAATATCATTATTTGAATTAAGCGAATAAGTAACAGCAAGTTGCCTAAGAAAATCATTTTTTATAGGTAACGTATTATAATAATTAATTATGGTTTCGTTTAAAATTTGACATTCAAATGTCATATTCTTATTGCAATTGATAAGAGAGGAATTAAAGTTATAATCATTTATAAAATCACGGTATTCAATTAAAGATAATATTACCCAAATAATAGCCATAATTAAAAAGAGATACAATACCTTTCTTATGAATTTTGAGTTCATATTAAAAAAATAAAAATATCATTTATAAAAAGGTTCGGTTTTCGATAGTTATATTTATCTCAATATAATTAGTCTCGTAGCCCCCTTGTTAGGGGGCGCAGGGGTAGAAGAATAAAAATAAAAGAAGTGCCTCAGGCGGGGCACTCCTTACTTAACCAAGCAATTGCTCGCTTTGGCAACTCCCAAACTTGTGGGACTAAGAGTTTTAATTCTGTGCTGCTGAAATAGCCCCACTCTGGCTCGGGTCCAGTGACGAAGCCGAAATAGATTTCATCATTTTCATAGACTTCGCCATTAATGACTGAGTCTTGTTTGTAAGCTAACTCAGTGGCTAGCCAGTAAATTCCTGAGAAGCTTTCCCAGGCTCGAATAATCGGCTTACCGCCGACTTTCGAGTCAGAAATGGAAGTGTTCATTGCTGAACACCTTCCTTAACTGCCTGCTTGGCTTTCTCAAGCCTGCCATTAAGCCAGTATATCTGGTGGTCAAGCTTCCATTCCAAGCTTAGAAGATTGCTGATATCTTCTAAGAGTGGCTGATTGCTCAGCTCCTCATTTCCGTTCAGGATGACACTTGTCTTCCTGTTTATCTCTTCAACTACTTTGTAGTTGAGGCTGCCTAACAGCCATAATCTTTTACTTAATACATTTGGATTCGTATTCATTTTACGAACCACCTCCGAGAACTACTTATTTAGGAGGTGGTTCAGTCTGGATGTCGTCTTTCTTTGGAGTGGTGGCAATAGCCAGAAAACTTTATACGCGACTACGAGCGTGAAAGCGAGTGAGCCTATAAAGTTTTCAACGGAAAAGAATAAAAAATAAAATAAATAAACTTGGAATTATCAATGAATTCAAATCAAAAAATCGTTTTAATGTAGATTGAGAAAATATGTCTTGTTCAGTATTGTTAACTTTTAAAGTTAAACTGGTTAAACAAGCTGTAGCCGTATTAAATCGTTCATCATTAAAGTATGCTTCACATGTTTTAAGTTCATCCTTAAATAAATCAAATGAAGTAAAATTATAATCTGGTTCGTTAAAGTAATTTAATAATGAAAGATCCACAAGATTAGGTATATGTTGACTTGAAACAAAATAGGAAATATTCGAATGTAAAACTGCATAATTTCTTATTTTTTCATCTACCCTAATTCTAGACGTATTAAGATATTGATTGGATAGATTACTATAAAATAATGAACTAATATCTTTAATTTTATCATACAAAGATTGAATATTCTCATAGGATGTTTGCTGATTAGCCATCTCTACTTTTTGAATTCTGAATACGTCACATATAAATTTAAGCGAATCTACATAGTCAAAATTATTAAAAGCTGTGCATATGTTTTGTTGAAGTTCGGATAGTAAATTGGTCGTTGCGACTACAACATTTGTTTGAGCAATTACTACTTTATCAAGGTCATTTCTAATCTTTGATAAGTCACTATCTAAATAATTTTTAATATCTATATTTAAAGAGGCAAAACAAGAATCCACTGCATATGAATAATTTATCTTTGAATATCCTTGAGAAATATCTAATAAGTAATTGTTGCAATTTTTCAATTTTTCAGAGAATTCTCCGATATTAGCATTATCGACGGTGCAAAAGCCATAAACAACTAGATTTGTAGGATTAAATTTCGAAATGATTCCCAAACTTCTTAGAATATTTATAGAACTAGATTTATAGTAATCTGCTCCAAGGTTTACCGCTTCGCTGACTAAAGTATCACTGCCATAGTTATCACACATCCCAGAACTTTTATCTAGTAAATAATTAACAAATAAAGTCCCTGATTGTATATTTCTTCGTATAACATATAAATTAAATATCTCTGTATAATATTTGTTAGGAATAAAATTATTGTTATGATAATCATAAATTAGTACTGCCCAAGTTCCATTATTTTGGCACCCGTACAAACTAGGATAACTTATTTCGCCAT
>CABMEV010000012.1 GCA_902385255.1 Candidatus Tiddalikarchaeum anstoanum | reverse complement strand
TAGTATCATTAAATTCGTTTAAATATGTATTTCTATCTACTGCGAGAACTAAGCTAGGGATAGCAATTAACACTATTATCATCAAAAACACTATTTTCATTATAAATAACGTTTAAGTTTCATTATAAAAATGTTATTGTTCTTTTTATATATCTTTGAAACCATTTTTTGCATGTACATTAAGAGTAAACGTGTGTTGTTGAAGAATGGCAAGATTGGTGTTTATTTCTATGTTGCTATGAGTATTCGTCATGGTAAACAAGTTTATCCTAAGATTATAAAGTACATTGGTAAAAGAGTTCCTTCTGATGTTCTAGACTGGATTAAGTGGGAAAATGAACAGGCAAAGAAACCGCATAAAATGAGGTGCTATTATGATAACGGCATCTGAGTACTTGAAAGATAGGAAACGTTTTTGCAAAGAAGAAGTTGATAAATTAAAGCGTCACGCTGAAGATTTTCTTTTTTTCAAATATGACATGATGAAAATCTGGAATAGGAGGATGGCTGAGAAGCTGCACAGGTTGTATTGTGAGGTATTGTATGGAGACGAAGACTAAAGAAGAAGTCTTGAAAGAGAATGAACAAATTAAGCACACTGAAGACGTTCCTACTGAATGTTTGAAAATATTGCAGGATGAGAAACTCTTTGACTTACTGCATAAAGAATGGAACAAACATATAGTTGGTGAAATACTCCCTAGAGAGATTATATTTGCAGTAGCTCTTGGAGGAAGTTTATGTCTTAATGCTCAGAAGACGAGCAATAACTTAATCGTGAATAGTAAATCTGGCAGTGGTAAAGACCATGTAACGACAGAAGTCATTCGACTAATCTCTGGTGAAGAGGAACGCTGGTTTAAAAGAACTCGTATTAGCAAAACTGCTTTTACGTATTGGCATAATAGTTTCTTTGAGCCTGAATGGACTTGGAACGGAAAAATATTCTATGGAGAAGATGTGAGCAGTGATGTTCTAAACTGTGAAGTTTTCAAAGTTATGAGCAGCGGAGGCTCACACTCAACAATAGTAAAAGACCAGAAAGCCCTGACTATCTTAATCAATGGAAAACCTAGTATTATAATTACTGCTGCTAACGCGACACTCCAAGATGAACTGCTTAGAAGGTTTGCAGTAATACGACTGAACGAGACTAAAGAGCAGGATGACTTAATAATAAAACATCAGGCAGAACTGGCAATGACAGGAATACAGCCACAATACGATGACCTAGTAAAGAAGAGTTTACTATGCTTGAAGCCTGTAAAAGTAATAATCCCTTACGCAGAAGAGTTTGAGAAAGTATTTGAGAAAATGCATGCTAATATCATAATCAGGACTAACTTTAACCGCTTCGTAGACATGATAAAATACAGCACAGTAATACACCAATTCCAGAGAGACAGAGCAAGTGATGGAAGCATTTACGCCAAACCTGAAGATTATGACAAAGCTGTAGACTGGTTCTACTATATGTTCACTAACCAGCAACTGCTCCCGCTAACTAATGATCAGCAAAGGCTGCTTAAACTAATACAAGAACTCAGCCCTGAAGCTAACGTATCCGACATAATAAGCGAAGTAACATTCGCAGGCCGAACATGGGTGTACACCAACCTAAACATACTAGCAGAAAAAGGATTCCTGATCAAAGGCTCAAAAGTAGAAGAGAACAGCTACCAGAATAGAAAATCTGACGTATACACTGCAATAAAACAGGAAGAACTCAAACTGCCATACTACTTCGACTTAGATAAAAATTAAATAAACACCAATATAATATTTATTAATATGACACAAAAATTAGTTAACCTCAAAGAAGAATACTATAAATATTTGGATAGGAAATCTAGACACCTAGGATATTTACTGTCAAAATATAAGTGCGTAACCAAACTTTTTTTAAAATACATTACAGAATTATATGAATCTGAAAATGGTCCCAAAAGATTATATAAAAACAACAAATTTGAATCTGCATATAATAATCCTATTTCTTCTGATCTTGAATTTTTAATATCAAGAATTCTCTATTATTATTCAAAATTTAAAAAACTTAACTGGAAAATATATTTAAGAAGACAGGTTGGCAAAACAGCGCCGGATATTAGAATTGAAAAAAATAATAAAACGATTGCAATTATTGAGGTTAAAGCAAAGGCAGGATGGATACAATGCTTTTTTTCTAAGGACAGAAAGAAAAAAGATCTTATAAGATTCAATGAAGGACGAGGCAATATGCATCCCGATGATTTTATAAAAAGAATTAAGTCACAATTCACCAAATATTATAAAGAGTTTAAAATTAAGCCTAATCAAGTATACGTTTTGTTACCTACATTCACCTTAGTACATAGAAAAAAATCTAAGCTTAACCTTAAAGACTATTGTAATGAATTTTCTAAAAATTCAGGTCTGCCTTCCAAAAATTTAATTATTTTATCTAATAATTTATTACTAAATTTAGATTCAAAAATATCACAAAAAGAGTATCAACCAACAAAAATATTAGAAAATGTGATTAAAAATTTAACTAATTATTAAACTTCTTTTTAATCTTTTATATCTTTTGAATAATAGTTTCTTTTTTCTCTCAAGTTTATTACTTATTTCTAGCATTAGTATAGACATATTATCTCTTTTGTTGATATAATAAATTAAAGCACCAAGCAGTATAGTCAGGTCTTTTCCTTGTGTTTTTCCCTTACATAATAATTGATAGTATATTCTCTTAACTTCGTTAGTTACGTAGTCAGTAGCTTCTAATACAGAGCATACTCGCTCTATTTCGCTAACGTTCATGTTATACCTTCTTTCTTTGTAGTAATCTATAATTCTTGCCTCTTTTTTTCATCAATTCACTGATTCGCAAAATCCGCCCTTTTTTTCGCCCCATATGAACTTTGCGAATTAATGGATTAACGAATTGATGAATTAACGAATTGGCGGATTAATGAATCAAAAAAGGCGAAAACAGTGCGGAATTGCTGAAATTCCGAAATTGCTTTTTTTGGTCTCTACACTCGAAACTTACCTCTCTTCCGCACTCATCGCAAGTGTAAGTCTTAGTTTTCGGGTTATATCTGAGCTTGACCGCTTTACATTTCGGGCAAGGGATTGGACAATATTCTACCATTTTAATATCATCCTCCCACCACTCCACCTAACAGGATTTCTCGTCTGGCTGAGGTTAGATTCCCAACTATTAACTGGTCTACCCATACCTTCCCTGAGCTCGTTATACTGAAAGAAGTCGTTCATTGCTAATCCGCAATGCGGACAATACCATTCATGCAAGGAACGCTGCATTACCCCACCACAAGAATCGCACAACACCATTTTAGACCATCCTTTGAGTTAATCTTAAATAATAGTAGTTGTTTATAATACATTAACCAAATGGTTAATATGAAAGCTAAACAGAAAATCTACCACTACCTAGTAAACCGGGCAGGTAAAGAAGTCTGGCAGTCCAACATTTCTAAACACTGCAGCTGCACTCCAGTATTCGTTACCAAAGTAATTAAAGAATTAATCAAACTAGGTGTAGTTTCTAAGAATTCCAAGAACACAATAGAAGTGAATAATCCTTTCTTACTCTGCTCTTTGTTAGCTGTGCAGCACAGGCTGCCAAAGCCAGTATATTTCAGCACTCCAGAGTTCGAGGACACTATGCTGATATTAAATAAGACAACGTATTCTATTGCTCTGACTTCAGCAGTTGAATTATTAAACAATAAGAAACCAGACAAGATTCATGCACACTTATTAGAAAAAGATATGGATAAGTTATTTGATACATTAAACCCTTCGAATGAAAAAGAAGCAAACTTAATAGTCTACCCTGCAGAACAACACCAATTCACAAGACAATTATTAATTAGAGGTATATATACAACTACTGAATACGACACTTACACAGACTTACTAAGACAAAACAATATAAAAGAAGCATTAAAATTTTCTAAGGAAAACAAACTATTTGAATAGTCATTTTATTAGTTTTAGTATGGTTCTCGACTTTGACACCTTAATAGACAATCACATTAAACGTGAAACTAGACCTAAAGGTATAGGTAAGTATTACCCTTCTGAAGTTGGAACTTGTCTTCGTAAAACATGGTATTCTTACAAATATCCTAGTGAGATAGAGCCTGAATTAGCTAAGATTTTCGAGATGGGTAATATCATTCACGATTTTATTGTTCAAGTTTTGAAGAGCGAAAAAAATCCAGAAATATCTCTGTTGGAGTCTGAGTTTCCTTTCAAAGTTGACATTGATGATTTCATGATTTCCGGACGAGTGGACAACATGATAAAAGTCAAACTAAGCGGAGAAGTTTACTTAATTGAAGTCAAGAGTGTCAAAGATATTAAGTATACAAAAGAAGCAGCACCGCACAATATAGTACAACTGCAACTTTATATGCACTTTACAGGAGTACATAATGGATTACTACTTTATGTTGACAAAGGCAACTTAAAAACAAAAGTATTCGAAATAGAATATAATAAAGAAAAAGCTGAAGAGATAGTTAACAGATTCAAAATGCTGCACAAACACTTAAAAGAAGACATAATGCCCGAACCTGAAGGTAGAGCACACAAAGAAATAGAATGGATGTGCAAACTCTGTGAATACCGCGATAAATGCGAAAAAGACACGCCAAAAGCAAAACATGAATTTAATTAGGTATTATACCTCAAAGTTTATAATTTTTGTATAATTTAAATTAACATGGATACACAAGCACTAATTAACTTACTTAAAAAATCTAATTTTTATGCTAAATGTCCTTGTGGAGAAGAATTCAAAATGTCAGATGCTTTATTATTTGATGGTACTAAACCTTTCCCAGAAAAAGCTAAACACGTTCAAGAAATGTTAAACTCCGATTTGAAAGAACGTGAAGAACAACTTAAAAAACGAATGAAACTAGCTACTGAGAAAGTAACCAAAACAACAACTGCAGTTAATCTTGGTAAAGAGTTAGAAAAAATATTGCCTACATTAAATGACTTTAAATGGATGCTCGAAGATTGTCGTTTTTTAGCAGACCCAATTGATTTTGTTGTATTTAATGGCCTTTCTATGAACAAGATTAATTCTTTAAGTTTTGTTGAGGTTAAAAGCGGAGAAGCAAGATTAAACAAACACCAAAAATGCATTAAAGATGCTGTTGAAGATGGAAAAGTATCTTATGAGGTGTACAAATGATTGAGTTTCTAGAAGATTTTAGAGAATTTCGTAAGATATTATGTGTTTGCCCTTGTTGTGGAGAAATGACGCGAGTCTCAGACTTAAAACTTTATACAAAAAAACCATTAGTTAAAACATGGCTAGATGAATTTGAAGAAGAAGACCAGAAATTAACAAAAAAAGTAGAAAACTTTGACGAAAAGGAAGGTGAAATACGTCAACATTCAATAGAACTAGGTAGAACAGCAAGTAAAAAAATACTTAATCAATTTATGAAGCGTCACATGACTCCTGCATTCTTCAAATTAAAAATAAATCCATTTGACGTCAAGCCAATATTAAACCCAGTGGATTTTCTCGTTTTTAACGGTATGAGCGATGAAGAAGGAATTATAGAAAAAGTTATGTTTCTTTCAAAGGAGTCTATGAATGAACAATTAAATTGTTTAAGAAATCAAATAAAACTCGCAGTAGAAAATAAGAAATATGATTGGAAAATTACAAGAATATCCCAAAATGGAAATATAGAATATGAATAATTCAAAAAGACACTACTGCAGTAAAATATTAGAACGATTAGAGGAATTAAGGAATGATTAGTAGCATGTTTTTAAAATAACACCTTATTTTAAATAATAGTTAATATTCAGTGATAATAATGAACAAAAATCCAATGGAAAATGAAGAATATAGACCTAAAGTTGTAGATTTATTCTGCGGCGCTGGTGGATTAAGCACTGGATTTAGAATGGCGGGCTTTGATGTTTTACTTGGTATAGACAACATCCCTATTTTCTGTGAAACATTTGAAAAAAATGACCACCAAGCAATATGTGGGGATATACGAACTATTTCAGTTGAGCAGATCAAACAGGCGATAGATAATAAGAAAATTGAAGTTGTTGTCGGTGGCCCACCCTGCCAAGGTTTTAGCATGGCGGGAAGAAGGAATACAAAAGATCCCAGAAATTCTCTCTTCATGGAGTTCGTAAGAATTGTTGCAGGACTTAAACCAAAGTTTTTTGTTATGGAGAACGTGCCGGGTATCCTTACTATGAAAACTGAAAAGGGGGAACTCGTAAAAGACATTATTTTTAATGTATATAAAATGATTGGATACAATGTTGAAGTTAAAAAACTTAATGCTGCAGATTATGGTGTACCACAGAAAAGAAAGAGGGTGGTATTCATAGGCACCAATACTAAAAAATCAATAACCTTTCCTGAACCCACCCATTCACAAAAAGATAATTCTAATCAAAAAAAATGGGTGCCCGTCTCTTCAGTAATAAAATCTAAGGATAAAGTAGAGTCCAATTTTTTTCATACTCCAAAAATGATTGAAGGATTTGTAAGGAGGAAAAAAATAAACGAGCAGAAAGGGAAAGGTTTTGGCGCCCAATACCTGAAAATGGATGAACCCTCCTATACAATCTCAGCTAGGTATTGGAAAGACGGTTCTGATGCTCTTGTGAAATACTCTGAGAATGAAATAAGAATGCTTACCCCCGAAGAGGCGGCGGCAATACAAACATTCCCTTCTGACTATAAATTTGCAGGCTCTAAAAGGGATATTTATACACAGATAGGTAATGCTGTTCCATGTCTTCTTGGAAAAGCTGTTGCAGAAGAAATAAAAAAGAGTTTACTTAAATAGTTCTGGAAGTGAAGCCAGCATATCTTTAACTTTTATAGTGATATTTGTTTTACAAACTTTTTGTGTGTTAAGGATGTATCCTGAAAATTCATCTGTTAATGTCCAAAATTTTCCGATATATACAAAAACCTTCTTGGGTATTTTATCCTCAGTCAAACAAATAAAATAGCAGTTATCTTTTTTTGCTTTTTCAAATATATCTTTAGAATCAATTATTTCGCCTTTAACATTTCCTTCTTTTGTTTTTAATTCTATAAGTTTTACTCCAGATTTATCCAATAATAAAACATTTTCTTCACTTATTTTAAAATAACTAGGGCATTTACCCCTTAATTTGCATTCATAACAAGAAATTGGGTTTGGCCCCCTTAACCTATTATTGCCAGTGTCACCATATCTAACGCACCACATCAAATCAAAGAATGTCTTAATATTAGTTTTTCTAGCCTGACTTGATAACCAGATTGCCCTTTCCAATTTTCCCATTTTTGAGAATGAACTAAAGAACTCCTTCTTAGTCGCTATGCCCAACGCTAAATTGTAAAATGCATCTACCCATGTATCTATAGGTATTATATCTTCATTCTTAAAACCCTGCTGGAGAAAACATGCAACAACTTTCGGAGATATACCAACTCCCAAGTTCTTTTCTAAATAAAATTTTACGAAGAACTCTTTGTCCCAACTATAAAAGTCTTTATCTTGAATACTCATAATACTCCAAATAAAAAATGCAGCTCTCCATGAATGTCTGTTAAATGCGTCTACAAGTCTATCAATAGCTTGTTTTTCATCCGCACTTATTTCACCTTTTTTGTAGAGTGGATATGTTATTTTTGTTATAAACGTATCTTTGTCTTGGGGCCATGACCTTTTCATGAAATGTATTTCCATATTGTCTAAACTATACTTTTGAGTAAAATATATTCCCCATATTTTCTCCATAGCTTGGTAAAGCATTTTAAAATTTGGAAATAAATTAAAATTCTTATTTTTCACATCTTGATACGTGGGCAAGAGAAAAAATTCTAAAAAATTCCATTTTCCAATTATTTCTATTTTTTCTCCAAAAATACTTAAAAAGTTATACAACATTCGCATCTCACTTTGTCTTCCAGTTTTTGGTTGCCAAGCGGAAACAAATCTCACCATAGAATAAATCTCTTCATAAAATTTCCCATAAGGGATCTCATTGCCAAATATTTGAGAAATATATTTCCATAGTTCTTTGAAAAAGTCTTCATATTTTTTATTTCCGTTACAACAAGACAAAATATCATTTAAACTTACTTTATCACCTAGACCAATTCTTTCAGCAACCTCTTTTTTAACAATTTTTTTTAGCGTTTCGTTTGAATTAATATCTTTATTTGTTACAATTAATGCATCTACATCACAAAGTTTATCCGATTTTACATTAAATGAGAAGGACACAATAAATCCATAAACCCTTTCTCCGCTTTCAGTTATGTTTATATAAGTAATGGGATATTGGGGCAAATCAGGGTAGAATGTTTCAAATCTAGAAATCCACTGTAAAGGTATATTTTCTAATTTTATTACAGATTCATATTGTATATGTTCTAAGATTTCACCAGTATGGGACATAATTATACACATAAGGCGTGGCTTTAAATTCTTAGTTATCACTTGTATTTTATTTAAAAAAATTAAGTAAATGTCTAAGTGTTAGTTAATATTTTTTTTATAATTATTTTTAGATGTTTAATGTCATGTTCCCAAACTGTAAATATCTTGTATCCTTGTTGCTTTAATTTTTTTTCGTTCTTTTTATCATTAATTACATTATTTTTTATTTTTGGTTCCCAAAATTGTTTATTGGATTTCGGTGCTTTAAAATGAAGTTTACACTTATGCCAAAAACATCCGTGCACGAATACTGCAACCCTATAATCTGATAAGATTATATCTGGAGAACCGACTACCTTAGGGTGCATCTTATGCTTTATTTTATATCCCTTAAGATAATTATGAAATTTAATTTCAGGTTTTGTCCATTTGCTTCTAATTCTTGACATGCAATAACTTCTCTGCTTTTTAGTTAAAGTATCCACAAAAATTAGATTCAGACTTTGTTTAAATATTTCTTTGTTATTATAACAACCATGGATGAAAAATTAAAGCAGTTACTCGAGCCTTGGCAGTTGAAGATTTTGGAACTAATTGAGGAGTCTAAAAAGGTTAATGATATCATCGAGAACGTAGCAGATAAGGACTCCAATACTGATAGTTCCAAATCCTAAGATCCAATTTCCTTGGGTGTAAAAATAAACGTAGAGACCAAAGAATAAGAAAAAATTAAAATATAATGCGTAAGCGACGTTGTTCATTTTGTTGTTGCTTTCAAAAGCATTTCTTTTAGCATGTTAACCACTTCTGGTTTTTGCATTAGTTGGTTCATTATTTCATTGGTTTCTTTTTTCTTCTCATCCAAGTTTATCGCAGTTTCTGTCTTCAGTGGTTTTCCGCATCGGTTGCAGTAGTTGTTCACTGGGTGGTTGAGTTCTCCGCATCCGCATTTTATTGGTTTCATTTCTTCGCCTTTAGTTTCTGCTTTTTTAATCCCGTAATGGTTAAGTATTGCATTGTCCACATCTCTTCCGCTTAAGTGCACGTAAACTGAAGCCATTTTGCTAGACTGAACCCATCCGAAGTGTTCTTTCATCTGTGCTTCAGTTAATGAGTTAGCCATGTGTGTAGCTCTGGCGTGTCTAAAACTGTGAGGGTTTACTCTTTTTGTGACGCCTGCTTTCTTAGCCACTCTGTCAAGTATTCGCTTAAACATTCCATATCCAAGCATGCTTTTTGAATCTCTGAACTTGCACCATAAGAAACTTTCAGAATCATTTTTTCCCGGATGCTCGTTCAACCATTTTCCAACAAGACTAGTGCTCGTCACTAATCGCACTCTGCGCACACCTGTTTTCCCGTTCACTATGAAGATGACACCATACTCATCGAAAGTTACACTATTCACTTTCAGCGTCATCAACTCCCCTATCCTGCATCCGCTTTCGTACAAGCAGCTGATCAATGCTTTGTTTCGAGTGTTAAATTCATTATTGATCAAGCTAAGCACTTCATCAGTTGTAAGAAGTTCTTGAGGCATTACTTTTCTCTGATTCTTAATTCCTAACTTAACCCAGCTGACAAAATCAGGCAGCTTATCATCATAGAACCATTTGTAAAATTTCTTCATAGCTATTCTGTAATCACTTTTTGTCCACTCGCTGTAACTGCTCTTTTCAAGCGTTGAAAGAAAGCTGATAACATCCTGTTTATCCACAGTCTTGAAATCTTTCTTAATCATCTTATCCATACCGCACAATAAGCGCATATACTTCTCTATTCTGGGTATGCTTAATCCCTGAGCGAAGACATACTCGTAGAACTTCAATATATGAACGCTGTTTTCTTCGCTGCACAACCTTTTTTCTTTAATGCCTTTAACGTACCAGTCAAGTTTTCTTGCATAACCATGCAACTCCCAATTAGGATTCATACTAACCACTGCTCCTGAAGTTATTTATAAAGAAAAAAGTAGGGCGTATAGAATAGGAGTATGAGCGCCTTGGCCGAGATTCGAACTCGGGTTACCAGCGTGACAGGCTAGTGTCCTAGCCGCTAGACTACCAAGGCATTAGTTGAATAATAAAATGTGCGTTTTCCTTTTTTAAAAGTTACTACTTACTCTTCTCTCTTAGAACCCTCAATAACAATCCGATTAGTATACACCTTACTAATCACTTTACCACTAGAATCAAGAATATCAACATAACCCCTGTCAAGAACTAAAGTACCAACAACACCAATCTTACTCCTAACACGATAAGACAAAATCAACTCCTCACGAGGCTTCAACTCGCCAAGATTCCAAACAACACTCCTAACACCCTTAGCAGTCTTAAGCTCCCCATGCAAAGTGCCATAATCAAACACTTCACTAATAATCGGAGCAATAGGCTCAACAATACGCAAATGATTAACACGCTTACTGCTAATATTAGAAACCTTCAACACAACCTTGAAAGTGATAGTATTCAAACCAGTCCTCAACTCAAACACGTCCTTACTAACCATGACAGTACGAGTCAGATAATACATAAAATAAATCAAACCAATAAACAAGAACGGCAATAAATACAAAACGGAATAATCAGTAGTAAACTCCAACCCCACACTCTCACCAGGCATTAACTCAGGAACATGAAAAACAATAGAATCACTAGTCAACGAATAAGAAGTACTAGCACCCCTGATAAAATACAAATCAACACCATTAACAGGAACCTCATAATCAAAACCATGAATCACGATAGTGCCATTATTAATAATCGTAACACCCTTAGTCGAAGAAGTAACACTCGTTGAAGAAATCTGCTCAGTAGTATTCCTAGCATAACCAATAATAGAGAAGTGCTCAATAACAGAACCAAGACTTAAATCATACCAAGACAAGTTAACACGAATACTCGCATCAGTAGGCAACGTGTCAGGATTCAAAGCAACCTCAACATTAATACTAGTATTGCCAAGAGGAGTGTCAATAACCTTCAAAGTATAAAACAAACTAGTACCATCAGACTGAAAGATATCAACAGACGCGTAAACCCTAGTAATCTGGTCATAACTATTACCAATATTAAGAGAAATATTAAACGGCAATCTAGGATCAACATGAGAAGGGACAGAGACAGAATTAAGGCTGAAATACCTGTCAGGACCCTCAATAGTATAAGCAATAGTCTGAGTCCCGGATGACGCACCGCTCACATCAAAAAAAATAGTCTCATAATACCTTCCCTCAACACCATTACGAGGAAGATTAAGATACAAGTAAGTAGTAGTGGACGTTCCTGGAACAACATTAACATGAGATGCGGGACTGAAAGAGTAAGCAAGAGGAGTAATCATGTACAATAAAACACTCTTATTAAAACCAGTATCCTCAGACAAAGTAACACTGTAATTCAAAACATCACCAGGCTTCCCTGAATTATCAATAGGCAAAACCTGAACAGACAAAGAAAAAGCTGAAGATAAAATAATACAAAACAGCAGAAAAGATAACAGCTTCCTCATAGCACTTAAAAGTATGAAGCAGTTATTTTAAAAACTATCTTTTTAAAAAGACCTTAGAAAAATTAGATGCGATTTCACGCTCAACAACAGCCAAATCCACGTTTTTAACCCTGCTAATAGCCTCATAAGACTTAACAACATTAAGAGGAGAGTTACGACCGAACTTCCACAAAAAAGGACTATCAGTCTCGCAAAACAAACGGTCAAGAGGAACAAGCTTAACCAATTCCTGCAATTGAGCGTCATAAAAAACACTAGAAGGAATGCTGAAAAAAACATTCTTGAAAGACAACAACGTCTCAACAATCTTCTTACTGCCAAAGAAAGCATGAAGGACAACAGGAACACTAACACTGCCAACTATTTCAGAGACTTCCTTCTCAGCCATTCGGGAATGAACAATTAACGGCTTATTCAATCTCTCGGCTAGGCTGATTATTTTCTTAAAATTAGACATTTGACTAGTGCTGACACCCTTCTTAAAATCAAGACCGACCTCGCCAATACCGATTATCTTATCCTTAAACTCCTCAATCTGCCCAATAATTTTGTCATCAAATTTCATAGTAGGATGCATCCCAAAACAAGCAAATAAGCCATCCATAGCAAGATTTAAACAATTCACGTTATCATCAAAATCCAAGCCGCAAAGAACCACGCTGATACCTCCAGCTTTACATTTCTTAATAATTTCAGCCCTGTCATTATCAAACAGGGGATTTGTAAGATGGCTGTGAAGGTCGTAAAACATTAATAGTAAATTATAAAACAGAGAGATTATTAAATTATATGTCATGAAAGGCGAGATATTAATAGTAATATTACTCCTAGCTGGAGTAGTATGGGTGTTTTATAATTATTCATGGACGTTCTACTTATTCATAACACTGCTTATAATAACAGTATTCTACTTATTCTTCGTCAAAAAATACGACGAGTTCGAAAGAGGAATAATATTCAGGATGGGCAAGTTCAACAGAGTCGTCGGACCTGGCTGGAGCGTAGTAATGCCATTTTTTGAGAAAGAATTCTCAAGAATAGACGCGAGAACACATATGATAGACATCCAAATAGACGAAGCGTACACATCTGACGACTTAAAACTAGAACTAGACGGATTATTCTATTATACCGTAATAGACCCTGAGAAGGCAGTATTAAAAATTGATGATTACACAAAAGGATTAAAAAATATAATAGTAGGCGAGACCAGAAACATACTTGGTAGCATGAACATGAGAGAAGTATTCGCGAATATAGACAAACTAAATGATATATTATTAGACAAGATACGACACACATCATGGAAGTGGGGAATCGACGTGCCAATGCTTCAATTAAAAAGCGTGACGCCACCAATTGAGATTGCAGAAGCGATGCAGAGCAAAGAGATAGCAAGCCAGCAGTTACAGGCGAAAAGATTCAAAGCAGAAGCTGAGAAAGTCGTCATCAGCGCTATTGGAAGCGCAGCGAAAAACCTTAATGACAAAGCCGTGATGTACTTATACATACAAGCATTGAAAGACATGGGAAGCGGACAAGGAGCAAAAATAATATTCCCAGCAGAGTTCATGAAAATAGTTGACACAGTTGGAAGCACTAACGCAGCACTAAAAGGACTTGATGTAACATCACTAATCTCGCAAATCAAAGATAAAATAGTGGAAGAGAAGAAATAAATATTTTTAAACACAGAATTTTTTTAAGATATTTTGAATGTATAAGATACTAGTTTTTGGAGACAGCATAATATTCGGAAAAGGCGACGACGGCAACAACGGCTGGGTTGGGAGACTAAAAAAAGAATTAGAATCCGAGAATGACAGCAACGCCGTATTCAACCTTGGAATAAGCGGGAATTCAACAAAAGACCTGCTTAAAAGAATAGAAGTTGAGTGCGAAGCCAGGATAAAAAACAAACCTGAACATAAATATGTAATAATCATTGGAGTAGGCGCCAATGACTCAAAGAAAACTGAAGGCGTAGACGTGACAACATTCGATGAATTCACGGAGAACATTAAAAAAATATGTGAGACAGCCAGGAAGTTCACGAAGAATGTCATCTTCATGGGATTAATGCCTTTTGATGAAAGATTCACGCACCCTTACAAGACCAGTGTTTTCACGATTGAAAAAGTGAAAAAGTACAATGATTTCATAATGGGTTACTGTAAAGATAACAAAATATTCTTCATCGATATGTTTGAGCACTTCATTAAAACTGATTATAAAAAGTTATTCTATGACGGAATACACCCAAACACTGAAGGTTATGATTTAATGTATGAACGGATAAAAAAAATATTAATACCTTACTTAAACAAAGACTAAAAAAAATTTATTTCCGGTTAATCTTCTCATTTAATTGCTTGAACAGTCCTGCAAGAGCCCTTGCCTCTTTCTTACGGATAAAAGACCTGTTCATTAAGTTCTCGAATATTACAGTATAATTCTCCAAGTTAGGAATGCCTTTCCCTGCCTCGTTTAAGCGCATCATGACAGCTTTCCTGTCGCTCTTATTAGCCAAGTGCTTAATAACAGTCATGTCATCCTTAGTTAACTCGTACAATAAGACAGCTAATGCATGGCTCACATTCATAGCCTTATACTCCTTAGTCGGAATGCTCACTAATACGTCGCACTTCGCCAACTCCTCATTAGTTAAGCCGTCACCCTCCCTGCCTAACACGATAGAGTAGTGAATCTTGGAATCCAACTGCTCCCGAAACATCTTGGGAGTAAGAGGAACCCGCCTAAGATTATGACCCGTACCCAATCTCGCGCTGGTGCCAACCAAGTAATCAGCGCTAACCTTATCCAATGAGTCAACTATTACTGCATTCTCCAAAATATTATACGCGTGCATAGCCCTCGCCTTGCTGTCATTGTTAAAAACTTCACAGACAGGATTGACTAAGTAAAGCTTGGATACTCCGAAATTAGCCATGACCCTGGCAATAGCACCCAAGTTGCCGCTAGTCTCCGTGCCGACAGCTGTAACACTAATCATTAAAAATAACCAATAATGAGTATTAATATATGAATTTATTGTCCCACTTATTCCTAGGATTAACGCTGGGTGAAATATTAGGATTGGAATTATTCGAAGCGGTGCTAGGCAGCGTAGTACCCGACCTTGACTACTTATTCGGCATAGAACACAGAACGTTCATGCACTCATTAACACTACTTTTAATCATAGTATTATTATTCTACAAGAAAAATAAGAGAAAAGTAATCAGCTTCGGAATCACTTACTCATCACACATAATGCTTGACGTGTTAACAACAGAAGGAGTACAAATATTATGGCCATTCGGAGGATATTACACGTACCAGTTCTTTAACAGCTTAGACTTAATACCCAACCTTGCAGTACTCATAATCTGCGCAGTACTATTACTGAACAAGAACTTAATAAGGGAAAAATTATCAGAAATAAAACCAGCAACGATAAGAACAACAGTTTACGCCGCACTCTCAGCAGTAATACTATTATCAATACCAGCGTATTACTTGCAGCTCTCATCATGCAAAACAGCCTCGCTAAACGAAGTATTAATCAACCCCGGAAATTACAACGAAGCGTGCATAAAAACAGAAGGAATAATATGCTCGGAACCTGACACTTACTCAAGTTCAAGCGGGAATGAGTATAAAATATTCAACTTGTGCAATGATAACAGCAGCGTCAAAGTATGGATGCTAACCACAATAACAGATTTAAGCCTGAAAGAAAACGACCAAATCAGCTTAATTGGCGTTTTTACAACAAGATATTTAAATTCTAGCGGGTACGAGTTGTATAAGATTAAAAATGTCAACTTCTCAGGTCAGCATAATTAAACGAGTAAAGACTGCAATTGAGAGTTTCAACAAGAAAGAGCTCTTAGAACTAAGTTTAAGCATATTAGCGTTAGCATTCATGTTCGCACTGAAAGATATAGTCCTTGGAAGCTTATGGTTCGTTTCAGTACTAATCTATATAGTCACAGTTTCAATATCAGTATTCACAAAAATAATAACGCAAAAAGTGGTAGCCCAAAAGTTCGACTGCGCAGTGAATTACTCAATAAGCTACAACTTGCTCTTAATAGGACTCCTCGTGGCATTACTGCTAAACGGCAGCCTGGTATTTGCAGCGACAGGCACTATAATAATAACATCAGCGTATTTCACAAGACTCGGATACAAATTTGTAAACCTGACAAATATGGAAAGAGGAATAATAGCATTAAGCGGAACCATAACAAACATATTATTAGCGCTTATATCACTATTATTATACCCTTTAAGCCCGACAATATTCCAGCAATTAATAAACATAAACGTGTTAATGGCAGTGTTTAACATGATGCCATTCCCTCCATTCGAAGGCAGCATAATATTCTGGTGGAACAGGATGATATGGGTAATGGCCATAATAATACCCTTATTTATGGTATTCTTCGCGTTTAACCTCATTTTTGCACTGATTGGAGCAGTACTGATAATAGTAATCTCATTCCTCTTATGGGCTTATTATTTCATAAAGTAGTAAAAACAAAATTTTTTAAAATAGGAGACGATTAATCTAAGAATAAAATACTAAAAAAAGGTGATTACTTAAAAAGATGTCAACAACAACAAAAGGTGAAAGAGTTCTTTCTGATAAAATAATAAATAAAACCGTAGTCTCACAAACAGGTAAAACATTCGGACAAACAGAAGATTTAATATTCGAATCCACAAGCGGAGAAATAATATACTTAATACTGAAAAATCCTACTCCTTACGCGCAAACTTACGATTTAGAGAAAACAACAGACGGAAGACTCAAAATCCCTTATAATTCAGTTTTAGCAGTTGGGGATTTCATAGTAGTCGCAGAAGAGGACATCGTATAAGTTTATAAAGATAAATTTTCAGAGTATTAATTCATACTCATTATGAAACAAAACCTTGAAGAATTAATCTGTATCAACGTTGTTGAAAATTTAAAACAAGACTTAAACACTAATAACCCTGCCGATTTCGTATACTACTTCTCATCCGAAGATTCACAAGTAGAAAGGGAGAAAATAGATTTCGTATTCGGAAACAAACAACAAATAAACAATAATTCTCCCTGGAAAATAATAGGAAGCAGGGTGAGGAATGCGAATTTCTACATAATAAACCAGAACAATTACGTGGCGCCAGTACTATTCTCCTATGAAAACAGCATGCAGTACTACTCGTATAAGAAAAAAGAATGGAAACCATGCGACCCGAGAATACTAGACGACAAGCAGGAAATAATATTAGACACTGAAATAATAATAAAAACTTATAATGACAAGAAAGGGGAATTCAAAATAGACATAATATACGACAAGAAGAACCTAAAACCAGGAAAACCCGACATCATCCACTTAAGCGCAGATAAAGACTTAACAAAGACATTAATAAAAAGCCTGGAGAACATCCACAAAAACTACCTAAGCGACAAAGGAGAAGTAAACAGGAAAGTAAACTGGGACTTAAACCAAGTATTAGAAATAATAAAAACAATGAGGATTACAGACAGGAAAAAAGACAACACAAATGAGAAAAGTGTTGAGAAAATCACTGAGTGCCCGGAATGCAAAACCAAAATTGACGAAAGAGAATCAAATTATTGCTGCGCATGCGGACACGAATTCAAAAAATTATAAACTCTTCTTTCTTCTAAAAAAATAAACTAAGAATATAATAAGAATAAACGGGGAGAATAAAGCAAAAACTAGAAGGGCAATAATATACCTTAAACGAAGCTTGGGCTTGGGTAATTTCTTCAAAAAATTAAACATTTGTGAGTATCTTTATGAGGTTGACATTATAAAATATTTCTATAACATATTTACCATATGGTAAATAAGGGTTAATTGCGGGAAAAAAGCCACTAAAAGTTTAAAACCCTTTAATCAATTTATTTAACTACCTTGAAAAAAATAGTGTTAATAGGTCGTGGAGGCCAAGGTGCGAAGAGTGCAGCTATGATACTTGCAAAAGCTGCAGCAAAACAAGAATTATACATCCAGGCTTTCCCTGAGTACGGACCTGAGAGGATGGGAGCTCCCGTGAAAGCGTACGTTAAAATTGACAAGGATAAAATTTCAAGTTTCACACCTATCACTGAGCCTGATTACGTATTATTAATTGATGACACTTTAGTTGATATTGCCAAGGAATTATTAATGAAAAATACTGTATTAATCATTAACAGCTGCAAGACTCATTCATATTTTAAGGAAAAATTCAATATTGCCAATAAGATGGTGATAGTTGACGCATCAAATATCAGCATTAAGAATATAGGATTGAACAAGCCTAACATTCCAATACTCGGCGCATTATTGAAGATTTATAACGAAGTTGATATTAAGAATGTGAAAAAAGCAGTCGAGGATTACTTCACTGAGAGCATAGGCAAGGAGAAAGCGCTCGCTAATGTGAACGCTGTGAGTGACGGGTTTGATGAGGCGAAATTATGAAAGGATACAAAGAAATACCTGAAGGTGGGAATATAATAATTCCTGGAAGCAGCATGGATTATAAGACTGGACTTTGGAAGGATAAGTACCCTGTACGCAACATTAAGAAGTGCACTAATTGTTTGATATGTTTCTCGTTCTGTCCTGAGAACTGTATCAAAGTTGTGAAAGGAAAGATTCAGGATGCGGATTTGAAATACTGCAAGGGCTGCGGCATCTGCGCTAAAGAGTGTCCTTTCAAGGCAATTCATATGGAAGCGGGGTGTTTCATAAAATGAATGTGTTAAACGGCGCCGAGTCTGCAGCGTACGCGATGAAGCAGATAAACCCTGATGTTGTAGCCGCTTATCCTATAACTCCTCAGACTGAAATCATGATGAAATTTGCAGAATTTGTGGCGAATAAGGAAGTTGGCACTAAAATGGTTCTTGTTGAAAGCGAGCACAGCGCTATGAGTGCTGTTGTCGGAGCGAGCGCAGGTGGAGTCAGGGCTATGACTGCAAGCAGCAGTGCAGGACTCGCTTACATGTTTGAAGTTCTTGGCATAGCATCAGGGCTTAGGCTTCCTATTGTTATGAATATTGCAAACAGGGCGCTTTCAGGACCTATTAATATTCACTGCGACCACAGTGACTCGATGAACTGCAAAGACAGCGGATGGATCCAGTTATACAGCGAGGACAGCCAGGAAGTTTATGATAACACAATAATTGGTGTGAAACTGGCTGAGAAGTTGCATCTTCCTTTAATGGTTATGCAGGATGGCTTCATCACTTCTCACTGCCTGCAAAATATTGAACTAATTAAAGACAAAACTGTGTCAGACTTCGTAGGCGCTTACAATCCTGAAACTAACTTGTTGAATATTAACAAGCCGATAACTATAGGACCATTGCAATTACCTGATTACTTGTTCGAAACTAAGAGGCAGCAAGCTGAAGCTATGTCACTTGTTGAAAAAGAATTCAACAGTGTATGCAGAGAGTATGAGAAAATAACAGGGAGGAAGTATGGTGTCATTGAAGAGTATCACAGCAGGGATGCGAAACAAGTAATTGTTGTATTAAATAGCGCGGCAGGAACTGTAAAGACAGTGGTTAACGAACTTAGGAAGAATGGCAAAAAAGTCGGCCTTGTAAAGGTGAAACTTTTTAGGCCTTTCCCTTACGAAGCTGTAAATAAAGCGTTAAGCGGTGCTGAAAGCGTAGTCGTACTCGACAGGAGTGAGAGTTTTGGGGCGAATCCTCCATTATATTCAGAGATAAGTAATAGTTTGCATAATACAAGTGTTAAATTAAGTAGTGTAGTATTCGGACTAGGAGGACGGGACTTGTTCGAAACAGATATTAAAACTATTTTTGAAAACATGATTAGTAATAAGAAACAGGATAAGTACGTCGGGGTGAGAGAATGAATCTTAAAGAATTATCCGTCAAGCCTGAAAAGTTGGCAAGCGGGCATAGAAGCTGCGCTGGCTGCGCTTTTCCGATAATTGTTAGAAGCGTATTAGCCGCGACTGATAAGCCTGTAATTGTTGGGTGCGCTACGAGTTGCCTGGAAGTTACTTCAACTATTTACCCTTTTACTAGCTGGAATGTCCCTTTCATCCATTCAGCTTTCGAGAACGTCTCCGCAACTATGAGCGGAGTAATAGCTGCATATAAGGCAAAGAGGGAAAAAGGATTAATTGACAAGGAGTTCAAGTTCGTAGCCTTCGGCGGAGACGGGGGAACTTATGATATTGGTCTTCAGTCATTAAGCGGGGCTTTGGAGCGCGGTGAAGATTTCGTTTACGTATGTTATGATAATGAGGCTTATATGAATACAGGAGTTCAGCGTTCCAGTGCTACTCCAATGGGTGCTAATACTACAACTACTCCTGTTAGCAAGTATAGTTATGGTAAGGTTGAGTGGAGAAAGGATGTGATAAAGATAGCAATCGCGCATAATATTAGTTATGCTGCACAAGCTAGCGTTTACAACCTTGCTGATTTGACTAGGAAGGTTGAGAAAGCGTTCAACACTAAAGGTCCTAGTTTTATTAACGTATTAAGTCCTTGCCCTCTCGGCTGGGGTTTTAGTCCTGAGTTAAGCATCGAAGTTGCCAGGCTTGCTACGAAGACTAATTTCTGGCCTTTATTCGAGTATGAGAATGGAAAATACATTTTGAATTTTGATAATCCAAATCCTCTGCCTGTAACTGATTTCATGAAGCTGCAGTCAAGGTTCAAGCACTTATTCAAGCCTGAGAATAAAACAGTTCTTGAAGATATTCAAAAGAAGATAAATGAGAAATATGAAGAAATAAAAAAATTAAGCTTAAATTCTTAATAAAGTTTAAGTTTTTCTTTCCATAATTCTGAATTCAAGTTTAAAAAGAGTTCTATCTTATTTTTGTTCCGCATATATTACATTCATAAGATGGTTTGTCACCGCTTCGACAGCATATTATTTCTTTAGGGCATTCTGGATCAGGATTAATCTCTCTGTAGAAACTATCTGGAGGTATAAAGTAAGGGCTTCCGACAATATATGCTTCACATTTATTGCAATAGTAGAATTCTATTTCCTTATCATCTTTTTTTATATAACTATATTGTTTATTAAACCAGCTTAAATTAACAGTTTTGACATCTTCTTTGGTTTTTTCATAAAAAGTCAACAATTCATCAAGCGTTTTGAACGCAATTTTTCTCTCTAAAGCATTCTTAAGATTCATTAACAAATAAAGAAAAAATTATGAATTTAAAAAAGTTATAGTATTTCCAAGTTTCTTAATATGTTTACGTAGTAGCCGTTCATTAAGGCATTCCAGTGCGGCTGCAGTTCCAACGTTCCGCCGTCTTTAGCGTTGCTTATTATCCTGCCCCACTTGTCCAAATCTTTTAGTTCTTGTTCTGGCAAGTTCTTGACTTCGTCCATGGCAATCTTCCTTGGCGACTTATCGTACAGAGATGGTAATAATATTCCTTTTTTAGAAACTGCTAACTTGTATTGTTTATCTCCGATTTTGACAGTTTTTATTGTTAAAGTATAATGCTCCCATTCATTATCATAAGAAAACTTGACATTAGGGTTATACTTTTTCAGGCATGGAAGAGTTAACTCTTCTGTTTTTACAAATTTAACTTCACTCACAACCGCATCGAGTGTTTTTTCGTCTGTATTTATCATATTCTTTTCCTCCGTTTTGGCAGGGAAGTCATTCCTTTTTATTAAACTAAAGTTAGTTTTAATTGAAAACCGGAAAAATTCTGATTTTTTTTTAGAGAATTTTTCCTTTCTTTAGTAAAAAAAGAATGAAGCGTAGCTAAAACTGAATCCTGAAAATTGCATTATCTTAGCTTCCTGCATATTCAAAATCATAAAAAATTACTTGTTTAAAAAACTATCTCTCCTAAGGACTTTTTTAAGTTAAGCATCCCGCGCTGCATGTTCCTTTGTTATAACAATACCCTGCGCAGCCAGTTATATCATATCTTTTTATTCCGTAAGTTTGGTCAACTATGTAAGTGTAAGTTCCAAATTTGAAAATCCCAACAACAAGTCCTCCTGCGTTCTCCATCTTCACCCACCCGGATGCGTAAACGTAGACGTCGCCGTTATTCAAGCCTGCGAATAATTTATTGTTGGCAACCGCTAATAACGTGATGTTGCCGTTTAAGGCAGCATCTTCACTCCAGCTGTTAAGCGTGCTTGAACGGTATATTTTTCCGTTTACAAGCCCTGCGTATACTTGAGAGTTGAATATTACCATATTGTTTATGCTTGAGCCAAGAGCGCTGCCAAGAGTCCAAATATTCCCGTCATAATAATATAATTCCCCATTTCCTAATCCTGCAACTAGTTTATTGTCGAAAGTGAGCATTTTATTAACTGAAGCGTTGAATTGGGATATGATTGTCACGTTTCCTGCATTATCTTTGAATATGCTCCCGTTTCCTAATCCTGCATATATTGTGTCGCTGTTGTAGACGTGAAGGGAGTTCGTGGCGTTGTTGGTGTTGAATATTTCGGTCCAGACCCCGCCTGAGTATTTTTTCACGCTGCCCGTTGAAGTTGCAGCGTACAAATCGGTTGAGAACTCTAATCCGATTACGTTAGTTATGCTTGGGAGACTATGCTGGTAACCATCATAGTATATGACTCCTGTAGAGTTGGCAACGTACGCGTACTGGGTTCCTACTGTTGCTGCCACTGCACTTGGCACGCTTTCGCTGTTCGTTAATGAACTATTGCATGCTGGCGTCGCGCAGTGTTCGCTGCAGCAGACTTTTCCAGCGCTGCAGTGCGAGTCTGTTAAGCATTCGACGCATGCATTGTCGCACGTGTTATAATTCTTTGAGTAGCTCCCGTTCGGGCAGTAGACGCTCCAGTTCACTGGTGCTGAATTCGTTGACATGCTGTAATATCCTATTGTCAGGTTGAATCCATAAGTTGCATTATTATAAGTGTAAGGAAGCGTGTTTCTAGTGTTTGGAACGAATGTTAGTGTAGCATTCTTGTATATCCTGACTAGCACTGAACTGTCTCCTGGGTTGTAAGAGCTGAAGACTAAGTTTGAGATGTTGTTTCCGCCTATCATTAATGTCTGATTAATTGGTGCGCTTGGCCAGTATTGTTCTCCTGAATTTATCTTCGTGCATAAATTATTACAGCACATGTATCCGCTCATGCAGTCAGTGTATTGTGAACAGCTTCTCGTGCTGCATGATGCAGTGCAGGAATTTGGATTATTGCATGTTTGTCCGAAACTGCACTGGCTGTCTGATAAGCAACTTGGTGTTATGCAGTTACCGCTGCAGCATAGTTGCCCTGTTGAACAATCAGTATCTCTCTGGCAGAAAGCGCATACTGAAGAGCATGTTCCTACATTATAGCATGTTCTTCCTCCGTTGCAGTCGCCGTTCCTTGAGCAGGCTACAGTGCACTGCGTGTTTGAGCAGCTCGCGCTGCATGTTCCGGGATTCTGGCAGTAATCATTAGTTAATGGGTTTCCGTCATCGCATTGTGTATACATTGAGCATACAGGGCTTATGCAGAATCCTCCGCAGCATACTGTGCTGTTTGAGCATTGCGAGTCCTGCGTGCATGTCCCGCCTGAGTGTATGCATTGGCTGCTGCAGGAATTTGGGTTATTGCATAAGTCAATTGTTGCATTGTTGCTGTCGTCGCAGTCTGAGTTGGTTCTGCATGTGTCGGTGCATGTCCCGTTGCATGTTATCTGATTTGCTGTGCATGGTGAACCTATATAATTCTGGCAGAACGCGCTGCATGTTCCTCCGTTCTGGCACACGTCGAAAGTGTTTGTATTATTATCGTTGCAGTCAGCATTCCTAGTGCAAGTAAGTGTCCTGCAACTGTTGTTGCAGAATATTTTTCCTACTGGACAAGTTGTGCAGTCAGTATCTGTAAAGAATGTTGCACCTTCTGGGCAGCAATAATCTCCTGCAACCAGATTTGTTATTGCTTGGTGCTGGCAGCTTGACTCGCATGTAGACGGGCTTAAACAAGTATCTATGGTGCAGTTATTAGTATCCCTGCATTCAGTATTGCTTGAGCATTCTGGTTCTACGCATGCACCGTTGCAGCATAGTGTTCCATCGCAGTCGCTGTTTGTTGAGCAGCTACTTGATACTGAAAAATTCTTAGTGAATAATATTTCAGAGCCGCTTTTTACCTCCAGTGTCCAATCTCCTGAGATTAACAGGTTAAGGTTATTTGCAGTCCACGTGTTGCCATTCCTTGTTGGTGTTACTTGTTCAACTTCACCTGATGGATGTGTGAATACGAACAGGATGTTATTATAATTCCCGCTTGTTGTGAATACCGTGCTGAATCCTTCTCCTGCGTAAGCACTGCTTATTTCTACATTATTGCCGGGTCCTGAGAATAAGGATATTACAAAAAAGATTATGATTAATAGAACTAATCCTCCTCCGCTGAATAAGAATATCTTATTATGTTCTTTTATGAAATTGATAATGTTAAACTTTGCAGGTTCCACTTTATGCTCTATTGGTTTCTGAGGTGCTGGTGAAGAAATTGGCTTTTCCGTGCTCGGCGCTGGTTTTTGTTCTATAATTGTTGGAGATGGCTCAGATGGTTTAGTTTGCTGAGGAGTTGGTGTTTGTTCTGCTGTCTTAGTTTGTGGGATTATAGGCTGCTCGATTGGCAACTTTTCTGGTTGTTGAGTAGGAATTTCGGATACTTTAGTAGGACTTTGCTGTTCAGGTAATGGTTGTTCTACGGCTTGAGTGGCTGGTTCTATTATTGCTGGAGTTTTTGGAGCTAGTTCTTCATTTAATTTTTGGGCTTCAGGGCGGGTTTCAACATAGGGATATATTTTTTCCAAAGAAGCATTCTCCCCTCCTAACGCTTCACTAAGTTTTTTTAACAAAACTTTCTTTTTTTCGCCAGATTCATCAGCCATTTAATGAAAATAATAGTGTTTTTAATTATTTAAATTAGTTATTAAATCAGTTTTTTAATCATTGCAGCATCAGTTTTTTCAACTCGTCCTATCTTTAGTTCAGGTTTTCCTCCGCCTCTCCCGCCTAACTCTTTAATTAATTTGTTGAATAACATTTCAGCTTGCAGTCCTGCAATTATCAGGTTATTGCCGTTTAGGAATACAACATTGCAGTTCTTGTCTTTTGCAAGACTAGGTGCTAATTTTATCAGCCTCTCGTTATCGATATATGTGAAGTGTTCGAATATTACTCCGTTCTCGGCTTTGAATTCCTTAATTTTTAAAAATTCATCGCTTAATTTTCTCATTTCGCTTTTTAATTCATCAACTTGTTTTAATGCATTCTTTACTGATACTGCCAGATTTTCAGGAGTTATCAAAGTCTCATATGATAATTGCAGTAGTTTGGTTGAATTCTCCAACGCTTTATTTACTGCATCATCCCCTATTTCAAACCTTATTTCGTAAATCTCATTCCCTGCTGACTTAAATCCTGTTATTATGAAAAATCCTATTTCTGAAATGTTTCTTACGTGAGTCCCGGTGCATGCGCTTTTGTCAAAATCCCCTATTTTAACAACGCGTATCTTCTCCTCTCTTATCCTGTCCTGTTTTATTCTGACTCCTTCCAAGTTCTCATTCAAGTAGTGGTATTCTATATTTACTGGAAAGTTCCAGTGTATTTGTTTGATAATTAACTCTTCGGCGTTCAATAAGTCCTCGAATGTTATTCTGCCTTTCATGAATAAGGAGGAATTATTCTTTTCCAGGTTTATCTTCTCAACTGTTATTGTTTTTTGCTTGTTTAAGCACTGGTAGAATAAGTGTTCAGCAGTATGTGCTCTCATCAAGTAATATCTGTATTCCCAGTCGATTGATAATTTTACTTCTTCATTCTTGTGAAATTTTGAAGCGTCAACGTAGTGTTTTATTATGCTTCCTTCTTTTTTTACGTCTTTTACTTTTTCATTGTTAATTGTGCCTTTATCTGATGGCTGTCCGCCTCCTTGCGGGTGGAAAATAGTGTCTTCAAGTATGATATAATCCTTGCCTATCTCGGCTATTTTCGTTGTTAATTCCTTTATGTAAGCGTCTTCGTAGTATTTCATTTATTCTAAATAGTTTAAACCACTCCTTATTTTAAAAAAGTGCTATTTCTTCCGGTTGATAAAGTTTATAAATGAGATTAGATAATCTTTCAAAAATAATGGTAAATTATTGTCGTCTGGAAATAGTGCCTTTTGTTGGCAATTCAAAAGAGGGTCATAAATATATTTATCAAAGGTTATACTTGATGCAGTTATTAAACAAAACGTGCTGCAATACGTCTGTTAGCAGGTGCATTAGCAACGAGATTAAGCCATTAATCGTTGAAACTTCGCAGACTCTTGATGGTGTGGTTAAAGATTACATAGACCTTATTAAAAGATGCCCTCATTATGATTGTGATAAGGCTAACACGTTGGAGAATGTTAAAAATGCATCCAATAATGGCAGGGAACTTACTCAATTAGTGCTTACATGCCCATTATATGATAAAGAAAAGAATAAGTGCAGCAATGTTCAGTAGAATGTAAACTTTTAAAAATGATTATTCTTTAATAATTCTAATATGGCCTTCGAAGATTTAGTCACTTATATTATTGAACTAATTCGCTCAGCTGGCGCATGGGGTGTAGTATTGGGTGTCTTTCTTGAGAGTGTCATTGCACCAATTCCGAGTCCTTTGATAATTATGGCTGCAGGGTTCATATTACTGCCTGCAACCAGTACGTTTTTAGAGATACTTCCTCTGCTTTTTTTTAAAATAATTATTCCCGGAGCAATTGCTACAACTATAGGCGCTTATATTGGCTATGGGATTGGTTACTATGGAGGTAAGCCTTTAATTAACAAGTTCAAGTGGTTGCTTGGCGTATCATTTGACGAACTTGACAAAGGTGTAGACAAGTTTGAGAAGGGAAAAGAGGAATGGATTATATTTACGATGCGTGCATTGCCAGTGATTCCTTTAAGTGTTTTCTCAGCGGTTGCTGGATTAATCAGGACTGATTTAAAGAAGTTTACAGTTTATACTTTTCTTGGAGTGTTAGTCAGGATATTCATACTTGGATTACTTGGCTGGGTTATGGGTGCATCGTATACTGAACTGGCGATGAATTTGGACTTCATGGAACAAATAGGCTTAATCTTATTATTAGTGGCATTAGCGTTCATATTTTATGTAGTTTACAAGAAAGTAAAAGCCAAGCATGCAAAGCATAACTAGCTCTTAAAAAATATTTATAGTTGAAACGATTTTTTTATAGTATGTATTTTGATGTTAAAACTCCGGAAAGAATTGTAAGGGTGGGAGTGTTTTTCAAGTTTGTCGAAAAAAATGATGTTAAGACTAATAAAACTTTTTTTGCCAAGTTGTGCGAGAAGTGCAAGAATTATAATTTGAAATATTCATGCCCTCCTAAATCCCCAAGTTTTGAGTCTTTATGCAAACATAGGGGCTTGGTAATCGTGCTCTTCAAATGCTGCTTGTCCAATATTGACTCGACTGAGTTTAACAAAGTGAGGATTGCAAATTCCGTCATGAAAAGCAGGATAGAAAAATTAATGAAGCATCTTGAAGGAGTTTTCAATTCTAAATATTTCGGGTCTGGAAGCTGCAGGCTGTGCAAGAAATGCAGTCTGCAGGAAAACTTGCCTTGCAGGCATCCTGGTTTGATGCATTTCTCCCTTGAAGCAACTGGCGTAGACTGCAACTATTTATCTTCATTATTGTTTAATATTCCTTTATTATGGTATAAGGACAATAAGGCTCCGGAGTATACGTGCACCATATCCGGACTTCCGTGCAAGTTAGAAGATGCTGAAATTGTTGAAAAAGAGATAGCAGCGTTCATCCAAAACTTGAATTCATGTTAGGAATTGCAATGTTCCAAGTCCGCCGCTTATACACCAGTCTTCAACCAGTATGTATATTTCGTTTATGCTGCCCCAGTTGAATTCAGGTGATTGGGTTATGTCTATTGGCGGCACACACCAATTATCATAAGGTGCACAGCCGTCACATTTGAAAGGAGAGTATGACAATCCTGAGAAGTATATTAATTCTTGGTTTAAGTAAAAGTATAAGTCATCATTCAGGCAGATATAATTATTAATCTCATTAGAGCAGTTATAACCACTATAACTATAGGTTAATGCTGAATTACATGTTCCTGAACCTCCAAGTGATATTTTTTGTCCCCTAGTCTCAACCGGGGCTTTCGCTGTTGTTTTTAGCCAGCCGTGAGCCATGTAAGAGCAGTTTATTGTGCACCTTCCTGCATCTCCAACTCCATGGCATTGTCCTGATGAACATCCAACCGGTAAGTCCCATGTTAAAGGTGTTCCTCCTAGTATGAAATTAACTCCTGCCGGAGGTATTATTGCTGGACAAGCAGAGTTGTAGGAGCCGAGTGCGCTGCCATTTTCAAATGTTAATACTCCAGTAGTATAGTTTGAATGATACCATTCCCCAAATTCTATGTTATAATTGTAAGGTTCATATTTCCATTCTACAAATCCAGTATCTGTATGCGTTATTCCGCTGCTTTTTACGTACCCTATCTTGATTATGAACTTGTTTTTTGCCAGATTAGTTCCTGAACAGTTTTCATAAATAGTCCCTCCAGTGTCTGTTTCCTTATCGTTGGATAATCCTGAGTTCAGATGTATCTCGTAGGGTCTAAGCACTGCCCTTCCGCAAAAATCGCCGTTAGCGTTGTAAACTTCTATTGATGTTATATTAATAATCTCAGGGTCTTTATTGCTTATTATTATTCTAAAAGTGTTTTTTAGGAATGGCGAGTCGTACCCTGATATCTGCCAGTCTACTATGTGAAAATAAGTGAAATCCCATGCTCTTCTAACATCTACGCCTGGGTTAAAAAATCCAAGGCTGTATAGTACGAATCCTATGATTATGATTATTAAAATAGCCCAGCCATAAGTCAGCAAAAACTCAATAGCGCTCTGGGTCTTATTGCCCAATATCATAAAAAAATTAGTTATTATTGTTTTAAAAACCTATTATGAAGTCCAAGTACAAGTTGTATATGCGTTGTATCCTGCTGTTAAACTCCCTGTATTCCAGTTCCAAGAATTAGCTGTCCAATTGCATCCGCATGAACCGCAAGCCGAGCTATTAGTGTAAGATGTGCAGTTATTGCATGTGCCGTTGCATATTGTTGAATTAACACTGCATGAGACAGTGAATCCGTCAAGCCATGCATTTCTGCCTCCAACTGTGAACCCGTTCTTTGTAACCCTAATTCTGAATCCGCTTGTTAAATAAGAATTAGGCAGTGAAAGATTATATGAAATTACTCCAGCTATGCCGCCGCAGAATACCTGGTTATTAGTGCTCCACGTGCTTCCTGAATTGTTTGATAATGCAATATAGATACAATCTGTTCCTGTCAATGATCCTGCTCTTTTAACGTGTGAAATATTCAAACTAGCAGTTCCCGCATTGCAGTTGCTTAAGTTAATGTTTGACTGTTTTGTTATTGTGTAAGATGTTGTTCCTCCGCGGGCATGCATGCACTTATTATTAGTATCGTTAATGCAATTAGTTGCGTCGGTCACGTTTGATATTCCGTTGCCGTCAGTTGTCCACGTCGCCCAGTCGGTAAAGCTTGCAAAGGTTTCATTCCATTTATTTGTATTATTCGATAGTGTTGTTAAGTTGCATCCGCATAGTGTGCAATTGCCTGTTGTTAAGTTAGAGCAAACAGTTCCAGTCCCTGTGCATGAACTGTTGCAAACGGCGCCTTGTGTGCAAGTAGTGTTCCTGCTTATTGGCGAACTCATTAAGTAACAACTCCCGCTGCCGTTTATGCTGCAACTTCCTGTTGGCACATAAAATGTTCCTGAAATGTTACAGCTACCTGAGCATCCCGGATTATTGTAATAATTAACAATTCCAAGGGATGCAAAGTTGCATGAACTGTTGCATAATCCTCCTATTCCCCAACAATTAAGTACGTTTCTTAATGTTGTGAAGTTGTATGAGCCTTTCATTGCGCAGTTTCCTAATATGTCACAGCTTGTCACGTTGTAGTAATAAGTTGTGTTGCTAGACAGCCCTGATATTAATAGTGAACGGTTTAATACAAAGCTGGAGTTTGAAACAACTCCTCCCATCATGCTTAAGTTAATGCCATACTTTACTGATGAATTGCCTTGTTCATTAGTAAGCCATGTAATGAGAGTGCTGATATTAGTAGTCGACATGTTTGTAACCCCGCTTATTATAGGCGGAGTCGTGTCAATTGTGAAATATGTTTTCGTACTGTTTAGATTGCCAACACTGTCATTCGCGTAAGCAGTTATACTGTTAATGCCTTCGTTAAAGAGGACAAAAATAGGATTAGTATATGTAATATTAGTGCCGTTCCAATTATACCAAATATTAGCAGCTTCGGAGCTTGAAATATTTACTGATTGTGTCTTGTTAGAATAAGTAGTATTAACAGGATTTATTAAAGAAATAAGGGGAGGAGTAGTGTCAACCGTGAATGAAACGCTTGAATAATTTATATTATTGCTTGTATCATTTGCAAGCACTATTAATGAATTATTTCCTTCTAAAGCAATAATTGTCGTATTCGGGGTGAAGAAAAGATTAGAGCCTCCGTTAAGACTATACCACCAATTGCTTATAGTCTCATTTGCAAAAACTTTGAGGTTAATAATATTTGATGGGTAAACAATATTTACAGGACTGACAATCGTAATAATTGGAGGAGTAGTGTCAGGGTTAGTTAGTGTAGTAAAATTGTATAATCCGCTGGTTGCGCAGTTTCCGCTTGGGTCACAGCTTGTTACATTGTAATAATAGTTTGTATTCGTTAATAATCCTGATAAAAATAACGAGTGATTAGTTAAGAAATTCGAATCATAAACATTGTTTGTTAAAAGTAGAGGATTAGTATCATAAAAGATTGAAGAATTACTCGATTCGTCAGTAAGCCAATTTATATACGTGGTTGTGTTAGTGGTTGAAATATTAATAACACTGCTTATTATTGGAGGTGTCGTGTCAAGCGTCACGTTTCCGGCAGTGTAGTATCCTGTAAATGTTCCAAAAACTTGGTGGCTTATTCCGGTTTCACTTAAGTAAGAGATGGATAAGTTAAAATCATAAACGTTGCCAGCCACCCCTGTCAGTAACGGGTCTGTCTTAGTTAGAAAAATGCTTTGAGATGATGACATGTGAGTGTTGAATGTATAATTTTGTGCAATATTATTATCTGACAATATAATGCTTGTAATAATCCTATCTTTCGGTCCTTTATTTATCAGTTCAAGAGTCCATTCCCCTGTGGCGGTAAGTCCGTGGTCTACTACACCTATTTCCAAGTTTTGAAAACTTTTCTCTGTTAAGCCGCTAACGTCGTATTTTGGATTAAACACGCCTATTCCGTAAAATACTACTCCAACTACGACTAATATTATTACTACCCAGCTATAAGATAATAAAGATTCTAAAGATGATTGAGCTTTTCGCATTTAAGATTAAAAAGATGATATATAATTAAAAAGCTAACTTTTTTTCAGGATTATGTTGTTCTCAAAAAAGCGGCTTTTAACTATACCACTTTTGGTCCCATAATAAATCTATATTTGAACCTAACTGCGTTATTTGATAGTAGAAGTATTTAAATTTTAACAGTATTATTAGATTTTCTAATGGATAAGATTGATGAGTTAAGGGATAGGCTTAAGAAATTCCTAATCGCGAGGGACTGGGAGAAGTTTCATAACGCCCGTGATTTGGCTATTTCCATCTCTTTAGAGGCTTCTGAGTTATTAGAAGTCTTTCAGTGGAAGGATAATATTAAATCCAGCGATTTAGTCAAGGATGAGAAGTTATTAGCCAAGATTAAGGAAGAGCTTGCTGATGTCTTGATTTATTGCCTGAATTTGGCCAATAATCTTAACTTGGATATTTACGAAATAGTCGAGAATAAGATTAAGAAAAACGAGGAGAAATATCCTGCAAATAAAGTAAAAAGCAGTGCCAAAAAATACACAGAGTATGACTGAGTTATTTTTAGCAGCTGCCGCTTTTGAATACTCCATTACAGCAGGAATGCGTAGCATTATTGAATGTGTCGCCAACTTCGCAGCAAGGCCCGCCGGTTCCGGATATACCTATATTAGATATTAAAGAAACAGTATTATTATTGTTTAATACAAGTATGTCCAAGCCTCCTTTATTATTAAAATCCCCTATAATTGTATCCCAAGGATTTGTTCCAACAGTGTAATTGGCATTTAAGTTAAAAGTCCCATCCTGATTATTCATTAATACACTTATTATACTCTCGTTATAACTTGCTATTATAATGTCAAGCCAGTTATCATTGTTATAATCGCCTACACTTATGCCCTCAGGGTATATTCCAACGCTGTAATTGGCATTGCTTGTGAAACTGCCATCCTGATTGTTGAATAAAACATTAACTGAGGCAAAATTTTCTATATCATTATAATAATCCACTGCTAGGTCAGGCCAGCCGTCATTATTGAAATCTGCTCCACCAACTTGGTTAGATGTGTTGCCCGAGAAATAATCTATTTTTGGTGCAAAAATCCCATTCCCATAATTAAGCAAGACACTTACATAATTGGATGTGGCTGAAGTAACTGCCAGGTCAGGCCAGCCGTCATTATTGAAATCTTCCGTACTAATTGTGTAAGGGTACTCGTTTACCATATAATTATCACTAAGAGTGAATGTTCCGTCATGTCCGTTGGTTAAAATAGATATTTTACTCTCATTGAAGTTGGCAACTGCAAGTTCCAGCCAGGAATCCCTATTAAAATCACCCGCACTAACATCCCAAGGCATTTGTCCGGTTGAGAAATCCCCTTCTTTCGTAAAATGTCCGCTCCCGTCGTTTAAAAATACAGTTACGTAATTTCCCACCAAGTCAGTTACTACAATATCAAGATTAGAATCTTTATTAACGTCGCCAACTTCCACACTCCAAGGGGTAGTGTTAGCAGTATAGTTTGCCTCAACACCAAAATCGCCGCTTCCATCATTTAATAATACACTTATGTTTCCAGCACTATCTGAGAAAACATAATCAAGAAAACCATCTTTGTTAAAATCCCCGACAGCTAAATCCTGAGGCCATAACCCTACAATATAATTCTTAGTTAGTGTGAAACTGCCGTTGCTTGTCATCCAAGTATTATTCTTCAATTCGCAAACGCCGCTGCCGCTCGAGTGGTTAATGTTATTTCCATACTTATCCTGTATGGCTATGGAGTCACTATCATATATTATACCCCCGTAACTGCAGGAAGTTGTCGCGTTATAAAAAATATCATTAAGTGCGTCATCGCCGCAGCATGCGCAGTAATTATTATTGATGCTGTTCACTCCGCCGGTAAACCAAACACCCTTGCCTGTACAAGACCCTTGTGTTTCAAGACAATTTGATCCGCAGTCAGATAAGCATATAGAGACATTCTCCCAAGATTGGCAAGTAGCATCACCGCAAGTATTTGTGCAAGTCCCGCTCATGCATGCATAATTTATTGAATTGCATCCTGTGTATTGCCCGTTAGGAGTTAAAGCTGGATAAGTGCAGCTTCCAGTGCTGCATATATTATTAGTACAAGGATTGCTGTCATTGCATTCGCTGTTATTAGTGCACTCGCTTATTGCTTGGCATTGGGCATTGCAACCGCCTGGGTTTATGCATGTAAATCCGATTCCGCACTCAGTGTCATTGTTGCAGGGGTTAAAGCATACGTGGCTGCAGCAAGATTCGCCGCTTCCGCATTCAGAACTGTTTAGGCATCCGTAGCCGTATCCTGCATCCAACGTGTTCCTGCTTGCGCTGCTGCATAACTGGCTCTCTCCGCCATTAGATAATAATACCTTGACGCAGTGATCTTCTCCGACCAATAAGTTTGAGAAACTAATAATTGCACTGTTACCTGGGGACAATGGAGCAGACAAGTCATAACTTGTCAGGATATTATCAATTAAGAGAGTAATATTGCTAATATCATCGCAGCCCGTATTCTGGACTATTACTCGGTCGCCGCGCATACTAATTAGGCTAACGCGAGAACAACCGCCCAAACTCCCAAGAATTGCACCGCCAGCACTCTCCTCCAGACTGGTCTGAACACTAGAAATCCAGACGAAAGCAGCACTTGCAGTAATAATTGTTATTAATATGAGAAGAATGGTTGCAATAATAGGAGTAATAGCTTTACGCATGTAATTTGAATATGTGGATAATATAAAAACATTTTCTAAAAGGTTTATTAAATTAAAAAAAGATATTTTATTAATGTGAACAGTACAAATACTTATATTAATTCTGATGTTTGTCAAAAGTGCGGAAAGTGCTGCAAACAATTTTGGATATACACTAAAGATAAAGATTACGCAGTCAGGTTATCTTACTTAAAAACAGATAAAATAACCGTTAAAAAATTTAAAAAAAATGTTTATAGAATACTCTTTGACATACCCTGCTCAAAGCTTGAATATAAAAAAGGAAAATATTACTGCAGGAATCATAAAAGATTCAGACCTAACACGTGCAAAACATACCCCATTCAATGCTTTACCTGGGGCAGTGACATACTTAAGATAGAAAAAAATTATTGCCCGGTGCTTAAACAATTATTCAAATATGCAGAAGAAGAAGGTCTGAGTTTTGAAAAATAAAGAGATTATAAGGGTTATAAAATACGGCATCCCGCATTGGAGATTATTCACAATCTTATTCATAATATCCTGCTTCTCTGCCTTTTTGGGATTAACTGCGCCTTACATAGTAAAAATATTCATAGATGATGTATTGGCAAACAAGAATTATTCGCTGCTTAATATTATAATGAGTCTATTTGTAATAATAACTTTAATCAGCTCGCTGATGACTATAGTTTATGATTACGTATCCAGATTAATAACCGAGAGAATAGTGTTTGATATCAGCACAGAGTTATTTCAGCATTTACAAAAACTTGACATATTGTTCTTTAATAAAAAAATGACAGGGGAAGTTCTTTCCCGGTTTGAAACTGACGTGTTCAGCATAGACAAAATGCTGATAATATTTTTTGATAACGTTTTGATGAATTTTTTAATAGGTTTGATAATCTTAATAATCTGTTTAAACATTAATTGGCGTATAACGCTGCTCTCTTTTTTATCAATACCTTTTTACTTATATTTACAAAGAATTTTCGGGAAAAAAATTAAGAAAAGAAGGGAGAAGATTCAGGGTTTAATAGATAATATACTGAGTTTTTTACAGCAAAATATTACATCAATTATGACAATAAAATTATTCTCCCAAGAAAAAACCGAGATTGAAAAGTATAAAAATAAAAGGAAAAATATATCTAATTATGCATTAATTATTACCTTCTTAAAAAGCCTCTCAGATACTCTAAGCGGACTGATTAGTTTTCTGCCTATTTTGTTAATATTATGGTATGGTGGCTACCAAGTATTGGATGGAAAAATAACTGTTGGAGAATTAATCGCGCTTTATACTTATATAGGACTGGTTTTTGAACCTGTATCCAAGATTGTAAATTCTAATGTTGAAATTCAGGATGAGATGGTTATGGTTAAACGTGTTTTCGAATACCTTGACGCTAAACCATTGATAAATGATGACAAGGATGCTGTCAAGATAAAAAATGTTAAGGGTTGTATAGAGTTCAGGAATGTATCATTCTCGTATGACTCTGGCAAACCTGTATTATCTAATGTTAACTTTACTATCATGCCTGATGAAAAAATAGGCATAATAGGCCCAAGCGGTGGCGGGAAGACAACGATTTCTAATCTGTTATGCAGGTTTTATGATGTCACAAAAGGAGAGATTCTAATTGACGGGATTAATATTAAGAAAATAGCTGCGGAGTCATTAAGGTGTTGTATCGGAGTGGTTACTCAGGAACCTGTAATGTTCAACCTTAGTATTAAAGAAAATATTAAATACGGCACCGACGCATCTATGGAGCAGGTTATCAATGCTGCAAAACTTGCGCAAATACACAATTTTATTATTAAGTTACCGAAGGGTTACGAAACACGTCTTGATGAAAGAGGAACTAATATTTCGCAGGGTGAGAAACAAAGGATAGCCATAGCACGAGTTTTATTGCACAACCCTAAGATAATAATTTTTGATGAAGCTACATCTTCAGTGGACTCAGCATCTGAAAAAAAGATTCAGGATGCGTTAAAGCAGCTTATGAAATACAGAACTGTTATAATCATAGCTCACAAGATTTCAACGATTAAAAACGTCGACAGGGTTTTAGTACTGGAGAACAATACCATACTTGAAGATGGAAATTTTTCTGAACTACTCAAGAAAAAAGGCGCTTTTTTCAAATTTTACAATTTGTATTTAAAAGGTTCTGATTATTCAAAAAATGCAAAAAGGAATTAATAAAGTTTATATTATACGAAGAGTTTCATTACGTTATGACTAGCGGTGGAGGTTGTGGATGCGGATGCGGAGAACCAGCGCCTGCACCAAAAAAGAAGCCGCAAACACAAAGAGCACTCACTACGCTTAATGCGTTAAAAGCGTTAGGAAAACCAGTTGATGCTGCACTAGACATTTTAAAAAAAATCACAGGTGAGAGTTAAAATTATCAATTGGTGTGACTATTGGCTTCTAAACTATATACTGCTATTAAAAGTTTGAATCTGCTTAAAAAACAGGGTGAACCTGTTCATGAAGCGCTGCATGAGCTTAAACGATTACTGTACTCTTCAAAAGAATGGATGAATCCTTTCTTCCTGCAGCTTCATATCACAAACAAATGCAATTTAAATTGCAAACATTGTTATTATTCAAAAAAAGATAAAAAAGGACTTCTTACTAAGAATGAAATATTCAAAATAATAGATAATTATAACCGTTTTCTCAAAAAAACCAAGCAGAAAGGCATGATATATTTCACAGGAGGAGAACCTTTGCTTGACAATAATATCTATGACTATATTGCCCGTGCTGATGAACTAGGGATGTACACTATGGTTCTTACAAATGGCACTCTCATTGATAAATCAGTTGCCAGAAAGTTATTAGAATCTGGAACTCAGCTTGTTCAGGTCAGTCTTGAAGGTATGGAAGAAACGAATGATAATATCAGGGGACTTGGTTCTTTTAAGAGAGCAACGGAAGGTATAGATAATTGTGTAAATGCTTGCCTTGATGCTACTGTTATGATGACTATAAGCAGGTTAAACATTAAAGATTTTGAACCCTTGGTAAAACACTGCATTTCGCATAACGTAACTCAATTATCTTTCGACAGATTAGTCCCCACTGGAAAAGGGACTAGGTTAAGCAAAGAATTATTAACAAAACTTGAACTCTCCAAATTTTATGACTATATAAAATCGTTAAGTGTTAAGTATAGAAATAATATTGCAGTAAACAGCTGCGACCCTTTATGGAGGAAAATGATAAGTGACAGTTATGGCTGCTGTATTGGTCTAAAAGGCATATGTATCTGTGAAAATGGTGATGTTATGCCTTGCAGGAGGACTAATTTAGTAATTGATACTATAAGAAATAAATCTTTGATTAGTATATGGAATTCAGAATATTTGAGGAATTTTAGAAGAAGTGAAAATTTTGAGGGGAGATGCGGAAAATGCAGGGATTTTAAGAAATGTCTCGGATGCCGTGCGGTAGCAAAATCAGTTAACGGTTCAGAATTTGGCGAAGACCCTCAGTGTTTTTTTTACTAGCAATGATTAAGCGGTGCTCTATTTTTCTTCCAGAAATAGTGGAAGTAATTAATTTCTCCGCTACTTTTTCAAATCCAGCGTTGGATAATATTTTTTCTGATTCATCATAACTGTTATTGCTGAAAAACATCTTAGTGCCAAGGAAGTCAACAATACATTCGCCTATTCTGCATCCAAAACTGATTAACAGTAAACCTTTCCGTGTTAATATCTTATTAAACATGTTCAGCACTTTTTGGTGGTTTTTTCTCGGGATATTAAATAATGAAAATAATGCAACTATTCCGTCAAATGATTCTTTTCTAAAAAATGATTTGGTGAAATCTTTGTTGATAAATTCTGCTTTTGGCGCATTTTTCCTGGCTAGGTCCAGCATATTATTAGATATGTCAAGTCCTGTAACTTTGAAATCATGTTCTGTTAAAAATTTTGAATGCAGGCCGACTCCGCACCCGGCATCAAGCACTCTGCCTTTTTCAGGCAGTAATTCAATGAATTTTTTAAGCATGTTTAGTTCGCTGGATATGGACCTCTTTTGATTATATTTTTCAGCAATCCTGTCATAAGCATGCTGTATAAACAAATTCATGATTATATTACTAAAAGCGGCGGAACTTAAATGTTTAATCAATCTAACTGCTCAAATTTGAGCGGGTGTTACTAAATAGATACTACAAATAATTAAAAAAAGGGTATCTTTTCAATCATTTCATGGCAGTTCAGCTTCAAAAAATAGAACAAGATTTTGTTTCATTGTGTAATGAATTAAAGGAAGACCGTCATTCAAGATGCATTAAACCGTTAATTAAGGATATTGACAAGGTTTACAGTTCGCTGGATACGGATAAACGCAAAGAGTGGCTGAAGAATACGTTCACTCTTATAGATTTATTGTCTTTAAATACGATGTACGCTTCGCAAATAGCAGGTGAATTAAAAGACCCGCAGTTTATTACTGATATTTACATAAATTCAAACGGGAATTACTGCGGAGCTTCTGAATACTGCGAATCAGGAGTTCTAGAATGCAAAATGGCAGATTCTTTTGAAGCTTATTATGCAAAGGTTAACAATTTCTTTGGCGTTTATTTTATGACTGCAAGGATAATTGAAGACCCTACTCTTGAGGGTGTAATTAAAAATGTCTTAAACTTAAATGAGGAACGAATAAAATATGTAGAGTCCTGTTTTGATGGCATGGCTGCAATCTTACATTTTAAGGCGCTTTCACTTAGGAAGGCTGCAAAAAAAGGGATGCGTAGTGAAAAAAGTTCTGATGGTAGCACAAATTATGTAACTGACTCTATAGCAAAAATTGAGGAACACTTGCTTACTAAATGGTACACTCCTGAATTCCAGACTAAAATAAAAGAAAGATTATCGAAGAAGAATTGGATTCTTTTAGAAAATAATTGGATGGGATTAAAAGAAGAAGATTAAAATGTCTATAATATTATTTTTTTAATTTTCCATTTAAGTTCCAAAAACATATATTTTTTTATGAATTTAAAATAATCGTTAGTTAACGATTAAAAACGTATATAACTACTCGTTCATGAATTATTTTCTACTATGGGTCTTAACACGCCAATAAACATGAATCTTGATAACGTACTTGTAACTATGAACATTGAAGACACACCAGCGAATGCGAATCTCGATGATACGTTGGAGCGCCTGAGGAAAGAGAAAAAATATGTGGATGACGTGGCAACTAGGGAAATAGCTTTTTTAAAAGAGTATAACTGGTTGCGAAATGACAAGGAGAAAGCAAAATACATTAATGAATTAGTCAAGAAGGGAGAATATTTCTCAGCGTATAAAGCTTATACCAGCAAAATATATACTGGCCATGTTGGGAATAAGGAAAGGATAGTAATGTGGGCTGATAAACTTGTAGAAAAATTATTTGATGATGGAGTGCCTGGTTTAATACCTATTTACACAACTATTATGTATATGATTGGGGGATTAAAAAGGGAAGAAATAATAAGAAGGCTTGAACCAAAACTTGAGAAGAGAGGCATTGATTCTGCAAAAAGAAAAGTATTAATCGAATGGCATCCTGTTTACAGAAAGTAAGATTTAACCAGCTAAAATTGAATTTAGTCTTTATTTATAATTATTCCTGCTTTAAACTGACGTAAAATAGGTCTCAGTTAATTATCTTTTATTCTTATGGGAGTAAACTTTTTAAAGAAAACTTTTTCGTATATCTCATTTTATGAAGAATAATATAGCAATAAAATTAATCGAAACGGCTGAAACTTGGGCGTCCAAGAATAAGTTAACACTTATTGTAAATAGTATTAAAGTTGAGTATTTGATTAGTGATAATTCTATTTCAACTGGAAATGCTATTGAATTAAACTATGATCCTGATTCTAAAAAATATGAATCCTCTTTCAGTGGAATGGATACGGATACTTATGACGAGCATGGAAGCGTCAATGATTGTGTTAAATCTAATCCGACTATTGAAAAAGATATACATTCGATATGTATTGATTTTTATAATGGCACTAAAAATGTATTCAGGTATTGTATGGGTTATAATGATGAAGCAGAGATTAAAGACTCCAAAATAAATATACAAGAATTAGGATTAGGAAAGTTCAAAGATTTAGAAGAAGTCTTAGATGCAGAAGTTAAAAAAATATCAAGTTAATTAGCACAATATTTGAATATTCCTGCAAGATATTTGCTTTGTTCTATATCTGCTGAGTTTATGCATAGGATTACAACATCTATTTTGAATTTATAATTGGCTATATCACTTATTGAGTAAATTTAGCGTTATTTTTCTCCATTTCCAAAGTTCCTTTAACAAAAATGTATCTAAATATATATTAGGGTAATTTTTTTATCATACATTTAACATATTCAGCTGGCAATCTGAGTCAACAAATCCTACAAAAATCTTATTCGTTTATATCACCATTATCTATAATTATTTATCTTTAATAAAAATATATGTCACTATTAATGGATAATAAAAATAGAGTTATCTTTTAATTATAGTGTTTTTATTATGTTTAAGAATCCGCCGATAAGTCCTATATATCTTTGTTCTGGTTTGCCTTCCATTTGTATTATTAGCGTTGGTGTTAGGAATACCCCATCTTTCTTTGCAATTTCAAGGTTTTTAGTTACGTCAATTAGTTCTAGTTTTATATTTGTATTTTTTAAGTAATCAATACCATCCGCATAAAGTTTTAGTATTGTTGGTTCCGTAGTGCTTGAATAAAATATTTTTACACTCGAATAGAATACTTTTATTGTGCCTTTCATCTATTCGCCTTCTTTCTTTTCTTCTAAAATTTTATTTCCTGTTTTCTTCATTGCAAGTTTAAGGCTGACTATTGTTCGTTCGAATGCGTTCGCTAATCTGCCGACTTCATCTTTTGACGCTTTCAGTTTAGGGTCTATTTCAATGTCGAGTTCGCCTTTGCTTAAGTCTTCAACTATATTTGTTATCTTATTTATTCGTCCAGTTATACTACTTATTATTAAGGAAATTATTGTAGAGAGCAATAAAATGAATATTGTTAGTATATATAACTGGATTATTTGTACGTTATTGATTACGTAGAAAGCGTCCTCTGTTGGCTGGAATAGTATTGCTGTTATATCTTCGTCAAACTTGCTGTATTCAATAAAATAACCTCCTGTTTCAAAAAATCCGTTATCGGACACTTTTAATTCCTGACTTACAAGCCTAACACCTGCATTTATGCTTTCATTGGCATTAACTACAGCTGTTGTTACGTTTCTTGTGTCAAGGAATATGTTATTGTACCTGTCAAGAAGTATTATATAACTCCTAGTGCTTTGGGCTTCGACAAAATAATTTCGCATGAAATCCATATCAAGACTGCCCAGTACGTACCCTATCATTGTATTGTTTACAGTTACTGGTACTGTTAGTCCCAGGAAAGGTATTCCAAGAGTTGCACCAATGTACATTGAAGAAAGATAAGGTGCTTTGGTTGAAGTGACGCCTATACAGTAATCTCTTGATGAGTAACTTCTTCCTACAGAGCTTAAGGTGCTCTGTGCTGCTATTTTTGTTACACAACTAAAGTTTTGATATGATAAGGAAGGCATAAATTTTTTAGTCTGTGCAACCATTGTAAACATATAACTTGTCATATTAATATCTTCAGGATTTCCTGTGAGTGCTGCACTAATCAAGTACTTATCATTAGCAAACCGTTCCAGTGTTTCCTGTGCGGAATCAATATTTGAATGCAGAATGACATGAATGTAATCTAATGTCTGCGCATTCTTAGATTCAACATCCTTTCTTAAAATATCACTAATGTATAAGTTTGTTATCAGATAGTAAGATGTTATTACTATAGCAAGTACTATTAATAATGAAATTATCATTTTTGTTCTTATTGAATTAAAATTTACCATTATTTTTTTGCCCTCATTTTTCATTCAAGATTGATACGCAGTTCTGCTTGAATTTTTCTGCAGTGTCTTTCTTTATGATTCCTTCACTCTTTAATGAATCTACATATTCTGTTATTGTTTTCTCTGTAATTCCTTTCAATGCAATCTCATTGTACGACTGTAACCCCATTGGTCCGAGAACAGTATTGAATTCATCTATTAATTTCTCTTCAGTTGTCTTCCCAATCTTCCTTGAAGTGCCTGTCATTACACCCTCGTAAGCCATTAATGCCTCGCCAATAACAATACCTTTCTTGCTGATTATATTATATTTTCTTAATTTCTTGTCTCGGTCGCTGCTCCTTGTCTTAAGGACTGCAACAACAAAGCCTAACTCACCGCTAAATTCAACGTATTTCAGTATGATTATATTGTCAGTTAACGTTGATAAGTTTGCTTCGGTTAATGTCTCGGAGCCCATTAATGTAGCTGTTGCAGCTGTTACTAATGAAGTTACTTCTTTTGCTTTACAGTAGGATACAATCATCTTAACAAAGTCCCTGAAAGTCTCCACAGGTAATACATTAGCCAATGCAGTTAATGAGTCAATAACTATCCTGTTTATTTTATTTTTCTCAAATATTTCCTCAATAGCAATTAAATGCTCTATTGGGTAAGCAAGTTCAGGATAAGAGCACAAGAAAGTTAGCAATCCATCTTTTTCATACTTTTCAAAATCCCACCCAAAACTCTGTGCAAGCCTTAATAATTGCTCCCTGCTTTCCTCAAAACTCACATATAGGCAGTGCTCGCCGTTTTTTAATCCTTGATTAATAAATTGCAGGCTTGTTACTGTCTTACCTGTTCCTGTAGGTCCTGCAAGTAATGTGCAGCTGCCTTTAAAGAGTCCTCCATAACACATATCATCAAATCCGGAAACTCCAGAACTTACTTTTTCATTTGTTGCCCTGTAAACAAGCTCGGGCAGTATTTTAAGAAGCAGGTGCACTCCATCACGTTTAATCCTGAAGTCCACTACTTTAGGAATATAGTCTATTCCTCGCATTTTGATTATTTGAAGTTTCCTTATAATATCATCCTTAATTTTTACTGACTCCAGTTTGATTACACCATCAGATATGAATTCCTCAACACCAAACACGCTGCTTCCTCCACCTGTTATTTCTGAAGTGAGTATTGTTGTGCAGTTAAGCGTTGAAAGCATTGTTCCAAGTCTGAAAACAAAATATCTAATGAGATCTTTCTCATTTAGCATGTAAGCTAATGCAGTTATTGAATCAATAACCAGTCTCTTTGAACCTGTCTGTTTAACAAGTTGTCCTATTGTATCAATTATCTTGTCAATATCATTCTTGGTGATGCTTTTTTCTTTAATTTCCAGCAACTGTATTGCTGTTCTTAAATCAGTGAAGTGAATCTTTAATGCATCCGTGACTGTCTTGTCATAAAATTCCGTGTTACTGATATTCTGTAATGCTTTAGTGATAGGTTCGGTGAGTGTTATGTAAATGCCGGATTCATTATTCTTTTTGTAACCGTTAAATAACCATTGCATTGCAAGCATTGTCTTGCCTGTTCCTGCGCCGCCTGAAAGCAGTATCACATGCCCTTCAGGAAATCCTCCTTTTAGTAGAAAATCTAATCCTTCAATCCCCGTTGGGCTGATTTTAATATTTTCATCTTTTGCAGTAACTGTCTGTATTACTTTTTCAGTTTTCATAATATCTCATTTTGGCTATTTAATTAAATTGGTTCAAAGCTTATTAAATTTGCTTTTTAAGGGTTATTTAAATAATAAATATTATATAAGCCAACATTATTGACTATATTAATGGCTTCACGAATTAATTCTAAAAAGAAAGATAATATTGAGATTAGTAATATCAAAGAAGCATTGCGCGCGAGTGAGAGTAAATGGTGTAATCTTGTGAGTGCAATCCCTGATTATATATCCTTGCTTGACAAGAAAGGCAAATTCTTGTTTTTGAATCATTATGCTAAAGGTTTTAATGAAAAGAGTACTATTGGTAAGCCTGTTTATGATTTTGTAGCTAAGGATTCTGTGAATTTGTTTAAGAAAAATATTAATGCATGTTTAAGAGATAAAAAAGTTAAACGGTTTGAATATCAAGCGATGGGCAATAATAAGATTATTAAAAATTATGAAACCTACGCCGTACCCATTCTTAAGAGTAATGTTGCTAATGAAATACTTATTATTTCAAGGGATATTACTAAGCAAAAGAAAAATGAGGAAGATATTTTATTCAAGAATACACTTCTTCAAACGCAGAATGAGTCAGCAATTGATGGTATTCTCATTGTTGACGAGAATGGCAAGATTATATCTTATAACAAACGTTTCATTGAAATATGGAATATTCCTGATAAAGTAATTAAATCAAAGTCTGACAAGAAGGCATTACAATCAGTGATTAATAAACTCTCTAATCCATCTGAATTCATTGCTAGAGTTAATTACTTATACAAACATAAGATTGAAAAAAGCAGAGAAGAAATTCAATTAAAAGATGGCAGAGTACTTGATCGTTACTCAAGCCCTATATTTGACAGTTACGGCAAATATTATGGACGTGTTTGGTACTTCCGTGATATTACTAAGCAAAAGAAAAATGAGGAAGCATTACATGAGAATGAGGAGAAATTCAGAACAGTATTCTATGGAGCTGCCGACGGAATTCTAGCTGCCGATGTTAAAACAAAAAAATTTGAGTTCGCAAATACCGAGGTGTGTAAATTTTTAGGTTATACTAATAATGAATTAATTAAGTTAAATATTAATGATATACACCCCAAAAAAAATCTTAAAGAGATTATTAATTTATTCATAAAATTAGCAAAGGGAAAAATTACTGTTGCGGAGAATATACCTTGTCTAAGAAAGGATAAGAAAATCGTTTATGCTGATATAAAAAGTGCACGTTTGAAAATCGGCACTAAATTGTACAATGTGGGTTTTTTTAGAGATATTACAGCACGCATGAATGCTGAAAATGAAATTAAGAGTCTTGCGCGCTTTCCTAGCGAGAATCCTAATCCCATATTTCGTGTAATGAATAATAATTTTAGTTATGTTAACCCTGCTGGCTTGAAATTGTTAGGAGAACTTGGTTATAACGTTAATAGAAAGATTCCGGCATTTTTGCATAAATTAGTACGTGATTCAATGCATTTAAACATAAAAATTGATAAAGAAATTAAATTAGATTCTAAAATTTACTGGTTATTTATCTCTCCTTTTGTTAAAGAAGGATATGCTAATATTTATGCACTGAATATTACTGAGCGTAAGGAAGCTGAAGAAGCGTTAATATTTGAGAATAAGAAATTTAAGGATTTATTACAAAATAGTATTGTAGGAATTCTAGTATTAAATAATACAGGTAGAGTATTATTCGTTAATCCTGTTGCTGAAAAACTGCTAGGTAAGAAATCAAACGAGTTAATTGGTACATTATTTGGAGTGCCGTTAATAAATAAAAAAACAGAGATTAACATTCTTCGCGAGAATAATGAAATAGGATTTGCTGAATTAAGTGTCACTTACACTGTTTGGGAAGGTAAGGACGCATATCTTGCATCACTATATGATATAACTGAGCAAAAAAAGGCCGAACGGGAAAATATTGAATTTGAATTAAATAAGAAAACACAAGAATTAAAAGATAGTTTCATGACTTTGATTACGCATGACTTGAAACAACCAATAACTCCAATTATTGGTTATGCAGAACTCATCAAAGAAAAATTAAAAACTCCAGAAGATTTAATCTCCGCTGATAAAATTATTTCCCAAGCGTACAGACTCAAGGAAATGGTTGATAAAATACTTAATTTGTTAAGACTTGAGTCAGGCAATCTGAAGTTAAGTATTACTAACTCCAATCTTACTATATTATTAAATGAAAGTATTAATATTAAGAAACCAATAACGGACATTAAAAAGATTAATCTAGTTACTAAATTTGAAGACGTAAACGTGCTAGTTGATCCTAATCGATTAAAAGATGTAATTAATAATTTAATTGATAATGCAATCAAGTTCTCAAAAGAAGGTGGAAAGATAGAACTTAAATCATGGGCAGAAAAGAATTATGTATACATATCTGTCAAAGATTATGGAGTAGGTATTAAGAAGGAGGACCTGCCTAAATTATTCGTTAAATATTATCAGACTAAAGAAGGCAAACAAGCAGGAGGCACAGGACTAGGTCTGGCATTATCAAAAGAATTAATCAAAGCAATGAACGGAGAAATTAGTTTAAAGAGCGAGTACGGTAAAGGCTCCGAATTCATTATTAAACTACCTGCAAAATAAATACAAATGGAATAGGGATAATAATAAAATAAAGGAAATTAATAATTAGCGCCCCGGACAGGCAGTATTAAATTTGTTATACGCCTCTAATTTCTTTATAGTCCTATGCTCTACAAAGATCTATCTGAGCAGCGCTGAAATAAATAGTTTATGATGAAAGTTCTCCTTTCCTTATATACACCTTTGAGATTAATAATACTTGAATGTTAGTCTAAAAGTTTAAATTAGTTATTATGATTATATTAGATATGACTAAAGAGTTATATTTACTTGATGAAGATATAATTATTTTCTTGCATGAATTAGTAATGAAAGATGCAGATACTAAAGGGATAAGAGATAAAGCTAACCTTGAGTATGCAGTTCACGAGTATAAGCAACCAAGATATAAAGAAGTTCTTGTAAAGGCTGCAGCTTTATTATTTAATATTATCAGAGGACATTGTTTTCTAGACGGAAATAAAAGAACTGCGCTTGTCTCTACTGCAGCATTCTTATTATTCAATGGTTACGAACTAGAAAAGCTACCTTTAGTTTATGCTGATTATTTATTAAATGTGGCAAAAGAAGCGTCTAATATTAAAGATGAAGATGTTTTAGACTATATTAAACATATTGCCGGAGAGTTAGAGAAATATACTAAAAAGTTAAGTAAAAGTGAACAAGAATCAATGAATTACCTTGCTGAGTCCATGCAGGACATATTAGACTCTTTTAAAGATTTTAATAAATGAAAATAGTTATAAATGATAAAATAAGATAATATTAATATGACTACTCCTAAAGTAACTTTAACTAAGAAACAGCCAGCAGTTTTTAAAAAAATAACAAAAGATATGGCCAAACTATCATTTTTTAAATTCTCAAAAAAGAACCAGGAAGTACTCAAAAAACTAGCACACCTATAATTAGATATTTCTTTATAGTCCTATAATCTACAAAGATCTACTGAGCAGCGCTAGAATAAATAGTTTGCGATAAAAGTTCTCCTTTCCTTATATATACCTTTGATATCGAATTTTAATGTAACTCCAGCTAAGAAAACTTCCTTAAATTTTCTTAATCTTCTCTTTTATATCTTTTGTCAATTTCTCCAGTACATTCCCACGCTGCCCTTTCCAATCCGTTTCATCTAATATTCTCGCCCAACCAAAAAAATCAATTCGAGCAGCGAAATCTAGTTTTTTAAAACCGTAATTCTTAACAAGCTCTTCAACCACATTATAAAATATATTTTGAAAAGATTCTTCATCTTTTGTAGAGTCATTCTTCAGAATATCCGCAATAATAGTAGTTATTATGTTTTCAAACTCGTCTTGTGTATATTTAACCTTGTGAACTAACTGTTTATATTCGCTTTCCTCATATGTACTGTAACCAATATCGTAAAAGTTCATAAAAATAAAAAAGGACGCAGAACTTAAACATGTAAGGATATTACTTCCTTTATTCCTCAAAATCAAGCGATTAAAACTTAAAAAATCATATTTCGCAAAGGTTGTACATGTGCTTGAAGAATGTCTTAGCGTGTTCCAAGCTTTCATTTGCAGGCTCTTGGTTTGCTTGAGGCAGTTTTCTATAAGTAAATTTTCCTCTCTTTCCTTTCTCCTGCTGAAATATATCAAGGAGCGCGTCTGCTTTTATCAATGCATCTTCGTAGAGTTCCAGCAGCTCTTTGTCAATTATTCCTTTGTCCACTAATTTCTTGAACTCTTCAAAGGTCTTCCTATGCTCTTCTGGAGGATTAGTCTTCACATTTTTCGTCAATAAGTATGCTTTAGCTGCATAGAATATGCAGTAATACGCGTGAGATATTGCAGCACTAAAATAGGTGTCCGGCTTTACTTTGAAAATATCTAACTGTAATTCTTTGTTGATGCTTAGTTGAAATATTATTCCTGCCAAGTTCAACTCGTTCTCGGATCTTGATAAGTAAAGTTTAAAGTTTGAATCCATTCTTCACACCCTTAATTAACACTGAATAAAAAAGTTTGCTGTTATGCACAACCAGATGCTTACGCGCTATCTCCTTACCTAAGTTTTCCTCATCTAGTCTAAGCATTTCCAAGAATTCATCCTGAGAAATAACATGGCTGTCCAATTTAATTAATGATTTTTGTTCTGCAGAATTCAAAGCAGACTCAACCTTCTTCTTATCCTCATCCTTTTCAATAAAAACTGCAATATCCAAATCCGAATCTTTTCTCTCCTCACCAACCGCCCAAGAGCCAAAAATCACTACTGAATAAAAAAAAGTATACTTATCAACCTCTTCCTTAATCAGACTAATTGTTCTCTCAACCTGCTTGGACAACTTACCTTTATTTATTATACCAATATAATCAAAAACCAGATTATTATCAAGATTAATCTTATACAATTTAGACGTGCCCATACTTCTCTCAACAACTAAGTTTTCACTCTTAAACTGCTTAAGAGCATTCTGCAAAACACTGTTAGACTTCTCAGCCAAAGCCCTTTTCAATTCTGAAAAAGAGTACTCCTTAAACAGATTAGGAACAAACACACTTAACAAAATCAACTGCTTCTGGGTCAACATAAAACATTACCTTATTTCAGGTATAATCATACCTAAAAACAGGTAAGTATATAATATAAAGATTTTGTTTATTAAAAAAATAGGAGTTTTAGGTTTACGCTAAAGAATAGAAAAAGTTTAATTAATTTTTTTAAAATAGTATATTACCGCAACTAATTCGTTTTCTTCTTCTCCTGCTTTTTTGAATTTTGGAGTTAACATTTTTTTAGTAAATATTAAGTCTTTATAATCAACTAATTCAAAACCTAATGGACGAAGTAAATGAAGATACTCATCCAAAGGATGATAATATTGATAGCTCTCATAACCATGAGGGAATCTTGCTCTATTTTTATTTAAAGATACTAAAAATGCGCGATAAGGATGAACATTAGAAATAAACAATTCAGTTCCTCTCTTGCTCGCATCCTTAACAACACCTATTGCTTTCTTTAAATTTTTAACATGGTCATAAACAAGCATTGATAATATAACATCAAACTTTTGCGAAGGAGTATAATTAGTTACATCACTATTTACAAAAGTAATATTTTTATTCTTTATTTTTTTGCGTGCAATTTCAAGCATTGACTGACTAGAATCAACACCTACAACTTTATTTGAATTGGATAAAGGTATTGCATATCTTCCTGTGCCGCAGCCCAAGTCTAAAATAGTTTTATTCTTAAAATTAAACCATTTTTTAGTAACCTCTTCCTCTAAATATATTACTCCATTAATATCAGTATCGTAAGAACTTGCCCATTTTTTATACAAATCTTGAACTGAAATCATAAAATCAACCCATATTCGATATTAACTTTTACGCCCGGGACAGGAGCGTGCCAAACAGTCTAACACCTAAACTCTAATGCGTATTAGTAGTCCTACAAGAATCTAATGAGCAGCGCTAAAATAAATAGTTTACGATAAAAGTTCTCCTTTAATCTTTTAGTCATTTAGTGTTTCTTCGTTGTCGTTTTCGTTGAATTCTTGTATCAAGTCGTCTGGGTCTGCTTTTGCTGTGATTGTGTAACTGCCTGCGCTCGGATAAGTGTATTCTATAAATGTCCATACTTCTTCATTTACTGTTAGGTTTATTTCATTGCTATTAACTGGCGTTTCTCCGCTTATGTTGAACTGCCAGTATATTCCTGATTGGTTCTGTGTGCCGTTGTTTTGTATTGTGAAGTTGAATATTCTGTATAATCCTGTGCTGTTGAATATTCCTAAGTTTAATAATTTTAAGTTCTCGCTTAATACTTGTGTAATATTTGCAAATGCATTGTTCGAGTATCTTGTCAATTCTTCGCTCGTTGCTGTAGAATTAATTGTATAATTCCCGATTTCGTCATAATCGTGTTCTACAAAGACCCAGATGTCTTCATACTGGTTTAAGTTAATTGTTTCTGTACTGCTTAATTCATTTCCATCTCCGAGTTTAATGCTCCAATTTGCTGTTATTGGAGTATAATAATTCGTAATGTTGAATCCGAACACTCTTGTTCCAAGACAATCAGTGCATAATACGTCAATGTCGCTGATTCCAAAATCTTTGTCAATAGTTACAAGTAAAGATTGCCAATTGCTAGAATCAGTCGTACTATTCGCAGTCACATTAACAGTGTAATCTCCAACATTATCATAAGTATGTTCTATAAAAACCCATAAATCATCATAAGCACCAATCGAGATATCCGCAGTATTATTTATAATATTACCATCTCCGAGACTAACACTCCAATTAATATTATTAATTGTCTCGTTCAAGTCATTAAAAACATTAAAACTAAACAAGTTATACTTATTATTACTATCAAAAATTTCAGCATCACTAACCACCAAATCATGAATACTAGCCATAACTGAACGATAAGCATCTATTCTCGGAAAAGTCAGTTTAGACAAAGGATCATAAACACTAACACCTGTTCTTTGCATAATGCTACGAATATCAAAAGGAGTAAGACTCGAATTAGCTTGCTTCATCAAAGCAGCAACACCAGCAACATGAGGAGCAGCCATAGATGTGCCAGACCTTTCTTCATAACCACCAGTATAACTTGTTGAATTAATTATTGCACCAGGAGCAAATAAAGAAGTAATACTATTACGATTACTAAAGCAAGCAATTCTATCTGCGAAGGTTATAGTATCATTACATAAATATTCAATACACTGAGTATGATCCTGATTCCATGTTTTACACCAATCTTGTTCACCAACATTAGCATCGTAAGTTGCACCAACAGAAGTAACATTAGAAATACACGCTGGAGAAGAAATATGTGTAAAATTAGCACCATTACCTGCAGCAGCATCAACAAAAATACCTGTATTAATAGCTGATTCTATATTTTTAGTCAAAGTATTATAATTAGAATCACAATAATCATCATATAAACTCGCACCTAAACTCATTGTTATAATAGAAATATTATATTTTTTTGAATTATTATAACACCATTCAACAGCTGCAGTAGTATCATCTATATATCCATTACCTAACGAATCAAAAACCTTAACCACAACTATACTTGCTCCAGGTGCAACCCCTTTCAAATATCCATCTGCCACTATTATTCCTGAAACATGAGTTCCATGACCAGTTCCATCTTCAGCATCATTACCTTCAACAGAATTATTTGGGGGACAACAACCTCCACCATAAGCACAAAAGCAGTGTTGAGCAATAACTTTATTATTTAAATCAGGATGGGTATCATTAACACCCGAGTCAATAACACAAACGGTTTGATGAGTCCCAGTTAAATTTTCAGTATTAATTTGTATAGTCCAGATATCATTTGCATTAATAAACGGAACACTTTGGTCTAAACTTTGATAAACTCTTTCATTAGAGGATATCATAAAAACTTTTGAATTGTTTTGGAGATACATTAATCCTTCTAAAGTTATAAGTCCTGAAAAACTGTTAGCTAATCCAAACGTATGTCTTAGAATAAATTCTCCTTCCGGAATAGTAGATAAAACTTCATCTTCTGTTTTATAAAAATATCCTGCTCTTTGTGTATATAATTCACGGTTTAATGCTAAATTGGAAGAAAAAACAAATGAACTTTCATCATATAAATTAACAATAACATTAACCCATTTATTAAAACTTAAACCATAAATTATGTTAAAATCAACGTTTCGATAAGATAAATTTAATATACATTTTCCTTGAACACACTGAAATCCTTCTTGACAAGAAATATTTAAACAAGGATTTATTTCGATTAGCGTTTCATTTTGCTGAGTTAGATTAAATAAAGTGGTATTTTGGCAAGTTCCATTTATATATGTAAAATTAGTTTGATGAGAAATATCTTCAGAAGAATTAGAAGATTGATTTATTGCAAAAACAGGTTCAACAAAAAAAAGACAAATAATAAATAAACAAATAAAAGTGATTAATTTAGTCTCTAACAACATTTTAGGGATAGAATAATTTATAGTAATATATCTTGGGATTCTTAAATTAAATACAAATTTTGTATTTAACAGTTTTTTCAACTTCCGCTCACTGCCTCATTTATTTCAATACTTAAAATATAGGGGTTATTCTTTAATTTTTCAAATCCAATTACACTTAGATAACCTGAAAACCAAGTTCCATACAGACTGATATGTCTTGGTCTAAATTCTTCTTCCGATAATGTTGATATAACTAATGAGTTAAGTTCATCAGAACTGCTCAAATTAACAGAAATTATAACATTAGCTTCACCAAACTCTCTTAATGTCTTAATAACATTTGTACCAATATTAGTCGAAACATTAGTAATATCTAACATTTGTTCAATCCTATACATAGTATACCAATTATAACCAAAAATACCAACAAGGACTAATCCAATCACACCTAATACAATTAGTAAGTTCTTGTTTTCTTTTATCCATTTATTAAACTTCATTTTTTCATCTTTTTTTATTGTTTGGTGTTGTTTATGTATTGTCCTACTGCTGTTTTGATTTCTGAGTATGACATGTTTCCTTGTTCCCAAAAGTAGATTACGTTTGTTAAGTTCTTCATGCTTTGATAATTTTCTCCGCTTGTGATGTAATTGAATGCCCACACTTGATTATTTGTTTTTACTACTTTGTCAAACGTTCCTAATTTGTGAGTCCCGTTATATATGTATAATTTCTGGTCTGTGTAAATTACAGCACTGGGTCCTAGAACGCTAGAATGGATACCTTCTTCTATCGCGTTTCGTCCTTCAAGTTCGGTAGCGTTCATTTCGCCTATGTTAACATCATCGTAGTATACTGTGCCGTCTTGGCTGAATAATCCTATCTTGTTTATGTTCGCGCTGCTGCATGAATCTGTTAAGTCACCGCTGTCAAGCAGTATTGTTGTGCCATCACTATCGTACACGTAAGCTCTTGCTTTATTCTCACTAACTTTTCTCTGTATTACTAAATAGTACCAGTGATTCGTTGACGGCTCAGTTGAAGATAGTTTTGGTTTGCTATGGCAGGAAGCGTCGCTGTCAAAATACCAACCTTTGTAAAATCCTGCATAATGCGCTTTCAAATAATACTTTGCCACATCACCTTCATAAATCCAAAGACCTGCTACACCAGCTGCATTCGCTGTCGTAATCTTCAACCAAACAGTATAATTAACAACATTACCACCTACACTAGAAATGTTCACTTTAAGCTGATGGCTCGGACTTGACCCAACAGTTCCATAAACCGAGTATGACCCAGTATGAGGATTATTAGTATTAACACCCCAAGTCCCACCTGTAGGAACCCACACAGGATTCGCATCATAATTCCCATCCTCAAAACCATCAACATAAAAACAAAAACCAACACTAAACAAAGAAAAAAACACAACAAAAATAATTAACAAAATCTTACTCACAACCATAACCAGCCTCCAAACTATTAATAATTTAGATAACCCGAACATAAATATGTTTTGATAAAAAGTTCTTTATATATAACTTTAGCTCCCAGTCTTATATTAATTTCATCAAATAGAAGTGTACATAACATAAATAATAATTAAATTTCGCCCCGGACAGGACTCGAACCTGTGACAACTTGCTTAACAGGCAAGTGCTCTACCTGCTGAGCTACCGAGGCAGGTAATACTTTGATAAGAAAAGAAAGTGCTTTTCGGCTTTTTAAAATTTTGGTTTACTAAAATTAAGTTTTCCATACTATTTTTAGTGAAACGTAATCCCTTCTAGGAAAAGCTTTAACAAATTTGAATACCATAAAATGCAAATGAGGTTTAATTGACCAACCCGTACTGCCAACATAACCCAAAACATCTCCCACTTTAACTCGAGAGCCCTTAACCACTCTAATACTATCTTTTTTCAAATGACTATAAATTGAAAACTCATTATTATCATGCTTTAAAACAACATAATTCCCATCCTGCTCACTCTGCTTCATAATATCCAAAGAAGGTTCTTCAAATCCATTATAATTCTTATTAACCTCATTAAATATTGTAACAACTTCTCCACCAAAAGCAGCTTTAACCTCAGTACCTTCTTCACATAAAAAATCAATAGCGTTAGTCAAATCATACTCTTCATGATTAAGCAATACTTTTTTATGAGCAGGAGATTTAGAAGTAATATACAAAATACTCTTTTCTTCAATAGGATAAGAATACTTATTCATAAAAATAAAATAGTATTAACTAAGTTATAAACATTAGTCAAACCAGTCTTTGCTCTCAATCTTCTCAGGCAAATACTTCTTGGCCATGAACTCAATACCCTTACCTACCAGCGCATCCTGCTCAACCTTGTTCTTAAAATCCAATAAAGACTTGAACTCAGTAAGCCACTCCTTCTTATTCTTAAACCATTCATAATTAGAGATTTCCTTCACTCTCTTATGGTCCTCATTATCAAGTGGGATCCAGTAATTCTTAGGAATATCATACTTTTTGACATCACGAGTCATGAATCCAAGGAATTTAGCATCAGGCATCGCACTCTTCTCGCTGAAATGCGCCAAGTTAATACTGCCCTGTTTGTAAACGCTGTAGATGTAATAACCCCAGATATCCATATCTGTGAAAACGTAAACCGGCAAATCCAACTCCTTATGCAGCCTCGCTGCCAAACGCCTGTCACCACGGGCAGGCTGGCCCTTACCAGTTAGTATTAAGCACTTATTCTTCTTCCAGAACTTATCCTCGTTAAGACGGCTCCAAGTCTGCGCCTTTTCCACAATAAGAATATAATCTGCCTTGCAGTCAACGAAGTCGACACGGCCTTTCTCTACAATGCTCGGAATACCATAACCGCTACTTCCAAGTTTGCTGCAGTCAATCTCATCACCATGGTCAACAATTTTCAAGTCACCGCATAAGATGCCCTTACGGTCAGCGTAAACGTTCATCTCTTCACGAAGAGCATCAAGCATACCTTCAACATCCTCTACAATAGGGTCACTCTCTTCCTGTTCGTCAAAAGTATTCTCGTTAGTCCCGGGAATTCCTCCACGACACATATAAAATAATTGTCTCAAACCGACGGTGCTTCCCTGCTCCAATAAATCCCTCAATTTTGAAGCCATAAGCATAGTCTGCATGAAACTCTTAGACTGTGCAACGTTGAAATATGTCCTGTCACTCTTATTATTACCCTGCCTGATAAGACGAGCCTTCTCATCGTAGTAAACATTGCTTAAACTCCTGACAGGTATGCTGACAGCGGGATTCTCATATTTCTCCAACTCTCGAATAATCCTGTTGCCAATCTCGACAAGCTTATCAGCTATTTCTTTACTCCTCGCTATTCTTATTTTTTCCTGACTTGCCCTTTCTTGATCCTCTTGCTTTGCCATCTTCTTCGTCATCACCCTCCTCTTTTTTTACTTCTTTTTTAGTATTATCAGACTCTGCTTTCTTCGCAGAATCCTCCTTAATTGCCTTCTCAGCTTCTAATATTTTAGAATTACTCCCATATTTTTTCTCAATAACCCGTTTTATTACCTCGCTAATCTCCTTCTCATTCTTGCGGGTTAAGTCGGAAAGCGCTTTAGCCATTACTCCGCTGTACTTGACAAAAGTGCCCATACGCTGAGCTTCATGCTTCGCCTTCATCTTCTTATGCAGGAATACTTGTAATTGTCTTGCGCATTCCTGAAGCGCGAGTTTCATCTCTTTAAGAATAACAGGATAACTTGCTATTGCAGCTTTACTTTCACTTGTGAAAGGCACCCATACGCTGCAAAAGTGCACTAGTATGATAAGAGGAGCTTGCGGTATTGAACTTCCTGAAGGCTTGTTGACCCCGTACCTTTTCCAATCCATGTCATTGATAGCTTCAGTGATAGCACACGCACCGCTCTCGTATAATAATGGAACCTTATTCGCTATACGCATAATCTTGGCGCTCTCATTCTCAGGAATGTCCCCTCCATAAGCTAATGCAGCCTCAACCTGGAAAGGATAACCTCTGTAAACTTCAGGTGGACGAGTCGTTGCAACTATGAATTCAGGATTATATTCTGAACGGAGACTCTTCTCTATAGCTCCTCTTCCGACAGGGCTTAAGCAGTCTGTCGGAGGCCTCTGCAATTCCGCCTTCTCAAGACTCTTTAATAATAACTGCGCTTCTTCAAAAATTACAGAGTCAGGCTTCCTTTTCGGGTCAACCTTTGAATTCTCAAGTATTGATTTCGCATTGACAGCTCCGACTTTTGAGAACTCCTCAGTCAGGAATGAAACCATCGTATTCTTCTTGGTTTCTTTCAGCATCCTTGTCAATACGCCAAGCTCTATACCCCAAGGGTGAGGCTTTATCTCCTTAGTCTCAAGAGGCATCTGGTCAGTTGAACGCTTAAAGTTGAAAGTTTGGCCGCTTGGGTCTATGAATGTAATCTTCGCATGAGGATTAACAACGCTTGTCCTCTTCAAATATTCGTATATGCTCTTATCACCTGTTGCTACGTATTTTCCCTCCATGCTAAGTTCTACCCTAGTGCCATGGTCTTTGCTGAACTTAGGGTAATCTTCATCGCGTTTCACGTCAGGCTCGTTAAGCTTTGTATTAATGAATAATTCAATAATGTGAGCAGGATGGTCTTTTCCTATCTTGCTGATTATCCTTGCAGGCTTACCTGTTGTTAACTGGCTGTACAATACTGCCGCGTGAATACCTATTCCCTGCTGTCCTCGTCCCTGCTTTAATCGGTGGAATTTGCTGCCGTAAAGCATCTTACCGAAAGCTCTTGGGATAACACTAGGCATTAAACCAGGACCGTTATCCTCGACTATGATTTTGAAAACTTCACCTGCTTCTTGGTCAACCCTGACAAGTATGTCAGGAAGCTCGGGCGGTTTTCCCCTCTTATGCAGTTCGAATGAGTATTCTTCGCAAGCGTCCAAGCTATTATCAACTGCTTCTTTTACACAAGTCAGCATCGCTTTAAGCTTCGAGTCGAAACCTAATAAGTGCCTGTTCTTCTCGAAAAATTCAGCAACGCTGATACTTTTGTGTTTCTCCGCTAAATCGTCAGCTATTGTTTTCTCCACTTAACATCACTTCTCTCTTTCTTTTTTGATTTTCCTTCTCCAAATAAGTGAACACTGATACGTGCATCGCACCTTTTAATAACATTTCTATAGCGTGATGGACTATTTCGATGACATTCACGTCTGAGATGACACTGACAGTTTTTCCGTAAACAATTATGTACGACCCTGTTAATCTCTCTATCATCCCTTTCGATTTTCCTTCCCTTCCAATAACTCTGCCTCGCAGTCTCTCAACGTCCTTCTCATTCCTTGCATAATCTGATATGTCAATCAGTTCGAACTCGTAATTATCCTTCTCCAATAATTTTGCAATTTCAGGATTAAAACCCCTGCCTATAGCCTTGACAGCTTTCTCGCAAAGATAAACTTTCAAAGAATCCTTGCCTATGATACTCACCGCACCTTCAGAATTAATATTCAAACTGACTTCGAAGCGGGTTTCGAAATCTTTCTTAGTGCTCCCCTTAGAGCCTATTAATACCGCAACCCTATCCTGGGGAATTCTCACTTCTGCAGTAAAATCATTCATAAAACTTAGAAAAATCCGATAGTTTAAAAACATTTAGTGCTAAAAAATCAGTTTTTTGAACTCTTCCCAGCTTTTAATCTTGCACTTCTTTTTCAGGAAGTAAGCGTTGACATTGTACAAATCCTTTTTCAGGAAATTCAAAGCTTCAGGATGCTCAACCAGCACGCTCTGAGCCATGTCTATTATTACAGGGCGGCTTTTGAAAACAAGTATGTTGAATTCGGATAAGTCAGCGTGAACTAAGTCGCCTTTGTAAAGCTTGACCATGATAGCGATTATTTCATCATACCATTCCTGGTAATTGTCAAGAGTAACATCTTTTAACATGGGGGCTGGGCAACCATTCTCGCCTATCAACTCCATGACTAGGACATTCTTCCTGAAAACGTAAACTTTAGGCACGTTTATTCCTATACTGGCTGCTTTTGATAGGTTCTTAAACTCCTTCCTGCACCATAAGTAGACTAAACTATGCCTGCTTTTCTTCACCCTTGCAAAACGAGGGTCGCCCTCGATGTACTTAGCCATTCTTTCAAAACTTGTCGTGTAAGTCCTGAATATTTTGACAGCAACAAAGCCATCCTTCGTTGTCGCCCTGAAAATATTAGCCTCTTTCCCTGTGCTTATGCAGTGCTCTAAATCCTCAAAGTATTCATGCCTGAACTTGTCAAGAACCCTGATAGTACTCTCGTCAAAAACTTCATTCCTGACTCTGAAATCCCTTTCAACCATGAATAAATTGTATAACACTCTATGGTTTTAAAATATTTGATAAATTAGTCATGCTTTTTTTGACGAATTTCTCGAATCTTATCATTTTAACGGCATCGTCAAATGACTGGTCATAAGGCATTTCCTTAACCTTATTAACAAACCAGTTGTTAATGTTTTCCAATTCATCCTTTACTGAATCATATTTTATTAATTGTTTACTGCAGCCAGATTTCAACAGAGATGAATCAGTGAAAAAATCAGCGCCGAACTTCTTGAACAATTCCATCAGGACGTTTCTAAGATAGACTTTGCCAAAACAGTACTGCACTTCATTGCTGAAAAGGCCGAGGCATAAAATGTCTGATTTTATCGGGATAAAAAGATTATTATACTTTTCTTCGATGAAAGGGATTACGCAGTCTAATTCATCATTAACTTTTTTCTCGTCAACGCCTTCCTTAATAATAACCCTGTTTTTAAATCCGAACGAGGGAACATAAGCTATTTGTATACTATACTCTTTCTTTTCCAGATTAATTGTGCTCCCTTCAGTTGAAATCTTATCAAAATACTGCCTGAATGATAAAGGCATTTCCAGATTAGGGAAATAAGTTATTTTCTCCTCTAAAGGTATGAAGACAAAATTATCATACCTTATCTCTTTTAACTGGCTGTGAAGCACGTTGCTTGAAACTGCGCTCTCGTAAAACCCAAGCAGTATGAGCCTTTCAGTGTCCGGCAAGTCACAAATGTTCCAGTCAACACGGATAGGAATCCCTGACCGTATAAACAAAGTCTTGACAAATCGTGATAATTCCATTACGTATTTGTTTCAAAAAATTTCAATCTTTTAAACTTTTAGAATTCTTCCAATTTTTTCAGGAATCCTCTTTCCCTGAGCCATTCTATCTGGGTCTTCCTGTAATCGTAAACTATGTCGCCTTTAGTATTGTCATACTCCCATGGTTCGATGATTACAACATCTGCTTGGCGCACCCACATGCTCCTTCTGAACCTGCCTGGAACCCTGCAAAGCCTGGTCTTTCCGTCTGCGCATCTAATATACATCTTCCTGAAGCCAAGTAACTGGTCAACTATTCCTATAATCTCGTTTCCTCTTGGAGTTCTTACTCTGAATGTTCCCTCGCCCTCGCCTGCATGTCCTGTAGCTGCAGCTTCCTCTCCAAACTCTTCATTGTCTTTAGTCTCAACCATGTCTGATATTAGTGTTTTAAAAATAGTCTATTTAAAAAACTATCTTGTATAATATTCAGAACAAGTATTGTATGCGAAATTAAATAATGATATATTATTGTAATAGTAGACGACGTAATCCCCTTTGTATAATTGCGCAGAGTAGGATATCTCATTCACAGTCAGCCCTGTTACAGAACTGCACTTAGCGTTCATGACAATGATTTCTCCTCCTCCGTCCGTGATGGAAAGACAGTTGCACTGGTGGCTGGTTACTTCCCCGCTTATCGAGATTGAAGCATCGCTCTGCAGTTTTTGAATCCATAAGTAACCGGCGAATATTATGAAGCCTGCGAGGACTACGTCTATCAGCAGGAAGAAGAATGCATTAAACATATTAATGTAAACCATTTAAATAAACGTTAAAAAGCTCCGATTTTTTAAACTTTCTAATGAAAATAACACATGTTAATGGTTTTTGGATATTAGACTCGAGGGGCAACCCTACGATTACAACAATAGTGAAAACTAAGGAAAGCATCGGCGTAGCGAGTGTGCCAAGCGGTGCGTCAAAAGGCGAATTTGAAGCTGTAGAGCTCAGGGATAATGCCAAAGCATTTAACGGTAAAGGCGTGATGAATGCGATACGTAATATTAATACGGTCATTTCAAAAGAGCTCTTAAACATGGATGTCACCGAGCAGGAACTTATTGATTCAGCAATGATATCTTTGGACGGCACGCCTAATAAGTCAAAACTCGGAGCTAATGCTATACTCAGCGTCTCAATGGCTGCGGCAAGGTGCGCAGCGAGTTTCAAAAATCAGGAATTATACAGGTATTTGGGAGGGATGAAAGGTTTCCCAACTCCCTTAATGAATGTCATCAACGGAGGAAAACACGCTGGCAATAATTTAAACGTACAAGAGTGCATGATTATACCTGACACGCCAAGTTTTGAAACGGATATTCAGGCAGCTTCTGAAATATACCAGAGTTTGAAGAAGATTATTGAAAAAAAATACGGGAAGAACGCGACTAACGTCGGTGACGAAGGCGGATTTGCACCTCCGATAACTGATATAGAAGATGCATTCTCCATGGTTCTTAATGCTATAGAAGAGAACGGGTATGGCAAGGAGGTAAAACTTGGTATGGATGTCGCGGCAAGCGAGTTCTTCAGTGATAATTATTACAACTTTCAGGGCAAGAATTTGAGAAGCGACCAGTTGTCAGATTATTATATTGCATTGTCAAAGAAGTACCCTTTAGTGAGCATTGAAGACCCTTTCGAGCAGAATGATTTTGAATCATTCGCAGTATTGAATAAGGCATTAAGAGGCAAGGTGCAGATTGTAGGGGATGACTTATTAGTAACGAATGTTGAACGCTTAAAGAAATCAATACAGGAAAACTCGTGCAGCGCGTTATTATTGAAGGTTAACCAGATTGGGACGTTAACTGAGGCGAAGAAAGCTGCTGTTTTGGCGCATAAGAATAATATGAATGTAATAATGAGCCATAGGAGCGGCGAGACCTGCGATGATTTCATAGCGGATTTGTGTTTAGGCTGGGGCTGCGAGCAGTTGAAAGCCGGAGCTCCTGCAAGGGGAGAACGAGTTAGTAAGTATAACAGGCTTTTAATGCTTGAACAAATGATGAAAAAATAATAATAAAAATTTATTTTTATTCTTCCCTGTATTCGAATATTAATAATGAATTATAATAAGTTCCAAGCAGGCTGCAAGGATTGGCTGTTAAATAACTTACCATCACTAATTCTGTTTTTCCATCATTATCAATGTCTCCGCTTCCAAACTTGGCAAGGACTAAAGTTGCAATATTTGCAAGGTTGTAAACGCCGTTAACCAAGCCGACTTCTTTGTCCAATTCCAGGTCTAATGCGTGATTGGTTACGTTATAAAGTCTGAAACTAGTTTTCAATGTTCCAGGGCAGCCGCCGTATACTGAATTTATGAATATTTCAGGAGTTAAGTCTGAATCGAAATCATCAGCGTAAGCTCCTATTGTGTACGTATTCTGGTTTTCAATCTTGAAACTGTCAGCGTACATGCTAACAAGATTGCTTCCTGTCTTATTGTATAATCCAACCAGGCCAAACACGTCATTCCAGTCATAAGATGAGCCAAGTACTTTATAATAAGATGCTATTATCTCATTCTCCGGCGTTGTTGTATCAAAGTCTCCAACGTTTATCCCGTTTGTGAATCTAAGGTAAGGCGATGAACTGAAACCTTGGGAGGCTTCAGTTATGAACCCGTCAGTGTAAGTGTAGTCGAATACGTTCAGGGTATTCCCGACTGATTCTACAAGTTCAGTATCCAAGTCGTTGTCGACGTCTCCTATTGCAAGTACGTTAGACTGCCCGAATGTTAAAACATCAGTGCTGGATAAGTGCGTGCTATTCTCCATGGATAAGATTTTGTTTGAATAATTAAATGCGAAAAGATAATATGGACTATTATAGTAATTTCCTAAGACTGCGAAAGAGTATATCTTATTAGCGCCGTCTAAGTCTGCAACTTTGGCAGAGAGTATTTGCGTGGATTGCGTGGTTCCAAACTTGTCAGGAAGCATGAAGACTGAACCATTGTCAAAAGTTACGCCGTTACTGGTGACATTTAATACGTCAATGAATGAACTATAATCACCGCTATTATATAATGACCCTGCTATTACAAGTTCGGTATTCCCTTCTCCGTATAAGTCAACGCATTCTAATGAGTGGGTAAAAATTTCGCCATATCCTGCGTGGTCAACGTATGTTTGTTTCTCCAAGTTGAGCGTGCTGCCTGTATAATTATAAACGTTTACGTAATAACGACCTGTGTCTATACTATAAGATACTGCTGTTATTTCAACAGTGCCGTCAGAATCTACATCTTTCACGCATAAGCCTGACTGCGCGCCTGACACGTAAACATCATCCATGAACTCAACGTGTTCCACAAAGAAGCCAACACAGTCCTCCTTACAATTAGTACTGTTCTCCCAAGATTGGCAAGTCCCGTCTCCGCATGAATCACGGCAGCGCCCTTCTTTACAGCTGCATACGTACTCGTAATTCCCTTTTCCCTCATTAAAGCAGCCTGTTGTTCCAGTGCATCCTGAAATACTGCTTGGAGATTTAGGAATGAACTGGCATGCGCCGGAGATGCAGTAGTCAAGAGTGCAGACATTATTGTCATTGCATGCGTCTATGCTGCATGCAGTGTCAGGGCTGTTTAAGGCAATGCTGCTCGCTGTGAAATACGCGTTAGCGTCGCTATTTATCTTAAAAGGAATGTCGCATATTGGGTCAGTGCATGTTGACATATAATTGTTTATCTCGGTTTCGAATCCTGAAATATTATAAGTTCCAAGTGCAGTCCCGCTTGTGCTCCAAATCGTATTATTATCAATGCTTAATACTGGATTCTCAGTTTTTAATTCAACGAATTTTCTTATGAAAAAATAGTTGAGCACGTTCAAAGGCATATAATCCACGTAAAATCCGTAAACGTAAGGTTCGTCAAAGTAGAACTTGGGTGCTGAAGCGACAGAGGATGTTGAGAAGTGGTCGAATGCGAGAACGGGTGTACTCCAAGTCTGTCCAAAATCAGTGCTTTTAGTTAAAAATCCTCTGGTCGGGTGAGGAAGAGGTCCTACCATCTTGTTAAATCCTGCGTAAATTGTTGAACCGTTATTTGATGCTGTAAACATCACTTCATTGGATGATATTATCGGCGTGGACCAGTTATTGCTAATAAAGCGTGAATAACCCCAAGTTGTAGTCGGACCCACCAGGTTCCATGAGAAGAAGATATCATTATTATTAACCAGGAAGCTCATCGGGAATATTCCTCCTCCTGAAATGCTTACTTGAAGTGTTGGGTGGGTATCATCCCAAGTTAATCCTCCATCGTTGCTGTTTAAGTAATAGTAATGTAATATGTTGTAAGGTGAAGGGAAATCTGCAATTAAAACGTGAATCCCGTTATTGTTTACGATTACGAGGCCTGGAGGTATAGCCATAAGTTCCAGTTGTGATAAGTCAAACACGTGATTGCTCATGAGCACCGAATTACCTAAGTCATTATTCTTCATCGCGTATAACTTATTGTCCACTTTGTTTAAGTATACTGTGTAAAAATCATTGTTTGACTTATTGCCGTATATAGTTAGTGGAAAAGTGTTAGTCAAATCCTGTGTTTTAACTTGTCCATTAATTAATGAGTAATTGAAATAGTGCGATATGTTGTAATAACCATGCAGGTAATCTTTAGTGGTGTCCATGGCAAGGTGAGGAAGCGTGCTGTTTATGCTGTTTAGTATTGTCTGCGGCGAACTCCACGTTTCTCCAACATCTGTGCTCTTTGAGACTATGACGTTGAATGTCGTTGTCTCGTCGCTGTTATCAGTGTCAACAAAGTGCACTGCTGTGAACAAGTTTTTGTCTCCGTATACTTGTATGCCGTTTAGTGCTATTCGTGAAGAAGCAGTGGTTTGATAATTCTTAATGACCGGTGCGTCAAATTCTAAGTTCAAAGCTGTTCCTAAAATAGTGGTGTTTCTTATTACAGGCGCAAAAAACTCCTGGCTTTTCGAATCAGAATAGTATGACTCTTTGAAATCTTCAGCGCTGAACATGTAAGTCTCAAAGCCAGGCAGAGTGTATGAGCCTGTAACACCTAATGTTACGGGATATTTATAGTCTGATTCTATGTAGATTGGCACGTCGCATGGGTTTCCGCAACTTGTCAGGTATGAACTAATAGTGCTTGTGATGTCTAAATTGTAAGACCTGTCTGAGAGCGAGGAATTATTGAAGATAGTCTGGTCTCCGACTTTAAGCGTGAGTGTAGGGTTTTGTTTCCTGAAAAATGAGAATGCTACAGGTATGGTTTGGAACATGTTTGATATAGCCCCGTCAAAGTCTAGTTCTCCAAGAATACCATAAAGTGAACCGTCATTATTGGAGTATTTTCCGAAAGCTATTGCTGGGATGTAATTCTCTGTTAATGGTGACATTCCTCTGAAAGGCCCGGACCAGCTGCTTCCAAAATCGGTGCTTTTGTAAAGAAGATTATAGCTTGATTCAAATTCAATCATGCCGTTCACTTTTAGGCAGAAATAGTAGATGTTGCTGTTGTTAATTATGAAACTTAGTAGGGGCAGTCCTGTACAGTCTGTGAAGTCGTGTCTTGAACTCCATACATTATTCTTTCTTACATACGCTGTTGAAGCTGTTCCTCCAAGGAGTAATTGTGAGTAGCCGAATAATATGTCCCCGTTTGTGTTTCCGGACAGGTAGAATCCGTTGATTGGCGGCTTTAACAAGTCCTTATCGTAAGGTGGCAGTATTGTCTCAGGAGTGCTCCATGTGACTCCATGGTCTGTACTCTTAATGTATACGACGTCAACGTATGTCTCGTTGAGTTTTCTTGAAATGGCCGCGTGGAAGACGTCGTTTGTTGAATCGTAATAGAACTGGAATGGTTCATTTTCAGTGAAAACTGGCAGGCTGCTTATTAGGTAAGAGTTTGACATATTCCAGCTTCCTGTTGTCCGCGTAGAAGTTATGAAAAAATGATTAGTTGAATTTTTATATATTAAATATTTGTATCCGTCCTTATCTGCTATTAATCTTCTTAAATCGAGGCCGCTCGTGTGAGAACCTACTACTTCAGTGTTAACTTGCCCTGTTATTGTGTTGTAGTTAACGTATTGTATATTCCCATCCCCTCCTTTATACACTGCATGGACAATATTATTCATGTAACCGCCTCTAAGGTCATCATCAGGCTGTCCATCACTGGTGCTGACTGTCGCGTTTAATATTACGACTTCATTGCTCACGCTTCCTCCAAAAGGCGTGGAGGTAACATTTCTGATTGTTAATGCCATGTCAGATATTGAAGTCGTATTCGTATCGTATAATAAGTATAGTGTTGTATCACTGCCTGTCATCTGAATTCCCAGCATGTTTGTAGAGTACTCTCCTGAAGTTACTGGGAATATTTCAGGTGTTTCTACTGTAAGTGTTGTCGCATCTAATATTGCATTTTTAGGAAGCCTCAGGTATGTTATGTTTGGCTGCATATACTCTACATTCAAGCTGCTTAATCCTGCAAAGTTAGTAATCCCAAATGTGTAAGTGAAATTAGTGCTGAATGAGTTTATCTGAAAGCATTTAGTCTCAGTCTGGCCGTTTTTCAGCACTATTTTAATGCAATGCCTTCCTACAACTATGTTTGTCAGGGAGACAACACCTGTATCTCCCGGTGCAATCGGCGAATTCAAATCAAAACTTGTAAGGACTCCGTCTATCAATAGTGTTATGCTGTTTACTGAGTCGCATCCTACGTTGTTTACCACAACTTCGTCAGGTGTCATGCTTATCAATTGTATTCTTGAACATGAGGAAAAACTAGTTGACATCTGGCCGTTCAGTCTTCCTTGGACTGAAGTAATCCACAAGAAAGCTACAGCTCCTGAGATAATAGTCATAAGTATTAAGAGAGTGGTGCTTATGATTGGAGTAATAGTTTTACGCATAGTTTTTTCTAAAAAAGTATAAGGTTATAATTGTTTAAAAAACTATAGTTAATACATCGCCGTCTAATAATATATGGTTTAATCCTATCTTTTGGCCTTTAAATTTCGCACTGCTTCCCCATACTTGTGCATACCTGAAACTATGAACAAAGCCCCTGTGGATTTTTAAGCATACGTCATAAACAGTGTCGCCCCTTCGCATTATGATTGGCTTCTGCATATCAACAGGTTTTCCCTGGGGCTTTAGATAAATCCTCATTATTCTCGTAGCTTCAAATATTGCATCTTTCAGCTTGTCAAGTCCTTCCTTCTTTTCGGCGCTGATAAATAAAGCGTATGGGTACTCTTTTTTCAGATTCAAGAGTTCTTCATTCGATATCGTGTCAGCCTTGTTGAATACTAAAATACTGGTTGCGTAATGCCTGTTTCCGACAAGTGCGTCAATGAATTCGTCAATGGACATTTTTTCATAAATCATCACGTCAGCGTTTGCTATGCCGAAGTTCTGCAATACTGACTCGATTAATTCCTTGCTGAGCGTTGTTATCTGCGGGTCTGAGAGTACGTTGATTCCTCCTTTTAATGTCCTCTTTATTATTACCTTAGGAGGCTTCTTGTCAAGCCTAACTCCTATATTGTACAATTCTTCTTTTATTATCTTTAACTGTTCAGGTTTTCTTGGGTCAACAAGTAGAAGTATTAGTTCTGCATTTCTTGCAACACTGAGAACTTCTCTTCCTCTCCCTCTTCCTTTGCTGGCGTCGCCTATTATACCCGGGAGGTCTATAATTTGTATTCTTGCATTCTTATACTCTATCATTCCAGGAATAGGCATCAATGTTGTGAAATCGTAGGCTGCAACTTTGGATGACGTGTTAGCTACTGCGTTAATCAGCGTGCTTTTTCCCACGCTGGGAAAGCCTACGAGCGCGACTGTGGCATCGCCTGATTTTTTAATAGAAAACCTTGGGCCTGTATATTTAGACGCGTTAAGCTGCTGTTTCTCTATCTTATCCTTCAACTTTGCTATCTTGCCGTACAATGACCCTACGTGGTGTTCTGTATGCTTATTATACTGCGTCCTGGCTAATTCATCCTCTATAGCCTTAATTTGCTCCTCAACAGTCACCATATTTTGATACTTTGATAAAACAATAAATTTTTTAAAAACTTCCCAATTACGAATAAGTCAATTATGGCTAAACAATCATTCAATAGGAGAACGAGATTACTTCAAAAAAACAGGTCAAGAAGGACATTACCAACTATATCAAAAAAAGAAGTGAAAGAGAGAGTCCAAAAAGGATTATCTAAATAAGAAGAATAATCCGATTATTATAATTATTACTTCTTCAATAAGTATTGATGTTATTCTTTCAGCTCCGAATATCAGCGAGAGAACAAAGAAGAGTGCGAAGTTGGCGAAAGACCATACTAATTCGTAAGTTGGCATGAAGGATTTAATCAAGAAGTAGACGCTTATGCTGGAGAACGCAAGTAATAGTATGAACACTGCCTGGTCAGGGATGTTGATGCTTCCGAAACTGGTTAATAACCCTGATATGCTGTTTGTCTCCGCCAGTACTGCAAGCCCTGTTAATGGATTAATATAAGCACATGTTGAGTTAATGCATTTACAGTTAGCCATGCAGTCATCATCGAAGCTGCATGTTAATTCTGCGGTGAATGATGAATTATAAACAGCATAATCACTAAGCGCGGAGAAAGTTATTTCATGGCTGCCTAGACTGTAATTGAAATATAATTCGCTGTCTAATTCTGCGTGGCTTGGCACTAGGATAATTCCTTTATACTCATTGTCTGCGAAGAATCTTACTTCTTCATCGAAGTCGCCTTCATTTGATAAGTGCACTTTTAGTACTTGATTGTGCAGTGTGAAATTATCACTGTTTGAATTTATTGTCAGGCTGTGAATCTTGCTTGATAATACGTTAAAATTTTGGGAGTACTCATTATTCATTTCATTGCTTTCCATTATTATATTCTCGCTGTCAATTATTACTCCAATTGTATGCTGCCCCAAGGATAAGTTGTTTAATGAGTAGTAGAAACTCCCTGATGACTCTGGCTGCAGTGATTTTCGCACGGTGCGTTCGGCTCTCCCGTCCACTAACAATGAGATTGAAAAATCATTTAACTCGTATGGTGCATTATTGTAAACTTCACCCCGAATTTGCACAGTCTCGTTATCGTAATAGTTTTGCCTTAATTGTTCAACGCTGGCTGTCAAGTCTCCTGCTTCATTAAAAGAGTAATTGCCATTGTAGTAATAATAGCGTCCGTCAACAATTATTGTCTTCTCGCCGGCGCCGTCATGGTTAATGTCAGCATCAAGTAATAGTGTTGCATAATCATTGCTGACATCATAGTAATTGTTATTATATAGTATTCCGAAATTGTTATCATAGCCTTTGACTACGAATAATCCCAGTATCTTATTATTGTTTGAATAATCAGACTCTGCAGGGTCGAAAACTGAGATGTTTATATTGTATTCTCCAATTTCACTTGGCTCCCAACTTAATTCCCTGATTATTGACGACTGGGCTAAGACGTTTACTGCATCAACCACGGAATCGTAAGGGGATATTAATGATAACTCTGCCCCCATGCTGTTTTCGAATCCTGAATTTGTAATGTTTGCAAAAAATCCCTGTTCGTTAATGAATACGTCTAAACCAAGGTTAGGTATTGTTGTGTCAAATACGTTTACCAATCCAGAGCCTGAAACAGTAACTATCTCGGCTTTGTTGTCGTTGTCCAAGTCTCCTACGCTCAAATATTTAGTGTCAGGCACCACTCTCTCTGTTAAATAAGTCCCAGAGCCGTCCAGTATGACTATGGTGTTGTTATGATTGAAAATAATATCGTACTCGCCGTCATTGTCGAAGTCGAAAAGTAAAGGTGATGAGCAGCCCCCGTACTCTTCGAGATAATTCTCATAATACGTAGTGTCATCTTCTATTCTTGTTATGTATAATCCGTTGGATACGCAGCTTATGATATTGTCACCCATTGCGATGTTGGTGTCTATGGTTATTGACCTTCCGACGTAGTATGATGTGCTTAACACTCCGCCGTTGATGTCAAGGATGGCCATTGACTTGTTCAAGGGCACTATAATATATCCTTCTTTTATGATTAACTGGCCTACTATGTTTGAGCCGAACTGGTTTTGGAATGCTACTTCTCCGTCATCAAGGTTTAGTGCGTAAACTTTGTTGCCGCAGCCGAGCACTAACTCATTGCCGTTGATGGCTGGGTATGTTTTGCAGTTAGGAATATTATTATGCCATAATAATTGGCCTGTTTGCGAGTAAGATTTCACACCTGTATTTGCAGAAATTATGATGTTATCGTTATAGACTATTAGGGAGTAAATATTTGTTGAATTATCAGGTATGCTGTTTAATAATTGGCCGCTTATTGAATAAGTTAATATCAAATTATTATTGTTCGTGTATACCTTATTGTCGTATATGAACGGGCAAGAGTTATTATTTAAAGGGTAATTCCATATCATGATTCCAGCGTTAAATGCAGAGATAGAGTCATTGGTTGATACAAATAAGGTGTTATCATAAATCAGGGGCGTGCAGATTGGGCTTCCTGAAACGTTGAAGCTGTTTTTCTCGTTAAAATAACCCCCTCCTTTAATGTCTGTAAGGAAACTGTTTGAGTAGTTGTTGGTGTAGGACGTCCATGAGAAGGATATGCCAAGGGTGCAAAGCAGTATGAGGAAGAATATGGGTAATTTCACAATAAAATGAATACGTATTTTAATATTAAAGATTTTCCTTAGTTAAGGTTTAACTGCTGTAATGACTCTCTTAATTCCTTAACCATTACGTTTAACGCCTCGATTCCTTTTGGGGTTATTGAATATATCTTTTTGAATCTGCCGCATTCCACTGTCTCGCTGCTTGTTATCAGGCTGTCTTTTTCCAGGGTGTTTAATACAGGGTATAGTGTTCCGCATGAAGGTCTCCACTTATAGCTTTTCTCCAGCTCTTTGAATAATCCGTAACCGTGTATTGGTCCTGCTGATAATATGTGGAGAACTAAAAATTTCAGGTTTCCTCGTAACACATCAACCATATTGGAATAAAATACTTGTCAATAGCTTAAATATCTTTTGCCTCAGAAAATCTCTTATATTAAAATTGGGAGGTAAAAAAAATTAAAAAAAAAATTAAAATTAAAAAGTTCTATTCTTAGTTTTGCACTGTAACCGTTATCTCTCCAGTATCTAAGTGTACTAAACTACTTCCTGCAACTGTGTAGGTTATGTTAGTAGCAACCCTTAACTGGTCTCCAGTAGCAAGTCCACAAGGTGCACCTGGGTTCATTACTAATAGTTGTGTCTGTGATGCAGGTATAGTTGCTGTAGGTCCGGCTACGAATTTTGAACAGCTTCCGCCTAATACAGCGAAGTCAATCTCTGTAACGAAAGTTGTCTTTCCTGTCTTAACACCTAATACTAGCGTCAAGTTGCCGTTAGGACTCATTTTTGCATCGTCAACCTGGAAATTGCTTAATCCTCTAACTTGCAATGCAGTACTGCCACCTGGGTTAAACACTCCAAGCGCGAATAGTGCTGCACCAACGATTACAATGATAAGAATAGCCCATCCATATGTTATCAAGTACTCAAGAGCACTTTGAGCTTTTCTCGTCATCATCATAAATAAGAATAACGGGGCCGGTAATTTAAAAAGATTATTAAAACAAGGTTTTAGAGCAATAAAAAAAAGAATAAAAAAAGAATTTTAGTTTTTATGATTGCACGGTTATTGTTAACTGGCCTGTATCCATGTGTGATATAGTGCTTCCGCTGACAGTGTATGATATATTCATAGGTACTGTTAACTGGTCTCCAACGTTCAGGGTACATGCCACACCTGGGGCTAATGTTTTTATTACAGTCTGTGAAGGTGTTATAGTATAGCTTGCTTCAACAGCTGTGTTTGCACAAACTACGCCTTGCACGCCGTAATCCACATTTGTTATTGTAGTTGTCCTACCTGTTTTTACGCCTAATGAAAGCGTCATAGTCCCGTTTGGAATTATTTTTGCATCGTCAATCTGGAAGTTGCTTAGTCCTCTAACTTGCAATGCAGTACTGCCACCTGGGTTAAACACTCCAAGTGCGAATAATACAGTGCCTACTATTACTATGATTAGGATTGCCCAACCATATGTTATCAAGTACTCAAGAGCACTTTGAGCTTTTCTATTAGTTGCCATAAATCAATAAGGGGCATTGGGTGTATTTTAAAGTTTTACACAGGAATCCCGGTAAAGAAATAACGGACAACGTATCCTATCAGGAAGAACATTCCTATGCTTAATCCTGAAAGGAATGGTATTAATCGTACTCCATCTTTGGGGTTTCCTGATTCAAGCATGCCTATCATAAGGCTTCCAAATATTGTGTTGATAAGCAGGCTTATTACTGAAATTATCTGAAGGAATGACAGATCTATAAGACTTGGCTGTATGGAAATCATCGATACTCCTGCCGGGGCTTCAGAGAATGAAGTTAGTGATATAAGGGACTGCAACGTTTCAACTTCATATAATGAGACGCTGAAAAGGAGTGGTGCGCCGACGCAGCTTGCAAGTATGAGTATTAAAGTATACATTGCGATTCCTGCCTTGATTTCCCTTTTTAATAATTGCATTTCGCGGATATCACTTGCTATGTTTTCAAGAAGGGCTGAAAGTTCTCCTCCGCTGTTTACTCCTTCAATTATAAGATTCACAGTCTTTCTAAGAAGCTTGGAATTAATCTCCTCGCTGATTCCAATCAATGACTCCCCGAGGCTTTTACCTGTAAGTGTCTCTTTGGATGCCTTGATTAAATCCTCTTTGAAGCTTCCAAACTCGTCGCGAGTAGAGAGTATTAACGCCTGGTCTATTGTTAAACCGCTTCTGATATTTGACGATAAAAGCGACACAACATCCGGAAGTATTCTTTCAACAAATAATGTTCTTGAGCGGACACCTAACATTAATAATAATTCAGAGATTCCATGCACAAACAATACAACTCCGAAGAAGATGATTAATAAATAATACCATTCCAATCTTGTGAATAGCAGCAATACTGCTACAACTGTTATTGCTATCCCAATAGAGTACGAGAAGAAAAATCCGACCCATTCCTTATAGTCTAGTCTCACTCCTGCGTACATCATGCTCTTCATTATGTGCTTTTTGTAAAAACCTGGAAGCACTCCTTCAATCCTCTTGTATATCCCTTTTGCGAAACTCAATTTTTTTTCACTCCATCTCAAACGTCGGCATTGTTGACTTTATAATATTCAAAAAGAAAATATTGAAAACCAATAATACCAGAGGTATTATGTAAAATATCTGCGCATTTATAGATGACCCGAAGAAGAATGAAAATATTGTTATGAATGTTATTGACAACGCAGGAAGTATGATTGTGAACATCACGTACATTAATGCTATAGGGCTTAGCCTGTTCGCAAATGTTTTTATCTGGACGTAACGGTCATTCTCTATCCCTGTAACTATTACTTCTAACGTTTTTGCAATGTCCGTACCTGCACGTATGCTGTTTGTTATCTGCCAGATGAATTTTCTGAAAAAAGGGCTTGGATTGTAGAATTCTATATTCTCTAATGCTTGTACTTCGCTGCTTCCCCCTTCTATATCCTTTATCGCTTTTCTGAATTCTAAAGAGATGTAGCCGTAATCATTGTATGCCACTCCCGCAATGCTGTCAAAGAACGGAATTCCTGAACGTACTTTGATAAGTATATGTCTTAGAGCAAAAAGCAATGAGCGGTCTAATTCATTTACCCTTTTTGCCAGTATTAGTTTTGGATAATTCATATTATATACTGACAAAAACGTGAAAAAAAGAAACCCTAATGATAGAATAATTATTATCTTATTCTTGTCTAAGACGTCAAAATAATAGAAAATCCCGTATATTACTAGTGAGAGCAGTATTGAATAAATCAGTGATAATAACAAAGAAATTGATGCAAAAGATGCAGGTTTTACTTTAAGTCCTGCCTGTTCAAGTTCTACTTTAAGATTCGGATTTGTTATTAATAATATATTAGCGAAAGGTTTCAAGATAGATGCGATTGCGTCTAATCTTTTATTTTCAAAGATAGTTTTCATATTTTTTTGCCGCGAATCTTCTTAAGCAAACCTTCCTTGTCCAAGTAGTACTCATTTATTATTTTGCCAAGTTCATCAACATCGAATAATTTTTTCCCAACCATCCAGTTTAATACTTCTTCTTTTTCCTTCATGTCTTTAGCTATGTCTTCATCGCTCATTCCTGTGTGCATTTTCAGGTCTTCATAATACCTGACGCTCTCCCCTATTTCCTGCGTCGTATCATCTCTTGGGTTCCATTTCCATAAATCATTCACTGTTATTGACTCATTCTGGTTTCCGCCTGTTATTGAGGAGTAAACTTCGCTTATTTCCAGAACTCTTCTTATTCTCTTCTTCCTGTCTCTGAACATAACTACAATTAAAGGCAGCGATTCAAGCATTATTGGGCTGATATTTATCGGCTCGTTCGTCAGTCTTCTCACTGTCTGGAGTGCTGTATCCGCATGAAGCGTTGAGTAAACGCTGTGTCCAGTATGTATCGCTTCGAATAATACGTCAGCTTCTGGTCCTCGCCTTATTTCACCTACTATTATATAATCAGGTCGCATACGCAGGCTGTTTACTAATAATTCCAGCATGTTTACTTCTCCTTTTCCTTCTGCGTTTGCTTCTCTTGTCGTTAATGGGACCCAGTGAAGGTATGTGGGCAGGTTTATCTCCCTAGTGTCTTCTATGCTTATCACTCTTTGATTGGCAGGGAGGAATGACATTACAGCGTTCATCAGTGTTGTTTTTCCGCTGCCTGTTCCTCCGCTAAAAAGTATACTCATCTCGTACTGCACTGACAGCCATAAGAATGCCATCATCCTGCTTGTTATTGTCTTGTTTGATATTAATTCAACAATGCTCCAAGGGTTCCTTCTGAATTTCCTGATAGTTATAGTGTTTCCTGCTGAACTTATTGGAAAAAGAGTGGAGTTTACACGGTCTCCTGTTATTAAGTGGGCGTCAAGTAATGGATTAAGTATATTTATCTGTCTTCCAACTCTTCGGCCTATAGTTGATGCATAATTATAAATGAGGCTTTCAGTGTCTACTTCTAAATTAGTCTTTAGCCAGCCGTGCACTTTATGAAAAACCCATATCGGCTGAGTTGCTCCGTTAATGACTATTTCTTCAAGATTCGGGTCGCTAAGCAAGAATTCAATATCTCCAAGCCCGAAACTAGTGTTGAGTAACCTGCCTGCCATTATGACTATATGCTCTTCCTTCTCGTTAGGCATCCTTTTTTTAATTAAGTCATAAATTTTTTTGTAAAACTTTTCCTTTAATTCCACAGCGCTTCTAATATCAAGAACTTCTGTTGCGGACAGTGTTATTTCCTTAACTAATTCATCCCTAACGTCGTCAAGCAACGCTTCTGTTGCAGGCTCGATTTGAGGTATGTCAATATGGTATGAGAGCGATAATTGTTCAGGCTCAACTACTACACTTACCTTAGCCTTCACCCCTTCGCTCACTATTTCATAGGATTCTATTATTTTCTTTTTCAGAATTTCGGCTTTTGTTTCAGCCTTCTTAATCTCATTATGGACTTTTTCTTTAGGATTAATTTTCTCACTCATTCTTATTATTTCCCCCAATATATTTTATGTAAGGCGCGCCGAGTAATGGGTATACTATTTCAACAAAGCCTTTATCTTCCAGTGCTTCGCACCAGCCTTCTATGGTAGACATCTTGGCGTTGTATAATTTTTCAAGCTTTGAGAAGCTTACTTTTCCTTTCTCTTTGACTAATGCTAATACTTTATCTATATCAGTTACGAATTCCGTGCCTTTATGTTCAGCTTTATCCACTTTCTCAATTTTATCTTCTTCATTCAAGGCTTCGTCAATTACTTTCTCACTTAATTTTTTAATCTTGTCCTGTGTTAGAATCTTCTTATCGTTGTTTTTAGGCTTCTCTTCAGGCTTTTGTTTTTCCGCATTTTTTCGTTTCTCAAAATTATAATGTTTAACTGCTTCTACTTTTTTATCTGAAACTTCTCTCTTCTCCTCTTTTTTGGCTTCTATTGTTTTTGGCTTAAACGTGGGCTGTTTTGATTCTTTCTCTTCTTTTATATTAGGCAGTGAATATGTGCTTACTATATACGTATCTTCCTTCTTTCCAGGGTTGACGCCGAGTTCGGATTTTACTTTCTCAAGACTTTGGAGGACTGATTTTTTCTCAAGATCCACTTTTGATTCTAAGTCCTTGAATAATTCTGCATTCTTTTTCAGGTTTAAGACGCTCTCATTGACTTTCTTCGAGTGCTCGCTTATATTATGCGTAATCTCAGTCATCTTATCGTCTAATTTTTTCATCTCTTTACTGTAATTAGTTATTGAACCAAGCCTTGTTTCCAGCTCTTTTATCTTATTGTTGAATTTTTCCTCATTGTAAGTTATATCCTTTTCAACATTGTTGATATTATTTAATATATCAATTAAGAAATCCCTTTCCGCTTTTAATTCCACAAATTTTCCTGCTTCTTCACTGCTTGATTTCACCAAGCCAAGCAGATTCTGAAGTTTATAGTTAAGCTCCACTTTTCCGACTTTTTTGCCGATTAATGCATTAAGTAAAATCCTGATAGGATTACGAGTTACATCCTGTTTTTTGACAAGAGGTTTTACTCCAGTATCCCTCTCTTCCGTTTTCCTCTTTTTTTCTTCAGGCTTTGCTGGTTCTTGTTCCTCTTCACTTGTCAATTCCTTAGTGTATTCGAAAAAAGAATTAGTTCCTTCTTTTATTATTGTATAATCATCGCTTAAAAAATTGCTTAAACTGTTTAGCGTTTTCGTATCCGTGTTTAACAGGCTCATTGCTTGTTCAAAGCTTATCCTGCCTGCCCCTTTTACCAAATTTTTCAGTCTTATTAGAAGTTCTTTTTTCACAACCATTTTTTTTTCACTCCAAGCCCTGGCTTACGGAATAATCTCCAAAACCAAGATTAATTCTTGTATTAGGATATGGAGATAGAATTTTAAATACGTTTCCATAACTTGGAACTGTTGTTGTAAAATCAAGATTCACATCATTAAAATTAGCGAGCGAAGAATAATTAATCATGCTTGTACTTGAAGTGTAATTGAATACGAAATCTATATTATTAGTCGCTATTGTATTGTTAATGTTTATCCTTAATGTATAATTTCCGATTTTGTTAAGCATGTAAGTCGCAGTGTAGCCTCCTGGTCCGTTAATAGTGATTGGAACTTGTGTTCCAGCAGGGCTTGGCGTCCAAGTTATGTTCTTAATTTCGCCATTGAAGCTTAAACTAATAAGGTAATAGTTAATATTCTGATTATTTGTATAAATAATAGTGTTTGTCTGATAATTAGTTGTTATTGAAACGTTGTTCGGGTAAATGGTTCTTACATATTTATGGTTGGTTGAAACGTCGCTTAATAAGTCAGTCATTGAGTAGTTCATAATTATTCCAAGTTTTGTCTTGTAAAGAGTTAAGAAATCATTGTAGTTGGCTAATTTTGTTAAGGGGTCAAATCCGCTTTTAATATTAGAGTGCAGTGTTACATTAATTATGTTTCCGGAAAAAATCTGTGTAAAATCCGTATTCAGGGCTTTTCCTAATAAGCGGAAAAAATTATAGTTTTGGTATATTAATTCTGAGCTAACCATGCTTCCGTAAGTTATGCTGTTTGCGGATTCAACATGTTTTTGCATTGTTACAGCAAATATTGTTAATACTGTAATGAAAAAGAATGAACTCATTATTAAAAACTGGGATTTCTTATTCATGATTTAATCACTTCCCCTTGAACCCAGCCAGACTCTCAGGCTTGCTGTTCCAAAATTATCACCATATATGAAAGGCCTCGTTACGCTGACATAATTATTAGTTAATCGGTCTCCTAAAATTGTGGTGTTTGCTAATAGGTTATTGTTGTAATAATCCACTCTTAACTGGTATGTTATATAACTTGGCAGGTATTTGTTGATATCTAATATTATTAGTGTAGTATTTTGCGAAAGCAATGAGTCATCCATGTATAATAGCGTGTTCTTTGCATAATTTTGGAGTAGATTATTTTCAAAATTATAGTTTTCCTGCACGTTAAGTATGATTAAAAGAAATACTGAAAGTATTAAGACTGAGAAAAACAAGTCCAGACTTAATATCACTGTTTTTCTCAAATTGTAACACCTACTTTTAATCTGAATACGCTGTTATTCAATAATACATTCTCCTGCCAGATAACTACCTGCGAGTAGCCTGAAAAGTTTCCGCTCTTTCTTAACACGTTATTGTTAAAATCCTCTAATTGCACAAAGAAATCATAACTAGATATGCCAAGCAGTTCTTTTACCAATGAATAGTTGTTCTGTGTTAAGTAGAAGAAGTTTTCCAATTTTATGGGATTTAGTGTGTTATAATTATCTGCGAGTCCTAACTGTTCAATATAAGTTGTACTCCAATTATTCGGGCTTCCAGGTGTTGTTGCTAATAATTCTCCAACACTCATTGAGCTTTTTTCCAAAGATGTCAATAATAAGTTTTTTTTGTAATCAGATTCCTTAACAGACCAGATTAATAGTACGAACAGGAATAATGCCGTGAATATTAATAGTGCGGATACTATTTCAAAGGAGAAAAATTGTGTTTTTTTCATGCGGCTTCCACCTTTAACGTCCCGTTATGGTTAGTGATATAATAGTAGCCGTCTGTAAGGTTGAAGTAACCGCTTCCAGCCTCATTTACTAATTTCTTTGTCTGTAAACTGCAGAATGACTCTTCACTGTTATAATTATAATAGGAAACTATTAACATGCCGCTGCTGTTTACTGTCATATTATAATAGTTGTAAATTTTAATTCTCATATTATTCAGCCTTGCTGCTTCTGTTACGGCGCTGCTAAATCCTTCGCAGTTAGTATACGAGTCAATGGACCTGCTTGCAAGTAACAATGCAAGGTTTTTTTGGAAGAATATATTATTCATGGCTGCTGTGATAAGCACTACAAATCCGATTATTAGCAAGAATTCAAAACTTGCCTGGCACTTCTTCATCATTTTATTTTAACTCCAGTGTACATCAACGTTGTCAAATGTGCAAGTAAGCCAGTTATTATTGCTCCAAGTTCTTACTTTGCATCCAAAGTCCAAGTAATACCATCCGCTATTTGAAACCCATTGTTTGACGTTTTGCGTGAACGTTCCTGACTGAAATGTTGGAGTGTTGCTGTAGTAAATATCATTTGTTGCATCATCATTCGTTCCGCCGAAATTAGCGCCTAAATAATTCATGGTCGTTGTGTTTCCGAATCTTCCTTTCACCCAAGCGCTTTCTCCTGTCCCTAATCGTGTTGGTGTATAAGTCCAAGCAAAACTTAGGTTTATCACTGAACTTGATGCTATTGATGAATTAATGTAGAATAGTATTCCATAAGCTCCGTCTCCTTGTCCGCTATTGCTGCAGCCGTTATTGACATCTCCAATATCTATTCTCAAGTTATGGTCTACTCCAACTGTTCCTGTATTCCAGAATACGCAGGTGCTAGTTGTTCCGTAAATATTATTCGACCAGTCCCATCCGTCATTTGCACCGTTTGGCCCAAAAGTGTTGCCTGTAGTGTTTAGTCCGCTTGTGAAATCAACAGGTAAAGGCCTGTCTGCCAATATTTCCCACAAGTCTAACTCAGTAATATTAATAGGCGGAGTAGCCGCTTCTTTAGTCAATATTCCTAACTCGTGATTGTTTGAAGGGTCAACGCTGTTAGGTGCATAAATGTAACTGTTCAAAGTAGATAAGCCTGTGACATCTGGAGATGTAGCGTTAAAACTGAATGTTTTAAATTGTCCATGGTCTATATTTGTGAATGAATTATTTATCTCCCAGTATAATCCTATATCTGCAATCGTTGCTGTACTGCTTGTAATATTTGTCCAGGATTTCGGCAGGTATAATGAAATTTTAGGGTTTGTTAACTCAACTGGAGGTGATGATTTATCGCTTTCTTCTTTTAACTGCACATAGATAGTGTTTCTTGTTCCTGCAGTTACGTAATTAATTCCCTGCGACCAACTATTATTATCAAGTGATAAGAATATTTGCGCTGTTGGCGCGTTTTGCAGCATGCAGACATTCCTAGTTTTTGAAAATGTTGTGCTGTTAATTACGTGGAACGTCGCTGTTGCAGTCAGGCATTCATCTGAACCGCTGTTATCAAAAGAGTAAGCGAATATTGTATAATTCTGCGGCGAGATAGTAAATTGTCCGCTCCATGTAGCGTTGCACTGGTTTTGAGCGTTACATGCACAGGTTAAAGTTGCACCAATGGGGCTAATTAATGTACATGAAGACGCTGATGCCTGGCTGGTGCTCCATACATCTTTTACGTTATCAATATAGTTGACTGCGAATGAGTTATTATTCCATACCAGGAAACTGTGAGTTGTCAGTCTATTTTTTGTCACAGCACTTGGATAGCTTAATAGTATATCTCCTTCAGGTATCGCTCCTCCTGTTGAAACTTGAATATTCGTATTTGCAACGTCGCTGTTCATGTTGCCGCATGTATCATTAACCCACCCTGATAGCAGAGTGTAAGTTCCAAGCTGTGTTAGTTGCAATTGTGCACCATAAACGTTGTCCCCTGCTGCTCCGGCACACCAAGACCCAGTATCGTAAAGGGTCATGTTAAAATAATTAGGCCATTTGAACAACTCTGCCCACACTTGGTCAACACCGCAGACGCCAGGTGTTACGGTGGTGTTAATACATACATAATCATCCAATAATACATTTGTCGCGTTGACACTAGTCTGGCTGAGAATAGCTCCCTGGCAGGAAAGGATATGAAGCAGTACTTCAACTGAATCATTATTAATAGTCAAGGAACCAGTATAGTCTCCTTCAACATCTCCGAAAAAGCTTACAATATTATACAATTCATCCAGGCTTTGAAGTGTCCCTAAATCCTTGCTGCTCTGCCTTCCTAAAATAGTTGAATCAACATCAGTTACTGAAGTAATATTGCCTTCCGCGATTATTGACACATTTATTGGAATGTCTAACAAGTTGATGATATCTAACGTCTCAGCTGCAATATTTCCTGTACAGACACTCTTCTCAATTCTTGAAGGGTTAATGTATAAGTCATGATAATCTATTAATACACAATCATTCACTGCTAAAGCGCGAATCACGTAGTAGCCTTCATAATATGGCAGGTTTCCCTTAACGCAGAAGTCCTCAAGCCTGAAAACATCACGAAGTGCGTTATCAGGCTCGAAAACCCCGAAATTAATAGTGCTGTTTCTAACATAAGTTGTTTCGGGGTCTATATTCTTCGGTATGTAAACATTAATTGTCTGCCTTGCAGGGTAACCCATAAGTGCGACACTCTTGGCAATATCATGAATCTGGACAACTGCTGAATTAATGCTGTAATCTATTCTCTGCTGATACAGGAATGAGTTGCTGAAGGAAAGGAGTCCTATAATTGCGAGGAGGATTGTTGCGAAAATGAATAAGTATTCAAGACTGACTTGTGCCTTAACCATTATTTAAAAATTAGTATAAGAAACAATTAAAACCTTTTGAACCAGCGCATTTTACGGTTTAACGAAACAATTAAAACTTACTAAAACCTACTAAAACAATTAAATGGTTAAGGTAATAGTACTTCCCTCAAAAAATGAGAATATAGAGAAGAAAATCAAAGTATCAAAAGCTGAAAAAGAAGTTGAGCATCCTAAATTGGAGAAAGTCAAAACCAGCCCCTCTTCATGGGCTGAACCTAAAAAAGAAAAAAATATTCCAGAAAAGACGATAACAAAACCTGATAATAAAAGCCCTGCATCATGGGCGACACCAAATATTTCTAAAAAAGAGACAGTAACTCCAAAAGAAGATGTTAATAATAAAAGTCCTGCTTCATGGGCAACATTAAAGAATCCGAAAAAAGATGAGTTGGCAGATTTTACCCAGCCTATTAAGAATAACGGCGAATCTGCTGAAAAATTAAATGAGGAATTCATAAATCCTGAAACTGAAATCAAAAAAGATTATAAATCCGTCAAAAGCGGGATTCCAGGGCTTGACGACGTACTGGATGGGGGAATACCTGAAGGTAATTTGGTAACTGTAAGCGGTGGACCTGGAAGCGGGAAGACTATAATGTGCCTTCAATTCATATACGAGGGGGCATCGAAGTATAACGAGCCTGGAGTTTTCGTAACATTAGAGGAGGAGCCTGAAAGGCTGATGAGAACAGGCGAAGAGTTCGGATGGGATTTTGAAAAATTAATCAAAAAAGAAAAAATAATAATCGCAAAAACGCCGATGTACAAGTTCAACTTATTAAAAGATTCAATCAGGGAGAATGTTACAAGAATAGGTGCAAAAAGATTAGTCATAGACCCTGGGGCTCTCCTTGGATTATTCTTTGAGAGGGATATAGATTCCAGGAAAGCGCTCATAGAACTTAGCAGCATGCTGAAAAAGATAGGCTGCACAACGATAATAACTACTGAAGCTAATGCTCCAGAGACGCTAAGCCAGTCAGACCTGACAAGTGATGGAATAATTTTCTTGTACTACACCAAGGTGTTAAACCAGTTCATGAGAATGATTGCTATAATAAAAATGAGAGGGACACAGCACAGCGAGAAGATTCATCCAATCAGATTCACACAGAATGGTTTGGAAGTAATGAGCAATGAAGAAGTGTTCAATGAAGTTATAAAGTAAAAAATTATTTCACTTCGAAGCCGTTTCTGCCTAGAAGAAGTCTGCCTGTCTGTCTTGTAAGCTCGGACTGGAAATTAAAATTCAAGTTGTCGTCAAATTGTATTATCGTATCCATCATGTGGCGGATAGTCATTATGAAATCCGGGCTGTGCATCCCTTCAGTTATTACAAATAATCCTACACCGTTGCTTGTTTTCACTTTCGCAGTTATCACCTGGAGAAACCTGTAGATGGTTTCCGGACTGCTGTAGAAAGACAACGTTGACAACGAGTCGAACACTAATTTGTAAGTGCTGCTCTTCGTGCCAAATAACGCCTGTGCTCCGCTGATTGCAATGCTGATATCGCTTAATGCGAGAGGTCCGCTGACTCTCTTAATGGCATTAGTGTCGTTAACTTTAATGTTCGCCTTGCTGCTGTAGCCGTCAACCCATTTTAGAAGATTCTTGCTTTCGCCGCTCGTTAAAACCCATCCGTATCGCAGCGCTTTCAATTTCAACGTTTCAGGCGACTCGTCCATTGCGATAAAAAGTCCCGGAATGTTTTTTTCCAAGCCCCTGTATATGAATTCTAAGCCAAAAAGCCTGGCTTCTATCAGAGGAGGAGTTATTAATAAGATGCAGCTGCCTGGAAAGACGCCTCCGCCTATTACGTCATCAAAACCGGCGATACCAACAGGAACGAGCATATTATCATTGGGCATTAAGTAAAAAATAGTTGTTAGAAGTTTTTAAAACTTTCAAGTTTAGCCTCCTAGAAATCAGCGTTTATCCAAATATCCCATAAAAGAGTTTTAAAAGTATAAAAACCACTTTGTTATTCAAATGATGCTTGAAACTTTTCGCGAGTTCATAAAAGAGAGAGGCAGACATTTTCGAAAGTTAAGCGCGTTATCATTCACATTCCTAATCTACTTGTTAGGATGGGGTTTGGTCACGCCAATATTTAACATCAGGATTAATGATATTACAAATTCATTATTTTTGTCAGGAATTATTTACTCAATGCTTGGGTTAGTGATGATTTTCTTAGACCCGAATATAGGAAGATTGTGCGATAAGATTAATCCTAAAAGAGTGCTCCAGTTAAGCCTGTTATCATACAGCGCAGTATTTCTCTGCTACACCTTCGCATATGATTTTACAACACTATTATTAGTCAGGGTTTTTCACGCAATTGCCTGCTCAGGATTATGGGTTTCAGGCTGGACTTTAATCAGGAGAAAAACTAAAGGAAATTATGCCCAGGAAGAAGTCGGCTTTTGGGAAATGGTCCAGAATATAGCTTACGTCATTGGACCAATGATTGGAGGAGTATTAATATCATTAATGCCTTCGAATTTCATATTTTATACTGCGTCCATACTGGCATTATTATCTTTCTTTTATGCAACTGTTTTCATACAGTCTGAAAAACCTGTTAATAACAATAAGCAAAGTTTCAGGGAGCAGCTTGACATGTTCTTCGAAAACAAGGCATCGTTTAGAATTTCAATACTGGCTTTTATATCCATAAGTGTAATTGTAGGATTCTCGAACTTTCTTCCAATACAGCTTCAAAATAATAACATAAACATTGGTGAGATAAGCGTAATACTTGCAGGAGGATACATGCCTTACATATTATTCCCGCCTTTTGTCGGAGCATTAAGCGATAAGTACGGCAGGAAGATTCCAACAATCACTGGATTGTTAATTATATCTGTAAGCTTAATATTTTTAGGAATCAGCAGGAGTTTTGAACAGTTCATGCTTTTTACCTTCCTGATAAACACAGGTTACTCTTTCGTGTACTCATGCATGAATGCTAAATTAACGGACTTATTGTCAATTGAGGAGGCTGGAAGTTTAACAGGGGTGTTTTCAATGATTCAGGACACAGGTTCTGCAATTGGTCCTTTCATTGCAGGAATATTAATTTCTTCTTTCGGCTACAGCAATTTTTATTTAATACTCACAGTCTTAATACTACTGCCTGTTTTTTTAATAAGAGGCTTAAAGGAGTACTAAAAAATGAACGAGCAGGTAATAAGCGACGTGTTGGAAAAGAAAGAGTTATCTGGAATTGATAAGAAATTAGTTACTAAGATTATTGAATCACTGCTTGACAGTAAGACTAAGGTTATAATCGAGGAGGGGCGTTTTAAGACTGAGTGTTACAAAAGTTTTGTCAAAAAAGTCAGGGCGGTTCTTCGCAGACAATATGGGGTTTTTCAGAATACTAAAATGGACCGGAATGAACTCTTAACGAAGAATGATTTTACAGGTTTGTTAAAGTCTCATAAGAGCAGTTTTGAAAGGCTTCCTTATTATGAGGAGGTTTACAATAAGATATTCACAATAACAGGGATGCCATCATCGATACTTGATATTGGATGCGGCATGAACCCTGTAAGCTTTGAGTTTATGCATTTGTTAAATGTTGAATACGTAGCCTGCGATATTAACGGAAAAGACCTGACTATAATACAGGATTATTTTAACAAGAAAGGCATAACCGGGCGCACTGTATTGTTTGATGCGGAGAGCAGTGATTACGAGTTTGGTAAAATTTTTGATACAACATTCCTGTTTAAGCTTGTTGAGATACTCGAGACGACAAAGAGCCACAGGCTGACTGAGGATATTGTCAAGAAAGTTCCTGCGAAATGGGTTATTGTCAGTTTTTCAACTAAGACGTTAAGCGGCAGAAACATGACTGGCAAAAGAAGGACTTGGTTTGAAGTAATGTTAAACCGTTTAAACATGCCTTTTGAATATTTCGAGATACCTAACGAATTATTCTATATAGTGAGAAAAAGCAATGTTTAAAAGCAGAATTTTTCAGTAATATTAAAAATTATGAAAATTGAACTGTTAGAATTTGTACGAAACGGGGGATTAGAGGTTAAAGAATACCTCGCTGAATATGAAAAGTCAAAGTCACTAAGTACACAATACCATACTGAATTATTTGAACGTTATTGGCATCAATATTATCCTAATTTTAACCTGTCTAAAGATGCAATTGATTTAATCGTTGATAACAAGGATGTATTAGACCTTTATGATATAATGTCTTTGCAGTTAAAAATTGGTACAATGGAAAAATTAACAGAGATATTGCCTAAAGATGACTTGAAATTAATCTGGGCTATGTTTCAAACTCGCAGGGAAATCGCAGCAACGAGAAGCGGCAAAATAGTAGATAGTATTCTTGGTATATATGATGAAATTATGAGACAGTTTAATTTAAAAAATAAAGTTTGTGTGCTTGATTTAGGATGCGGACCTGTTGGCAGGTCTATTAAGGATATTATAAAATTATATGGTGAGGAATATAAAAAAGACATAATTGGATACGGTGTAGACTTGAATTTAACAACTCAAGATGATATCAAGAATGTAAAACTTATAGAAGGAGATTTAAGGGATATTGAGAATGTGATTAATGATACAAAATTTGATGTGATTTATTCAACTAATGCTCTTTTCTATTTATCACCTATTGATCAGATGAAAGTAATAAATTATTGTTTAGAAAACCTGCTAAATAGTAATGGGTCATTAATCTTTGATGAAGCAGCAAATTTAACCAAGACTAGGTCAGATGTTATCAAATTTTTGAATGGCGGACCGGATATGAACGTTTCCGAATCTTGGGTTGAATTAACTGATTCAACCAGAGAATTAATTGATTACTGCATAATTAATTATGATGCGAAGATAACAAAGAGCGCCACTAAATTATCACCAAACGTTGTCATTTCAATAACAAAACAATAATATTATAAAGCAGGTAAAATAAACAAAATATTCATGTTTGAAAAATATAACAGCAAAGTAGCTGTGGTAAAAATGAAACTCCTTCATATGCCTTTAGGCGAGATAGGTTTTAATAATCTGAAAAAAGAGCTGGGCTATAACTTCAACCAGTATTTGGTTGATTTATTAAGAGAGTTTAAGCTGGATAATCCCGGGCAGGCAAGCAATATTGAGCGTATAATAAGCGAGTATGAATGTAATACTCCTAAATTAAACAAGCTTAAGGATGTTGATGCTGAAAAATACGGCGAATTGGCGAAGTTATACGAGAAATCCAAGTCTGAAAAGCTTTATGATAATGGTTTTAGAATAACAAAGATATTTGTTGAAAATCTGGCAGCAAAGATACTAGACTCTTTGAACAGTTAAGTTTTTAAACAAGTTTAGCTTTGATATTTTTTGTGCGAGGATTATTTGTCGCACGTACTGAGGTTGAAAATAATTCAATTCTCGGGAATGAGGTGAAAAATTTAATATGAAAATTGTAATATCAGACCCTAAAACTGGCAAGAGTTACCAGAAAGTGTTAGATAAAAGCGTTGAAGACCAATTATATCAGAAGAAAGTTGGGGATACTTTAAACGGCGAATTATTCGACCTGCAAGGTTACCAGTTTTTGATAACCGGCGGAAGCGACAAGAGCGGCTTTCCGATACGCCCAGAGATAAAGGGAAGCAAGCGTTCAAGGATATTATTATCCAAAGGTGTTGGACTTAAAAACAGCGAGAAAGGCTACAGGACAAGAAAAACAGTAAGAGGACACACTTTAAATGAGGAAATAGAACAGGTTAACACGAAGATAACAAAATACGGAACTGCAAACCTGGACGAGATATTCAAAAAAGCACCTAAAGAGGGCGAAGAGAAGAAAAAGTAAACATTTATATATATATTTATTTTGTTTTTTTAAAATATGAGTTTAACTACTAAAGTATTCCATTTTAACCACGAACGTAATGCAGAGAAATTTTCTGATATTTACTGGCAGGTTCTAAAAGAATACAGATTAAGCGATTTATCAGCAAAATTTCCATCCACACTAGTTAATAAACAGGATGAATCAATACCTACTTACTGCTACCTTCCAATGGAACCATTAAAATATAATGCAGGCACGCTGGAAGCAAAATTAGTGCTTAAAACAGAAGATATGATATTTCCTGCTTTTCTCGAAAACACAATCAGAACTGAATTAGATGGGAAAGATGTCAGGTTGACAATATTAAGAAACGACACCTGCGTAAATGAATATTTCAAAAATTTCGACAATGCTAATATAAATCATATAGATACATTATGGAAAAAAGCAGAAGCGTTCAGCAAAAATCTTGAGTTCATGGATGATAACTCGCAAAGCTGCCTGGACGAATTAGCCTCTAATATCTCAAAAGATAAAAAATATACAGCAATTATAATTAAGACAAACAATGACACACACTGCATGCAGTTAAAAGAAGGAAATTCCAATCTCGGCGTGCTATTTTATGACAACAGAACAAAAAGCTTCGGCGCTGAATTCAATAGCGCTAACTTTTTGAACTTGATTGAAAAAAACAGCACCCAGAATGGTGAATTGCATAAAAACTTAATCGAACAGCTTGTTAATTATTATAATTGCGGCGATGTCAGCATTAACAAAACAATCACAAGTATAGGACTTGGTCTGAACGAGTTCTTAGAACTCGAAATAGGTTCATCCAGAGAAGAGGATATTACAAATGAAACCTATGATGAACTAGGATATTTCGGAGTTTTCATACAAAGCCTTAAAGGCAGTTTGCCTATGAAAATCTATTCCAACAGCACCAGCCAGACAATAGACGGCTCCCAGCTAATCTCGCTTTTGAAAAAAGGAGATAGTTTGGATAAAACATTATATAATAATATAAACATTATCGAGACCCGCGATTCAGATAAACCTTTCATAGGAGAAGGCATGGTTGATGCTCTCGCATTAAGTGCTGAAACTGTTGTTGGACTTGCCATTACTCTTCCAATACTAGGAATATACGCTGCGATTAAAGGAAGCTTCAGACTCGGCAAAAAAATTATTGAAAAAATAAGAAATAAAACAACAAGCGCAGTAATATATGAATTTACAGATATCAACAATATCAAAAAATTAGTGACACCTTACAATGAGACAACTATAAAAGGCAAAATATATGATAACCAGCTGTTACCAGACCAGAAAATAAAATCTATTGCCCCTAATGCCAAAGCAAGCAAGAGAAGCGTCAAAAAGAAATCCAAACAAGAAACCGCTGTTTTGCCGCCACCCCAAGATTTTCCTGTCACATATATCCCAACTAGGTCAGGGGAAAATGTGAAGACTGCAATGCCAACAAAAGAGCAGATAAATTACTTTTTGGATAAAGAAGCTGAAAAGAATGCAGGCACAATAGTTATGCCTAAAAATGAAGTCAAAATAATAAAAGAATCTCTGCTAAAACCCGCGCCGCTTCCCTTAACTCCTGAAATAATAAAGGCAAATCAGCCGAATAAGAGCGAAGAAGCATCTTTGTTAAAACAAGAAGATAAGCAGAAACCAGAAAATAAAGAAGTCAAGAAGAAAACCACAAAAAGAGTTAAACTGACTGAATAATCCTGTTTTTGACAAGTTTTATAAAATAATTACAGATTCTATTCCTTAAAAGCAAAGGTGAATGATTATAGATAAAAAAGAGGTTATACTTCCGGAAATCAGCATGGGTGTTGTAGGGCACTTAAACCATGGAAAGACTACTATATTAGAAAGGCTTACTGGAAAGAGGACTACAACGCACAGTGAGGAGATAAGGCGAGGCATCACTATAAAACTTGGCTACGCGCAGTGCACTATTTACAAGTGCGAGAAGTGCGACGAGCCTGAGTGTTATTCTACAGTTCCAATGTGCATGAAGCATAACAGTAAAAGCGTAGTGCAGAGAAAAATCAGCTTCGTAGATGCCCCCGGCCATGAAACATTAATGGCGACTATGCTTTCAGGAGCTGCCATAATGGACGCTGCTATCCTAGTTATAGCTGCGAATGAGCCTTGTCCTCAGCAGCAGACGAGGGAGCATTTGATAGCATTAGACACTGTCGGCGTGAAAAACATAATCATAGTCCAGAATAAGATTGACTTAGTGACTCCTGAACAATTAAAAAAGAATTATAATGAGATTAACGCATTTGTCAAGGGAACAGTTGCAGAAACTGCACCAATAATTCCTATCTCTGCCCAGCAGGGTATAAACATAGATGCTCTTCTTCAGGCCATTCAGACTTACATAAAAACTCCTGTTCGTGATTTAACCAAAGACCCTATCATGATAGTTGCAAGGAGTTTTGATGTCAACCGTCCTGGAAAGGCGATAAATGACTTGGTGGGCAGCGTGCTTGGCGGAGCATTAAAACAGGGCAGATTAAAAAAAGGCGATGAGATAATCATACTTCCCGGATTCCATGATGAGGATAAGAAAACGTGGACCCAGCTTAAGACTGTGATTGACAACTTAAACTATGGCGACATGTTCATTGACGAAGTAAAGCCCGGAGGGAGTTTTGGATTATCGACAAAACTTGACCCTTACTTTTGCAAGGCTGACAGGTTAGCAGGAAATGTAGTATGCCTGGCGAATAAGCCGATTAATGTTTTCACGGAATTATTTCTGGAAACCCACATTATAGAGAGGAATAAGGAAGTAACTCCGCTAAAAATAAACGAGCCTTTGCTCATTAATGCATGGACGAGCAGGACTTCAGGAGTTATCAAAAACATCAAGAAGGATATCATTAATATAATACTAACCCTGCCAATAGCGATACTTCCTGGAGAAAGAGTTGTAATCTCAAGAAAAGTAAACAATAGGTGGGTGCTGACGGGTTGGGGAAAAATCGTACCGAAATAATACTGGATACGAATATATTATTTGTGCCTATACGGGACAAGTTTGACATATTCTCTGAAATACGATATAATTACCCTAATTCCGAGCTCGTAGTGCTCAAAGAAAGCTTAAACGAGCTTGAAAAACTTGAAAAGAATGGTATTACAGAAGCTGTAATGGCAAAAGAAAATGTTTTAAAACTGGGAATTAAAATAATTGATGTTATCGGGGAGAAGGATGTTGACAGCAAAATACTCTCCTATGCAAAGAAGCAAAACGCTTTTATAGTGACAGGTGATAAAATTTTACGAGAGCGTGCAAAAAAAGAAGGATTAACCTGTCTTGCATTCTATAAAAGCAGGAAAAAAATAGTGGTGACGTAAAAAAAATGTATAAAGTAGTAACTGTAAAAGACCGAGTAAGAGTTGAACCCAGCAAGTTCAAACAAGATTTGATGCAGAGCGTAAATGAAAGCATTACTGCAGAATATGAAAATAAATTATTGGAAAATAACTGGTTTATTATATGCTTAGTTGAAACGCTTGAAATCGGAGAAGGCCACATAATATCCGGAGACGGTGCAATCTATTATGATGCTAAATTCAAATTATTAATATATGAACCTTTACTTAAAGAAGTCGTCGAAGGCAAGGTAAGCGAGATAAACGAGTACTTGGTTTTTGTGAGAAGCGGACCTATAGAAGGTGTAGTTCACATCAGCCAGGTAATGGATGATTATATCAGTTTTTCAAAAACTAAAAGCCTGGTCGGAAAGGAAAGCAAAAGGACATTAGGCGTTGGGGATACTGTCAGGGCAAGAATAGTTGCAATCAGCATGAAGAATCTGAAAGAGGCAAAGATTGGACTCACTATGAGGCAGCCTGGACTTGGAAAGCCTGAATGGTTAGAGGCGGATAAGAAAAAATCAGAGAAGCCGGAGAAGCCTGAAAAAGCAGAGAAAGAAAAAGGTGAGAAGAAGAAATGATAGAATTCGCGTGCAAAAAATGCAACAGGATATTATCCAAGAAGACTTGTTCAGTATGCAAGGACGCGGAAGGCAGCAAGAACTGGAGAGGCCTCGCTGTTGTTTTCAATCCTGAAAAAAGCGTTATTGCGAAAAAGTTAAATATTGACTCTGTTGGTATGTTTGCTCTAAGAGTGAGATAAAAATGAGTACTAAAATCATAAGTAAAAAAGAGAATCAACTTTTTGGTAGAGAAGAATATATTATTGAAATAGATTATCCAAAAACTGCAACACCTAATCGCAAAGTAATAGTTGAAGAGGTTATTAAGATAACTAAAGTGCAGCCTGAACTGTTAAGTATTAGAAGTATAAAACCTGCTTTCGGTGCAAGCAAAGGGGTAATAACTGCTCATGTTTACAAGGATAAGGCTTTGCTTGAGAAGAACGAGCCTAAACATATAATTAAGAGATTCCACCCTGAAGTTAAAAAAGAAGGTGAAGCCGGAGCTCAACCTGCACCAGCGGCGGCACCAACACCAGCAGCTCCTAAAAAAGAAGAGAAAAAAGAGGCGAAAAAGTAAATGGGTAAGAAAAAAACAGTCAAAGCAAAAGGCAAAAAAGCGCATGTCAAGTCTGATTCCAGCCAGAAGTACAAAGCTTACAAAGTGGAAGCAGGAAAGTTAAACCGCGTGAAGAAAAGCTGTGTAAAGTGCGGAGCTGGAGTATTCATGGCTGAGCATAAGAACAGGTACACTTGCGGAGCCTGCGGATATACTATATTCAAGAACAAGAAAGAATAAAGGTCTAAAAAAAAGCAATAATAACGTTTTTATACTAATCACTTTAGACTTAGTCTGTTTAAAAAATGAATAAGTTTGTTTTCAAAATAGTATACATGGGTAAGCCTTTCGAATCTGAAATAAACAGGGAATACAATTATGCACGTTTAAATATTGTTAAACAGTTAAAGTCTGGGAAAACCTTGAAGAATATTTCAATCGAAGAATTAACGCTTAACGGATCGTTTAATTTCGGAAATTCGATATATATTAATTTCTACCAGTTTATTAAAAATTATAACATAGAAAATATTGTGCGTTATCAAGTGTGGGAGTTAATATTGCCTAAGGATTTGTTCGAGCATACTAAGGACCTTTGTGATATCCTGGAGAATAATAAGAAATTTGAAAAATTTGTTGAGAAGTGTCTCCCCATGCCTCATTATGAAAAGGATGATTTTATAGAACCTCTTCCTGCGTACGCAGGGTACTCGATTAATTATTTAAAATTTATTAGACAGTATATGCTTGGCAGTAAGGTGATTATATTAAACCCTTCGCCTAACAGCAGGATGCATACCGAGAATGTAAAAAGTTTCTTTAAAGCAGTAAATCCGGCGGCGCTTACCGCAATAATAGATGATTTAGAGTATGATAATATAACTAAGTATAAAACAATTAATTCTGTAATAAATAATATAACTGATTGTTTAGTTAAACAAGATAAAGTAAAACAAGATGTAGTAGTGATAAAGGAGGAAGCGCCTCCTCCTAAGCTGTCATTCTTTGAAAAAAAGAAGTCTAAAACAAACAAAATAATATAAAGTTAAAAAGGATGGGTTTAAAGTATGATAGTCCTTGGCATTGAGTCCACTGCTCACACATTCAGCGCTAGCATACTTGATGATTCCGATATTCTGAGCCTGGAAAGCGATATGTTTACAACAATAAAAGGAGGATTAATACCAAGGGATGTTGCTGAGCACCACATTAATGTCTGCGGCAGAATAATTCAGGCAGCGCTTGAAAAAGCAAATAAGAAAATAACTGATGTAGAGTTAATATCTTTCAGCCAGAGCCCTGGAATAGGCACCTGCCTTGAGATAGGCGCACTCTGTGCAAAGGCGTTAAGCCAGATTCATAACATACCAATTGTCGGCGTGAATCACTGCATAGCGCACCTTGAGATAGCAAGGCTGCTTACTGGTTTTTCCGACCCTGTCATGTTATATACGAGCGGCGCAAACACACAAGTTATTGCTTACCAGGAAGGGCGTTACAGGGTGTTTGGTGAGACGCTTGACATGGGTGTTGGTAATTTTCTGGACCAGTTTGGAAGATTGTTAAAACTAGGGTTTCCTGCGGGCAAGAAAATAGAGGAGTTGGCGAAGAAGGGAAGTAAGTATATTGAACTTCCTTACAGCGTTAAAGGCATGGATGTAAGCTTCGGCGGATTATTCACTAACTTAAGCCGCATGTTTGAAAAATACAAAGTTGAAGATTTATGTTTCAGCGTCGAAGAGACTGTTTTTGCAGAACTCGTTGAAGTTACTGAACGGGCTCTAGCCCACTGCATGAAGAATGAATTAGTTGTTACAGGCGGAGTCGGCTGCAACGCGAGGCTGCAGGAAATGTGTAATATTATGTGCAAAGACAGGCTTGCGAGTTTTAAGCCTCTTCCTGCAAAGTTTGCTGTTGACAATGCAGCAATGATTGCGTGGGCAGGAATTTTGAAATACAATGTTCAGAAAAAAAGCGATTCTGATTTGACGATTAATCAGAGAACGAGAACTGAACAAGTAGAGGTGACTTGGAGATGATATTGTTAAGCCAGGGTGCTGAGGCAAAAATTTACGAGGTCAATAAGGATACTTTGTTAAAAGAGCGCGTCAAGAAGAATTACAGGTTAACTGAGATTGATGAGTATTTAAGGAAGACGAGGACTAAGAATGAAGTTTCACTCTTAAAACGTGCAAAAAGCGTTGGAGTCTCAGTTCCGAATGTTTACGACCTTGAGAAGTACAGTTTCAAGATGGATTACATAAAAGGCATAGTGTTAAGGGATTATATCCCGAAAATTGATGAGAAGCGCCTTGTTCAAATATTCAAAATAGTCGGCAAACAGATTAATTTACTGCATAAAGAGAATATAGTTCATGGCGACTTAACGACCAGCAATATGATTGTTGATGGTGACAAGGTTTATTTTATAGATTTCAGCTTGGGAAGCGTATCGTCAAAGATTGAGGACAAAGCTGTTGACTTGCATCTCATAAAACAGGCATTGATAGCAAAACATAACAACGTCTGGGAGAAATGTATGAAAATCATAATTTCAAGCTATAAAAACAAGTTAGTAATTGAGCGATTAAAAAGCGTCGAGAAAAGAGGCAGGAAGAAGCAATAAAAAATGCATTTTAAATAGAAAGTCTTATAATTATGAATTTTAAACCACTTGTAAATGAACATGATTATTAATTCAATAGAGGGTATGATTCTTAATGCGAAAAGTTACGCGAAAGACGGGAAGACTGACCTGGTAGAGTTCTGCCTAAAACCCATATATGAAATATTCGAGAAAAACAGCGTTGAAAACAGGGAAAGTATCGAGGCTGAGATTAGAAATGTCAGAATAATGGCTTACTCTAACCTGCTTAAAAGTTATGTTTCAAAAATTGAAAAGTGTAATAATGCAATATTCTCAAAGGTGATTTCTCAAACACTTAATAAGATAAAAAGCTTAGACCCGAATCTTGGGTTAGTGAAGGAAAAAGAGTTAGAGAACTATCTTGCCATGACCGGGCAGTAAAATCTTATAATTAGTCTTTTTGAGTTTTTCAAGTGATGACTCCATCTTTTTCGGCTCGCTGTGGGGGAAATCCGTCCTTCCGATAATTCCGTCGGCAAATAATGTGTCTCCGCTGAATAAGATTTTATTATTATATTCAAATAATGCTATGCTTCCTTTGCTGTGTCCGGGAACAGCTAAGACTTTAAAAGAGCAAGCTCCGCTGTTAATTACATCACCATCTTTCAGGACTTTATCTGCCTTAAACTGCCTGATTTTCTTGCCATGCCATTCAGGGAAAAACTGGATTAATGAATCAATAATTTGGTCGCCGTCGCCAACAAGTATTTTGCAGTTTGTCCTTTCCTGTATCACCTTCGCGAATAATATATGGTCAGGGTGTATGTGGGTTAGTACTAAAAAGTCTACGTGTTTTTTAAAATCGAAACCTGCATCTATTAATATCTTAATTTTATCATCTATATAATAAGAGTTGCATTCTCCTTCAAGCAGGAATACGCTGTTAATTACTTCTTCCATTTTTTTTCAAAAAGAACTTATTTAGCGTTTTATTAAAAACTATTAGGTTAAGGATGCAAGTACTATTATTAATAGTGCATAGTGTTAAGGATAAATTTAGCCTTTCTACTTAGTATGTTAAAATATAACGGGATAGTTGAGAGTTTAAGGGGCACGGAAATACAGGAAGAAGATAATAAAGCAGTTATTGGATTGGAAAAAGAGCTGTGCAGCATAAAAGATAAGTTAAACTGTTCGTTTAAAGGAGTGTATACTATTTCAATAATTGACGGCAGAATAAAAGAGCTGACAATAAATTTTTACGGGCTGGAAAGTTTCCCTGCGCAAATAGGGGAATTAACAGGAATAGAGGAGTTAAACATGGATTATAACAATATATCAAAACTATCAGAGATTGAGAAAGGACTAAAAAATCTGGAAAAATTGAAGCATTTTTTCGTAAATCACAATCCAATTATGAAAAAATTAGGATTAGAAGAGGAATAACTCTTTTAACAAGATTTTTAAACAGGTTTCGTTAATAATTTACTTAGTTAATAGATCAAACCAGTCCTTGGAAAAAGTGGCTTGTTTGAGTCGAGGTGAAAAAAATATGGGACGAATGTATACGAGGAAGCGCGGAAGAAGTGGCAGTTTAAAACCATTGACTAAACCGCTCCAGAAATGGGTTTCTTACAAACCTGAAGAGGTTAAAAAGCTCGTTGAAAAAATGGGCGACAAGAATATGCAAAGCGCAGATATAGGTAGAAGTCTGCGTGACCAGTACGGTATTCCTGATGTTAAACTAGTTACAGGAAAGAAAATAAGCAGTATATTAAAAGAATCTAAAAAATACGGCGAATTACCTGAAGACTTATTCAATCTTATCAAGAGAGCAGTTCGTGTAAAGAAGCACTTGGATCTGAACAAGAAAGATGTTCACTCAAAAAGAGGCTTCGACTTCATGGAAAATAAGATAAGACGCTTAGAACGTTACTACAAAGCTAGAAAGATGCTATCTCCAAAATGGGAGTACAGCATAGATAAGGCTAAGCTTATAGTAGAGTAAAGCGGGAAAGATTTTGAACGCTTTATTTTCCCCTTTTTTATTTGAAAAAGCAAAATGTTTCTTAAATAATTCTAATAATATCCTTCTGCTTTCGCACTTGGATGCTGACGGGTTAACGAGCGCTTCAATAATTGCATTATTCCTGAAAAAGATGGACAAGACTTTCACAGTAAGGATAATCAAACAATTAGAGAACATCAATGAGATTAAAGAGACTAAATCTGATTTGGTGATAATAACTGACATGGGCAGCGGACAGTTCGGATTGTTAAAAGAAGTGATTAATGAGAGGAAGATAATAATTATAGACCACCACCAGGTTCAGGACCAATTCGAACACGAAAACCTTGTCCACTTTAACCCAGCGCTTTATGACGACACTATCAGCGCAAGCGGAGTATCATATATAGTGATTAAGGGATTAAATCCTGGCTTTGAAGATAAAAGCTATTTGTCACTCATTGGCGCAATAGGTGACAATCAGTTTGAGGAAGGTTTTAAAGGATTAAACCTGGAATTACTGAATGATTTTGTTGAAAAGGGCATTATAAAAAAAATCAAAGGCTTAAACGTTTTCGGACGGGTGAGTAAGCCTGTTCATGAAGCATTAAGCAATAATTTTGATTTAATCATTCCAGGAGTGAACGGCAACGAAAGCGCAGCGATTCAATTATTGTCAGATATTAATATTGATTTGAAAAACAGCGACGGTTCATGGAAGACGCTGGCTAACATGAGCGAGCAAGAGATGAAAAAATTAGTTACAAACATAATTATGAGAAGGATAAGCCATAATTTGGACCCTAATATTATCAGTGACGTCTTAGAGATTAGCAATGAAAGCGGATTAACTAGTGATTTGAAAGAGTGGAGTGTGTTATTAAACAGTTCTGGCAGGCAGGGCTTCCAAAGCCTCGGGGTATTGCTCAACATGGGTTATAAAAGTTATGCTCTTCCGAAGATTGATGACTTGTTAAAGGAGTACAGGAAGACTTTAACCAAGAGCTTAGAGTACGTCAAGATGAATTCCTTATTATTGAACGACCTCCTTGTAATTGATGGAAAGTCTGAAATACCTGATACTATGATAGGGACTGTGATTGGGATGGCATTAAACAGTATGGAATATGATACTATTAACACTATAATCGGTTTTGCTGACAGGGAGAATGAGACAAAAGTTTCATGCAGGACTAAGACAAGCATCAATATTGGCGAAGTATTGGCAAAAGTGTGCAAGAAATTAAATTTTAAGGGAGGCGGCCATAAAAAAGCAGGCGGAGCAGTTATTTCTAAAGAATCTAAAGAGTTGTTTTTAAACAGTTTCAGCGAGGAAACAAGAGGAGAAATGCTTATAAAAGATGGTTTTGTTTAAAAGGTGATATTATGGCGAAAGTAACAAGTGCCCAAAAAGTGAAGAAAAAGAAATTTTTCGAGGTAGTAGCACCTGAGTTCTTAAAAGGTACTACTATAGGAGAAGCGTTATCAGAGACTACTGAAGGATTAATAGGTAAAACCATAGTATCCACTGCAGGTGAAGTGCTTGGTAATGCTAAAAAGTATATTAATATTCGTTTCAAAATCAGCGAAGTTAAAACCAGTGTTGCCCACACAGTAGTTGATAGTATAACTGTGAGTGCGCCTTATATTCAGAGGAAAGTCAAGCATGACAGTAAAGTTGACACTAAGTGCGTAGGCGTCAGCAAAGACGGCAAAAAAGTCGGACTCTTAATCTCAGCAATCGCCCAAGGACGATGTTTCACAACTGCGAAAAGCGAGCTTAGAAAAGTTCTGCAAAGATTAGGCAACGAAGCGATAAAGAACACGAACAGTGATGCATTAATAATCGACTTGTTAAGCAACATGATACAGAATGATATCAGGAAACAATTGCATAAGATTTATCCTGTGAGAAGCGTGGAATTGGAAAAGATAACACTAAAAGAGCCTGTAAAGACAGAGAAGAAAGAAGAGAAAAAGTAAATTCTTTTTTTATTTTTTTAAAAATAGTTTTTTTATCTAATTAGGCACTTATTTTATTTCCGCTTTTAATCCTATGAATACTGGGCCTTTTAATTGTAATAGTGTCTTATTGCTTGTTATATAATATTTAGCTGCACCTTTTACTCCAATATTCAACTCAGACGGCCTCTTTGCCATCCTGACTCGGAGTTCCACATTTTTCTTATCCTCATTAATCCCTTCCTCTAATGCTTTTACGAATGCGTATATTACTCCCTGAAGGAATGAAATATTAGTCTTCACGCCTTTTTCCCTGATGTCTTTAACTTTCTCGTTAAAATCCTCATCAGGCAGCCCGTAAACGCTGCCATTATGCACGTAAACTTTGTTTAATGCAGCCTTGCCGAGCAGTTTAGCGTCATTGTCAGGTTCGAAAACTTCCACCTTAATAGTCTTAGTCATGAAGGTTCCCTCATATGCTGTGACGCTGACTGGTGCAGTCTTGTCCCTATTATTTTTTGCAGCATCCTCTATGATATCTGCCAGTTTATGGCCGTCTTTAGATATTGGGACAACGTCGTAGTATAACATGTTGGCAAGTTCTGAGTCTGTTAATTTTGCAGCTTCATACTCGTGAGGATACGTGAAATGCCTGACATCTGAGAATCCTTCCTTAATCATCACGGTCCTGTGCAGGCTAGGGCCCAAGTTGAATACTGAATAAGGAATGCCGTACTTTGCAAGTGAAATAGGTGAGTATAATCCTCCATCAGCCACTTCTATTAGTTTGCCGTTAGGCCCTTCGGTAAAGACTTCAAAATTAGTCCCGGGAGCATAATATATTGGATTATGTTTTTTGTAGATTAGTTTGACATTGTCAAATCCGAGTGCTGACATTACTTTCCTTGTTATACTCTCCGCATCCTCAATGGATAAGTCCTTGTCGACAACAACTATGCTTGTGTTATAATGCGCTTTCAAATGCGTAGAATCCTCTTTCTGCTCTCTTCTAAACCTCCAGCCATTCGTGAATAATTGAAGAGGAAGGTCTGACCTTTTTAACATATTAGCTATTGTCGGGAACCAAGCTGTAGTAAAATGCGAAAGCAGAGTCATGTTTGATGAGATAGGCTGCAAGCTCTCCATCTCTGGGAATAATGATATTATCTTTGCCGCGATGGATGTGTCAATCTTTAGTTTTGTTATTAATTCTTCAAACAAATCTCCAGGGTCTATCTCCCCTCTCTTATAATCCTTGAATATATCTTTCAAAACTTTAACATCAATGTTTCCTAATTTTTTCAATTCCGCTTCTTTCTCTTTTGAGATTCCTATATCAGGGCGAGGCAGGCTTGCAGCATAGTATAACCTGTCTAGTATTGCAGGAGCTTCCGGTCCGTATTGCAGTTTGACATGCGTATCCTCCCAGAATGGTTTATGTATTACCTCATCAAATCCTAAGTTTAAAAGTATCTGTCTTACTCGTTCTGCGTAATCGTATAATACGTGCGATTCCCCTCTTCGTTCCGGAAATTTATAGCTCTCTCCTTTCTTCTTTATCAGTTTCGCACTTTCATCCCATGCTTTATAGAAATCTTCCTCAGCGTCATGAAGCAGTTTCTTTGTAGGATACATAATAACTGATAATAATAAACGATTATTAAAAAGCTTTTTACTAAACACAGAAATTACTTCTTTGTTTTTGGTTTAGTTTCAAAATGGGTTATGATCTGTTCAAGCTCTGACTTTATTACTGGCATGTCAACAGAATCGATGGTTTTCCATTGCACTACCGTTCCTTCATATACTGCACCGAAGAATACGTAATTTTTCAATTTTTCATTGCAAATAACAGTTATTCTCGTTGATGGCGCTCCGATGTTCATGTGTAACTCAAGAGGCGGATTAATTTCAGACATTGTGTGAATTATCAGGTAAGCACTAATCTTGTTTGCATAATCCTTTGCTGTATCCACATAAATGAGGCCGTTACGCCCATGCGCTGTTGCTTTAATATTAATTAAGTGCGCGATTTCAGTGTATTTGTCTATCTTATTCCTGTCTATAAACGCCAGCATGTCTTTGGTTATCTGCACTATAGGGATATTCATACTTTAAACTCCTTTATTTTTCTATTTTTAAACCTTATTAATATAACTGTTTTTACCACTTAATGATTACTAAACACGTTTTTTAAAGTTGGTAATCTAGTAAACTAAATGGTTCAACTAAGCGAGAAACAATTAATTGCAGCCAAAAAAGTTTATTTCGCGTGGGATTCACCAACTTTGGATGATGCAATACCAATTCTTGAAGCAACACGAGGCTTGCTTTTTAATGTAAAGATTAACAGCCTATACATTGAAGAGGGGGATAAAGCTATAGAGAAGATACGAAGTTACGGCATGAATGTATTTCTTGACCTGAAATTTTACGATATTCCAGGAACTGTGAAGAATTTTGCATACGCTGCAGCAAAAAAAGGAGTTAACATGTTCACTGTGCATACGCACGGCGGAGTCTCCATGATGAAAGCTGCAAATGACGGAGTAACAGAGGCGAGTGAAAAGTACGAACTGGATAATTTGCCTGTTATTGCAGGAGTTACTGTCTTAACTAGTTTTAACGAAAAGTCTTACTTGGAAACTTTCAAAAAGGCAGTGCCTGAATTAAGTAACGTAGTATTCGATGATTATAATCGAAATACTGAAGAAGAATCCATCAGTGCATTCAAAGGCTTAATATCAAAGCTAAACTTGGACAACGTAATAAAGAATCAAGTAGTGCACTTGGCAGGATTGGCCGCGAAAGCAAATATGGGTGCTGTTGTTTGTTCGCCAAAAGAAGTTGGAGACATTAAGAAATTGTATCCTTCTCTTTTAACTGTTGTTCCAGGAATTCAGGGGCCCGTTTCAGGAATTGCAGGAAGCACACAGAACATGGACAGGGTTGCGACACCAAGCAATGCGATAAAATGGGGTGCTGACTATTTAGTAATTGGAAGCGCCATACACAAAGCGAAAGACCCGAAGCAGGCAATGCTTGACATAATAAATGATATAGCAAAGGTGATATGAAAAAATGGAAAAATTTAACCAAAATGAATTTAACGACTTCATCATAACGAAAGGAATTATTGGAATAAAGGATAAGCCGTTCAAACTAAAATCAGGAAGGGAATCGTACTTCTACTTTAATTGGAGAAACGTAGCTGAAGATGTCTACAATATGGAAATGTTTACTGATTATATAATACAATTCGTGAACGATAAAGGCCTTCAGCCCAGATGTTTTTACGGGATTCCTGCAGGTGCAACAAAAGCAGCTATAATAACCCAGTACAAATGGGCAATGGGCCAACTTGATTTTTGTGAAGGAGCATACCCTCTCCCTCTTGGCAGGGAAGTGCCTAAAGAGCATGGAGACCCGAAGGATAAATTCTTCGTCGGCGAACCAAAAGGGGATGTTGTCATACTTGAAGATGTGACAACAACAGGGGCTTCGTTGATAAAAGGAGTAGACCAATTATTAGAATCAAAACTGAAAATATTAGCAGCTATAGGATTTACCAACAGGAATGAGAAAGATGCAAGAGGAAAAAGCGTTGAAGAGTCGCTGAAAGAGAAAAACGTGGCATACTATGCTATGAGCAATGCTTTAGAAACGCTTCCAAAATACGTAAACGGCCTTAAAGAGAAACCTAAAGAAGAAGTACTTAGAAACATAGAAGACGAGTTCAAACAATTCGGAACCCAAGAAATAAACTGGTAAACTAATCCAGCAAATTTTTTATATATTTTATTTCTTCTTTTACTTTTTTTAATCTCGACAATTGGCTATTAAAAAATATTTAAAGCGGGTTGGTTTTAGATTTTAAATGAATATACTGCTGGTATACCCTAAGTATCCTGATACTTTCTGGGGTTTTAAGACGATTCTTAATCTTATTTCTAAGAAGACTATGTATCCTCCTCTTGGGCTTCTCACAGTGGCGTCAATGCTCCCAAAAGAGTGGAATAAGAAATTAATTGACGAGAATATCCGCGACCTGAAAGATGAAGATATAATGTGGGCGGATATGGTCTTTATCAGCGCAATGCTGGTTCAGAAAGAAAGCAGCCAGGAAATAATAAATAAGTGCAAAGGAAAAAATAAGGTAGTAGTTGCAGGCGGCCCTGCGTTTACAATGCAGCATGAAAAATTTGACAACGTTGATCATTTTGTGTTAAACGAGGCTGAAGTAACGCTTCCATTATTCCTTAAAGACCTGAAAAAAGGATGTGCTAAAAAAATTTACACCTCGGATATTAAGCCCGACATCACTAATACTCCGATTCCGTCATGGAATCTTATCAATTTCAAGGATTATGGGACTATGTCTCTGCAGTACTCCCGAGGCTGCCCTTTCAACTGCGAATTCTGTGATATTATAGTAATGAACGGGAGAGTGCCAAGGACTAAAACCCCTAAACAATTCTTAAGCGAGGTCGAGTCATTATATAATGCAGGCTGGAGGGGAGGTCTCTTCATAGTTGATGACAATTTCATAGGCAACAAGGTTGAGGTTAAAAAAATGCTCCGCTCATTAATTGAGTGGCAGAAAGTTCACAAATACCCATTCACTCTTTTAACAGAGGCCAGCACTAATTTGGCTGATGATGAGGAATTAATGAATTTAATGATTACTGCAAATTTTAACAAAGTATTCCTTGGCATTGAGACTCCTAAGATTAAAAGTCTAAAGGAGTGCGGCAAGTTCCAGAATGTCAAGAGAGACCTTGTTGAATCCGTTAAGATTATCCACAAACACGGGATGCAGGTCATGGGAGGTTTCATTGTAGGATTTGACAATGATACAAAAGATATTTTCAAGTCGCAGATTGATTTTATCAGAGAAAGCAGTGTAGTAAATGCAATGGTTGGTTTATTAACTGTGATTCCTCAGACAAGACTTTGGTACAGGCTTAAGGCTGAAGGGAGGCTTGTAAATGATTGGACAGGGGAGAACACTGACGGAGTCATTAATTTTATACCAAAACTCGGAAAAGAATCCTTACTTAAGGGTTATAAGAAAATATTGTCAACTATTTATTCCCCAATTGAGTATTATAAGCGGATTGAACAATTTATAAAAGAGTATAATCCCACCTCCAAAGCCAGGATTTCATTAAATAATATTCTTACTTTAATAAAGAGCAACTGGTATATTGGTGTATTATCCAGTGACAGGTGGCTTTATTGGAAACTTTTAACAAAGACTTTCTTCACCAAGATAAAAGCGTTTCCAGTAGCTGTTGAACTCGCTATTTGCAGGCTGCATTTTGAAAAAATAACCAATAAAGTATTGTCAAGCTAATCCTTGTTTATTTTTCTCCAACTGTAGTCCTCTTTAGCTATCAGGCACACCCTTGACACTTCCTGCTCGTCAATTATCTTCCATCCTAATTCGTCCGCGAGGTTCTTGCTGAAAATTTTTATCTCAGAGAATGAAGGCATATTCTCCCTGCCTAATCTTTCTATGCTTGAACCGACATGCATGTAAGCTTTTGCTTCTACAAAGTCGCATCCGCTGTTTTCTATAATCTTTGCATACTCCCCTGGATTCTTCATATTATAATCCTTGACCAAAGTCAGCCTCAAAACTTTTCTCGTGTTTAATGATTTCATCACATTTATGCTGTCTAATAATCTTTGGAACCCTTTCTCCTTATAGCAACTATTCGTAATCTTGGCATAATCTTTAGGGTTGCCGGCAACGAGTGTTATATATAACTGCGTAGGGAGAGGTGACAATTGTTCCAATACTTTAGGGTTCATGCCGTTAGTGACAAGGAATGTTGTGAAATTCTTCTTTTTGAATATGTCAAGCAGTCCGTTAATCTTAGGATAAAGCGTAGGTTCTCCTGCCAAGCTTATCGCTGCCTGGTTTGGATTTATTGCTTCCTCATACATCTTTTTTGGAGTCTTATCATTGCCTTTGAATCCTATTAACAGTTTTCTCTGGGCTTCAACTGCGTTGTTGATTATATCCTCCGGCTCATCTATTTTTACATCTTTCATGCTAGTTCCCTGCGTGAACTCGCAAGGCCTCCAGCAGAAAAGGCATGAGTGCTCGCACCACGCTACAACCGGCGTCATCTGCAGGCAGCGATGGCTTTTAACGTTGTAAAACTCTTCCTTGTAGCAGTGCCCTTTTCCTACAAGTGAATTCCTGGTCCATGTGCATAATTTGACAGCGCTATGGCTGCCCACCATCTTATATCTGCGCTTTTCATATACAGTTTTATCCATTTTATAGTCAAAACATTAGGGAAATAATAGTTTTAAAAGATTTAGCATATATTGGTTTTTTCATTTAGCTTTCAAATTTGCCATTTCAACTGTTTTAAACACGTTCTTAAGTGTAGTATAATCAATCCTGCAATTTGTCTGCGAATAGAAGTTCTTCGATTTATCAAGCCAGGAATTTCCTGTGCTGCAGATGTACTGGATATCAAAATGCAAGTTCTCGCCTAAATTGTATAATTTTCCATTGACTGTTGTTTTGCCTAAGAATAAGTTCAGGTTAAGGAAATAATCGTGTTCTCCTTTATTAAGAGCAAGGAAGCCGAAAGTATTATCCGGAAATGAAGGCGCCCGTATTGCATTCCTTATTAATTCATCCGTAATCTCATAATTTTTGAGGCGTTCTTCCACTGTTGTATTTTTATAAGTCATGTGGTCCTGGATTTTTTTAACATATCCTATTATTATAGCAGGGTCAAGGCTTACAACTCCTATTGGCATATAAGTCCTCTCCCTTGTTGAAAATATTATTCTTTGCACCATTGTTTCCAAACTGTTAGTGTTAAAGTTGAAGTATTCATTTTTCAGTTTCTGATTTGCAAGCCCGATGGCTCTTCTTAATTTATTAATCGCTTCATCATTCAGGGTTACGTTGTGTTTCCTTTGGTAATCCATAACTTTTTTAAGATATTCTTCATCCTCCATCTTCACAGCTTTCAGCACAATATCATTATTCTTGGTCAGAATGCACAATAATTTCGCATTATCGTAGTAAATGTTTATGCTTAAACCGTAATGTTCTAATTTCTCGCCGTAGACTGAAATGAATGCAAATTTCTTCTCATCAAGGTTTGGATTTTTCATTGTGCTTATTATTGAATCTATGCTGGGTCCTTTATTATTCTTAAGGTAAGTTTCAAGCGTTAAATTCTGATTCTCATATGAAAGCCTTATCTTGAAGACGTTTTCAAAACAAGTTATGCCAATAGGCAGGTATTCTCTAGTGCTTAGTTCTTTCAATAATTTCTCGCTGATATCTGCCTCGTCTCCCGAGATTAATTCAATTAATGGGATTGATGATTCTGTCTTAATCTTAGGGGTTTCACGCCCAACTTTGTATGAAGCCCTTGGCGACTCCTCATTTACTGAATATTCATCATGAACATTACAGGGCTCCTCTTTTGGATAGAACTTTTTTTTATCAAAATTGTTCCTGTTTCTATTGTTTGCTCTGTCATTTCCGGTATGATTTTTGTTATGGGAAGGGATATGCCCTTTTTGTTTTCCAAACATTTCCTTATGCTTCTTCTTAGTATTAGTTTTTCCCACATCTCTTTTCCGATAGTCTAATTTTATAAACATTTGTCACTTCATGTTTCCAAAAATTATTTAATTATAAGAAATACTCGTTTAAGGAAGTAAGCGGCTGTAGTACACCGGTAGTATATGAGCTTCCCAAGCTTAGGAACCGGGTTCAATTCCCGGCAACCGCAATTCTAATTTCTAGTGCTGTTGTCTATTCTGGAATAGGCAGCAGGCCTGTAATAGAAATTATTAACAGTTGAAACTGCTGTAGGTACAGGATTCCAATTAACCAAGTCATTAGAAGAATATACACCTATCTCGCCTGCATTATTATAAAATATGAAAAATGTATGATTGCTGCTTTCAAGCAGGTAAGGTGCTGGACTCAATGATGCTGCATTAATTATTGAATTAAAGCCACCCCAAGTTATACCGTCTGCTGAACTTATTACACCTATATATTGTATTGCTGCTTCGTCATAACTAAAGGCTAGAATGTAATCTCCATTATCCGCCTGTATAAGGTAAGGATTATAACCATTAGTTATATTAACAGGTTCGCTCCAGCTTGAAGCGTTCATTAAATCATTAGAGTGCATTAAATTAATATTAGTAGAGTTAGCATAAGCTATCCAATAAGTATCATCAGAGTCCTGCATTATAGTAACTCCAGAAGGTGAGTCGGGTAAAGTTACGTCTGAACTAGTATAAGTAACACAGTCTGAGGACTCGAAAACGGATATTAAATTAAAACTGCCCCATAAACCTGTACAATAATTCCTGTTATCCACTTTCATATCTATATTGCCAGAACCCATAGCATCACTATCTACAATCTGAGGTGCAGTAAAGAAAGTTCCATCACTGGAATTAGTGCTATAAAGGTCAACACCACTCAATACGGTTAATGCATAAACAGTGTTATTCCTGTTAACCCACGAGATAGGTCCATAACCATACAAGTCAAAACTGTTCAAGTAATACACGTACTGGTTTGTTTCAGAACCAGTCCACTGATAAGACATTAAATAATTCTTATTATTTAACTGCGCAATAGAACAGTAAGTGTTGCCATCAAACAAAAGCGACCAAGGTGTGTAAATACGTTCAGAATCACCCCATACTTGTTTATTATTAAGTGTCCTTATAACATGTACACCATCCATACTGTCTAAATACATCACTGTTAATTCACCATCCTGACTCTCAATAATAGGTAATCCAGCTCCGCTCATTATCGAAGAAATTAATAATTCTTCATTCCATGATGCACCATTATCTGTTGAATTAAATACGTAACCAATGAGTACACCTCCTCCATATCCTGATGAAACTGTTGCATGAAATACTCCATTAGAATCCATTAATATATCCGTAAAAGCACCGATTTCATTCAAATCAAAATTATATACAGTAACATTTTCTGTATTCCATGTAATGCCATCCGTGCTATTTATATAACCTACACCGCATCCCCCGTCACTGCAGTCTAAATCATAATAGTTATATATAATACCATAACCTGAATTTGTCTTAGTTATGGATGGTCCGTTAAAGAAAAGTGTGGCGCAGTCGCCAGCGAGAGCAGTTACTTGGTCACTCCAGGTAATGCCATCGCTGGAGTTTCTAACAAGTATCTCATTACAGCCAGATTCATTAGTATAAACAATCCATAATGATTTTACTCCGCCGTTATAAGTTATTGCTAAAGTTGGTGTAGCTATACCTTCTAAATTCGTTATAGTTGTTGGGTTACTCCACAGTTCAGAATTTAAATTATTACTCACTATCTGCAATTCGCCTGTACTATAATTAATATAAGTCATCCACAACTTGCCTTCTTTATCTGTAGCTATATCTGAAGAATAACCATATTTTACAACTTCTTTTATTGTCGGCTCATAATTTATGAGGCTGTCCATTAAAGGATAACCTGTATCATCAATAGCGCCGAAAAATATTGTATTAACACAATCACTGCAGGAAGTGCTCTCCTCCCAAATTTGGCATACTCCGTCACCGCAAGTGTTAGAACAGTTTCCGCTCATGCAAGAGCATACCCTGCCTGTTCCTGAACAACCTGTTGTTCCTGTGCATCCTGTTCTTTGGCCGTTAGCGAATGCAGGATAACTGCATGAGCCTCCGCTGCATAAATTATTGGTGCAGACATTAGAGTCATCGCACTCGCTGTTATTAGTGCAGCCTGCTATTGCTTCACAAGATGCTGTGCAGCTTCCTGGGTTTATGCATGTAAATCCGCTTCCGCATTCAGTGTCGTTGTCGCAGGGGTTAAAGCATACGTGATTACAGCAAGATTCGCCGCTTCCGCACTCGCTGTTATTAATGCATC
>CABMEV010000011.1 GCA_902385255.1 Candidatus Tiddalikarchaeum anstoanum | reverse complement strand
GCTCAATACACCAATTCGTTGTAGCCAGCATGTATACAGCAATTAGGTGCGAGAATTTTCCGACGTTTTATGAATACTTCATTGAAACCGCAATAAACGACCTAGTATTCAACATAACTTCACGGAATGTGAGCAGGGCAGTAGGTATCATAAAAAGGCCTTTTGCTGAAGAAAAGAGCATACTGGAAAAATTAGGATACATTTATCATTACCCTGAAGTCGTGCCATGGGGTGAAGTGAAGGCAAGGCTAAACTTAAGCATCAAAGAAGTCCAGTACGCTTCAAACCTGTTAAATGTGACACAAAAAAGTTTAGGACTAACATATATCAGCAAAGACATAAAAGGCACGGTAAGCGGGATACTTTATTTGCTGCTAAAAGGCGCGGATAAGAAAACACAGACAGAGATTGCTCGAGCGCTTAACATAACTGAAGTGACATTGAGAACAAGGGCAAAACAGTTGCTTGACAAAAAATTAATCGCGAAAGCAATCAATTATTATAATAGCTTATTAAGAGCAGAAACTTAGAGTACTTCAGATTTTTGGAGAACATTTTTAAACCGCCGCTTATTTTTCCTAGCTCATGCGTAAAGCGATTACTCCTATTATTGCCACTACTCTTTTGGTGCTGATTACTATTGTTGCCACGAGTGCTGCTTTCTTCTGGGTTACTGCTATTCAGACTAGTATGCAGGAGAGTGCTGGCAGTGCTATTCTTGGCAGCGTTAGCGGTTGTTCCCGCATCAACTTGATTAGCATGATGGGTGACAAAGTAATAGTCCAGAATACCGGATGCGATGATGTCACTAATGTTACTTTATTAATTGACGGCGTCTTAACAAGTTACGGCTTATCAACTCCTTTATCGCCCGGCGGAAGCGCAATTATTAGTTTCTCAAATCTTTTAGCAGGAATGGATCACTGCGTCAAGGTATTATTATCAAACGGCGGAGAGAGCCAGTTATGCAGCAGCGCAAGCAGGAACACGTTGGATGCAGGATACGGCTACGGATGCTTAAACAGTTCTGAATGCGGAAGCGGCGAATCTTGCTGTAATCACGTATGCTTTAACCCGTGCGACAATGATACTGAGTGCGGAAGCGGATTCTCTTGCATAAACCCAGGCAGTTGTACAGCTTATTGTGAAGAAATTATAATACCAGGATGCACTAATAACAGTGAATGTGATGATTCTAACGTTTGCACTAATGATTTATGCGGAGGAGGGAGCTGCACTCATCCATCATTCGCTAACGGCCAAAGAACAGGATGTACTGGAACAACTGGATGTGCAGGCACTGGAAGAATATGTTCATGCATGAGCGGAAATTGTTCCAACACGTGCGGAGACGGAGTATGCCAGACTTGGGAGAACAGCGGTACATGCAGTAATGACTGCATATTAACTAAAGGTATACTTTTTAATGTTGGTGGGTATTTTCAAAAACTTTATAGTTATAATTCTCACTGGGATGGTTATAATAGTTGGATAGGATTTTCAGGATTTCAACCAGATGTAGTTGTTGATAAGAATAATAATATATTATACTTGGTTTACATAGACTCTTCTGCATTAATGATTCGTAATGCGACATTTACAATGGACTGGAGTGACCCTGTTGAAATAGTAGAATCTGCTCGTCAAACAACTGAGCCCAGTATAACTATTGATGATAACGGCGAAATATGGGTGGCTTACTCTGATCACGAATCCGGCTCAAATGGGATATATGTCAAACATAGCAGTGATGGAATTACTTGGAGTAGCGAGATAACTGTAGTAAACGATAGCAGTAATCCAATGTATGATTATCCTTCAATTGTTCAGACTAGAACAGGTTATGGCATTGTTATGACTAAAACTACAGGAATGATGGATTATACTGCAATGTGGACTTCAAGCAGTGACGGACTTACTTGGAATACACCTGAAGAAATAACTCCAATAGGTATGGGTTCAAAAGATACAGACTTATTAGCGGATGATGAAGGCAACTTATATGCTACATTCATAGATACTACAGGTATTATTAGAAAATCTATAGATAATGGTACAACATGGACAACCATATCTGATGATTCTATGCGTTGGAGTCAAATGTATTTAATCCAGTCAAATGATGGCAAAATTGTAGGATTATCTCATGATGGTATGTATCCAAAATTGTACTACAGTTTAGATAAGACTAATTTTCAAACCTATGATTTAGGATATAGTTTAGTATTTAATCCTAGTGACTTTACATTTTTCCAACTACCTAATGATGATTATGTTGCAATAGCGGATAATGCGGGATTAGTTATTATTTACATGGATGGTTTAGGATTTGCTAACGGTATGGACAGTGATTACAGTAATTGGGTTAGAGATAACACAGGAGTAATACATACAATTTATTCATATCCTTCTATGATGGCTAACGAGATAAGATACACTAATTCAACAGATGGATTAATATTTTCAACACCTATAACTTTGAATAATTACAGTCCAAATTCGAATATAGGTTATTTTATAGATAATAGTGATGTCTGCCACATTGTTTTCTCAGATTCTAGTATTAAAATATTTAATGCAACAGACTGTTATAATTACGGTGCTGCAGAGTCCATTATGTCCTGCAGTATGACGTGTAAAGACCCAGTAATGATACAAGACAATTCTAACAAGTACGTAATGGCTTATTTTGATGATATGACTGCAATAAAGGTAAGTTATGCAACGAATCCTTATGATGCTGGCAATTGGAGTGCTCCTGTAAGTATTTCAGATTGGAGTCATTACGAGCCGCATTTAATTCAGGATAATAATAATGTATACTGGTTAGTTATGAGAAATTCAATGACTTCACTTTGTGCAATATCAAACTCTACAGATGCATTTACTTGGTCAGAACCAGTAGATATTAGCACTTCAAGTACAATTTGCAGTTATCCAGTAATATTCCAAGATGATGCGCATAATTATCATATTATATATAATGATTTAGATATGATGACAGGCGGAATAAAAGAAATAACGTCAAATGACGGAATAACTTGGTCAAGCGCTGAACAAATAAACACAAATCCACCTCAGAATAAAAACGGCATCTTTTACTACGTTAAATAATTTTTATATTTTTGTAACATATATTTTAAAAGAATTAATCTGGTTCGAGCAGTTCAAATTGGCTTAAAATTGATATAATTCAAATGCTATCTCTTAGGTTAAACAAATATTAAAAAAATAAAAAAAATATTTTTTTTAGAATGATAAGTTCAGTGATGATATCCAGTTACCGACTAAGTATGGAATCACTGTTGCTAATATTCCTGCAACTACCATTTCAAGGCCTGACCAGTACCACTTTTTCTTTGTGAACGTAGTCTTCCAAACACCGATACCGAATAACATTCCATAAGTTATTATAAGTGAGGGAATAAATCCGCTACCTGTGAATATGTAAGGAATAACAGGCACGAATCCTCCAACTACTTCAGCAGCCATCATAATAAGTGACACTGTCCACGGATTGTCAAAACGCTCTTTGAAAAGTCCAAGTTCTTCTTTCATCATGACATCCAACCATACATTTTTATTATGGGTGATTCTGTTAACAATCATTTTTAACTCTTCAGTTGTGAACGGCGCCTTATGTTTGTAAATCTGTCTTATCTCTTCACGTTCGACATCAGGTTTGGTTACTTCCTCAGTGCTCTCTTTGGAAATATTACTATTGAAATAGTCTATTTCAGACTTTGTTGATACGAAGTCTCCAATAGCAACAGCTATTCCTCCTGCTAAGTCAGCAGCAACACCTGCTAATATTATCTGTCCTCTAGCCATAGAGCCACCAACCACACCTGCCAGCGTTGCTAATACTGCTATTGAATTATCCTGTACTCCGAAGATTATCTCTTTAATATTGACTTTTTTATGCCAAGCTTCACCTGTAATGAGATTAGATTTAGCTTCCTTTATTACTGCGCTTCTACTCATAGGCCCTTCCATCTGAGTTTCATCGCCTTTTTTATCATCAATTATTTTTTTGACAACTTGCTTTACCATAATTAAGAAAAATATATTTTTCCAAATTTTATAAACATATTGAACACTTAAATTATTTAATATCCACAAGTTAAATATTAACTATGTTGAATTAATAGAAGAATATCAAAAAAAAATTAAACTATTTTTCTGTCTAACTCGTTATGAATTATAGTAACGCACTGCGAAGCAAGAAGCATAGCAGGACCCAAGCTAATTCTTTCAGCACCTAAGTTATCCAAAAACAACTCGGTCTTATCCGGAAGTCCAGCGTAGTCTCCAAGAATGAACAAGACATCTTTTTTGAAGCTATTAGTGCGTATATCCTTGCCGCTTTTTTCCAAATACACCAATTGGTGAGTCTTAATTTTTTCTTTAAGGAAAGCTTCAAAGCTAATTTTTGAAACAGTAATCCCAGTCTTCTCCTTCTTCGATAAAGCGTCGCGTATCAATATGCCTATTGTTTTCTCGTCAGGCTGGATGCCTATTATTTTATCACCATATACGCTTAGTAACTTAGGCGGGTCCCTGGCACCGTTTAATGACACGTGAATAATCGTGTCTTTCCTGATATTATTAGACACGCATAAAGAGTTAGAAACAACCCTGCACACCAAATCCATGCGGCCCGCACCCACCAAGTTATTGACATCGAAATCAGGTGTGGTTTTAGCCTTCGACGCCAATAATAAGAATTCCCTCATTTTAAAAATTTAGAATTCGAACATGATTAATAAAATATCCCATTTTAGAAAATGTTTATATTATTTCAATAACTACCTAAAAACCCATGCTTGTGAACAGATTAGTCTGGAAAATCGGAGGGGAAGCAGGGTATGGAATACAAAACGCAGGAATGACTGTTTCTAAAATATTCAAAGAATTAGGATTATACGTTTTTGCAACTTTAGAATACCCGAGCCTGATAAGAGGAGGCCATAATACGTTCACAGTAAGAGCGGATAATGACAGGATAACATCCGAAATCCTGCCCGTAGACATACTAGTCTGCCTTGATGAGGCCACACTCAATCTTCACAAGGATGAATTAACAAAGGATGGCGCAATAATCTATGACAATGCCTTAAATGTAAAAGCGAAAAAAATCAGGAAAGACATACGATTGCTGCCATTACCAATACTTGAATTTTCTAAACAGTATGGTGCAGACTTTAAAGTCATGATGGCAACATTCGCAATAGGTGCAACGATTAAATTATTAGGAATAAGCACCCAAGTTGCAGAGCAGGTAATAACAATGCAGTTATCAACCAAAGGCCAAGACGTGTTGAATTCAAACTTTGAAGCATTAAACAATGGCTATAACGAGTTGAAAACTGCAGCTTTCAAAATAGAGATGAAACCAAAAAAGAAGCGTGAAGATTTAATACTAATTGACGGCAACACAGCTATCGCACTAGGCGCGATACGTTCAGGATGCAAGTACTTCTCAGCATACCCGATGACCCCCTCAACAAGCATAATGGAATACGTAGCTAAAAATCAGGAAAAGCATAATATGATTATGCACCAGGCTGAAGATGAAATATCCGCCATAAATTCCTGCCTCGGAGCTTCTTACGCAGGCATCCGCTCAATGACTGCAACAAGCGGAGGAGGATTCGCATTAATGAACGAGGCATTAAGCCTATCAGGAAGTTCAGAGATGCCAATAGTAATAGTGCTCGGGCAAAGACCAGGGCCTGCAACAGGGCTTCCTACAAGAACAGAACAGGGAGACTTATTATATGCGGTGCACGGAGGACACGGAGAGTTTCCAAGAATAGTAATGGCTCCAGGGGACGTTACTGAATGCTTCAATATGACATTAGACGCTTTCAACATGGCTGACAAGTACCAGATACCAATTATCATACTGACAGACAAGCATATAGCCGCATCTGTTGAAACAACAACCGAGTTCAAAAGTGATAATTACAAAATAGACAGGGGAGAATTATTATTAAAAGTTAACACGAAATTAAGACTAAAAGAGAAATTCAAACGCTATGCATTCACAAAAACAGGGGTGTCGCCAAGAACCATACCTGGCGTATCAAATGGAATGCAATGCAGCATAGGCGACGAGCATGACGAGGAAGGATACATAATAGAGGATGCAGTTGGCAGGAAAAGAATGTATGAAAAACGTGCAAATAAAAACAAAGGAATAATTAAATCATTAAACAATAAGTGCATCGAAGTATTCGGCAATAAGAATGCTAAGACTGCAATAATAAGCTGGGGTTCGAATAAAGGAATAATACTTGAAGCCCTTAAATCATTAAAGAACTGCAAATTAATACAAGTAAAAATATTGCATCCATTCCCTGGAGCTGAGTTAGCCAAGAAGGTAGGAAGGTCTAAAATAATCATAGTTGAACAAAACGGGACTTCACAGCTTGGCCAGTTAATAAAACAAAATACTAGCTTAAAAATCAGTGATTACCTTCTGAAATACGACGGCAGAGCATTCACACCAGAAGAGATAATAAACCATATGAGGAGGAAAAAATGATTCCATCAATCGAATTAGAAACAAAAGGGTTGCCCAACTGGTGCCCCGGATGCGGGAATTACGGGATACTAACTGCACTAAAACAGGCATTGAGCGAACTTGACATCCCGCAAAAAGATATAGTGCTAACTTCAGGAATAGGATGCTCGAGCAAGATACCTCACTGGGTGAGAGTGTACGCTTACAACGGACTGCACGGTAGAGCGCTCCCTTTAGCTGAAGGTATAAGATTAGCAAACAATAAATTAACAGTGATTACCTGCGGCGGTGACGGCGACGGCTATGCTGAAGGCACGGCTCACTTCATACACTTTTCAAGATATAACATGAATATAAAATACTTCGTGCACGACAACCAAGTTTACGGATTAACCAAAGGACAAGTTTCCCCAACAAGCGATGAAGGATTCGTAACGAAAACAACACCTTTCGGGAGCGTTGAAAAAGCATTAAACCCCTTAATTATGGCATTAAGCGCTGGCGCAACATTTGCAGCAAGAGGCTACGCAGGCAACGTCTCACAATTAAAGGAGTTGATGAAGAAAGCAATAATGCATAAAGGTTCAGCTCTTCTTGACATACTGCAGCCGTGCGTGACTTTCAACCATAAAAACACTTACGAATGGTATTCTAAAAGGGTATACGAATTAGAAACACCTCTCAAAACAAGGAATGAAGCGATTAGTAAAGCAGCAGAGTGGGGTGAAAAAATACCTGTAGGCGTATTTTTTGACTCTGATGAGGAAACTTATGAAGATAAACTTCCGCAATTAAAGGAAAAATCTTTAATAGAAGAGGAGCCTAAGACTGATATCAAACAATTACTGAAAGAGCTGAAATAAACATTATGGAAAAAAACGTTGGCATAATAGACAGGATAATTAGATTAATACTCGCATTCATATTCTTCTACTTAGGGCTTACTATAAACCCGTTATTCTATATTTTAGCGCTTATATGTTCGATTACAGCTGCAACAAGTTATTGCACAATATACAAATTCCTGAAGATAACAACAATTAATAACAAGATAGAAAAGACGACTAATTCTAACACAGATTTTTTACAGCAAGAATTGAAATGAAAAGTGTTAAATCTAACCTTTACTTATTGAAAACATTATGATGTCTAATATACCAAACAGATTAGATCCTGTTTCAGGCAAAGAAATCGATAAAGAAGTGTTAAGAACAGGAATTATAGCTGAACTTGACGCCATAAATTTATACGAGCAATTATCAGCTAATGCAAAAGAACCTAAGATTAAAAAACTGTTTTTGAATATTGCAAAAGAAGAAAAGACCCATATGGGAGAATTCCAAGCTATGCTGTTACAGAACGATTCAGAACAGGTTAAGGAATTAGAGAATGGCAAGAAGGAAGTTGCAGACCTAAAATAAAGGAGCGAGTGAAAAAAATATGGATAAGATTGGAGACGTATACAAGTGCAATGTTTGCAGGCACATAATACAAGTACTGCATGCAAGTGACGGGACACTAGTATGCTGCGGACAACCCATGGAATTATTAAAAGAGAAACACGAAGAAGCAGGTCTTGAAAAACACGTGCCAATAATAGAAAAAATGAAGACAGGAATCAAAGTCAAAGTAGGTTCAATACCTCACCCAATGGAAGAAACGCATTATATAGAATGGATACAGCTAATAGCAGACGGCGTAATTTACAGGAAATTCCTAAAACCAGGAGATAAGCCTGAAGCTAAATTCCCTGCGAAAATGGCAAAGATGATAAACGCCAAGATTTACTGCAACGTGCACGGACTCTGGAAGAACTAAATTTTTTTATATTTTTTAATTGTAAACAAATTTATTTAAAATCTGAAATTAAACATAACACTTATGAGTTTAACAGATGTGATAAACGCGCTGTCACGAAATGACAGATTAAACATAACAAGCTGGGGTTCCATAAGATTCCTGCAGGTCTTAAAAGAAAATAATGGTATGGCCTCTCCCAGCGAGATTACTACATACTTAACTGAGTGCTACGAAGAAGACTTCATATTTCAAGACTCTACGAATACAATAAGAACTTATTTGGAAGCTGGATTAATCGAGATTAAAAAAGACAGAGTGTTAATTACTAAAAGAGGAAAAGAGTTAATCAAAACCAGCAATTATTACTTATGAAGAAAGTGAATATTTCAATAATTATCAGAATATTAAGTAACCACGTTAAAGAATTTAATCCCCCTCTTATTGAATCAGTCAGCGAGAATTACAGGAATCCTTTTTTCATCCTTGTGTCAACCATTTTGTCTGCGAGAACAAAAGACAGCCTGACAGAGAAAGTCTGCAACATTTTGTTTAAGCATGTTAAGAGTTTGAACTCTTTGGAAAAAATTAGCCTGTCCAAACTTGAACAATTAATCAAGCCCGTCAATTTTTACAAAACCAAGGCAAGACACCTTAAAGAACTGCCTAAACTCCTCAAAGATGAATTTAACAATAAGATACCAAAAGACGTTGACTCCCTGGTGAAGCTTCCCGGCGTAGGCAGAAAAACGGCGAATATCGTCTCAGCAATCGCCTTCGGACTCGATGCAATTGGAGTTGACACGCACGTCCATACAATAATGAACAGGTTAGGCTACGTTAAGACAAGTAATCCGGAAGAGACTGAAAAAGAACTGAGACGCAAAGTTTTGGTGAAGTACTGGAAAAAAATAAATTATTTATTCGTTCCCTTCGGACAAAACATATGCACGCCAGTCTCGCCGCACTGCAGCGCGTGTTTTATAAGAAAGTACTGCAACAGGGTTGGTGTTAAGACAAAAAGGTGAAATTTTCATGAACGTCATTGATAAAAGCGACGGGAAACCCTCAATAATCGCGGACTTCAAATACAGAAAATTCAGGGTTCCGAAAGGATTGAACATTGCACAAATAGCAGCATGCGCAATTGACGAAACAGTGCAGGGAAAACTGAGAGTATTATTGCAGCACTTAATAGAATTATACCAGGAATATATAGTAAACGCGTCAATACCAGAACCTTTCGTGAAGGTAAATAATAAAAGAACAAGCATAACAAATATATTAACGGATGATTCAGTCATAGAATTAAACTGAAAAAATTATGAATAAACTAGTTTCGGATATTAATGACTTAAAGAGGACAGTTATAAAAAAAACAGTAGATACTAGGCTGAAAGAGTTTGAAGAGTTAGGGAAAAAAAATAATGATGACTGGTTCAGCGAATTATGCTTCTGCATACTAACTGCGAATTCCAAAGCAAGGACTGCACTAGCCATCCAGAAAGAACTAGGGCCTAAAGGATTCTGCAATTTAAACCGCGAAGATATCAGCAAATGCATTCAGAGAAACAAGCACAGGTTCCACAACAACAAATCCAGATTCATAATCGAAGCAAGACAATTTAAAAATATTAAAACCATTTTGTCACAGTTTAAGGATGAGTTTATGATGCGCGAATGGCTTGTAAAGAACGTGAAAGGATTAGGATATAAGGAAGCATCGCACTTCCTCCGCAACGTCGGATTCAAGAATGTCTCAATACTGGACCGCCACATACTCAACTTATTATACGAAAATAATTACATAACCAAAGTCCCAAAACCATTAACTAAGAAGAACTACTTTGAAATTGAGAAGATATTCCAGAAATTGGCGAAAGAAATGAATATGAGCTGCGCAGAACTGGACCTTTACATGTGGTATATGAAAGCAGGGGAAGTGCTCAAATAAAAGCGATTATGGCTAATGTGCCGTGGATTAATCCTATAACCATTGACGCAATTGCGAAAGCAGCATGAATCTTAATAGGTGCGTGCCTGATTCCTAAAATTAAAGTAGTAGTGAAAAGAAGGAATGTGAATAATCCGCCGTATACGATGAGAGGCAAACCAAACAGCCTAGCCAGCAAAACAGTCTCAAACATAAGAATATACTACTTATTCAATATTTAAAAATAGTACTAAAGCTTAATAAATATCAGCCAGTTTTCAATCTATTCATGAATACTGATCAAAAACTAGAATTAATCAAAAAAAATACTATTGAAATAATCGGCGAGGACGAATTAAGGCAGAAAATAGACTCAGGCAAAGCAATAAAAGCTTACTGGGGAAGAGCACCGACAGGAGCCCTTCATATGGGCCATGCCATGTCATTATCTAAAATATTCGACCTGCAAAAAGCAGGAGTGAAGCCTGTAATCTTAATAGCTGATATTCACGCTGCACTGGACGACCAGAAAGCGCCCTGGGAGCAGATAGATAAGAGAGCAGAGTTCACTAAGAAATGCATAGAACTCGCCCTTCCATGGAGTGAAAAACCTAATTTCATAACAGGTTCAAGCTACCAGTTAAGCAAGAATTACGAATTAGACCTCCTTAAGATAAGCACGATGGTAACAATAACGAGGGCAACAAGGGCGGCAAGTGAAGTTACACGAATGAAAGACCCGAAAGTTTCAGAACTAATCTATCCAATAATGCAGGCTCTTGATGAACAATACTTGGAAGTTGATATGCAATGGGGCGGAGTTGACCAAAGGCATATAATGGCGCTCGCAAGAGAATATCTGCCTAAAATAGGCTATAAACCCAGAACTGAATTAATGCTGCCTTTAATATGCTCGCTCAAAGGACCTGAAGTAAAGATGAGTTCATCAATACCTGATTCTATCATAAAAGTGTATGACTCTGAAAAATCAGTCACTGACAAGATAAGAAATTCTTACTGCCCAGAAGGAGATATTAAAGATAATCCTATACTGCAGCTTTGCCAGAGAATAATATTCCCAATAAGAGGAAAGATGAAAATAGAGAGGCCGGCAAAGTTCGGAGGAGACATAGAATTCACTAATTATGCAGAACTGGAAAAAGTATTCCAGTCAAAAAAATTACACCCCTTGGATTTAAAGAACGCTTTAACAAAAGAATTAATAATCCTGTTTAAGCCTGCAAGAGAATATTTCGAAAAACACATAGACACACTTAAAGAGCTAGGCTTGCAATTCATGCCTTAAACTTATCTCTTTAAGTACTGGTAAGCGCTGTTCGCAGCCTTAGAACCCTGATAAGCGGCAGTAATTACCTGCTTGAAAGGATTAATTGTAACATCCCCTGCGGCAAAAACCCCAGGAATATTAGTCTGCATATCATCACCTATTACTATCTGGTCCTTGTCATCAACCTTGACTCCAAGATCCTTCAATAATAAACTGTTAGGAATGCTGCCTATCTCTATGAATAACCCGTTAAGCTTCAGGCTTTTACCCGTATCGAAAACTACCTCTCTAATAACATCATCGCCCTTGACTTCGACAACGTTCGTTTTAGTTATTATCTCTATCTTCTTATTCTTCCTAACCCTTTCAGCATTAATAGGCTCCGCCCTTACATTCTCACCGCGATAGATTATGTAGACTTTCTTGGCATACTCAGACAGCAATAAAGCCTCTTTCGCAGCACTATCACTTCCACCCACTACCCCGACAACCTTATCCTTGAAAAGCGGAGCATCACATAATGCGCAGTAAGAAACACCTTTATGCTCAAACTCTTTGGCGCCTTTGACATCCAATTTGCGCCAGCTCGTACCTGTGGCGATTAAGACACTTTTTGCCTGATACGAATTAGCCGCAGTCTTGACTATAAACAAAGAATTATCTCTTGAAATATTCAAAACTCTCTCTTCAATAATCGGCACTTTGTAAAACTCAACCTGCTTCTTAAACACAGCCATTAACTCCATACCTGTACCGTTATAGAATCCAGGATAATTCTCAATAATATGCGTATTAACAATTACTCCACCAAATTGTTCGGTTATGACAGCAGCATTCATCCTAAACCTGCTGGCATAAATAGACGCTGATAAACCACCAGGTCCTCCGCCAATTATTAGAAAATCATAAACTGCCATGTTTAAAATAGCAAATTAATGTTTATTTATCAATTTTTACTTTCCTGCTTTGATAATCCTTTACTGCCTCTTTAAGCGCATCAGCAGCTAAGTTGGAACAATGCATCTTAATAAGAGGAAGCCCGCCTAATTCTTTTGCAACATCAAGATTCGTAACCTTAAGAGCATACTTTATCGTCTTTCCTTTAACCATCTCTGTAACCATACTGGACGTAGCTATTGCAGCAACGCAACCCATAGTCTTAAATTTTATATCAATAATCCGGTCATCCTTGACTTTTATCGAGATTCTCATAACATCACCGCAAACTGGGTTTCCAACCTGTCCGACACCGCTCGCACCAACAACCTCGCCGACGTTTTTCGGGTGATTAAATAAATTCATAACCTTCTTATTATACTCCATAAGGACTCATCTCCGACAACTCTTTCACAACTTTTTGCAAAACATTAATGAAATAATCAATCTCTTTCTTTGAAGTAAACCTGGAGAGCGTAACCCTTATCGAACCCTGAATATAATCCGAAGGCACATTAATCGCTTTAAGCACATGGCTTAGCTCAAGGCTCTTAGAAGAACACGCAGAGCCAGTGCTGACCATTATTCCCGCGTTATCAAGCCTAGATAATACTGCTTCTCCCTCTATGCCCTTGAATGAAACATTAATATTATTAACCAGCCTTTTTTCAAAAGAACCGTTTAACCTGCTGTTTTTAATTTTTAAAATATTATTAATTGCGTAATCCCTTAATCTCCTCATAATCGTATTATATTTCTCATTGGATAATTCAACAGCTTTAGCAAAGCCGACTATTCCAGACACATTCTCAGTCCCGGCCCTTTTATTGAACTCGTGGCCTCCGCCATGCAGCAAAGGAAGTATATTCACCCCTTTTCGTATAAACATCGCACCTACTCCTTTAGGTCCGTGTATTTTATGGCTGGAAAAACTTGCAAGGTCAATAAATTGTTTTTTAACATCAATCTCCTCCTTCGTGAATGACTGCACAGAGTCGGTATGAAATAATACTCCGCGGCTTCGTGCAATCCTGCCTATTTTCTGAATATCCTGCACTGACCCTATTTCATTATTCGCATGCATAATAGTAATCAGGATAGTCTTATTCGTAATGGCGGATTCAAGCTCCTTAATATTAACTAATCCGTCACTATCAACATTAAGATACGAAACTTTGAAACCTTTTGATTCCAGATATTTTAACGTATTCATTACTGCAGGATGCTCTATATTCGATGAAATTATATGATTCCCCTTGTCAATATTTGCTAATGCAGCGCCTATAATTGCGGCATTGTCCGATTCCGTCCCTCCTGAAGTGAATATTAACTCATTGGGTTCTGCACCTATTTTTTTAGAAATTATACTCCTGCTTTTTTCAACCGCTTTTCTTGCAGCCAAACCGAAACTGTGGGCTGATGACGCATTGCCATAATACTTTGTAAAATAAGGATTCATAGCCTTGACTACTTTAATATCTGTTTTTGTCGACGCCCCGTTATCCAGGTAAACTTCCATCTAGCATCCCATCCTCATAATTTTGCACAAATCGCAAATCCTGTTCATGAAAACATTTTTCCCAATTTTCTCTTTTGACAATTCCTCCCCAACTTTCATTATCGCCTTTTTCTGCTCTTTTGAGAATCTAACACTTCCCCTCTTGTTTTTCAAATACTGGCAGAGCGCAGGCTCTGTAAGACCCATTATCCTGGCAACTTTTTTCCTTTCAATCCCCTTATCCTTAACCAAGTATGACACTAATTCCCTTCTGATAGAAGGCAGAGTCTTCCATAATGCTTTCTCGCAATGAGTCCTAAACATAACAGCTTAAAATTAACAATCGTTAATTATAAACTTTTTGAGCAATGTTTATAAGAATGAATAGCTATAATATGTGGATGAAAAAAAAACCAGCCTGCTGCAATAATAAAAAAGTAAAACTGCATAAAAAGGCAGGAATAATTGAAGGAGTACTTTACGGGCTCCTTCCCCACACTGGATGCATAGCTTTCCTAATTTTCAGCATTCTGGGCATAACTACCGCCACAGCTCTCCTAAAGCCAATAATGTCATCGCCAATATTCTTTAACAGCCTGATAATAATATCATTCGGGTTTGCAACACTATCCGCAGCATTATACCTGAAAAGAAATGATTCACTGTCCTTTGCCGGGATTAAAAGCTCATGGAAATACCTTGCAATATTGTATTCAATAACGATTTTAGTCAACTTTTTGATGTTCAATGTCGTATTCCCCTTTGCAGCCAATATTAACAGCGTAAAAGCAGGCTATTTGGTTAATGCTCAAAATATAACATTAAAAGTCGAGATTCCATGCTCCGGCCACGCGTCTTTAATAATGGATGAATTAAAAGCAATTAACGGCGTGGATAATGTTTATTTCGTATCCCCGAATATTTTTCAAATACAGTACGAAACCAATATGACATCTACAAGTGAAATACTGAATTTAGACATATTTAATACGTATGAAGCGAATATAATACAAGGCTAAACTATGAAAATTAATGTGAAAATAAGCGGAATGCACTGTGCAAGCTGCGCATTAAACATAGAAAAATCAATAAACAAATTAGGCAGCGGCATCAAAATAAATGTTAACTTCGCAGGAGATAATGCAATAATAGAATATAACAATGAAGCTGACCTGAAAAAAGCATATGAAATAATAACAAGTTTGGGATATCACGTAATGCAAGAGATGTCCAATGAAGACCACATGCATATGCACGAAGATAACATTCAAAAAATGCAGCAAAGCCTCATCTATACAGGCATACTCGCAATACCCCTTGCAGTAATAACAATGGGTCCAATGCTTGGCCTTAAACTGCCAGACTTCTTGACAAACTCCTACCTTCAACTAATACTCGCAACATTTATAGTGGCATTTAACAGAAACTTTTACATAAACGGGTTCAATTCAGTAGTCAAGGCAAAAAGTGCAAGCATGGAAACTCTTGTTGCGTTAGGAACAGGGGCTGCATACATTTACAGCGTCCTCAACATATTCTTGAAATTATCAGAGGAATCTTATTTCGAAACTGCAGGCTTATTATTATTCTTCATAGCGCTTGGAGAATACTTCGAAGCCGTTGCCAAAAGAAGAAGCGGAGACGCAATCAAAAAATTATTAGAACTTCAGCCGTCAAAAGCAGTCGTGATAAGAAACGGCAAAGAAATAACAATCAAAATTGGAGAAATCAAAAAAGGAGAATTAATAATCATAAAGCCAGGGCAGAAACTGCCTGTTGACGGAGTAATAATTGACGGATACAGCAGCATTGATGAATCAATGATAACAGGAGAAAGCCTTCCTATAGACAAGAAAAAAGGGGATTCAGTCATCGGCGGCACAATAAACAAGAGCGGAACATTCACATTCAAAGCCGTAAAAATAGGCAGCGAGACATTGTTAAACCAGATAGTCAGGATGGTTGGCGAAGCGCAGGCCAGTAAAGCACCAATTCAAAGAATGGCAGACAAGATAAGCTCAATATTCGTCCCTTCCGTATTAATAGCCGGACTATTTAGTGCAATAATATGGCTCGTGCTTGGACAATCATTATACTTTGCAACAAAGATATTCATAACAGTACTAGTCATCTCATGCCCGTGCGCCCTTGGCCTTGCAACGCCGACTGCTATAATGGTTGGAACAGGAAAAGGTGCAGAAAACGGAATCTTAATCAAGGACGCTGAAAGCCTCGAGAAAATAAACAAGGCAAAAATTATAGTATTCGACAAGACAGGCACGTTAACAAAAGGGGAGCCTATCGTGAACAAAGTATACTCCTACGCAGGATTTAGCGAGGGCGACATTCTTAGAATTGCAGGAAGCTTAGAGCATAACAGCGAACACCCAATAGCAAAAGCCATAATTAAAAAATGCAAGGAAGAAAAAATAGAATTATTCACCGTAACTCATTTTGAAAATGTTCCAGGCATGGGAATAATAGCATTATACAAGACGCAGAAACTTACGCTCGGAAACGCTGCACTCATGCAGATTAATAATGCTGACACATCCATAATTGATAATGATGCAATGACGGCGGAGCATAAAGGTGAAACTATAATATACGTAGCGGTTGACAAAAAAATAGCCGGACTAATAAGCGTGAGCGACGAGATAAAAAGCGAAAGCAAAGAAGCAATATCCGTTCTGAAAAGAGCAGGCTACACTATTTATATGATAACAGGTGATAATGAGAGAAGCGCAAAAGCCGTAGCTAACAATCTCGGCATAAACCACGTACTCGCCCATGTTTTGCCTGACAAGAAAGGCGAAGCAATAAAGAGACTGCAAAAAGAAGGCAGTACTGTAATAATGGTTGGCGACGGAGTAAATGACGCAGTGGCATTAACGCAGTCAGACATAGGAATAGCGCTTGGAAGCGGCACTGACGTGGCAATAGAAGCTGGAAATATCGTATTGGTTAAAAGCAGCGTATTCGATGTCGTGAGAGCATTACACCTTGGAGAGATTACATTCAACAAGATAAGACAGAACTTATTCTGGGCATTCTTTTACAATATACTATGCATCCCCCTAGCAGGAGGCATACTATACCCTTCATTTGGGATATTATTAAACCCTGTAATTGCAGGAATAGCAATGAGCCTGTCAAGTGTTACTGTTGTAACAAACAGCCTGCTTATCAGAAAAGCAAGAATTTAAAATAAGCAACTAATTCAAATACCACTTTATGGAAAAACCTGACGAATTCAAAAAAATACTATTAGATTTTGACAAACAATTCAATGAGGCAAAAAAATTAGGCGCAAACATAAAATTCGAGGACATTAAAAATGTCATAGTCTGCGGCATGGGAGGAAGCGCACTTGCAGGCGACTTTGTCAGGACTATATTCTACCCAAATCTCAGAATTACAGTATTAAAGGATTACTTGCTGCCAGACTACGTTGACAATACGTGGCTGTGCATATGCATATCATATTCAGGAAACACTGAAGAAACAATATCCGCATACGAGCAGGCAGTAAAGAAGACGAAGAACGTTGCAGTAATATGTTCAGGCGGGAAACTTGCAGAATTGTCAAAAAAGAACAACAACCAATTAATCATTGTGCCGACAGGTCTTCAGCCAAGGCTTGCATTCGCGTACCAGGCGCTGCCGATAATAAATATCCTGACAAATTCTAACATTGTAAAATTCGACATTGAGAAGGAAGGAAAACAAGTGGATAATATAGTATGGACTGACTTTGAAAAAGAAGCGAATAAAACAATGGAGAACTTGGAAGGGACTCCGATAATCTACGTATCCAGCAGGAATGACGCAGTAGGGTATAAGTGGAAGATAAGCTTCAACGAGAACGCGAAAACACCTGCATTCTATAATGTATATCCTGAATTCAACCATAATGAGATAAACGGGTTCGGAAACACCTCCAACAAGTTTACAATAATAATGGTGACTGACAGCGAAGACTATATCCGAGTCAAGAAAAGATTCGCAGTAGTTACTGACATATTCAGGGAAAAAGGATTAAACATAATAGAATTAAAACTTGAAGGAAAAAACAGATTAGCAAAACTAGTATATGGCATGTTATTGGCAGATTGGGTGTCTTACTTGTATGCAAAAAAGACAGGTGTTGACCCGATGAACGTGCCAATAGTTGAAGACTTGAAAAAAAGATTAAGGCCGTGAAAAAAAAATGAATAATGTAAACTGCGGATTTTTCGGAACAAAAGAAACATTTAAGATGCTTGGAACAGGCGCTGCAGAGTCAGACCTAGCGTTTAACCATTACACTAAGGGGGACATGGTGTTAACAACTATAATGCCTTTGAATAATAAGATTCAGACAATAACAGCAGTAATACACTTATCTGACATAGTGGTAATTGAAGTTGCAGCTATCAGCAAAGAGCTTGGAGAACTGATAATCGGCACGAAATTATTGGAGCGTAAAGGGTTACTGCTAGTGAAAAACGACCCATTATTACTAGACCAAGTTAACAAGTTAAACACTGGCTTTGAAATAATACATTACTCATCAACGCAGGATTTAGTCACACTGAAAGAGAGATTAATGACTGAGAAGCCGAAAATATTAGACAAGACAATGGTTGAGATTGACACTTACTTTAACGTGAAAGGAGTAGGATTAGTAGTCCTCGGATTCGTTACAGGAGGAGAAATAAAAGCAAGAATGCAGTACTCATTATACCCGAATAAGAGGCTTGTAAACATAAAGAGCATACAATGCATGGATGTTGATTATAAAGTCTTAAATGCGAAGAACAGGGTGGGTCTCGCGCTCGCAAACTGCACGCCTGAAGATTTAGTCAGAGGCTCAATAATAACAGATTCCACACTTGAAGAGAGCGATATTATATCAGGAACTTTTTCGAAAGCGGAGTACTTCAAGGATGAGATAAAAACCGGAATGAATATAATGATTGCAAACGGCCTCAGGATAATAAACGGTGAAATAACATCACTTAACCCATTCACAGTCAAGTTAGGAAAGAAAACAGTATTCCCTGAGGATAAGACATTAATATTATACCCTGAATCCAAAGGATTAAGACTGGTTGGCGTGATTAAAAAATAAAACTTAAAGTTTTTAAATTGTTGAAAAATTTAATAATTTATCATGCGTAAAGCGATTACTCCTATTATTGCAACATCCTTGCTTGTTCTAATGACTATTATTGCTTTTGCAGCTTCTTTTTTATGGATTAATAATGTGCAGACAAGGCTTCAGGAATCAGCAGGTTCGGCATTAACTACTTCTTCAGGGATAAGTGCTTGTTCAAGGCTTAATATTATAAGCATGAGAGGAGACGGCATCGTAGTCCAAAATTCCGGATGCGAAGCGATTCAGAAAGTCACACTAATAATCGACGGCCAGTTAACCAGTTATGACTTGACAACTCCTCTTCTTCCAGGAAGTGCGACAACAATAACTTATACTTCACTTGCTCCAAGCGAGTCCCACTGCGTAAAAGCATTACTAAATGACGGGACTAGCAGCCAGACATGCAGTTCAGCACTAAGGAACACGCAGGAAAGCGGCTACGGAGCAACGACTTGCACTAACTTAATGTCAATAGAAGAACCTGGAAACTTAGTATCCAATCCCGGATTTGAAGACGGATTTACAGGATGGAATTATAATAATAAGACAGTGGGTGATATTATTATGATTAACACTACATTTTCAAAATCAGGCAGCAATTCAGTTTATTTAGCTGCATTTAATCTTAGTGAGAATGAACCAGTCATAATTGGAAAGGAGGGAATTCCTGACACGGCAAGCTACTTATCATTCAGCATATTCGGCGCTAAGAATATAACAGCAAGTGATTCAGCTGTGTTTGTAGACGTATTCTATAATATGACTGATGGGCAAGACCAGAACGCTATGTTTTACGTTTTTTATACAAATCCAAGTTTTGCTTTATGCGGAGAACACCCTAACGGTCCGAACAGTTATGCGAGATGCATTAAAGCAAATGAGAACTCATGGAACACTTACGAATTTAATCCTTTGCAGGACTTGTTTGACTATACAGGATATGATGCGACAGGAATGCCTTCAACTATTTATATAGGTGCTATGAAGGGAGGCTCAGCGTATTTGGATGATATAAGACTTTCAACCCAGACACCTCAATCTTATTGTGACAGTAACAGTGACAGTGTTGCTGACGGCTGGTGTGTAAGCGGTTCTTGTGTGAATTTTGATTCAAAATGTTCATCAGGCTACATGGTCGACTGGAGCGGCAGTGCTAGTTTTCAACCAACAGATACTTACACCTGTGGATGCAGCGAGCCTTCACAAAACACTGTTTTAAATCCAGGATTCGAGAATGGACTAACAGACTGGGGACAGACAGGAGAAATACCTGCACCAGCTACACTTGAAACTGTAAGCGGAGGACATACAGGGAAAGCGTTACACTTGGCAGACAGCGGCTTTAGTTTTAGCGGATCGCCGCCAGTAGGTGCTGGACAAAACATTACAGGTGATGAAATAAAATTCTGGATTAAAGGAGCACTAGCCGGGCCTATGACAGCAGCATTAACGATTGTTCAATATCTTACTTCTGACCCCGGAGCAACATCATTATATTATGCTATATACCAGAACGGGCTTAGCAGCATGTGCACTCCATCAAGCAATATTATCTGCATTGACGGATTAACTGATAATGACTGGAATGAAGTCACACTTCATCCTGACGCTGAAGCTGAGACAAGACTAGGAATAAACCCATCCCTTTACAGCAAAAGGTTATACATTGGCGTCATAAACACTGACTTCTTAATTGACGACGTATTCATAGGAGAGTCAAGCAACGGAAAATACTGCGACTCTAACAGCAACAGCTTGGCAGACGGAGTCTGCAACACAGGATTGTGCAGGCCTTATGTTTTCACAGGAATTTCTGTACCTTTGCAGTCTTTCTGGAATAATACTGCAACATTCAGCGCGAACTATCTCAGTATTCCTCCACTTGATTCATGCAATTTATACCTGAATGATACAAGTTATTCAATGACTATTAACCCTGAAAATGTCACTTTTTCAGGAAAGATATCATCCGGAGTTTACGAGGCTAAAATAAGCTGCACCAGCCAGGGATTTTCATACAACAGCTCCACCTTAGCTTTTGAAACTTCAAACTGGGATGACATTAAAACAATAACAAGCGACGCATATCACGCATCGAATAATGCTTTTGTAGCAGCAAATGATAGCAATGTATATTTAACATGGGCGGATAATAGGGATGGAAACACTAAAACTTATTTTGAAAACTCACTTGACTCAGGAGGAACTTTTAATCAATCCGTCACTAATGTAAGCGGGGCAAATTATTGGAATCCTACAGAGATGTTAATGAGCGGCAACAGGATTCACCTTTTAATGGCATCAGCGTATATGAACTCTTCAAATGGAATAAACTGGAATCCATATTTTAACATAGGAGGAGGTTCAGACTTATTCGCTGACGGAAACAATATTTACATACCATGGGGAAATTTTTACACTCTTTTTGTAGAAAACTCTTCAAATAATGGAGTAACTTGGGGCACGCTGTCTAATACAACAAACATTTTAGTTAATAATCCGAATATTGCAGCAAAAGGGGACAACGTATATGTTGTTTTCAGCACTGATTATAACACGTATCCTAAAAAATTTTATTTTATGAAATCTTCAGACAAAGGATTAAACTGGACTGTTCCCGTAAACTTATTCTATAATAATATGAACCAGACAAATCCAGCAATAACAGTCTTAGATAATAATGATGTATACATCTCCTGGAGTGAACAATATATCATTGTGAATCAAGATAGAGATGAGTACAGGTCTATATTATTTTACAGCAAGTCTTCAGACAATGGTGCAACTTGGAGCGCTAACCAGACGTTTACACAAAGCGAAGGGTACTGTGACACTCCTTATATGGTTGCAGCAGGGACTGATGTACATGTTACATACCGCTGCAGCAGATCTGTTTATTACACTAAACTTCCTGAAGGAGGTATGACACAAGTATATTATGGAGATGTCAGCAACTCTAATGGTGATGTAGCTTCTCCTGCCATGGCTGTTTATAATGATAAGATGTACTTTATTTGGACTGAAAGAGCCACACAATCAAGCAATAGAGTTGTAAAATACAGGCGATACTACCCTCAATAATCGAAAATTGACGAATGACACAGGGAGTTTAGCAGTTTTATTCTAACGCGTTTTAAAACCGCAACGTTTTTAAATGCATCACTGTTTTTTATGTTATCCAATATGAGTCCTGAAAAAACTGAACCTAAAAATGAGAAAGGTGCGAAACCTGAAAAGGCAGAGAATAAGCAGAAAGTCGTACACCAGGGAAAGCCTGAAAAGGAAAAAAGAGAAGATTACGGTTCAATAGTCAGAATTTATAACACAGACTTAAACGGTAAAAAACAAATACTTATAGGATTATCAAAAATTAGAGGAATCGGAACAACTTTCGCTCACGCAGTATTACACGTTTCAGGAATACCTGAGAATAAATTAACAAGCGATTTGAAAGAGGCAGATATAGCTAAGATTGAAACAGTATTGAAAAACCCTGTACAGAACGGAATACCTGCATTTTTAATAAACAGGCAGGGAGACTTGGATACAGGACAAGACAGGCACGTTCTCGGAAACGACTTAAAGCTGCAGAACGAATTCGACATAAGAAGAATGAAGCGCTTACGCTCATACAAGGGATTACGCCATGGTTGGGGATTAAAAGTACGTGGTCAGAGAACAAAGAGTACTGGAAGACATGGCGGACCTGCAGTTGCTAAAAAGAAGACAGTGGTGAAGAAGTAATGGGACAGCCAAAATTACCAAGAAAGAAATTCTTAAGGCCTGGAAAGCCTTGGGAGAAGAACAGGATACTCGTTGAAAAAGAATTAACCAAAAAATATGGTTATAAGAATAAGAAAGAGATTTGGAGAATGAGTTCACTGCTTAGAGGATTCAGGGCACAGGCAAGAAGGATAACTGCATTAGCCAACGAGCAGGCAAAAAAAGAAGGAGAGAATTTAATTAAAAGACTGTTAAAATTAGGCCTTTTAGAGAAGGACAGCAACTTGGATGACGTTCTTGATTTAACTATTGATAATATCAGCGAAAGAAGATTATTAACCCAGGTTATGAAGAAAGGAATAGCGAGAACACCAAAACAAGCAAGGCAATTTATCACTCACAGACATATCAGCGTCGGAGACAGAAAAGTAACAAGTCCAAATTATCTGGTGTTAAAAGATGAAGAAGGAAAAATATCATTTTCAGGCAACAGCCCTTTCAACAATAAAGATCATCCTCTTATAGAACAGATGAAAAATGTCGGAAAAAAAGGAAGGAAAGAAGAAAGCACAGAGGCTCCTAAGAAGGAAGAGCACAAGGAAGCAAAGAAAGAAGCGCCTAAGAAAGAGGAGCACAAAAAGGAAGAGCAAAAAGAGGCTCCTAAAAAGGAAGAAAAAAAAATAAAAGGTAATTAAAAAATATGAATAAAGACAATACTCGTTGGGGAATAGCGCATATCTTTTCCAGTTACAACAATACACTCATACATATAACAGACATAACAGGTTCTGAAACTATAAGCTTCGTTTCAGGAGGCAGGGTAGTAAAACAAGGCCGTCAGGAAGCGAGCCCAAACACTGCAATGATGATTGTCAGAATAGCTGCAGAAGAAGCATTAAACAAGGGAATAACAGGAGTACATGTCAGAATCAGAGCACCAGGAGGCCATAACGGCCCAAGAACTCCGGGAAAAGGTGCACAAGCAGCACTTAGAGCATTATCAAGAGCAGGATTAAGGATTGGAAACATCGAGGATGTAACACCAAAGCCTCACGACGGATGCAGAAAGAAGGGCGGTAAAAAGGGTAGAAGATTATGAATGTTAAAATCGTAAGCGAATCAAAAGATCAGTTATTGCTTAATATTAATAAAACTAATTTTGAAATAGTAAACAGCATCAGGAGAAACTGCATAAACAACGTTCCAACACTCGCAATAGAAGATGTGAGTATACTAATAAATAACAGCGCATTATACGATGAAGTATTAGCCCACAGGTTAGGATTAATACCTTTAACAACAGACTTGAAAACTTACGTTAAAAAAGAAGACTGCAAGTGTAAAGGTGTCGGCTGCGCAAGATGCACAGTGCAATTATCACTTGAAGCAAAAGGTCCATGTACTGTTTACAGTAAAGATTTAGTGTCAACAGATAAGAGTGTTAAACCAGTATTTGATGATATTCCTATAGTTAAATTATTCGAAGGCCAGGAAGTAAAACTCACAGGAACTGCAGAGCTTGGAACAAGCACGTACCACAGCAAGTTTGCCCCATGTTTCGCTTACCATAAATATTATCCAGTCATATCCATTGATTCAGCCAAGGCATCAAAGAAAGCAGGCGAAATAATAGCCGTCTGCCCAAGGCACGTATTCAAACAGAATGGCGGCAAAGTAGAGGTGGATTCTGACAAGATACTTGACTGCAACTTATGCCTAGCATGTCAGGAAACATTCCCTGACATAATAAAAGTTGAAAGCACAGATGAGAATATGCTGTTATATATTGAAAGCTGGGGACAACTAAAGCCTAAAGAAATATATAATAAGGCAATAGAGACACTGATGGAAAGCATAGGCGAATTCGCAAAACAAGTTAAATAAAAAACTATTTTTTTTCTAAAAAAATGATTCCTATAACCCGAGAAAAAGCTTTGGAGCTTATTAAGAAGTATAATCAAGATAAGTCTGACATGAATCATTTCCTGGAAAGTGAAGCCATAATGGGCGCGTTGGCAGAGCGCTTAAAAGAGGATGTAACTTATTGGAGGATGCTCGGATTATTGCATGATGTGGACTGGGGAATAACAAAGAACGAGGCAGGGAAGCATTTAACAAAAACAAGGGACATCCTGAAAAGAGAAGGTTTTGATGACGAATTCATTGATATCATAATATCCCACGGCTACGGCTTTGACCTTGAAGGCATAAAAGACAGGAAAAGGGAGAAAAAGCTTGAGCATGCCTTAGCTGCGGCAGAAACGATATCCGGCTTAATACACGCTTATGCGCTGATGAGAAGAGGAATGGCGGATATGAAAGTTTCAGGCTTAAAGGAGAAATTTAAGAATAAGTCTTTCGCGGCCAAGATAGACAGGAAGATAATTTTGGAATGCGAAAGTTTAGGGTTGAGTCTTGATGAATTTTTTGCAATTTCAATAGATGCAGTTAAAAAAGTTGCCGACGAAGTTGGTTTAAAGTTCTAAATAAATAAACATTTTTAAAACCTAATTAATCTATTTAATTATTATCAAACCTCTTTTGCGGGGGTGGCGGAGTGGTCAAACGCGCAGGACTTAAGATCCTGTGACTTAGTGTCTACGAGGGTTCGAAACCCTTCCCCCGCAACATATTTTTTTTATTTTTTACTTATGAACACTTTAAATGACAAACTATTTTTTAAATAAGCCTTTTTTAATTAATTATTATGCCTTATAGTGATCTTTTTAACAGAAAACCAGTGCTTGATTTTGTAAGCAGCAAGATTAATAATAAAAAGAAATTTAGGGTGCTTGATTTAGGTGCAGGGTTAGGGCTTTTTGGAGAGTTGCTCCGAAAAAAATTTAAGAATAATTTATGGATTGACGGCGTTGAAGTGTGGAAAAAATACAAAAACTTTTTATGGAAAAATTATGACAAAGTTTATGAGGAAAATATTGAAGACTTCTTATTAAAGAACAAGAAAAAATATGACTTAATTTTGTTAATAGATGTTATAGAGCATTTTGACAAGGCTAAAGGGTTTAAGATAATAAATCTGATAAAAAAGTATGGTGATTCGATACTCGTATCCACACCTATCACTTATTTCCCGCAGGGTGAAGCATTCAAAAACCCCTATGAAACGCACAAGTCTCTTTGGAGTAAAAAAGAGTTGGAAAAAGAGGGATTTAAACTGATTAAATCAAAGAGAGTACTCCAGGACTTGACCAAGATTTTTCAATTCAAAAACTGCCCTTTGTCCGCCGAACTTGGCGTTTTCTCATATGAAAAACCGAAAAAAGCAGGACCATAGATTCAAACAATTAGCCCCATATATTTTTATAATAACATTGTCTGTAATGTTTTCAAAAAATGTATTTGCCTAACTATAATGATGGAAGCATTGTAAACCTGATGAGTTCAATAAAGATTGCATTAGGCAGAAAAACATTATATAAACCGTTAAAAGGCTTGGACATTCAAAAACTAAAAAAATCCAGGCATATAATCCTAATGGTAGTAGACGGACTCGGCTATGAATTATTAATGAATAATGACATAGAACTTAAAAAATATGTAACAAACAAAATTACTTCCGTATTCCCATCAACAACATCAGCAGCATTTAATTCATTCATTACAGGACTCGCACCCCAGCAACACGCTTTTACAGGATGGTTTGTTTATTTAAAAGAAATAGGGATGACAACCCAAATATTGCTTTTTGCGACAAGAGCAGGACATATAAAACTAGACGGACAAATTAACCCCAATAATCTATATAATATGAAACCTTTTTTTGACAATATTCAAATAAAAAAATACACTGTAATCCCAAAAGAGATGATAACTAGGGAATACATAAAAACAACTTTAGGAAAAACAAAAATCCATCCATATAATTCATTAAAAGAATTCTTCGATGAAAATACTAAGATAATAAAATCAAACAATAACAAAACATATGTCTACTCATATTGGACCAAATTTGACACGTACCAGCATAATGAAGGAGTGAACAGCAGGAAAGTGAAAGAACATTTAAAAGAATTTGACAAACGATTAAAATCCTTCATTAAATCAATACAAAACACTAATACTACACTAATAATAACCGCAGACCACGGACTGGCAAATATAAAAAAATCGAATTGTATAAATTTAAGCAAAAAACACCCTAATCTGTATAATATGTTATCCCAGCCATTATCAGGGGATTCCAGAGTAACGTATTGTTATGTAAAAAACAAGGAAAAGAATAATTTTGTAAAATATGTTAAAACAAAATTAAGAAAATATTGTGAAATTTACAAAAGTGAAGACTTAATTAAAAAAGGATTTTTTGGATTATACGAAATAAATCCCAAATTAATAGACAGAATAGGGGATTATACCCTGATTTCAAAAGATGGTTATGCCTTGTTTGATGAATTAAACGGACAAAAATATCCTAATTTTAAGGCAAACCATTCGGGATTAACGAAAGAAGAAATGTTTGTCCCATTAATCGTAATAAACACCTAACTTAGACTAGTTTCAGGTATTCTAATACGTAAATGACTATTACGATAGTGACAGCAGCGGATAATATTTTTAGAATGCCATGGAATACGTTGTCTCTTCCTATCTTGGCTATGAAAATTCCAAGCAGTATTATAATAATTATGGAAATGATAAAACTTACATAGAACGCTGTCATCACTGAGAATAGGAAGAAAGGCGCAACCAAGAACAGCATGACAATTACTGGTGATAATCCGTCAACTAACCCTATAATAACTGATTTCTCCAAATGCTCAGCCAATAATTCTTTTGTGTACTCTAATCCTTTGTTTAAAGCGCTGTATCTTCTTTCGGCGCGCTCTATTAAATAAGCACCCCATAACCCGGATATACCCATTGCAACGCCTGCACCTACGCATGAAATAATCACTATGCGGGAATTAAACACTCCTCCCATCATCAAAGCTATTAATATTCCAACAACACTTAACACGCCGTCAAAAATATTAACTACAAAATACCTGCGCACTATCTCATCCTTGAATATCTCCTTAATCCAATTCATAAACAAAATAAGCACGTATTATTTCATAATAAAGATTTCCCTAAGGTTTAAAATCGAAAAAGGTTTTATATTAACAGAAGATAATTTTTTTATGAATATAATAATTTTGGGATTGATATTACTAATATTATTATCCGGGTGTTCAGCAAAAGAGCAGCAGTATAATAATAGTTCTTTACCTCCAAATCCGGCTTCCTCTTATTGTGATGCTCAGGGAGGGATATATAACATTCAGGGAAATGATTCATATTGCGATTTAGGCGACAGGGTTTGCGAAGCATGGCTGTATTACAACAGCAGGGGGGCAAACTGCATACCCATCCAATAGAAAACATTAACTGCCAAAGAGTAAATAACTTTTTTAAACGATAACTTTTTTTCAAACAATTATAGATGAACTTTAGCTACCATCCTAAATTGGCGGAGGAAGCCAAAAAGATAAGAGTATTAATTGATGACTTGGGGCTAACAGCCAATTTTATAGTGGGCGGCGACGGTTCACTCCTTGTATACCTGCCCAACTTTTATGATAATACATCACTGCCTACATTTCTTATCAGTTCAAATAAAAGTTTCGGATTCTACTCATCATGCAGGCTGGACAATTATAGAGACTTTCTGACAAATTATGCAAAGTCTGAAAATAAAACCTTATTCGAAAAAGAGTATTACACTCTCAGCGTATCCATCAATAATAAAATATTGAAGGAATTCTCATTAAACGAAGTAATAATATCACCTAACCTGGAGCACATATTAGACTGCAATTTAGAATTTCAGGAAACAGGGGAAAAATTAGTTAAAATGCGGATTAAAAGCACAGGGTTCATGTTTTACACTGCTAACGGCTGGAGCGGCTACGCTTCCAACTGCGACGCAATAAAAGTAAAAAATAATAATATCGGTGCATTCTGCATTTTTGAAATGAAAGAAAACGGCGTTAAAAAAATCAGGAACAACAGCTTCGAAACAGAACACGAAATTAAGATGGAGATACTTAACCACCATAAGCCGATGCCTCACTTATCCGTTGACTGCAAGGATTTATACGAGTATGACAAGAGCACGACTAATAAAAAACACATTTTTACAAAACCTCACAGGCTAAAGACAGGGGATATTATTGCAATAAAACAAGGAAAACCCATAATTATTATAAGAGACATTTAATTAATTTATAAAAACTTAAAAAAATGAGTAAATAAATCAAAAAACTGCTTTTTAACGCCATTAATCAAACTTTAGAAGCGTAATCTTTTTAAATCAATCGTTATTTTTTAGTTCTACTATGATAAGTACAGGCCCGACAAACTACGTAGTTAGAGGTATTATTAATAGTCTTGAAAAAGAATACAGAAAGAGCAAGAAGCCTTTCCTGGCTAGAGTAATAAAAGAATTAAAAAGACCGACTCGCAAGAAGAGCGAAGTTAATATTTCAAAAATCAACAGGTACACGCCTGAAGGTTCAAATGTATTCGTATTCGGCAAAGTATTAAGCGCCGGAACATTAGACCATAAAGTTAATATAGTCGCATTCAAATACAGCAAAAGCGCAGTGGCAAAATTGAAATCTTCAAAATCTACAATAAAGACATTAAAAGACTGGGCAAGTAAACCCGTAGCTCCATCAAAGGTGATAATCCTTGGTTAAACGAATAGTAATAGACGCAAAAGATGTAATATTAGGCAGGATGCTGACTACAATAGCCAAGCTTGCAAGGATGGGCAATGAAATAATAATCGTAAACTGCGAAGAAGGAGTATTATCAGGCAGCAGGGAAAACGTACTGAAAGAAACTTTGCAGGTATTTCACAGAGGAACTCCAGAATGGGGACCTTATCCTCCAGTCAGACCAGACAGAGTAGTAAGACGAATGGTAAGAAACATGGTTGATTATAAAAGCGTCCACGGAAACAAAGACTACAAAAGAATTAAAACATTCATAGGCGTGCCTGAAGAATACGCAAAAGAGATAAGCAAAGAGTATAAGTTTAAGAAAAGCGGCGACTTAGTACATAACAGGTATGTCAAACTAGGCGATATGTGCAGACAAATAGGAGCTAAGTGGTGAAAATCATGGTTAACAAAATAATTCAAACAATAGGCAAGAGAAAAAGAAGCATAGCATATGCGAAATTAAAAAAAGGAAAAGGCGTCATAAGAATCAACGGAATAAACCTGGAAGTATACGGAGACATTATAAGCAGGATGAGAATAAAAGAGCCGGTAATGCTAGCAGGCGACGCTTTAGAACCAGTTGATGTTTCTATAAAAGTAGAAGGTGGAGGTTTCCAGGGCCAGGCAGAAGCTGCAAGACTCGCACTCGCAAAAGCAATAATCGCGTACACCAAGAAAGATGCATTAAAAACCAAATTCTTAGAGTATGACAGAAGATTATTAGTAGCAGACAAGAGAAGGACAGAACCTCAAAAACCTAACCGTTCAGCAGCAAGAAGCGTTGAACAGATGAGTAAGAGGTGAATGAAAAATGATAGTTCCAGTTCGTTGTTTCACATGCGGAAAACCAATAGGACACTTATGGGAAAAATTTAACGCAATGAAAGAAGAAAAAGGAGTAAAATTAGCTCTAGATGAGTTAGGGCTTAAAAGATTCTGCTGCAGAGCTGTCTTTCTAGGACACGTAGACGCGATAGATGTAATAGGAAGATATAAAAACGCATAAGAATGTGAGGGAATAGATTTATGGCAAAGACGAAGAAAGTTGGTTCAACAGGAAGGTTCGGCGCAAGATACGGACTTAAAATAAGAAGAAGAGTAATGGACATAGAAGTCTTAGAGAAAGCAAAACAACATTGTCCTGTCTGTAAAACAGGAAACGTAAAACGCATCTCAAAAGGCATATTCGTATGCAAGAAATGCAATTCAAAAATTGCAGGCAGAGCCTACACATTAAAATAAAAAAAAGAAGTGATTTAAAATGGAATATATATGCTTTCAATGTAAAAAAAACGTAGACCCCGAACAGGTGGATAAGAGAATACGCTGCCCTTTTTGCGGCTCAAAAATAATACTTAAGAAGATAACTAACATAGAGAGAAAAGTAAAAGCGTTATGAAATACGAAACAATAATAACAGTAAACGCTGAAGATGCAAAACAATTATACAAAAACATAAAAGGCGAAATAGACAGCCAGACGGGATTTAAAATAGAATTATCAGACAATAAAATAAGAATAATCATAAACTCAAATGACGCGGCAAGTCAGAGAGCGGGTGCTAATACTGTTTTTAGGATAATAACAGTATTTGACAAGATGAAAACGGTGAAGTAAAAATATGGCAATAGAAGTACCCAAAGAAGCAGAGAATGACGTATTAAAAATGCAGCAATTACAGCAGCAATTACAATTCTTATCAATGCAAAAACAAACACTCCAGACCCAATCGTTAGAACTTGAACACTCAACAGAAGAATTAAAAAAAGTAGTGAAAGAGGACGTTTTCGAAATAGTCGGTGCAGTAATGATTAAAAGGGACAAAGACTTATTAATTAACGATTTAATTGAAAAGAAAAGGACACTGGACTTAAGGCAGAACGCTGTTGAGAAACAGATAGACAAAGTAACCGCCAAAGTGAACGAGATACAGGAAAAAGTAATGAAAATGGTAAAAGGGGGCAAATAGAAGCATGAAACAGTCGCAAATTGAAGAAAATATCAAATCCTCAGTAGAGCTTCTAGACGAGATAATAACTGATAAAAACATACCCAAGAATATAAGGATAGTATGCGAGAAGACTAAGGACGTATTGCTCGAAGAAGGCGACAAGAAGATAAAAATAGACGCTGCAATACAGAATCTGGACTTATTATCTGACAATTTAAACGTTCCAACATACACTAGAATGCAGATTTGGAATATTGTGTCATTATTAGAGTCAGCATAAAATATATAAAAAGGGAGCAAATAATTTATAAAATAGGGAAGTAGTGTTGTAACTATGGCGTTTGATTTTTTAAAAAATATTGCTGAAAAACTTTCAGGCACGACACATTTATCATATAATGAGACACAGGAATCACCTGAAGAAGACTACGTTGAAGTAACACCCCAGAAAGATACTGGCAAAGCAAAAGTGCAGATAAAATACATGGTTATAACTGACTTCGCAGATATAAAACCAATACTGGACTATGTAAGAGAGGGTTATTATATAATATTCGCAAAAATAAAAGAATTAAGAAGCAAGGATGTAACAGAACTGAAACGTGCAATTCTCAAGATTAAAAAGACATGCGAAGCAGTCGGCGGAGACGTAGTTGGAATTGATGAAGATTTCCTGCTAGTAATACCTGGATTCGTAAAAGTTTCAAAAGAAGATATAGAACAATAAATTTTTTTTTTAGAAACTTTCTATTTTATTTTTTTACAAATTGTAAAATTTTGGATAAATGCAAAACCATTAAAAATAGCCGGATACTAATTTTAAACTATGGATGCGATAACATTAATCATTTACGGCGTACTTACAGGAATGGTAATAGGACTAATAGTTGCTGTTAAACTATTGATTAACCTGGTTAAATCACAGGAATCATTGTTAAAAACAGTAGAGAGACTGGAGAAGCAGCAGATAAAACAGGAAGAGAAACAGGAACTATTACTGAAGAAAGTGCTGCAACTACAAAAATGAGTTTATAATAAGACCTAATATGCAGCCTGCAGTGATATAAGGCATTGCAGGATAAACTTTATTCTCATCACCAGTTAGTATAAGGACTAATAACCCCAAGAAGCTCCCGTAGACGACGAGTATTGCAGAAAGAGGCGATACGTCCCTTAGCATTATACCTGCAAGTATTAACGGCAATACAACATCCCCGCCTCCGAGTGCAGCAATATTATTATTAACTTTTACTTTAAAGCCTGAAAATATGTTAAGCGAGAGCTGTGTCTTGGCTAGAACAATCATATGTTTTGAAAAGTTAACTGCGAAGACATCGTAAGCGCTGATTAATATCAAGAGGATTATCATTGATTCCATTCCGAGCGACGGCAGAAGCAGCACTGATAGTCCGGCATAGACTAATAACTCAGTCATATTATGGAATATGTTATCATCCTTAGCATCGAATCTTATGACCAATAATACGACAGCTATGATTAAGGCATAAATTTCATTGATGAAAGAAGCCAGTGTTACGCTGACGCAGGTAATGAACGCCAATGAATACCAGATTATCAAGAACTTGTCCAATTTTAATTTGTACAATATAAGGAATACAACAGTGATTATGACTATTGAAAAAGGAAGAACATATAATGCGTCAATGGTATTCTCTGAAGGAGTCAGTGACTCAACACCGGATACTTTAATATTCTGGCCAATTACGAACAAACCTATTACTTGAGACAGGAAGAAGAGCGATAATATTATCAGTGCAGTCTTTAATTCATATTTCAATATTTAATCACTAATCCCACATTTTTTTTCAATTCTTTTTTTCGTAAAGCGAGGCGCACAGCATCAGAACCATCCTGGGGTTGCCTTTTGACTGCTTGTGTATCATCTTAACTTCTTCTTCAGTGAACGGGTTAATGCTTTCAGACTTGTCTTTCCTTACTTCATTCAGCCTAGTATAAATAAGCTTCTTTACTTCGTCATAATTCATTTGGGGAACATTGATTATATTGAAATATTTTTTAACATTCGGCTCAACATCTGCAACTTTTTTTATTAAATCACTGCTCGTTTCAAGTATGAATGTGTCTTTTGCATCGCATAATTCAGCCATGACATTCAGGACTTTATGCTGTATCTCCTTCGTTAATGATTCTATAAGCTCGAACCTGTCAATGACTATTATTATCTGTTTCTTCAAATCCTTCTCGTGAGGAACGCTTCTTAAATCATTCAACGTGTTTAAGTTAAAGTCGAAATTGAAAATCTTAATATTCTTCCTGGTCTTCAAATCCTCAATTATCTTGTATATGAACTGTGATTTTCCAATGCCAAAAGGCCCGTTTACAGCTATGATAGCATGAGTGTCCAGGCTTTCCAGCACTTTCTTTTCAAGAGTTTCAAGAAAACTGTGCCTTCCAACCAGTACGTCGCTGTTTCTTGGAGTTATGAACAGGAAAGGGTTATTTACATTCATAATCTAGAAACTAATAAACCGAGTTTTTATAATTGTTTTCCTTTCCCGCTTTTTTTAAACCCTTTCACCTATTAAGTGTATGGCTGAAATTTTTGTGATTTTAACGTTATAGAACTTGCCAAGCACCGTTTTACCCTTAACTGCAACCAATGAATAATTGCCAGTCCTCCCTAAGCAGTCCTCCTCATCAATTAACACCTTAAAACTCTTATTCACATAACCAGCATAAGTGTCATGGCTCACCTTCTTGAATAATTCATATAATACCCTGCTCCTCTCCTTAGTAATCCTGCCATTAAGAGGCTTTAACAGAAAAGCCTTAGTTTTAGGCCTGGCCCAGAACCTTGAAATATTAAGCACCGTAGGCTTTAACCATTTAATAAGCTCCAAAGACTTTTTGAAATCCTCCTCTGACTCTGTAGGATAACCGCATATTATGTCAGTGCCTATCGTAATATCCGGAAACTCTTTCTTAAAACTATCAATCACGTGCTTGAAATCAGATATTGAATAATAACGGTTCATGCTCTTTAATACAGAATCACTGCCTGACTGGATGGGTATGTGAAGGAATTTGTAAACTTTTTCGCTATTGAATGATTTTACCAGTTCTGGAAGCATTTTCAATGCGTGATTCGGATTCATCATCCCAACCCTTATCCGAAAATCGTAATCAAGTTTCACCAAGTCATTAATTAGCCTTGCAAGATTAGTATTAATGTCAAATCCGTAACAACCAGTATCCTGGCTGGTAAGCCATAATTCTTTTGCACCTTTTTCCAGAGCATCATGAGCGTGTCTTACTATATCTTCTTTATTGTAAGAGTGAAGGACGCCCCTTGCGAACTTAGTCTGGCAGTAATGGCAGTCACCCAAGCATCCCTGCGAGATGGGTATTATCTCAACAACCTTATTCTTCCTTAAAGGCACAACATTAAGTTTTTCACAATAATTCTTATCAAGATTCCTTACACTGCCCCTGCACGCATTAACTATATCATTGACAGCTTCGCACCCTATAACACTCAAATCCTTGAAAAGTTCAGGATAAACCTGGACCAGGCAGCCAGTCACCACCACCTTCTTATCCTTGATTGATTTAATCCTCTTTAATATCTTAATTTCAGTTTTCTGTTTAACAGTGCATGTATTAACTACTACAATGTCCGCAGCATCCAAATTATCAACTATTATGTATCCTGCACCTTTAACCAATCCCTGCATAAACAGCGTATCAGCCTGGTTGAGACTGCAGCCATACGTTTCAAAATAAACTTTCATGATTACTTTCCTAACAGAAACTTGTTATTCTATTTTAATAAGTTTTTTATTACTGAATTCCCCGCTCACTATCTCGACATTCTTCTTAAAATGGCGCTTAAGCAGTTTCACCAGTTCAGAATTAGCCCTGCCATTAACAGGCTTATTGGTTAAACATACTTTATAATAATCATCAATCCTCTCCACGTTTTCCACAGGACTGTTAGTCTTAACCTTAACGCTGATTATCATCTTAATCTGAGCCTTAATATCAAAAGCCCAAAGACTCCAAGAGGTAAAAATTCAGGCACGCCTAATAACACAATAACTGCACCAGTCAATAAATATAACACATTCTCCATTAATCTTTTAGAAAACAATTTTTTATCCTTAGAATAAAAATCATAATTCGCCTTGAAATAATAATAAGCGCATAAAGCTATTATTAACGCATAATTATTCAATGATATTCCAATAATAATACCTGACAATGCACTGCTTAACCATCCGTCATTTTTATTTAAGAACTGTTTTGGAATCAGCACAAACACTAAAATAGATATTGTGGATGCGAATAAGGCATAAACAGGATTTACAACAGTGATAATCATTGATGAAGCAATTAATATCAGAATGGGTATGTAAGTTAGCACTAACTTTATACTCTTACCCCACTTAGCCAACTCCTCCTTCGTATAATAATTCACCGCTAATCCTGCGTAGTAAGTGAGCACTGGAAGGCTAATTAGTACAATTGAAGCGTCAACCATTAAATTAATAAAATAACTTAGCCTTTTTAATTATTTATGGTTTATGAAGCTTCAGAGGATTCTTTCCTATTACAGAAATGGGTTGAACGTTTATGCCCGGGAAAATCAGTTCTTGACATGGGCACTGGGACAGGAATCCAAGCAGTGGCAGCTGCAAAAAGCGGCGCGAGAAGAGTTGTCGGATTGGACATTGACAAGAATGCAATAGAACAGGCAAGCATAGCTGCCAAATTAAAAGGTGTTAATGTAGATTTTCGAGTTAGTGATTTATTCTCAGGATTATTCGAAGGTGAAACTTTTGACATAATAATATTTAACCCTCCATATCTTCCTGCTGATGAACGATTACAAGGAGATATTGACCTCACAGGAGGGGAGACAGGCAATGAATTAACCATTCGCTTCTTGAAAGAGGCCAAGAAGTTCCTCACTAGAAGCGGATTCTTATTAGTAATATGCTCCTCAATAAGCAACCCTTTCGGAACTTTCAACGAGGCAAAAAACATGGGCTACGAATACGAAATACTTGAAGAGCTCGGACTTGCACTGGAAACATTATACTGCGTAAAATTCACATCAATAAGAGCATGAAAAAAATATTTTTTTTTATGTCCTCGCGTATATTTTTACAATGTCGCCGTTTTTTAATACGTGATTCTTCCCAATAACCATCTTGGTTTTGCAGTCTATAGCCCTGATGAAATTCTTGCCGATATCAGAGTGAATCTTGTAAGCCAAATCTTCAGCAGTAGCATTTTCATCAAGCAGTATCGCTGTAGGAAGCACGTGGCCTTTCGAGTCTGAAAGTTTATGCTCATCCTCAACAGGGTACGCGACTTTCATATGCATAAGGTTGAATACTGCATTATTCAATGCTTTCTGAACACCAGTCCCGTTATAAACATCAAATAATCTCTTCTTAATCATGTCCAGCGCAGTGGTTAACTTATCATCAAGTTCATCCTTTTTCAAAACCTTAAAACTCGAATCACCCGGAACGTACTCAATAATACCTTTCTCATTCAAATCCCTAAGCACAGTCTCAGCCAACGCGCTGCAAGGAATAATATCCTTATTATTCTTAATGAACTCGTCACTAGCAGGGACATCAGCTTTATTGGCAACTATAAGCATAGGCTTACTAATATTCTTCAACTCGACTGATAATTTAGCATAATCCTCCAAAGTCCAACTCTGAACTTTTTCAAGATTCAAGTTAGATTTAACAAGCGCTTTTTTCAAATCCTCAGATGATATCTTCAAACCTGTTAAAGGTTCAGAAAATACTTGTATAATAGAGTCGCCAAAATGGGTTGCTTTCTTCGTAAGCATGGAGAAATTCTTAATTATTATACCCTTAAACCACTGGTGAATCTCAGCATCCAAGAAGTTAATATCAAAATAAGGGTCGTGATTCATTGTCTTATCACCAACAGCATTAGTCATTCCTGAAGCGTCAATTACGTGAATTAAACAGTCAGCATTCCTTAAATCATCCAAGAACTGGTTTCCAAGACCCTTGCCCTCATGAGCTCCGGGAACTAGGCCTGCAACATCCAATAATCTCACTGGAACAAAGCGCTCACCTCCCCTGCAGTACGAGTTTTGAGGGTCGCATTTAACCTTAGCCTTCTTACAAGGACATTCAACCCTAACATAACCAACTCCCTGATTTGGCTTAATAGTAGTGAACGGGTGGCCTGTAATTTCAACATTGCTCATTGTACAAGCCTTGAAAAACGTGCTTTTACCGCTTGACGGCTTACCTACAATTCCTATAATCATATTAGAGAAAACATATCAGTGCAAAGTATTTAAAATATTCTTTTACTAATCAAAGAGTATGCGTGTAATAGTAGTTGACAAGAAAAAGTGCACCGGAGGAAAAGGATGCGAGTATGCCTGCATAAAAGTCTGCCCAATAAACAGGACAGGCAAGGACTGCATAATAGCCGGGCCTGACAAAAAAATAATAATTGATGAATCATTATGCATAGGCTGCGGCTTATGCGTTAAACGATGCCCTTTTGACGCGGTAAAAGTAGTCAACATACCAAAAGAGCTTGACACGCAGGAAATACAAAGGTACGGAGTCAATGGTTTCAGACTGTTCAACTTAGTCATCCCCCAGAAGAAGCAGGTAATAGGATTAATCGGCGTAAACGGTATTGGAAAAAGCACATGCCTCAACGTATTAGCAGGGCATTTAAAACCCAACCTTGGAAAAATAAACGATCCCTTCAACCCGCAAAAAGTTATAGACTACTTCAAAGGCACGGAAGCCCAAAGTTATTTCGAAAAATTGTACGCCAACGGTTTAAGCACAGCTTACAAGCCCCAGTATATCGAAGAGATTCCGAAATTATACAAAGGAACAGTGAGGGCAATGCTTGAAAAAATAAAACCTAACATTGACAGAATCGTGTCAGAATTAAACATTTCATACATACTTGATAGGAATATAACTGACATAAGCGGAGGAGAACTCCAAAGGGTTGCAATAGCTGCATCACTTTTGAAGAACAGCGAATTCTTATTCGTCGATGAACCAAGCAGTTACTTGGATATCAAGCAGAGATTGAAGATTTCAAAACTGCTTCGGGCTGAAAGTGAGAATAAGGACTGCACAATAGTTGTGGAGCACGACTTAATATTATTAGATTACTTGTCGGATGTAGGCCACATATTATATGGACAAAGCGGGTCTTACGGAATCGTAAGCAAGGCGTTAAGCATAAGGGAATGCATTAACACTTACCTTGAAGGATACATAAGGGAGGATAATATGCGATTTAGGGAGACGGAGATTAAGTTCGAAGTGAGGGCTCCGACTAAAAGCTTTGCAAGATTCCCATTAGTTTCATGGAATGAGATTAAGAAAAGTTTAGGCAATTTCAATATTACAGTAAGCCCAGGGAAATTAATGATGAATGAGATAGTGGGAATTGTCGGGGAGAACGGGACTGGAAAGACTACTTTTGCAAAAATGGTTGCGGGGCTAATCACGCCTGACAGCGGAGAATTAAGCACTGCACTAAAGATAAGCTACAAGCCTCAGTATATCAAGTTTGAAGAAGACACTATTGTAAGGCTATTACTTATGAAAACCCATGTTAACCTGCTTGAAAGATTAAACATTATGCACTTAATGAACAGGAAATTATCAGAACTCTCAGGAGGAGAACTCCAACGGGTAGCAATAGCTGACTGTCTAAGCAGGGAAGCTGATATTTACTTACTTGACGAACCCAGCGCGCACTTAGATGTTGAGCAGAGATTAAACGTTGCAAAAATATTAAGGGATATAATCAAGGAAAAACAGGCCAGCGCTTTAGTTATTGACCATGACATATTATTCATAGACTACTTGAGCGACAGACTGCTTGTATTCTTAGGCAACCCTGGACTCGACTGTTTTACAAAAGGGCCTGTTGAGATGAGAGAAGGAATGAACATATTCCTGAAAGATTTGGACATCACATTCAGAAGAGATAAGGATTCAAAGCGCCCAAGAGCAAACAAGAAAGACAGCCAGATGGACACTGAACAGAAAACTAAAGGGGAATACTACTACGCTTAGACTCCAAGAAGGACAGTTATCAAATTCCTGATTCCGGGACCAAGCCCTAAGACGCAGATAATCAGTTTAAGATAATTCTTGAAATTAATATCAGTTTCCTTGTCAAGATAGTAAAGAACAGGAAGTAATACAATCAGTTTCAAAGGGTACATTACGAACCCGGTGTTGAACACGTCAGCGAAGAATCCGCCTATTACGTGAATCTCAACATAGTGGAAGAAGTCAACGTTGACGAAACTGCTCGTCGCATCAAACAACTGGCTTGCTATAGCAGCGAAGTTGAACTCGTCATTTAACAACTTAAACTTCTTGCGAAGAAGGATAAACGGTATTAATGAGAGTACGTAGAAGAATGCAAAGTATAACGCGGCTGTAGGATTAATTATCCTGAAATAAAAAAGATGAGGGATGATGCCTATCGTTGGCAGTATAATTGTAATTAAGCCTTTAGTCTTAAATGCGGCATCCAAAAGCAGAGTGCAAACTATCAGCACCAAAAATATAATCCATACTCCGGGAGTGACAGTCCAGAAGAACCTGGGATAAACGCCGTAATCAGCAAACACTCTGACTATGCAGCCAAGTATTATGAAAGGCAGTACCTCAAAAACAGTAGCGTACGAGAAAACTATTTTCTTGCGCATCACCCGGTAAGACAACGTGACCAATAATAACGCAATAACTGCGTAAGCTAAAGTGCTGAACCAGTTGTAATGTTCAGGATTATTCCAGCCGCTAATGAAATTATCATAAAAGAAACTTGACCAATTCATGAATTCTTCAACCTTTTCTTCTCCAAGTCTTCAACGAGTTTTATAACATTATTTAACTGCACACTCATGCTCTTTAACTGCACCTTAATATCCGATATTTCGTCATTAACTGTAAGGATGTCAGCTTTGAACGGTTCACCTTTTGATGTGACATTAGGTAAAGGTATTGAAAAAGGGTCTTCCCCATTCATTCTCGAGTCGAATTTTATCCCAGTTACTTCCTCACTGCCCACTTCTTCCTCAGTAACACTCTTCTTAACCAAATCCTCCCCCTTTAAGTTCTCATAAGGATTTTTAAGATTCTTGTCGCTAATTGGGGATTTATCCGCTTTTTTCTTACCCAACCCGAAAATAGCCATGACTTAGAAGAGATTTTCTTATTTTAAAAAGATTTTAATAATAAAAAAGAGTACGTTTTAACTAATAAATGGCTGAAACGAAAAAATTAACAGACGCCGAGAAGAAGGTTAAAAAGGAATGGTGGAAAGACCACTTAAAAGACTTCCAAGCTAAAGATATTGACGGCTGGCCTGTAAAATATTATATCCAAGTAAACACACCTTTTCAATCTTTATCAAAATATTATCTCATGATTCTTGACGAGTTAAGAGCAATAGGTGATTTTGACCTTGCCAAAGTAAGCCAGACTATGGCAGCAAGCCCCACCAGCGGATTTTACGGGGACGTCTCGCAGAGAAAAGCTTACGCTAAAGAACAGTTTGACAAGTCAATGCAGATAATAACAGGGATCATACAAACAGTCACTAAGTTAATATACTCATTAAGGGAGTTTGATTTGATAATCCACATATTTGATGATATATCAAGAGGGGATTCAATCAAGAAATTCGCAGCAGAGCAGAACCTAAAAAGGATATATTTGGATGAGGTTGACATCAAGAAAGGAAGAGGAAGCATTCACCAGATGAGCACAACCCAAGGATTAGAATTCGTGGCGTTAAGAGACTCATTCATGGTAGTCAGCGACTTAAAAAGCATTGATGATTTGAAAGTTAACGACAGGATAAAGCGTATTTTGAAAGACCGCTTTAACGAATACTTAAACTGGAGTAAAGAGTACGAGAAAGACATAAGAGGACGAAAGAAAATCCAGATGCAGTTCTTGACAAGCCAGGTTGAAAGTTTGAAAATGCAGGTCGAATGGGCAAAACCTTATTACATTCTTATGAAACAATTGGAGATAAGCAGCGGAGTAACAAGCGCCGAACTAATACCTGGATTTGACAGCAGCTTAATAACCGCGCGAGTCAGGGCATTCAAAGGAGGAATAAATAAAGCAAAACCTCAGAAGAGCATGCTAGTCACAGGATTTGCAAATGTCGACTTCCAGTTTAGAACAAGACCAATACTCACAAGGACTGAACAGGGACAATCTTACCAGCACGTTTTCAGAGTTGAAGTAACTTACACGCCTTACGTAATGACCAACGAGCAATACAACGATATGGTTCAAATTGAAACATTGGAGGATATTGACTTCTTAAAAGATATAGTTGGAAACAGCCTGGACGCCATAAAAGACGACCTCCAGAAGTACGTGACAGGAGGACAGTTTAAAGAGGCAGAGAAACCTAAACCTAACGAACCTAAACCTTTCGAATTCCTATTATACCCTTTCGAGCCGTTGCTTAACGTATTTAGCGGATTATTCAAGCCAGCTGAGAAAAAAAGCGAGGAAGAAGCAGGCCCTGAATTGAAGAGGTACAAGTTAGAAAACGATCTGAAGAATATGACAAGTGATATGATAAAAAGCACGTTCGAATCTTATGAGAATTTCAAGGATGAGAACGGCTGGATGACTTGGACGGGACCTCTCTCGTAAGAGTTATAAAAAACAATTACCCCTTATTCTATTATGGTATTTGATGATAAGTACTTCACAGTAACAGATACTAGCAGTTATTTCACTCTTGCTGAAGAGGAGAAAAGAAATCAGCCTCCAGCAATTTATCAAAACGTTACATTAGGTGAAAGCTTCCACCCCCAGAAGACACCGCTACAGGGAGTTGATGCAGCAATACGCCACGGACTTCCAAGTGTCATGATAACATTAATGGAGCCGAACATGGCAAGAGGAGACCAGGCATTGCCTTCACAGATAGAACGATTCAGCAAACTGCAGCAGAACGCAGTCGGTGAATTAATGTACATTAACAAGACTAACTTCGTGCTTCACGCGCCGATAGTTGACATCATGGGGCTTGGAGGAAAGGAAGGCCAGCAGCAGGCGATATCAGGACAGCAGAGAGCTGAACATTTTAACATATTAAAATCAAGCATCGAACAGGCGGATAATATCGCAAAAGCGGCAGGGTTAGAAAATCCAGTAATAAGCCTGCACACTACGAACGGTCCCGCAGCAGTAAAGACAGTATTCGATTCAGGATTTAGAGACAATGACGGAAAACCAATACTCGGCGAGAGAAATTCAGTAGTGAACAAGGACACTGGACAAATAATGCCTGTTGACACAAGATTTGAAAGACTGCCTAAAGGAATGGGAGAAGGAGCATCACTATTATATGAAGAAGTCCAAAACACGATGGACAAAAACGGCAATGTAATGTTCAAAATTACTCCTGAAAAAAGCATAGCCATGCAGAACAGGACAGCACTCAGCGAGCACTACAAAAACTTGGCTGATGCGCAGATAAGATTAAAACAATTAAGAGAAACAGGAAATTATCCTGAAGGCACGAAAATAGCTGATGACATAAAATTAACTATACTTTCTGAAACTAGGGCAATACAAAGGATTGAAGCAACATTCGGGGCAGGGGAAGAAAACAGACGCCAATTCGTATCATTAACCGATTACAGCAATGATATAGTGCCTGACCAGGTTGCAAAACTTGCAATGACTGCATTCAAGACAGACACTAAGCCAGTGCTCGCTTTCGAGAACGAGCCAGGATGGCAGCTTGGAAGCGATCCTGAACTATTAACAGGATGGGTTGACAAGTCGAGGAAAAAATTTGCAGAAATGCTGGAAAAAGATGAGAAACTGTCAAGAGAAGATGCTAAAAAGAAATCAGAAGAATTAATTGGAATAACTTTTGACACCGGGCACTTAAACACGTTAAAGCAGCAGATTAAGCCGGGAACTGACAGGAAATACACTAATGAAGACCTGCAGGAATTAGCAACGACATTGGCGAAGAAAGGAGTTAAAGCAGTACACTTGGCTGATAATATGGGTGAATTCGGAGTCGACTCGCACATGATGATAGGAAGAGGAGACGTCCAAATGGATGAATTCATGAAGATACTAAAAGAGAATGGTTTTAAGGGAACTATGCAGTTTGAAGCGTTCGCCCAGGAAGGAGAGTTTGACAAAGCATTCCAGTCGTTATCAAATGTTATGGGTCTTGGCTCGCCTATATACTCAACTTATGCAAGTCCAACATCAAGGGATATAGGGCTTGATTTTTCAACGCCTTACTCGATGCGCAACGTAAACTACGGTCATAACTTGTCACAAATGCACTGGTCAAGCTGGGGAGGACCTTTTGCAGGATTGCAAAGCACGTTCGGAGCGGGCGGAGGAAAGCCTAAAGATGAGTTTACAGAAACCCCTACTGAGTAAAAGAAAAAATTTGAGGTGTGAAAAAAAATATGGTTGATGAGAAAAAAGAAAAAAATAATTTAGATAATATGTACGGCGAAGATTATGACTTAGCTCTTAAATTCGCAAACAGGGTTTACCCTGAATTTAGCGGAGTGATAAAAAGCGTAATCTTCTTCGGAAGCGGAGCAGTAAAGAAAGAACACAGAGGAGATATAGATATACTGATTGTTTTCAACGATGCAGAAGTAGTGTCTGACAATAATTTCAAAATCTACTTCCAGAAACAGATTAATGAGTCAATAATGAAAACAAGCGATAAACTCCACGTAAACACAGTGACGCTGACTGTATTCTGGGAGAACCTGATAAACGGCGAACCTGTAGTGTTTAATGTATTAAGGGATGGAATACCTATTATTGACACAGGATTCTTTTCGCCACTAAAGGTATTGCTGCTTAAGGGAAGATTAAGGCCAAGCGCGGAAGCAATACTTAACTTAGCATCAAGAGTGGAAACTCATAAGTTGAAAGGATTAATCAACTTGTTATCCGCGGCACAGGAATTATACCTGAGCGCATTAGACGCCAGCCAGTCAACTTTGATGGCTTACGGACAAGTTCCTCCAAGCCCTGATAAAGTGCCTTTAATGCTTAAAGGGATAAAAGTGGACGCTAAGAGTGTCAAATTATTCGTTGATTTGCAGAAATTGTTCAAAAAGATAGAGCACAGGGACTTGACAAAGATTACAGGAAAAGATTACGATGCGTACCTGAAGAAGACTATAAGTTTCAACAAAGTAATGGAAGATAAATTAAAAAAGAAAATCTAATTTTTCTTTTTTTTTCAGAACCAGCTAAGATATGTCTTTTTCTTTTTCTCTTTTTCCTCGTCTGAAGTGTTAGCATCTTTGTTGATGTCTAAATACTCGCGAGATAATTGCTCTAATCTTGTGAAGTTAGGCTTTTGTTCCTTATTAGTTATTGAGTTAGTTATATATGTCTTTAAGTCTTTGAAAGCTCCTTTTACTAAGCTGTCATAATATTTTTCAGGTGATGCTTTTTGCTCTTTCTGCAGCCTTTCACAATGGTAACTGCACGCAGCAGTCAATGTTTTAATATTACCCTCTTTTACGCTGGTCATTATTTGTTCAAACTGCTTGTCATTTATGTTCTCCTTTAAGGCTCCTAATGCGTCTGCAAATAATCCAGGAAGGGTTGTCGATTTGTAGTTGCCAGTGCTACTTTCTTTTAGGAAAGCGGTTACTTCCTTAAACATGTAAATTAATATTTCATTATTTGGAATCGTTTTGCCTGTTACATCAAATGACCTGTTGAAACTCATATTATCAAGTGTGATAAAGTCTCCTACGTGATGTTGTTTATCACAAGGCATTCCTGGTATTTGAATGTGAGTTAAGTTTTCACAGAACGTATATAATAGCCTTGTCTGTGTTAAATCCTTGTTTAATAATAATTTTTCATATTCGTTATTATTAATCTCATCTTCCCCTGCTTTATTTTTCTGGATATAAACAGGTTTTCCATTCTCATCTATTAACTGGTTGAGGCTTCCTATGATTTTCAATAATCCTGCAGCTGTGTCTTTATCTGTTTTATACTTTGATACTTTGCTAATATCTTTATAATTCAATAAACTGTCAAGTCTGGCATTCTCCCTTGATTCATATTTGCTTTTTTCAGGATTTTCATGATCTACAATGAATGTTGCTCCAAACTTGCTGATAGTACTCTTAGGTTTAGAATATATATTATCCGGAACTTCTATGATAGCTGGCTTTTCTTCAGTCTTTTTACTATTACTATATATTCCATTATCGAAGTGTCCTTCCATTTTTAATACTGCATCAATTAAACCATCAGCCATTTTTTTACTACCTCTTAGTGAATAATTAGAAATAATTCTCTTTAAATATGTTGCTCTAGGACTCTAAAACTGTTAATTAAGGGAAATACGGCTTTTCTACCTTCTTTATTGCACTGCATAAAAAGGTTCAATACTTGAAAAATCAAGCTTCTTAAAGTCCCTTCTGCCTGCTATATTTTTAAACTCTTCATTTAAAACAACATCCTTATTCCTGTTTTTTGAATTATTAGATATTATCCTCAAGTAATCAATTGTTTTCAATACATCCTCATCAGTCTTAACCTGGCTTAACACGTATTCTTTGCAAGTTATCATCTTCTTAGCATAATCCATTGAAAATTTCTTAACTTTATTGACTTCGTCTAAGATGCTGAATCCGTTTTCTGTGATTAAATTATCCGTTTCCTTGTACTTGTCAAGCAGATTTTTAGAGTCTTCAACTGCAGTCTGCGCCTTCTTTTTATGGAAACCCCATTTTTTCACAGGTATATCCTCTAAATTATTTAATGCTTTAACCTTAGCATAGTATTGGAACAAATTTTTAACGGAGCAGTTTTCCTTGTTAGCAATATAAGCATAAAGTGTTAAGGGGTCGCTTTTTATCTTTTCTTCATCTTCAAACGTTTTTGATAACTCTCTGGAGACTTCGTTTTTATAAAGCACTAATCCGATCTCTAATGCTTTTTTTCTCAGGCTGATTTTTTCATGTTTTTCTTCAGGGCTTAAATTCCCTAATCCTTCTTCCAACTGCTCAGTCCTGAATCTTGCTGCATCGAATGCTGCATTCGGAGCTGGGGGGTTTCTGTTAAATGCCTCCCTTGCATTTTTTTCCTTATTAACATAAGAAATATAGTATTTTACTGTGCTGCCCACAGTGCTAAATTCCTCTATACCTGTTTCTTTACTGAGAATATTAGTTAACTTGGTTGCATAAAAAACAAGGTCTGAACTGGTTAATATCATAATTGAATAATTTGAAGAGTTTTTCCTGTTTTTAAAGATAACTATACACTTACTTTTTTATAGCAGTCACAATATCGTTTAATTCATCACTGCTAAGCTGCTTCTTCTGCTTTCTAGTTGCAGTATTTGTTATGAACGCCCTAATCTGTTGTTCTGACAAAGTCTTAATATTCGCCAACTGTTCAGGAGTTGAACCTATCCTGTCTGCCGCGTTCTTAATTGATAAACCGCCGTTATTAGGCTGCACCTGATTAATTAATGGTTTAACACTTTGCTGATTCGCATCCTGTTTTACTGGTGTCTGATTGATAATAGGTTTGACATTCTGGCTTGCATCCTGTTTTATTACGGGCGGACTCTTATTCTGAGGCTGTATTAACTTTGGCGGATGCTGAGGTAAATCTTTTGACGGTATATAATCCTGTGCCTCTTTTATGGCTTGGTTTGGCGTTTCCAGATGCAGTACTGGTTCTTTAACCGTATCCCCTCCGTTTATGGATGATACCATTTCTGACAATCTATCTTTGTCAGGTATAGGTTTTTGTTTAACCTTTGCAGTTTTTATTATGTAAGCCTCTTTTTGAGAGTCCGGGATGTTTTTAATATTCGATAAATTAGCAGGTGTAGTGCCAATTTCAAGAGCTACTTGTTCTAATGATAGTATTGTTGCCTTCCTTTTCACTACTATCTTCTCTTGAGGTAATTCTTCAGGCAAATTAGATATAGGTGCTGCATCCTGATTTTGATTATTTTCTGGAGGAGATATTTGGTTAAGTTTGTTTATTGTTTCTTGCAAATCATTTAAATCATTGCCTTTCTGGCTGTGGCTGGAATCACTTAATGAATCTTCCATCTCAGTTAACATCTCTTCAGGTGAAAGCCCAGATGATATTGCAGCTAAAATATTTATTCTATTAACTTCTTTTTTACCAAGCGTCTGGAATGACTGTACAAAATATTGAACACTTGCTTCTATACCCTCGCGTGTTTGTTCTGGATTTTGTTTTAAACAATATTTAATGAGCTCTTCTTCCATCATTTCAGGAGTAGTGTCAGGTTTAGAAGCATCAAATATATTCTGTAATCTTCTATACTCCGGCAAATTCTTTATCGCCGCTGAGATAGGTATTATTGTTTCATTTGCTTTTTTTGCCTCTTTTGGCGCTGTAAGATTCGGCAACTCTTGTTGTGCCTGCTTATTTTCTGATTTAACTTGCGTTCCCAAAGGTGCGAGTTTTGATTGCTGTGCTGCCCCTTTAGGCGGAGTTAATTTTGATATATCTATAGGGTTTGTATTATTTGGCCCATTAACAGGAGGTCTAAATGGAGGCGGAGGTCCGAATGGTATATCCTGCTCTTTTGCATCTTTTTTTATTACAGGCGGATTATTATTCTGAGTTTGTGAATTAGTCCCATCTAATCTTTTTGGAAGTGAAGCTTTTATAGCATCTATTTTTGACCCGTTCGTAACAGAAGGTATGTTTAACTCCTGCTTAACAGGGGCGTTTGATGCTTTGTGAATCATTTCTTGAAGATTATCCATATCAACAGGCTCTTCATTTAATTTTGGCCCATTATTCTGGTTAGCATTCGGTTCTGGAGTATTAGCCTGATTCTGTCTCCTTCTTGCATATCTCTCCTTGTCTATTTTGTCAAAATCAATATTTATTTTTCCATTCTCAACTGAAAGTATTACTGTTGGCGTCTCCCTGGTCGGTAACTTACAGTTTTTTTCAACGAAATCAAGTTCAGAAATTAAAGTATTAAAAATCCCGTCTTTACTTCTCTGCTCATTGCCATCACAGCAGCCAAATGCTGTATCCAGCCATGTTCTTAATTCAGGAGTCTCCGTATATTTTTTGCCATGTTTGAATCTTGGCAGCACTAATGGCTGAACAATTATAGGTTCTTGAGAAGGTATTTCAGTTTCTACCGGCTCCTGCATCATTTGGGTTTTCTTTTTTAAACTTAAGAACTGGTTAACTTCCTTGTTTAATTGTTCATACGTCTTGTCGCCTATAGATAAAGAGTATACTAATTTGCCATTCTCAATTTTTATAGTAAGACTTGGATTGTCTGTTGGGTACTTGTCTGATAAATTATTTTTTCTTATTTTTGAACCTATTAAGATTTGAGTAGCTTCATAACTAGTCACTAAATCGTTCATTACGGTTTCAACGCTAATTGAAGGATTTGCTTGTTTAACCTTTTTAAGCCAGGCACTCCAGTCTGAAGTTGGATCTATAAACATATCAGGATTGAAATCCGAGATTGTTGTCTCTAAATTATCCTCTTCCGGAGACTGGTTATTTTCTTTTTTAGCTCTCATATGAACAGGCGTATTCGCAAGCGGGCTTGATAATTTCTGAGGCGCACCAAGATAAGTTTCTATAGGCACATTTGCAGGTAGATAAATCTTTGTTGTCCTTCCTGGTCCGTAATTTATAACAACCTCGATTTGCTTATCATTCTTCTTCTTATATTCCATAGTTATCGAATCAAGAGAATCTCTTTTTAGCTGTGCTACAGTGCTCAATTTGGATACTGCATCATTCTTCTCCTTCTCATCTGCAAAAGACAGATTTGAAACGAACTCTAAAAACGTCTCGAATTGTGATTTAGCTTTCTGGCTTTTTTTCTCAGTTTTTAAATTAGTTATCTCTTGAAGCATCTCATTTCTTGCTTCATTAACATTAAGAACATCGCCTTTAATATCATTCAATATCTTTTTACGGCCGTCATAATCCTTGCTTAAGAAGAAATCAGCAGCTATTGCTCTCTGGTCTTCAAGCGAGAGTTTCGCATCCAAATCAGTATTTGGATTTATTTGCTTTATTAACTGGTAGAGGTTTTGGAGGAATAATCCAACTTCTAAAGTGGCTAATATTCTAGGCCTCTTCTCTATCCTTATCAACCTATAATCATTATCTATTTTGTAAATTTTAAAAATGGATTTTTGGTCATTAACAGGGTTAGCATTGTTTGGCTGCTCTTCATCACTAGGCTGGATTTTTGTTTTTCCGTTAAACAGCGTGTAGAATTTTTCAAATAATTCCCTGAATTTGCTTATACTGCTTGTCCTGTCAATATCTGACATTCTGTTTTTATCTATTAAGCCTAAAAAATCTTTTAATTTTTCATTTTTATCGCTTGCTTTTATGAAATCTAGCGCGGCTATTTTTGTTAAGCAATCATCATATAATGTTTTACCCTGCAGTATTATCGAGTCTCCCTTGTTCTGATGGCCCGGCAACAATATATCATCAGTTATATTAAACTGCAGGATATTATTTCCCAAATATTTTTTTTCGAAAATCTGCTGTAATGGGATTATGTTCTTAAAATTAGATAAATAAACCATTAGCTTATATATGAATTCTATCGTTTCTTTATCTGCAATTTTATTGTACACATCCGCCTGTTTTGTATTCTTGTACTCCTCTTTGCCGCATTTAACATAAATTTGGGAATCGTTTATGAATTTTGAATTCTTCTTGCTGAACTCTTCAAATTCTTGCGACAAAAACTTCAATGTTTCTTTGAAATAATCCGCCTTAGTTGTTGGTTTAACCAGATTATTCTTTTTTATAATAACATCCACATTTTTTTTATCCTGAATCAGTTTAAAGAAATCAGTATCAATTGCACCTCTTCCGTCGCTGTCATTCTCATATATTATATCTTCAAGGTTTTGAACCAGTTCGCTGAAATTTTCCTTAACAGATGAATTTAAATTATTACAGTCATCCAAACCGGTATAAATATTAAATAATTCATTAAACTTCGGTTTTGTTATTTCTATAATATTGCTTGCATACTTTCTTTTATCAGGGTTTTGCTTAATTGATTTTTTAATATTCTCCAAACTATCATCTACTACTTCGGATTTTATTGCTTCCTTATCAATGCTTACAATTGATTTAAACAAAGGAACTATGTTTTCTTCGAAATTTTTTATGAATGTTAAATAGTTATTTTCATCCTCATCTTCATAGCATGTCTTATAGAACTCCTGCAGCTTTGGGGCTTTATCAATAAATATCCCTTCTTTGTTTTTGGACACACCATATAATGTCTGAAACTTCTTCAAGAATTCTATCTGCTTTTTATTTTCAGGATTACTATCAACATGTAAATAATTTTCGAAGAACTGAATTGCATTCAGCTCTTCAAAAGGTTTGTCATTATTTGCCAAGTACTGTAATATGCTATTTGTTAGTTTAGAAGGTAAGTCAGGGTCAGTTGTAGTGACTTTCAGGTTTATAATATAATCTAATAATTTATTCTTAAATGAATTCATGTTAAAATTTATATTTAAGTTCGCACTATATTCGACAATCTTGTTTTTAAGGCATTCAAATATTTTACTTTCGCTTTCGTTTAAACTCATGCACTAATTGAACAAATAAATGCATTTAAAATATTGCTTTACTACTTTTTAGTGGTAAATCATGTTTTTAATTAGAATTATTATGAGTTCGTTAAATGACAGACCACCAACGTTTTGGATTCTGGAAAATTGAAGAAGGAATAAAATGCGGCGAAAAAGGTTTTCCATCTTCTCCTGTTAATACATGGCCTGTTAAATATGAATCCATTGATAATTCAATAAACTTTGCAGTTCTGGGCCACTATGTAGGTGACTTGCAGAATATACAGTCTGAATATAAAACTTTGGACTTAAACTTTTGTTATTCCAGGCTTAACGGGAAAAAAATAATTTATTCAAAAGGCAAATTAATAAATGAGGATGAGCAGGCTTCATTAGATTATTGGAATCGAAATTTTACAGACTGCATCTACTTCCCAAGAGATATTTATCTTCAAATTGTATCGGACCGATTTGATTTTAACCTGTTATCAAGCTGTTTTCAAAACTGGTTCTTGCCTAACGAGGTCCCGCTGGACAGCAATTATTACGTTAACAACTCAATGTTAAAAATAATAAAACAGCAGTTTGACATCCATTTAAATACTGCACTGGAGCAATACAAAAAAAGCACCCTTGTCAAACAGCACATAACTGATAAGAATCTGGATAAGCCTTACAAACCTAACCTTGAAGTCATACTTGACGAATCAATCGATGATGCCATGTTTAATATTGTAGATATGTTATGTGACCAGCATAATTTTAACGGATTCAATCTGCCTTCTGTACCTTTCCTGTCTTTCCAATATGAACTGGAAAACAACCAAATACGCATTAACAAGGATTCTTTTAAAGGCCCAAAAGGCAGCCCGAGGGTTAATCCAATACTGAAAGAAAAAATGATAGCCATTGCAAACTTTGTTAGAAATGAAACTTTCTCCCTTTACGTCTCATGTAATGAACTAACAGAAAACCTGGCATTTCAGCCGTTCTTCTGCGGATTCTCCGATGAGTTATTCAAATACATAATGTATTTCGATTCAGGTACATGCTATATTAAGAAAATAATGCCTCAGATGGAAAAGAGGAGCAATCTGGATTTACTGAAAGTTTTTGGTGGTGATATATAAAAATGAATATTGCAAATTTTATGAATAACAGCAAGTACCTTAAATGGGCAAATGACGGGCAAAAGACCATTTTGTATAATAATATCTTAAACTATATATCTACATCAACAGATATTCAGGAATGTGATGTAGCGTTGCAAAGCTGCATCCAAGTAATTGACCAATTGATACAAAACGTTGAACTTTTCATGTATAACCCTCCAAAAAGATTAGACGGCGCCATAAACATGCCTTATTTTAAAAAACAATTAGTTGAAAAAATTTCTACAGGCCAAATAAATATAAAAGAAAAATATGACCTGCCTTACAGGCTTGTCTTCCCATTCTTTTTCACATTTTTTAATCAGGATTGTTCCCAAGAATCCTTAGACAGCCTCTTTAAAGAAGCTTCATCATTTGAATCAACCAATTGGGGTGATGAAATAAATTTGTTAATACAGGATTTTGTCTACAGGAAGAACAATCTTGGAAATGCATACATACACAGAAAGAACTTTTTTGCCTATTTTGACAATAACTCGGTTTTTACTGACTTTTTGTCATCAATATCAAATTATATCACTCGCAGAGATATGGAGAATAATAAGGTTGATTTAAGATTTAACAGTTATACTACTGACATTGCTGAAAGAAATATAATGTTCTCCGGACTTACCAGCGGAGAAGACAGACTTAACAAACTTAAAAAGAAGGATTTGGTTAGCATATTAGATTTAACATATTATCTTAATAAGGGTGTGAGCTTTTTTGATGAAACGGCACTGTCCGGCCAGGATGCAGTCTTGTTCTTCTTTGATATAAATGATAATAACAAAGTGGAAGCAATAAAGAACTTAATCAGAACTTACACCAACCTCAATAAAACAGGCCAGTTCGGCATGTCTCTTCCTCTGATACAGTTAGCCTCATACTCTAAAGAAGCAAATCAGAATAATATTAAAAACCTTAAAACTTTCCTCGAAGAGAGGATAGATGACCCGTCAAAAGAAGGATTATTCTACTTCCTGACTCAGCCAGTTATGCTGGATGAGAATAACAGCTTTAAATCAACAGATGAATTGACAACTAATTACCTCAAATCGAGCTTGGAAGTAAAATCTTATACAGATATATTAAAATCCGTCCTGGGTGCTTCATTTTTCACCACGGTTTTGCCGCCAGAGATATTTCAAGAATAACTGTAACCTTTAAGTAGTCATAAATGTTTTTAAATATAAATTATTTGGTCAGAGGTCAAGGTGAAATAAAAAAAATGTCAAGTGAAGCTTTTAATAATGATTGTACAACTTATGGAAGGGCTACAGATATTCCTATATTAGGCCCATTCGAAGTTGGTAAAACTTATTTATGTATGTCTGCAGATCAGTCTTTAACTGTTGCTAACGCAAATCTGTCTACATCATCAACACAGTCAGTGGCAGGAACGTTCTTTATCAATTTTGCTGATTTAACAACCAACCATATCCTCCCATCTGAGGTTTATTCCAACCTGACTGCTGACTATGCAGCTAGTTTGAAATCTTACTTATTCGGAAAGGGCGTGCGTAATTTCATCGCGTATGACAGGGATAACGTTAAAGTAGACTCAGGAGTTGTAACTGAAGCTAATCTTAATGATTATTTTATCCTGCCAACACCAAAACAAATGCCTGTTTTATGGGACCTCCCTGGACATGATGTTTTAACATCAAAAGGTAAACTCAAAAAAGAAAATGGTTCACTTGAAAGTATTGTATCTGATGCTTCAAGCCAAAAGACTATGATTAGTGAAAAAGGCATTTCAATGATACTTATGGTATCCCCGGACCACATGCTTTTTGAATACACCGACCCAGAGGACAGCACTAAAACTCTTCAAGCTAATGCTATACCTTACTTATTTGAAAGAACAATAAGAGCAATAATGGAAACATACAATAAACGTAAGGATGATTTTAAGTTATCTGCAGAAGAGGAAGAAAAGATTAACCCAAGAAACATAGTTTTCACAATAGTATACAACAAATATGATTTGATATCTGCCAATACAGCACTTGTAGCAGGTGACAAAGCAAAGTTGGATACACAACTAAAAGAATTAATGGAGAAAAAAGAAGAATTGAAAACTGAATTCCCTCACTTGAATGTTAAATTCACACAGGGCACAGTCTGCAGTCTGAAGAATTTCGGGCAGGCAAATAAGCCGGCTGAAATTAACAGATTCCAGCCTTTAACCGCATTCGTAGGCGATAATAAAGAAAGTGTAATGCAGTTTAAGGAAGATATAATAATGAATTTAAACATTAAAACTCCTAAAGCTCTTGTGTACTCTGCATATTTAGCTGCCTACGTAATCAATGCACTGTAAGGAGGTGTTAAATATTGACACTTCCTGTTGAATTTTTTTCTTATTTTTCAAAAATTCTAAATACCGAGCAAGTTACCCTTATGGGTCCGCCTTATGTAGGGAAATCCAACATGTGTCTGATATCAAAAGACAAACCGAAACCAAACACATTATATGACACGCCTACAACACTGTACGCTTTCTATTCTTACTTTATGTACTTAGAACATAACCCTGAACTTATCGTTAAAAACATGAAGGATGTTGATATTAATGTCTTTAACGATTTTATGAACATGTATGTTCGTACAGTGAAGCCATACCCTTTGCATGATTTGAATGCGGACATTAACTTAAAAACAACATCCAACAGGATTACACTCGTCGACACATCAGGACATGAAGAAGGCAACCATGGAGATAACCTTTACGAGAAAAAGCAGAACATATGTTCAGCAGGTGCGACAACCATGCTGGTGTTTGATTATAATAATATAAACCAGCTGCCAACCTATTTCCAGAGAGCGATGGATGCAAAAATGTCTTTGAAGGAATTTAATTCCAAAATGCCGATAGTTATGGGCTTTTACATAAACAAGCTTGATGAATTAAACATGCAAGGGCGCGGCAACCTGAAACACAACACGTTGTTAGCGTTAGAACAATTGAACGCCACAATTGATAACAGTTATAGGAATTATAACATCTTCTTCTTAGATGGGGCAGTAGGCAGCTTAAAAACACGAGAATCATTAACTTTTAATGAATTCTTGTCTGATGAGCTGGAATACTTGAAGTTTTATGAAAGAGTAGTAATGAATTCTGACATTAATTCAACAGTCGAAAAAAGCAAATTAGGGCCATGGAATCTGTTTTACCTGCTTGTTAATTCGCTGTATTTATCTTTTTTAAAAGTATGTCAGAATGATCAAAATGATTGAGATCGTTGACGTCTTTGTTAAGAATCTTATCTCCAGAGTTATAAATATCTCAAGCGTATGCCTTATTGGCTCTGCAAACTCCGGAGTTGGATATGAGGATGCCAGCGATATAGATATTGTAGTAATATTCGATGACACTGAGGAAGTAAACAAGGAGTATTACGAATCTGTCATTAAGAGAATAGCTCAGGCGGTGAGCCCTAAAATTCACTGCCAGACTTTCAGCCTCACAGAGTTCTGGAACTATGTTGAAAACGGGAGCCCTGTAACATTCACCATACTTAGGGATGCTTCAATATATTATGATACAGGGTTTTTCACGACGATGCAGAAACTAGTTAGAAAAAAAGTGGTTAAATTGAAACAAGAATCGGTTGAGCGCCAATTATTCATTGCAAAACAATTAATGGATATGACATACCACAGCGTAAATAAGGGATTGATACAAAACCTTGAGGGTGCAATAATCTCGAGCACGCAGAGTCTCCTAATAGAGATGGGATTAGACCTTCCTGCGCCAAAGCAGATTCCTGATGCGATAAGGGACTATTTAGTCTCCAAGAAAGTGCTTGAAGAGCAGTATTATAATATTGCGAGAAAGGTTATTCAGACATTCAAGGATATAGAGCATAATAAGAGGCCAAACTTGAGCGGCCAGGAACTGCAGCAGTTATACAATGACACTAAAACATTCGTAAACCGTGTAGAACAAGTGTTAACTGATGTTAGAAAAAATAAGAATTTGTAATTTTTATAGAAAGACTTTAAAACGCATTTTTTTCTAATTCTTTAACTGATTATGGATTTAAATTCACTGCTTATTGAATTAAAAATTGGAAAATCTGAAAAAACAGATATTGAATCATTATTAATAAACATCTTGGGGCAGAAGAATAAAGTTATAAACATTAATACTTGCAGATTTAACCTTAATAATAATTACCAAAAAAGGGTTTATAGCCAGTATTGTGATAAGATTATGGAAGCAGGTGGTTTTGAAGACAAGTCTGAGAAATCATCCAATGATACTGAAAGAAGGATGTATCTTCAAAAGGCGTTTATAACATATGGTGAAGCTTTAAATGTCATATCAAACATATACGATTTAGAAAATGACAGATTAAAAGATTGAAATAATAAAGTTTATAAAAGATTCTTTAATTAGATTCGTAATTATGAAAGGAGTAATAGTAAGCTATCGAAGAGGTAAGTGCACACAGACTAATAATCAAATGCTAGTACTGCCTGAGGATGTTAAGAAATCAAAGGATTTAATAGGCAAAAAAGTAGTTTATAAGACTAAGACCCATGAGATAGTAGGTAAAGTAACCAAACTTCACGGAGTCAAAGGTGTAGTCAGGGTATTATTCGAGACAGGAATGCCGGGACAAAGCCTTAGAAAAGAAGTAATCATAGAATAAAAAAACTAAAATTTCTAACTTTTTTTAGAAAACTTTATAGGTAAAATGATTTTACTTAATCGTTTATGGAAAAAATAGATGCAAAAACTTTAGATAAAATGTTGAACCAATTTATATACTCAACAGACATCTTTGAAAGAAATACAGCCAAAAAATATTTAGATGATTTTATGGAGCAATACAACTCTGCAGAAGAAGGCAGTTTTGAAAAAACAGCGGCCACAATATATATCACATTACAAAAAAAGATAGGTATATTAGAAGATAGACTTCGAAAAAATGAATATAGCCGAGACGCCATGAGAAGAATATGGTAGACCCAAAAGAGCTGTCACCAAAAAACTAAATAATTTTTTATTAAAAAGTATTTAAATTCTTTATTTCTACCTATTATTTGATTATGATTTATTCTGAAGGAAAAGTTACTATTGAAGTTCCTGATTCTGAAAAATTATTGAAAAAGAATGAAGTATTCCTGAACGAGAATAAGAAACTAGACAGAGACTTGCACGTAATACTAATTAACAGTTTAGACTGGAAGGCCAAATCATTCCTGGACTTGATGGCAGCAAGCGGGATAAGAGCAATAAGACTGGCTAAAGAGACCAAGTCTTTTAACAGGATTGTGATGAATGACATTAAAAAAACAGCTTATGATAATATGAAATTAAACGCGGAAAGAAATAAAATCAAAGCCGAGTTTTACAACAAAAGCAGCCAGGACTTATTCTGTGAATTAAGAGAAAGCTTTGACAACATAGACGTTGACCCTTTCGGAAGCCCGGTATACTTCATAAGAGATGCAGTCCAGCACGTAGAGAAAGAAGGCATATTAAGCATAACTTCAACTGATACTGGATGTTTAAGCGGAAGCTTCCCAACTGCATGCGCAAGAAGGTACCACAGCAAAAGCTACTTATCAGAATTCTACTATGAGAGCGGGTTAAGAATACTCGCTAAGTCCGCCATTGAGGAGGCAAGTATATACGACACCGCACTTGTACCTATATTCTCGCACGCCATCGGCCACTATTTCAGGATATACTTTAAGAAAATAAGAGGTGCAAAACAAACAGATAATTTGTTAAAAAATATCCAGTCAATATCCTACTGCCCATACTGCCTGCACAGAGAGATAGGCAGTGCAAAAATTTGCCCAAACTGCAAAAAGAACACTACAATAATTGGACCATTATTTACCGGAAAAATATTTGATGACAAGTTATTGACAAATATGATATCACAAAATAGTGAATATACTGAACTGTTAAAGAGGATGCAGGAAGAGAACAAAATAGACATTCCATGGCATTACACCACTGATAGAGTAAGCAGAGTTTACAAACTAACTGAGCCTCCAATCACGAAACTGCCTTACGCCAGGACCCATATTAATGCAAAAGGATTCAAAACTAAAGATTCAATAAAAGAAATAGTTGAAAAATTTAAAAAACTGCAATAAAAAATAGGGAAAAAAAATTTAGGCAGGAGGCGCCGTAATCTCGCCGTTTAAGTTGAGCTTGTCTATTAATTCCTTATACCTGTTTCTTATAGTTACTTCCGTTACGCCTGCAACATCCGCCACTTCACGCTGAGTCTTCTTCTCATTACAAATCAGCGTAGCGACATATAATGCTGCTGCAGCAACACCCATTGGTCCTTTGCCGCTTGTAATCTCATCATCCTGTGCCTTATTGATTATCTCTACAGCTTTACTGATTGTTTTCGGGCTTAACTTAAGCTCGCTGGCGAACCTGTACACATAATCCAGCGGGAAAGTAGGCAGTATTCTGATACCAATCTCTCTGCATATGAACCTGTACGTTTTTCCAATCTCCTTCTTGTCTAATGCGAATGCTGAACTTATTTCCTCAAGAGTTCTTGGGAATCTGTGTCTCCTGCAAGCAGCGTATAATGCTCCTGCAACTACACTCTCCATGCTTCTACCACGAACAAGTCCTTTCTCAGCCGCTGTTCTATAAATCTTGGCAGCCTCTTCCATAGCAATATGAGGCACGTTAAGGAAGCTTCCTACACGGCGTAGTTCAGCTAATGCGTATTTGACATTCCTTTCAATTGCAGTGCTTATACGCGCCTGCCACTTCTTTAATCTGTAGAACCTTTTCCTGTCGCTGCTCGAAATCTTATACATGTCACCGCTTTTACCTATCTTGGTGCTCATTCCCTTGTCGTGCTTTGTGAACGTTAATGGGTTTCCTGTTCTTCTCTTGCTCTGATTGGCATCGCTGGAGAACTCCCTCCAATCCTGGCCATAATCTATAACATCTTCTTCTATAACACTGCCGCATTTCTTGCAAATAGTCTCTCCAGCTTCACGGTCTATAATGAATTCCGTACCTTTACAGGAAGGACATTTTCGAACCGGATTAGACTCTTTAGCCTGATTAATTTCTTTATTACTTTCTACCATCTCAATTTCAACCCCCATAGAATGAAAACTATTAAAAACTTTACGATGTAAATCTTTATAAACATTTTCTTTAACTGGTTTTCATCCCTAATATAGTGATTATTTATTTACCATATGGTAAATAAATATGGCTTCCAGACATTACAAATCCTCCCAAAGAGAATGTCATTATGCTGCGTATATAGACATATTAGAATTAGCTTAAAAAAATATTATAGAAGTAGAAAAGAGTTTTACTTTTGTTCTTTTACTAGTATTCCTTGCACGTGTCCTTCTTGTCCTGGCCTGTTTGTTACTTTAACTTTTCCTTTGTCTGTTTCTACTATTGCACCTTTTGTTATTACTGCCATTCGTATGAAGTGTCTGTTTGCCGGGTTGGCTGTAACGCTTGTTATTTTTGCTTTGGTCTTTTTTTTGCCTTCGAGAATAGTTACTTCATTTAATTGGACTGCTCTTTGTTTTATGTTTCCTCCGCGGACGCTGAACGGCCTGACGACTTTTTCTCCTACATGTGTTAAGCTTGGAGGTCTTGCTAGTTCAAACTTTCTTTTGCCGCGGTCTTTTTTGTATCTTTTTCCGCTTTCTTTTTTGAATGCTCTTCTTTGACTTGTTGCCATTTTGTTAATAAGAATTTCACTTTGTTTTAAAAATCTTTTCTTTACTGCGTTTTGAAATCAATAAGTTTTTAAATAGTCTGTTATATCTTAACTGAACATGGAACTTACAAAACCACTTGATGCTTTAAATCAGGCTCGAGATCAGAGAATACTTGTTGAGTTGAAGAATGGCTCTCAATTTGTCGGAAAATTGAAGGCTTTTGATGTACACTTAAACACAGTGCTCGATGATGCTCAGGAAATTGTTGATGGTGAAGCTAAAAGAAACCTTGGAAGGATACTTCTTCGTGGAGACACTATAATACTATTGTCACCGCAAAAAGGCCAATAATAAAACGGGATTGATGTGTTATGACTAAAGGAACATACAGCATGGGTAAGAAAGCGAAAGGAACTACGCACATGCGTTGCAGGCGTTGTGGCAAGCATTCATTTCATAAACGCTTAAAAGTATGTAGCCATTGTGGATTTGGAGCTAGTACTAAGATTCGCAATTACAACTTTTCTAATAAGAAAGTGAATGGGGCAAGAAAGTACTAATTTTTTTAAGATGCTTCAAACTCTTAGTTTTTTGAAGGAGATTTTCATAAATCATAGAACTCGTTCTGTTTTTTGGGAGATAACGACTCTTTGCAACTGTAAATGTTCAATGTGCAGTTTATGGAAGGATAAGCCTGCTTTTTTGCCTTTGGATGAGGCTAAGAAGATTGTTGACTTCATGCATGATAATGGCGTAATCTTTGTTCAGTTGACTGGAGGGGAGCCGACTTTGTATAAGGACATAATTCCTCTGATTAAATATCTTAATAGTAAGAATTTCATTTTAAACCTGGCTACTAACGGCACCACGATGACTCATGAATCAGCCAAGGAATTAAGGTCTGCGGGTTTATCTCATATAAATATCTCGTTTGATTATTTCAATTCAGCTGTTCAGGATAAGATTCGCGGTTTAAAGGGCGAGTTTAACAAGGCTGTTAGTGCTGTTAATATTCTGAAAAGCGAGGGGTTTCATGTTTACTCTTCGAGCATGATTAATTCTTATAATTGGGATAAGATGGAGAAGCTTGTTAGTTTTGTCAATGGTTTAGGCATCCCTTTTGGTTTATGTTTTCCTTATCCTGATTTTAGCACCACAACGGATAATACCAGTCGTTTATCAAAGTCCCAGTTAGTGCATGCCTTGACTGATTTATTGAAGCTGCAGGAGGCAGGTTTTATTTTTGCAAATACTCGCGCTTTCATTGAGGAGTGTCTCCGTTTTGCAAAAGAGGAGAAGTTAAAATATCCTTGCCTTGCTGGAAGCAGCGTTTACGGAATTAAGGGTTCAGATTTTTACACTTGCTGGCTGCTTCCAAAACAGTTTGATGCGAGTACTGGCTGGAATGTCAAAAAAGTTGATTGTAATAAGTGCCATTTATCTTGTTATAGGGAGATTTCAATTGTTTCCTCAATGCTTAAACATCATCCTTTTTCTTTCATTAAGGAAGTATCAAGATTACTAAAAACGTAATTTTAGTAAAGTTTTAAAACTCGAAAAAAACCTTATTTCTTATTAATTAAATTTTAAGGGTCCGTAGCTCAGCCTGGTAGAGCACTTGCCTCTTAAGCAAGGAGTCAGGGGTTCAAATCCCCCCGGGCTCACTTAAAATTTTTAAGCAAGAAGTTTTCGAATTCGTTCTGATTATAACTCATTTCGTACGCGAAGTCCTTGTCCTTATTGTCGAGGAATTTCTGCAGGTTAGGCAGTGGTTGTGGCTCGACTCCTAATAATGACTTTATCTTATCAGGGAACTTTGCAGGGTGAGCTGTTTCATGGCATACTATTGTGAACCCGTCTGTTTCTTCTTTGCCATTATTTTTCTCAGCTTGTTTAATTACTCTCAGCATCTCCGCTATTGCAACGGCGCCGTGAGGCTCGATGTATTTCTTGTCAAAATTATTATACACCCATTTTATGGTTTCATCAACTTCTTTTTCATTGATAACATCAGCTGATAAGATATCATCGCGCAATGATTCCATGTTAGGAGCCTGTACTATTTTCTGCTCCTTGTTTAATTTTCCGCCGTACATGTAGAATATTCTTCTCATATTGCTTGGCTTCGTTACAGACATGGCGCTTGAAGAGCAGCTTGCGCTGTTTTTAACAACTACTTTTTCAGTTTGTAAGAATTCCGGGAAGTACGAGTTGGCATTCGTTCCTGTTATGAACCTTACAGGGAGTCCTAATCTTTCAGCCATTAGTCCTGCTGTTAAGTTTCCAAAGTTCCCGCTTGGCACGCTGAATATTATAGGTTTTCCATACATTCTTAAGAAGGAATCAAAGTAGTATATCATCTGCGGAAGCAGTCTTCCTATATTGATTGAGTTCGCGCTTCCGAGCAATAATTGCCCGTCCAAGTGCGAGAATGCTTTAGTTACCATGTCCTGGCAAGCGTCGAAGTTGCCGTTCACGGCTATAGGGTATATGTTTTTCCCGAGTGTAGTCATTTGTAATCTCTGGTTTAATGATATATCCTTTGCCGGGAATAATACTACTACGTTTACGTTCTCAAATCCGTAATAAGCGTTTGCTACAGCACTGCCTGTGTCACCGCTTGTTGCCGTTAATATTTGTAATTTTTTCTTGTTCTCGGATATTCCAATGTAGTGGTTCATCAGCGCAGCCATTAATACGGCAGCGTTATCTTTGAAGCTGGCTGTTGGTCCTCTGTCAAGTCTTAAAATGTACTGGTTCTCGCCTAATTTCTCTATCGGGTGTTCGAAGTTGTAAACTTTTTTGCAGATACTGATTAAATCATCATATGATATGTCAGTTATGAATTGTTTCATCACGTTCGCTGCTATCTCGTAATACTCGCAGTCTGTCATATCTAATATGTCTGTAAGCTTCATTTTCGGGAACCTGTTTGGTATGTATAATTCCCCGTTTTCAGGCTGTCCTTTGAACAAAGCAGTTTTGAAATCTGCAGGTTTTGCAGAATCATCTAATGTATTAGTGTAAACAATGCGTTCCATATTTTTTATCAGATTGCGTTTGATAATTTAAAATCTTGTTTTTCCTTTTTTGTTATTACTCTTCGGTGCTGAAAATTTTTAGAATTATATATTATATTAATAAAATACTTTTTAAAATATAAGGTTCTATCTTGAAGATTGGAGTCTTTAAATTATGGGTTCGGTTAATGATATGATTCTTTCTGACTTGTTGAATAAGAAAACGCTGCTGGAAAGCCAGCTTGAAAATGAAGGCAAACTTTCAATTAAAATCTCATTCAGCAGTGGTATTTACACTAATCCTGAGGAGCTGCAAAAATACATCGCCCAGTTGACTAACTTGTTAGGCGATAAAAGCCGTAAAATTTTAAGTGGTGCTATGTCGGACTTAGTTAAAGGTGACAATTATCTTTTTAAGTAATAACTTATTCTAAGAACTAAATTTTTGGGTGATTAAAAAATTATGAAAATCTTGGGTTCGCGTATACTGGCTGAGAAAGAAGAGCCTAAGGCTCAAATTGTCAAAAGCGAGGATATTGAAGTTTTATTGAATAAAGCTCTGCATTTAGAGAATTTGTTAGCAGCTAACAGTGTAAAATTTGAGAGACAATATTTTGGTCTTAATGGCAATGTTCGCTCTTTAAGTTCGTACATTGAGACTTTAAACTCGCTTTTTGAGGATTATGTAAGGGTTCACCCGGCTAATTATGACGGCGGATGCAGCTCTTAAAGTAAAATTTTAAAAACCGCTTTTGTTCCTATAAATATAATCAAAATTTTTAGCAAGGGCTGACGGTCCAACGGTAGGGCGCTTGCCTGGCAGGCATGAGATCCGGGTTCAATTCCCGGTCAGTCCAAAGTAAAAACTAGTTTAGTTTTAATAAAAAAAGGATAAAAGAAATAAAAATAATTTTTTTTTAGTTCTTGTTAATTTGTTTTTCGCTTCCCTTAGTGCAGTAATATCCATGTCTGTATTTATTCTCAGTGTGTATTGGGCAAGTCATGCAGATGCATCCTTTTTCTACCTTTATGACTTTGCTTTTCCCGTGAAAACAATACCCTACAGGTTCCTTGCCTTTAACAAAGCTAGGACAACTAGGACATATGCACTCACTTTTCTTTTCTGCCATATCACTAAGATTTGAAAACCACAGGTTAAATAACTTTTTGTTCATATTTTAGTTAATGTTTTTAAATCATAACCAATTACTAAATGTTTATGAAAATATTACCTATTTTTGTAATTTTTTTATTAATAGCCAGCACCGGCTTTGCAGCATTATCTGATGAATTAGAATCAAAACTGCAATACCTTACTCCAATCCTCACTGACTATTCAACTTATCTAAATCCAGTGCTGCCATTCATATTAATAATAAATGTTACAGATACAAGCGAAGTAATACCTATAAATGTGACTACATCAGGAGTGAATATAGTGGTTTCGAACGCGTCAGAACTATCCTGCGGCATAGACTCAGTCTCCCTGCAGGGAGCTCTAAGTGCAGACTCGCTTGCATCAGTAAAATCAGCACTTCCAAATGAGATAACCTGTTATTCAAATTCGTTTAAAGGGGAAATGGTTGCTAATGCTATAAACGGGGCTCTTGGAGGAGAATACTTAATAGTTAAAGACCCGAGCTTTATAGGAAGCGTAGTAAGGTATATAGTATCCGTAATTAACTGGATTAGGTCATTCTTCACCTAAAAAACCAGTTTTCTTTTTTTAAAATTGCCTTTTTGGTAATATTTTAATACCTAGCCATATTCTACTACTAATATGGTCGCTGCAAAAAAACAAACTAAAAAATCTAAACCTGTTAAGAACATTTCTAAGGCAAAAAAACAACCTCACAAGAAAGAGGTAAAACCTAAAAAACAAGTTAGCAAGAAAATAAAACAACCTAAGATAAACAAGGAACCAAAATGGGTTAAAGAAGAAGAGAAAGAAGTTAACGTTGAGGAAGAGGCGGAAGAAGAAGAGAAAGAGCCTGAACCTGAACATACAGACTCTGAAGAAACTGACGAGATAGAGACAGAAAAAGAAGAAGAGCCAGCGCCTGAAGATGAAGACTCAGGGGAAGAGTATTAAATTTAAAAAATACTCTTTTTTTTTATATTTTTTCTGCTTCTTTCCATATTATCCTGAACATTTTAATGAACGCTTTTCCTAAATACTTATTTCTTAAATTAATATTAACGAATTCGCTGTTTGGTTCCTGAATTGATATAGTCACTAATTCTTCATCGCTGATGAGTATTCTGACATTCTCCAAGGGAAAATGTTTAATATTCATCCCGAAATGAATTAATTCTTTCAATCGTCCAACATCTGCTTTTGTTTTATCAACGAATATGTATCTTGATGATGGAGGCCTCTTTGCATACCTTTGTATTGAAGGGAACCATTTTTCAAGCTTGAAACCTTCACTCGTAGCCCAAAACTCATCCTTGTAATTAAAATGGTCGCTGACAAGTTTTGCAAAATTATGCTTTCCTTTTGTGACAGTGATGTTGCTTTCAGTTTCATTCTCCTTTGATACAGTTTTTACAAACTCTCCGAGTTCGGTTCTTAATTTTTCAATTTCGTTATTTTTCTCGTCCAAGAAGCTGTTTAATGCCAGGTCCGGCTTTACAGCCTTGTACTTTTTAGGCTTTGTAGGAACAATCTCGACTAATCCCTTGTTTTCCAAATTTTTAAGCGAGTCATAAATTCTGCCGAAAGGCACACTGCTTTTGCTGCTTAACTTGAATGCGCTCTCAGAGCCGAGTTTTAAAAGTGTCATGTACGCATCAGATTCGTACTTGTTTAATCCGAGTCTTCGTAAAAAATCACTCATTACAACTATGAAAAGTTGTGCTAAGTTTATAAATGTTTTGCAGTGCCCTGTATTGTTTTAAGGTGAAAAATATGAAATTTGGAAGTTTAGATCAACTGATAGATTTTGAGAAAAACATACAGTGGCAGAAAGCCTCTGAAATAAACATAGACAGTTATACGATGCCTAAAGAGGTTAAAACAAAATATGACTCGTTGAAAGGTCAGAAATATGTTGGAATTAACGGCGGCAGTATTGTAACTGTAGTATCTGACCAGTTTAAGATAATTAATGTGTCAGAAATATCTAATGCGTGCGATAAGGCATTCGGCAGTGAATACAGGGAGAAAAGCTTCAGGGATGGAATAGCAAGAATTTATGATACAGGCATTGAAGACAAAATAGGAAAAGTCACGCCTCTTGTGATATACCCTGCGAATCTTGGAAGCATGGCTGTCAGATTAGGACTGCACCACGAAGCGTATGTCTGCAGCAACGGAATGATAATGGCTGATAATGTTGTAAGCCAGAGAATAATCCACAGGATGAGGGATTATGAAATAGATGCCAAGATTAGAAAAATAAGTAGTAGTATGGGTTTTGTTCTGTCAAAAATCAGCGCAGCATCCGAGATAAAACTAGATTCAGGACTGCAGCTTGCAATGATAGTTCAAGGATTAGAAAAAACTGATTCCATGATTAAGAAAGCATTCGGCAAGTACGCACCACAGGATAACACACTTTGGAGCACTATACAGACTATAACTTATGTTGCAACCCATGAGACAAAGAACGGCTACGAATACGCAAAGAAAGCAGGCGAGATACTGCTTAACCCTGCCTTGGCTCCATGCGATGTAGTGGACTCAGCAAATTATGTGTTCTCAAAAGCCAGCAATGGAGTATTAGACTTTGAACATAAGAAGGAGTTATTCAGCTTGGCTGCACAGGCACTGATGCAATAAAACTATTTTTTGAAAATAAAAAAGAGGTGAAAATTTATGGAATTTACAAAAGTAAAACTGGAAATAATTAACGAGTTATTAAACGACATAAAAGAAGACAAATCAAGTTTTGAACGCGTGTTAAGTGAAGTATGCCCAAATGAGGACTGCGACCCGCAGTTAGAGTCAAACTCTGATGCCAAGAAATGCAAGTATTTTACTCTTTGCAACTCCCTGGGCAGTTACTGCTTCATGGATGATGAGGAAAGAGAGTACGCGGACCAGTTCTTGGAAGGCTTGTATGAAGCTATGAAGCGCAGAAAAGACGGGAAAAACGACGCAAGCTTTTACATGTAATTTTTTTCTTTTTTTTCAGGTTAAGTTGGGTCATTCACCGAAATAGTTTAAAAGTTTAGGCGCTTTAATTTTTTCATGAATAAATTAATCAGTTTAACATTATTATTGCTTTTATTATCAGGATGCACGCAGAATACTAACACTAATTCAGGCAGTAATAATTTAAGCCAGGGGATTCCTGTTGCGACAACGCAGACTGTTATTATTAGAAGTTTTGCTTTCAGCCCTCAAACACTTGTAGTGCATGTTGGTGATACTGTAACATGGACGAATGAAGATTCAGCCACG
>CABMEV010000010.1 GCA_902385255.1 Candidatus Tiddalikarchaeum anstoanum | reverse complement strand
CATGTTTCTTTTTTTGCAGCATTCCATGACTTCATTAATTCTTTTTCGTTTGAAATTTACCCTGGACCAATGATGTTTAATCTCCTGTTTGTAAATGATATAACTTATTTCCTAAATCGTTAACTTTTTTCATCTGTTTGTATAATGGCAGTGCTAGAACTATCTCTAATCCTGCAATAATCGCCATAGCTAAACAATCACTTCTGTATATTTTTGATACGTGAGCTGCTAAGCCACCTGAAATTAGAGGTGTTACCGAATACAAACCAATTAATTTTAATTCCTTTTTCTGCTCTTTTGCATATTCTGTATTTAATTTAAAAAAATCAAGTCCGTTTATCATGAATGTATTTACAGAAAGTTTTATATAAAATAATATTTATTAATAATCATAATAATAATATGATTCGTAAATTGCAGCAGTCGGGAAAATTGTATTTCGTAAGCCTGCCTATAGACTGGATTAAAGAAAACAAGCTAAAAAAAGGAAGCGAATTAAATTTCGAATATAATAATTCACAGTTAATATTAAAGACTGACAACGCCCCTAAAGAAAAAAAATTAGTTTTAGAAGTTGAAAAAACCAATCCAGAAGGGCTTATTCAGTTAATAATAGGCGCTTTTGAAAGCGGAGTAACGGATGCTACAATAATACTTAAGAACGAACTTAGCAATGAACAGGTTAAACGAATAAAAACATCACTCTATGAAGAATACTCATTAAACATAAGTGAAATAAGCAGAAATAAAATAAGAGTTTCAATATTTATCCAGAACCCGACAATTGAAGACAGCGTAAAAGCTATTTTTAACTCAACAATCAACCTTGGAAGAGCTGCTTTATTGAAAGATAAACAATTAGTTGAAATGCACCAAAACCAAGTTCAATTCCTTGCCTTCACAATGAAAAGGATAGTAAATACCCGCAGAGAACTTCCAAACTGGCTTTTCATAGCTGAATTCATACGCTTAATTGCGCGCTTTTTCTGGATGGAATACGAAAATAAGAAGAGACTTCCTTTCATCGAAAAAGTATTGGAAATTTTGCAAAAAATCAGCAATGATATGTATGACATGGATAAACTGTTGGATTTGTACAATGATGTGCTAAAATTGAAAGAATTAACTTATGAAGGAAAAGAAAGATATTATTATTACGACAGGGCTTACCGATCGCTGGTCATAATACTCAGGGAATTAATTAAGATAAATTTGAATAAGAAATTATGAAAATACATCGTACTCAACTAAGAAGTTATGTATTTCTTTAATCTTTAAATCCTCAAAATAAGAGCCATCATAGTAAGGCTTAGTTTCCTTTTCTAGATCTCTGCCTAAATTAGTCACTAGTTTAAAGAAAGGTTCTATCGAATTCTCAGCAATCATCTTCTCGCTGATAAAAAACTTACCATCATAGAAGAATAATTTATCATCAGGTGTTGTTATAATATCCAATCCCTGCGCACTCGAATACTCTGCGTTTAGTCCATATTTTACTTTAACATCATCCAGAGTTATTGAAGTGTCTGATTTCAATGGAAATAATATCTCCTTTATTGAAATATTCTCGTTTTTATTTTTTTTCTTAACTAATTCATATATGTAGTTTCTGAATCTCAGAACCCACTCAGATTTATTGCTTAAAAATGATTTAGGGTAATAAACTTCTTCGAATTTATCCTCAGTTTCATTTATACTTTTAGTAAATAATTCATAACTAAGTTGCCATTCGCTTTTATTGCATAAGTAATTGATGAATCCTTTAATTATACAATTATTAAGGTAAGCTGCGTCTTTTGTTAAATTACTATTTTTTGGGGTGATTTCGTATTCCAGAGGAAAAAACTGGCTTGATATTAACAGGTCGAAGACTGAGTTTATCTTATTTCCAGAATCAAAATCTACAAGCATAACTTTTGCTTTTTTATCCTTCTTATCTCCAACTATTATAAAATTCTCAAGTGTAAAATCAAGAATATTCATAGAGTTCTTATTTAGTATATTCCATAAACTTGAGGAGTTTTTTGATAATTTTCGCTTAAACTCTTCTATAAAGAAATTAGCATAAGTATCGACTAATTCGCTGGAATATATTTTTTTGTACCTTTCATTACCTGTCATGTGTGTTATATATTCGTTTGCGTGTTCAATCATTTCTTTTCTTACACGTTCATTAATAGTTTGACTTTTTTGGGATAACAATAATTTTGCAATAATGACGCCTAATCCGCACCCTATTTCGGAAAAATTATAGTTAATATAGTTATCAAATACTTTATTATCTATTTCTATTTCATTTACACCGAGTGTTTTCTTTACAAAGGCATCAAAATATGTTGAATAAAACATATTTTCATATTTAGAGTCTTCAAAAATCCCTGTTTTTTTGCGAAAAGTCCTGAGTCTTGACTCCTCTTCAAAATCATTAAAGAACTCGAATAAATCAGTTTCCTTGTATCTATGCCATAACTCATTAATATCAAATGCTATAATATCTGAATTTTTATTTTCAAAAAACTTCTTAAGCGAATAAAAATTCCCTTTATATTCAAAAAAGATTCTTTTATCTTTTAGTTCTAAATATTCAGGGACGCATATACCTGCTTCTTTTGCTGCATTGTATAATTCTGTGAAAGATTTTAATCTGTCACTTCTTTCAGAAGGTATTTCTGATAATAAGTATTTTTCACCTTCTATTATTATTTTATATTTATTATTCCATCCTCTACTAAATGGTTCTATATCTTCTTCAATAGTGCTTTTTATCCCGTTAAAATTTGAAACTATCAGACTGGCTTCTTTATTTGATAACGTAGTTTCCAAATTAATCATAAATTACCAAATTAAGGGAAAAATCTATTTAAAAATTTAGCTTTTTTCAAACACGCCAATCAGCATTGGCCCAAGTTCTACAACTTTTTTGGCGCCGTGCTCTTTGAAAAATTCCCTTAAACTAGTCTTGTCATGATTCCAGTCAAAAACCGTATCTTTGGGATTGATTCCATCCGCATCGCCAAAAACATCATTCAGGAAAGAGAAAACAGACCTCTTTATGCCTTTGTAGGATTTCAATTCCTTAAAATCCGGGATAATCGAGAATGTGGTGTGAGGTTCGACTATTATCACCTGCTTGCTCCTCTTTATAGTCTCATTCAATAACTTAACCTGGTTTGGAACAACATGGTGAAGCGCATCTATGATGACTATGACATCAGTTTTAGGATAATTTTTGAAATCGAATATGCTTTTTAGCTTAGCATTAATACCTCTCCTCTTGGCGTAGTCTATAAATTTCTTGTTCAAATCCCACCCTTCATAATGACAGCTTGAATCAATGTATTTTGAAAGGAGCCCTGTTCCGCATGCGAGGTCCAGTACGCGCTTGTCTTTCCCTATGATTTTGGAAATTAATTCGAATTTTTTCTCATTAAATTTCCCGTTTATTATAAAATTAAGAAAATCATATATTTTAGGATGATTATACTGTATTGAACTCATTTAACAATATTAGACAATACCCTGTTTTTAAACCTATAGTTTTTTTTCAGTATGTCTTCCAATAATTGTTAACCAGTAATCCTATTCCTATCACAATCAGTATTATCGGCCAGATTGATAAATCCGCAGGCAAATAATGCATATCTTGTAATATCCAGAAAGCACCTATTAGGATTAGTACTAGTGCACCTACTGGCAGCATACCTCTTTCATGTTCATGCATCATACTCATTAATTAATTATTGCTCTTATTTAAAATATTGGGGTCACAGGGATTTGAACCCTGACCAACTGGTTTCTTCAACGACACAAAAATCATGTGTCTCAGCGCTCCACAAAAGCTTTGAAGCATCTTTCTGGAGCCAGGTATCCTGCCAGGTTAGACGATGACCCCGACTTTAAACTAATTTATTAGGAGGTTTATAGTTTTATAATTGTTTTTATAATACGAATTCTAAGACAAATTTAAGCTCTGAAAAAAGAGTCATCAAACACGAAACCGCCGCATACACTGCAAAAATGCATTATGCCTGCACTGCCACTCATTGGCATAGATGCAATAATCCTGTCATGGCAGTAATAAACATCGTAACTGTAAGATTTAGATTTTGGAACACCTTCAACAATACCGCAGCTGGAACACTCATAAATATTAAGAATCTCACCGACTAAATCCTTATTGTCTGCACTTTTTACATGAAAATAAATCGGGTTTTCCCTTTCAAGCACCATATTCTCATCTTTAACAGTAAAATAAAAAAATCTGCTCGACCAGCCAGGATTAAGAGGGGCATTTTTTGTTACATTAACACCTTCCAGTTTCTTGGCAATAAAATCCTCAATGCTTTTAAAACAATTTTTCTGAAGTATAACCTGCTTCGATTCCATGAAATACATAATCGAAACCTGCTTTAAATAATTAATTAAAATGCAACAAGTTTTTTAAAATCCAAAATTTATATGTCTAGATAATAATGACTAATGTAAGCTTGCTCTTGCTTTTATGAACAAACTTTCATAGGCCACTAAACTCATTCTAAGAAACAAACATTCTAAAATATTTTGAGGTGAAGTTTTAATTGACTAATGACTATTTAAAAAATAAAAAAGGTAATGATTTTAATAGTTCAAAAAAATCAGCAGTGAGAAACGGCGAATTTACTATTGAAAAACTTCCAGCGATGAATAAGTCATTCCCAGAAATAATAGTTAATTCGTGGATTAATCCGCTGCTTTATGGGGATGAAGGCCAAAGGAGAATCAAGACAGACTATAGTTATGTATGGAATTACCACCAGCGTACACTAATAAAGATAAATCCCGAACTTGACTTGATGTTTAATACCGAATACGAGTATGAAAGGGAAAAATATAAACAAGAGTTCTCAATGTCTCCTTTAATAATTATTAAAAAAGATGGGGAAGTTGCAGGAGGAGCGTGGCTTGAACGGCCAAGACTTAAATCACAGGAGATTCATATATTCATAAATCCCGAACATGAAGGAAAAGGACTTGGAAAAGAGTTGGTAAAAAATATTGAAAGGTTAATCGAAAAAGAAACGGAAACCATAGAGTGCAGGTGGCCGGAGAATTACAGCCGAGCTAAAATGTTCTTCCAAAAATTAGGCAGTTATACAGTGAATGATAATATTGCAGTTAAAAAAATAAGAGAAGGCGGCAAAAAATGAGCATTGAAGATTTTATGCAAAAGACTTATTCATACTTTATCCCCATAAGAGAAGCAAAAAGTATAACCCTGCCTATAATTAAAGGTAGCGAAGTTTATTACTTATTAAACAAGAAAAAGATAACCATAACTAATTTTGGCGGTGATTTCTTCATCTCGGTGGGAATCTCAGAATTCCCAGCGTACCACAGGATACCTAATGATAAAGACTCTGAAGAAAACATTAAAAAATACATAGACATTAACTGCAAGTGAAGGTAGTAAATAAAATATGAGCGAGTTCGAAGCGATTGAAAAAAAGTGGCAGAAGAGGTGGAGTGACAATAAGTTATTCAACGTCAAAGTTGATGAAAAGAAGAAGAAATTCTACTGCCTTGAAATGTTCCCCTACCCTTCAGGCAAACTGCATATGGGTCATATGAGGAACTTCTCATTGGGTGATGTTATAGCTCGTTACAAACGAATGAGAGGTTTTAATGTTCTTTATCCTATGGGATTTGACGCTTTTGGAATGCCTGCCGAGAATGCAGCGATAAAAAACCAGATACACCCAAGAGACTGGACTGTTAAGTGCATGACTGATATGGAAGAACAGCTTCACAGTTTAGGATTCAGCTACGACTGGAGCAGGGAGATTAAAACCTGCATGCCTGATTATTACAAATGGGACCAGTGGATATTCCTAAAAATGTATGAGAAAAAATTATTATACAAGGCAAAAGCTCCTGCAAACTGGTGTCCGAGCTGCAGGACTGTGCTTGCTAACGAGCAGGTTGAGAATGGAAAATGCTGGAGATGCAAGTCAGCAGTTATCCAGAAAATGTTCGACCAGTGGTTCATAAAAATAACCGCGTACGTTGACCAATTATTGGATGATTTAAAGCAGCTTGAAAATAACTGGCCTGAAAGAGTGTTAACAATGCAGAAGAACTGGATTGGAAAAAGCAAAGGTACGCTTATAACTTTCAAAATCAAAGACAGCAAAAAAGAAGTGACTGTTTTCACAACAAGACCTGACACTGTATTTGGAATAACTTACATCACTCTTGCACCAGAGCATCCTTTAATTAACGAACTCGTCAAAGGAACCGACAAGGAAGACATTGTAAAAAGATTCGCTGAAGAAGTGAAACTGGAAAGCATGATTGACAGAGAATCAGTGAAAGACAAGAAAGGGTTATTCATAGGGCATTATGCCATTAATCCCGTGAACAATGAAGAAGTTCCTATATTCATCGCTGATTACGCAATTATGAGTTATGGAACTGGCGCAGTGATGGCTGTGCCAACCCATGATGAAAGGGATTTCTTGTTCGCGCAAAAATACAACCTTCCTCTTAAAATTGTCATAAAACAAAAAGATGGAGACATTGATGCATGCTCTATGAGCAAAGCTTACGAGGATGACGGAATTCTTGTTAACTCAGGAGAGTTTAACGGACTGGATAATAATTCTGCAAAAGAGAAGATAACAAAGTGGATGGAGAAGAAAGGCTTTGGAAAAACTTCAACCCAGTACAAGATAAGGGACTGGTTAATCTCAAGACAAAGATATTGGGGCTGCCCGATACCAATGGTTTACTGCGACAAGTGCGGGATAATTCCAGTGCCTATCAAGGACCTGCCTGTATTATTGCCTGATGATGTCGTGTTCAGGGAGGAGGGAAACCCTCTTGAAACAAGCAAGACTTTCATAAAAACTAAGTGTCCAAAATGCAATGGTCCTGCAAAAAGGGAGACTGACACCATGGATACTTTCTTCGACAGTTCATGGTACTACTTAAGATACACGAGCCCTGACTATAAAGCCGGACCTTTCGATAAGGAAGCTGCTAATTATTTCATGCCAGTCGACCAGTACATTGGAGGCATAGAGCATGCGATACTGCATTTATTATATGCAAGGTTTTTTCAGAAATTCCTAAGGGATATTGGACTGACAAAGTTCGACGAGCCGTTTAAGAGACTGTTAGCACAGGGCATGGTGCTTCTCGGCGGAGAGAAGATGAGCAAAAGCAAAGGAAACATAGTGGAACCGAAGGATATAACAGAAAAGTACGGGGCCGACACTGCAAGGATGTTCATACTATTCGCAGCACTCCCTGAGAAAGAGTTCGAATGGAGCGAACATGGAGTTGAAGCGTGCTATAAATTCATAAAGAAACTAATTGGCATGGCTGAAGGAGTATCCGCTGTCAAAAAGGTCGACGTTAAAAAATTATCATCAAAGGAGAAGACAGTAATCGGAAAATTAAACAAGACAATAAAGACTGTGACTGAGAATATTGACAAGTACGAGTTCAATTTTGCAATAAGCAATATTATGACATTGGCTAATTATTTAACGAAACAGAAAGAGGCAATCAGCAGTGACGTGTATAATTTCACATTCGGCAAAGTACTGGTAATGCTTGCACCTTTCATCCCTCACACTTGCGAGGAATTATGGGAGAAGGGCAAAAATGAAGGTTTCGTGTCGGTCTGTGACTGGCCTAAGTTTGACGAGTCCTTAATCGACGAGAAGGCTGACTGTTTCGAAGAAGAACTGGAGAAGACAATAAATGACGTGAAAGATGTGATAAAACTCATCAATAAGACGCCGAAAAACATCTCATTATTCATAGCTGAATCCTGGAAGTATAAAGTTGCAGATATGATTAGGAAAGCTAAAGACATCACTGACATTAAAGGAATAATATCTGACGTCATGAAGGATGCTGATGCAAGAAAGCACGGCGGCGAAGCAACCAAGATGGTTCAGTCGGTAACAAAAGATATGAGCAAACTGGTTCCGTCAAAGATTAACCAATCTGAAGAGTTTGGCTTCTTTACAGAGTCAAAATCTTACCTTGAAAAAGAGTTCAACTGCAAATTCGAGATACTTAAAGCTGAAGATTCAACTGAAGGAAAAGCAAAAAGCAGCCTGCCTGGAAAGCCGGGAATACTGATAAGATAAAAACTCTTATTTTCTATATTATTTTTTCTAATTCTTTTTTAGAGATGCTTGGTATTATTCTTGGCATCCCTGCTACGTCTTCTTCAAGCACTATATGTGTAAGGTAGTGTTTTCCTGTCATTCTTCTTGTCTTTTTGAAGAATTTCAATATTTTCTCAGACAATGGGGTATAATTCATGCCTGTAATAATAACTAATCCTTCTATTGTTTCGCCTAAAAGGTCTTTGCTGCTTAATCTGTCAAGTAAATTTTTGTATTCAGCATCGACTTTTATTACTGGAAAAAATCCAGCATTATGTTTATAGTATAATAAGAATCTCTTTACTCCGCTGAGTTTCTCATAAGGCCCAACCTCGCAGCTGCAGAAGTAGTTTTTTGCAACAAATTTTTCAATATTCATTATAATTAAGGAAAGAAATTATTTTATTTAAAGATTTACAAAATAAAATATTTTTTTATTCTACTTTTCTAAGACTTATTCCTTTCTTTTTAATGAAAGTTATATAACCTGCTATTCGATTTCTTATCTTCTTGCTGACTGTCTTTGCCGCGCTTACCATCGCATTCTTATTCTTCTTAAAGTCATTTGTGAACTTATCAGAGTGAATGTCAAGTATCGCACGCGTATTTCTCTTGATGAACTTGTTCCTAATTCGTCCCATAGAGTAGTATAGTTTAAAGAATTATTTAAAAACCTTACTATTACCTGTTTTTGGGGAGATTTATTGTATAACAAAAGGTTCTTTTCCTTTTATGGCTTCTTTTGCGCGTTCCAGTTTTTCAGCGCTTTCTGCATAAATAGTCATCAAAGTTGTCCCTTTCTTAATATTCATAGACAGTTTGCCAATGACATATACTCCCGCACCTTGATTGTGAGGAGCTCCTGCAGCCCTTGCGCATTTTGATATCAGGTTATTATTAATCATGGTTATCATGCCTTCAACTTCGGATTTCACGTCAAACATTTCAGGGCCGACTTTAATGTCGCACAAACTGATATTCGGGTTTCCGCCCTGAGCCTTCACTATCCTCTTGAATTGTTCATACGCCTTGCCGTTTTTTATTATCTCAAGAGCCAAGTCCTGGCCTTTTCCTTTTTTTGCCTTGCCTCCAAGTTCGAGTATGGTGCCTGCAAAGAGCAGCGCCTTGTCAAGGAGGTCGGCTGGTCCTGTCGGGTCATTCTGTAAAATTTTCAGAACGTCTCTTGCTTCAAGCGCTGGTCCAACACCATTACCGCATGGCTGCGAGCCGTTATCAACTATGCAGTAAACTTTAAGTCCTAATTTCTCGCCAAGCCTTGTGAATTTCTCGCTTAACTCTTCAGCCCTCTCATGGGTTGGTATTTTAGTTCCAGGACCCATTGGTAAGTCAACTAATACGTGAGTCGCTCCAACGCTTATCTTCTTGGCCATTATGCTTGAAAGCATCTGGCCTTCAGCATCTATTGATAATGGTTTCTCAACCTTGATTATTTTGTCATCTGCGGGCGCTAAGTTAAAACTTCCTCCCCATGCCATGCATCCTCCGATAGTCCTAACCATCTCTTCCATCTTCTTCTTTGTCAGGGTCACAGGGCAGAATACTTCAACAGTGTCAGCTGTACCTGCGGGGCTGGTTATAGCTCTTGATGAAGTCTTAGGCATCTTGAGGCCTGTACTCGTAACTATAGGCACTAAAAGAATTGTAACCCTATTTCCAGGCACTCCTCCAATGCTGTGCTTGTCAAATATCGGGCCTTTTCCGACATCCAAAACTTCGCCTGTATCAACCATTGCTCTAGTAAGCCAGTAAGCTTCTTCCATGCTAAGGCCCTTGCAGTAAGAACTCGTTATGAACGCCGTAAGTTCAACATCAGTTAATGCATCATTAACTATGTCATTTACAATAGTATAAATATCTTCTTTGGATAATTCTGCACCATCCAGTTTAGCCCTGATAAAATCCATGCTTGCAGGTTTTGGAACAGTCTCAAGTGTGACGTTTTCGGAAGCTTTCAATCCAAGTTTATTCCATGGTTCGACGAATAATCCGACTTCTCCTTTTTTAACGCTGATGTTTGTGATATCAACACTGCATATCACGCTTTTCTTTCCGCTTTTAATTAATACCCTGTCTAAGTGTTTAATATCCATATCTTTTGCTTGTTCAGCATTTAAGACTGCGATGTTTATGGCGCCCGTTTCTATATGAAAAGGCTTTGCGAGTAAAACATTATTCATAGGTAAATAACTAAAATTTATTGGCCATTTAAAAATCTGACCGTTTTTGGAAAATTCCAAAAAAAACATAAAAAAAGATTAAACAAAAAAAGATTTTTTTAGAAAAAAAATTTACCAGTTCTCCTCTTCGTCGCTTTCTTCTTCCTCTTCTTCCTCTTCTTCCTCTTCCTCTGGTTCCTCAGTTTTTTCTTCGACTTCCTCTTCTGGTTCTTCCTCTGCTTCTTTTTTCTTTTTAGGTTTTGGTGCCATAATTTGTTTCCTCCGAAATAATTTTAAAAAAATAATAAAAAAGGGATTTAAGAAGTTTTTGATTCTAGTTTAGTTCTTATTTGTGCTCTGGTTTTCCTTTACCTTTTGGTTTGTTCTCTGCCATTTTATATTTCACCTCCTAGATAATTTTCTAGGAGTTGTTCTTGATCATTCTGGAATTTATCCCTTAAAAATATGAGAAATCTGTAGAATGTTATAAAGCTTATCAACATGTTTCCCCTAAGAGTAATATTTATAAAAAGATGTAAAAGCCATTTTTTTTTAAAAGCAAAAGTTATGTTATTTTGAAGTCTATGCACCAGCGGAACGTTCCCGGCCCTATATCTCCGCATTTAGTCTTTTTTAAAATCCTGCAGTGCCCTGCCTTCTTAATTTCCGCCACCCTGTCTTTTAGCTCGTCTTCCTTGGCAAAACAGTAATAATATACCAATCCTCCTTTTCTGCAGTTATCAAATGCCACTGACAGGAAATTCTCCGAGAATTTAGGGATGTTCATTATGACTTTGTCCGCTTTCAATTTGTGAAAATCTTTTGCATCCTTATTGAAGCACTCAATCTTCAATGCTTTGTTTTTCTTTACATTCTCAATGAGATAATTATACGCATCAGGATTTAAGTCATTAGCAAATACTTTTCTTGATTTTGAGAATTTAGCAATAAGGATAGCGTAAGGTCCTACTCCGCAGAACAAATCCGCAACGAAGTCACCTTTCTTAATCTGTTTCAGTATCCTGAGCCTTTCATTGCTTAATCTTGGAGTGTAGAATACTTTATTCAGGTCTAATTTCAAGTTCAACCCGTTCTCTCTCTGCACCGTCTCCGTTGACGGAATTCCTGCTAATATCTTTACAGGTCTTACACGAAACTCCCCTTCCGTCTTGTCAACTTTTTTTACAACAGTCTTGATATTCTTGAATGTTTCAAGTATCTTATTGGCTATCATCTTCTCTTTCGGCTCCAAGCTTTCAGGTATTTCGAGCTGTGCAACGGAGCCGACCACGTCAAAACTATTCTTCAATTCTCCGCATTCGGATGGAGTCAGTATGCCTGATAATAATTGTTTAAGATTCATATTTTTATGAAAAACTTAAGTCATTTATACTTTTTAAACCCTAATGAAAAGTTATATTAACAATCAAAATTAAAACTAGTTTAAAAAAAAATGAAAGCCGACCTTCATGTGCATACATATTATTCCTCCTGCTCGAAAGCAAAAATAAATGATATTTTAAAGAGCGCCCAGAGGAAAGGCATGGATGTTATAGCAATAACAGACCATAACACCATAAGAGGTGCATTGGAAGCAAAACGCGTGAATCCTTATACTGACCTTAGGATTATAATAGGGGTTGAAAAGAAATGCGAATACGGAGAATTGCTGATTTATAATGTTAAAAAAGAAATTGTCTCCAAAAAATTTGCAGACATACTTAAAGATGCAAAAAAGCAGAACTGTTTTGTTTTCATAGCGCACCCGTTCGATTTTTTCAGATTCACAACTAAATGGTCTAATTTTGAAGAGAACGTGCTTGGGAGCGTTGACGGGATAGAAGTGTTTAACGGCAGGAATGCATTCAATTATAAAAGCAAATCCTTGTATGAAAAATCCGGGCTGAAAGGCGTTGCCGGGAGTGACAGCCACTTTCCTGAAGAGATAGGAAACGCTTATGTAGAATACAAAAATGATTTATGGAATGAGATATTATCAAGAAAAGCAGAGTTTCGGATTAAGAACATGTTCATTAACAAGATAAAATACTTGCTGAAAAGTTTTTTCAACAAGTGGTTTTTGAGAAAAAAATTATGAGTGAAACGTGGGTTAAGATTGAAAAAGGACTTATCATATCTGTAATATTATCAATAATCGTCTATGCAGTTTTCATTTTTTTATCGGATTATAATTCAATATTAAACGCGGTGAAAATGATAGGACTATTTGTAATACTGCTTCTTCTCTGTCTTAGCATGTTCAATTATTGTTTTCGTTTCATTAGGTGGCATTATTTATTGTCAAAATTTTGTGTAAAAATCCCAATAAGGGATTCATTGAAGGTTTTCCTTGCAGGTTTATGCTTAACAATTACGCCCGGCAAGGCAGGTGAACTTTTCAAAGCGTCATTCGTTAAAGAGTTCGCTGACGTTTCAAGGATTAAAGTGATACCTATAATTATACTTGAGAGGGTGTTTGACCTAATCGGTTTCGCAATGATACTATTATTATCATTATTATTTTTCTCTCCAAGCCAGTTCTTGATGCCTGCAGTCATAGCCGTCGGAGTGGTTTTTATCTCTTTCATATGTGTATTCTTATTCCTGAGGTTAAATAGTGCAAAAAAATTATTGCTGCTGGTTATTGAGCGTTTTAAGTTCCTGCATGACAAGAAAAACTTGTTGTTGGACACGTTTAATGACTACGCCCATATGAGTATTCTTAGAATAATTTTTCTAATAATGATAAGCTTTGCCGGGTGGCTGTTTGAAACATTGGAATTATATGTTCTATTATTAAGTTTTGGCGTCAGTGTTACAGTATTCTCTGCTGGATTCGTTTACGGCTTATCATCTCTTGTTGGATTGTTAACTTTCACGCCAGGGGGAATACTCGGGTTTGAGGCGTCCAGCGAGTTATTAATGAGTAACATACTGGGTGTTGCTGTACCTGTTGCCGCAGTCATTACCTTAATAGTCAGGCTGACGACGCTGTGGTTTGCAGTTCTAATCGGGTTAGTGTCATACGTTAAATTTTTTAAACATTGAAGTTATCCAAGAAACAGGTATGAAAATTGCAAAAAAGAAGGATTATTACGAGATTGATTTCAATATTGACAAATTAAAAGCCCTGCCTGCAGTACTAATCATCCTGACATTTTTATTGAATATTTATTTCTTCTCGGCGAATAAAGGCATATGGTGGGATGAAGCTGAATATTTATCATTCGTAAATCATTTGGTTAAAGGCTCCCCTTACGCATTATGGGAGGGCCGTGCAATATTTTACCCGTTAATGCTTTCAATATTCGGATTTATCAACAGCAGTGAGACATTCCTTCGTGTTGGTCTTGTGATAATAATCTGTTTAACTATTTTTTTCACATACGTATCCCTTCAGAAATTATTAAATACCAAGCTTGCTTTTTTAGCAACGTTGTTATTAGTGAGCTCTTGGATGTATAATTTTTTGTCAATACGCTTCCTCACTGAAATCCCAAGCTTATTGTTCCAGATGATTAGTTTATACTTCTTCTTCAAGGATGACAAGAAGAGCAGGGTATTGTCAGGATTGTTCCTGGGACTTGGAATCGCGACCCGTTTTACTTCACTGCTCATCATCCCTTCATATCTTATTTTTGACATATTATCCAAGAAGAAGATTCAAAACTATATCTGGATTCCTGCAGTGCTGCTTGGTTTCATACCAATACTAGCTTATGATTTAATGATTGGCCGTTTCCCTTTTGAAACTTTTTACACTTTCATAATACAGAGCATGATGCCAAGAACGTGGGGAAGGAATCTGGGTGACTGGACTTATTATTTCGCAAATTCCCCTATAATACTTGGAAGCATAATAAGCCTGGTATTCCTGGGCATAGGATTATTGTTCGCGCTCTCGAGGATTAAGACAAAATATTCGAACAATATAATATTTACACTAACATATATCATAGTCTACCTGATAACATACAGTTTCTTAACCGAACTGAAAGAGGACAGGTATATGCTGCCTATACTCCCTTTCATATTCATAATAGTCTCGATGGGCTTGGTGAGCATCAGCAAAGCCATTGGGAATTTTATCAGCAAGAAAATAAAGCTGAAGATATTAAAAAATGCAGAGTATATCATACTAACAATTCTAGCAGCACTCATCATAATCCCTTCTTTTGACCTGATGAAGACAACTATCAACAATTCAGCTAATACGTACGCAGAGTTGAAATACGCAGGTGAGGAGATAAAGGCTAACACTGACAGCAGCCAGATTATAATGACTAATGACGCTCCGCACATAACATACTATTCTGAAAGGGCAACTGTTGGTTTTCCTTCGAACGAATCCGATTTGCTGCAGGTACTTGCTGCAAACCCCAATATTAATTACTTGACTATTAGTTTTTACGAAACTGTTCCAGAATATTTAATGAATTTGACCGCTGACAAGTTCAGCATAGTCCAGCAAGTCATGCTAACCAGCAATGAGAACGCTACAGCTGCAGCAACAATCGCTTACTTAAGGCAGTAACTGCATTATTATCCATGTTAAACAGAATAATGCGCCTGTTATCGTGAATAATTTCTTTTTTTCAAATACGTCTTCAGGCTTCTTCACTATACTGTCTTTATCTTTTGAAAACGTCTTATACCAGTACATTTCTGCAAAGAACCATGGGCCAAGCCATAACAACTTCTTGTTGAATAAGTCTGAGAACAAGAAATAGAACAATGTGCTGAGCACTAAGTAAATATTCACTGACAAATTCAAGGATTTAGCATTGTAATATTTATATACAGCCCTGTGCTCTGGCGCCTTCTTCCCTAAATAGTTATACTCAGCCAAACGCTTGCATGACAATAAGAATCCTGCTATGAAGAATGGGAATAATAACACAGTCTTATACACTAATACATTCGAGAAAGCATACCACCCTATTAATACCCTGAGGCTGAAATTCAAAGCTGCCGAGAACACATCAACTATTGGCATATCCTTTAGCCTGAATGGTTTAAAGCTGTATAAGAAATTGTTAAGCAGGAATAAGAACCCAACCACTAACAGCATAGGTTTTAAGCAGTATAATAATGATAACGACACTAGTAAGAGTATGATTCCAAAAAGTGATGCTTCCAAAATTGTTACCTCTCCCGAAGCTATTGGCCTTTTCTTTTTCACCGGATGCATCATGTCTTCTTTGACGTCCGCTATGTCATTAAATACATAAATCGTTGATGACAAAAGGGATGTTGCAATTAGAGCTATTAAAATATTAGGCAGCAGATTTATCGCAAACGTTTTCGAGTATAATGCTACGCTTGTTCCAAACAGGATGCTCAAACTCTTAAACCATTGTTTTGGCCTCATCAGCTCGAATAATTTTTTAACGTTCATAGTTTTGATTCAATACTCCGAGAATACTTTTCCCCATCTTGATTTCATGAATTCTGAAACTCTTTTTCTGCCTATGAAAGGATACCAGAAATAGTCATGGTATAATTCGCTTCCTAATATGCACATCTTAAAGAGAGGTGTGTGAAAAAGCAAAGGTTCTATTATAGGGTACCTGGTTCTGAATACTTGGTCCCAGAATACGACCAGGCTCTTTCCTGTTTTGAATTCGAAATCTACTTTGCTAATATCATCCCCTTTTATGTCTAACTGGTTTAAGTCCCCGCATCCAAGACCTTTGTCGTGCGCTATTTTAATAAAAGGTATCTTTAACGGGTCGAATCCCATCATTTTTGCAGACACCGCGTCTATTGCAACCTGGTCGTTTGATGCTATTATATAATTCTTCTCATGCCAAGTCATTGTTCTTGGACCCGGGCCGCTCCCTGCTATTGTCCCGTCTGTAACTGCAAATATCCCCTTATGTATCTCTTTTTGTATCTGCAATAAGTCAACTAGTATCTCATGTATTTTTCTGTGCGAGTGGTGCCTCCGTTCCGTTATTAATCCGCCAAATGCGTTTTTCATCGCTCCTGTTATAGTCGTATGGCCGTGCGTTTTCATGGTTGGCAGGTGTATTATGTTCGTTCCAATGAACATTTTAGGAAGCTTGTATGTTTCCCCAAATACTTCATCCAATGCCAGCATTTCATGTTTCGGCTTGTAATGCACCCATTCAACATCTGTCAAAGGTGTAAATTTCAGATTGTACTTGTCTAATACTTTGCCCCACTTATTATTTTTCACACCGACCCATGGCTTTGTCACAACAGTCTTATTCTCAACTGGTGTTATCCTGTCATATTTGTCTTTTTTCAAAGTGTTTAATACGGCGTCTAACTGCCATGGCGGAGTCGAACATGACGGGTAGAACAAGCTCCATGATAAGTTAATTTTTATTATAGTCTCATATCTTCTTTTTATTTCTTTCTCATAATCTGCTAAATGCATAAGTTTGTAATAATCTTTCATGTAAGTTTCAGGGCTGGTCTTTAATATTGAAACTACACTTTTATGCGCCATAATCATCTTTGTTATCCTTAATATTTTATAATTGTTTTTCAAAAACTATTTAAGCTGAGTATCTTTTCCTTAAATTTCTATGGATATTAAAGAGATATTTGATGTGATGACCGTTTCTTCTGAAAGTTTAGCTATTAGTCCTATTGAAAGCAGGGTACACTTTTATATTGATTTTGAGGAAATGATACGCGCAGATACTACTTATTCAAAAGCGAACATTGTCAAAATAGGCAATAAAAAATTAATTTTTGCTTTAGGAGAGGGTTATTATCATGCAGGTAGAGGGGGTGGAGGCTACAAGTTTTCAGATATCGCTGTTTTACAAACATTAGGAAGCAGCCCGTCGACTGAAATATATGACAGGTTAAAAAATAATTCTAATTTGGTTAAATCAATATTAATGTCGAAAGGTGATGAAATCCTAACTGGCATAAAGCTGGAAAAAGTGGTGCTTCAGGAAACGAAAAATGATATATTAAACCCTGCTTTTGATATAAGCAAAAACCAGATTACTAATATTGTATCAGCGGTCAAAAAATACTATTTCAAACGAGGCTTCAAGAAAAAAATAAAAGAAATAGTATTAAAAGAAAATAATTGGAAATCTAAAATGATTAACTTATCTATCGCTCTTGATTTGCCCATAGATAGTTCTTTTCAGGGTACTTCTTTCTGGTTTAATTACACTTACTTTATGAAAATTTTAGGAATTAAGTATTAAAAACTATTGCCAGTATTTTGAGTTGTTTAATGTTGCCTTCCAGCCTTTCAAATTGTCATGGTAGAATATCTTGCTGTTTATCACGCTGTCCCTTTCTATGATTAAGAAAGGCCATATTTTCGACTCGTATAGTATTTGCGAGTCCTCGTTTAATTCGCATCCGAATCCGACTAGCGCATACTCTTCAATCTTGGTGTTCTTTGATATTGATGTGCTGCCGTCCACTACTGCACGGTTTACTTTAACATCGCTTTTAGTTGTCACGTTCTCGAAGATTATGCTGCCGTTTATTATATTATAAGGGCCGATTTTTGAATCATGAAGTATTGTAGTGTACGGTCCTATTATGCTTCCTCTTTCTATTTTCACATTCTCCCCTATGAAGCATGGCCCTATTATTACCACATCTTCTGCTACTTCGCAGCCTTTGCTTAATATCACTTTTCCTGTTATTTTTGCAGTCTCGCTTATCTTTGAAGTCTTGTCTACATCTTTCTTGATGTCGTCAAGGCTTCTCCTATTCGTGTCTATATAACCTACTGGTTTTCCAACATCGCCCCAGAATCCCTTGAATGTGTAAGCATAAATGTCTAATTTTTTGCAGAAGAATTCCCATAAGTTTCCCATATTGTCAGGTTTTCTTCCTGCTTTAATTTCATCATCGACGTATTTTGGTAGTTCAGTCTCTAAGAATTTCTTGTTAATAATGTATAAGAACGTGCTGACTAATGTTGAAAGCGCTTTTTCAACGCTCGGCTTTTCCTGGAATTCTACTATCTTGCCGTCTTCATTTATTACTCCTACACCAAAGCTTGGAACTTTTGTTATATCATCAAGTTCGTAATGCGCTATGGTAACTTCCGCTTTTGTTTTATTATGCTGGGATACCATATCTTTCAGGTTTAACCCTTTGAAGTAATTGTCAGCTCCGAGAACTATATAGTCATCAGCGCCGAATGTCTTAACAACGTATAATAATGCACCTATCGCGCCTAACTTGTCTAAGTCGTCTTCGCTTTCTTCAAAGACGTATTTTATCTTGTCTTTATAGCCGACAGAATCCAAGTACTCCTTTACTTTTTCCTGATTCCTGTTTAATGATAATATAATCTCATCTGCGCTAACAGTGTCAATAAGCGCTAATATTTTCATTATTGTATTGCTGTCCCCTAATGGCAGTATTGATTTTGGAGTTCTCATTGTTAAGGGCTGCAGCCTGGTGCCATAGCCTCCTGCAAGTATTATAGTTTTCATAACTGTTTACTTAAATTCTAAATTTGTGCTTTTATAAAAACTTCGTTATAAGCTTAGAATACAGCTCTATATACTTTTTTAGGCTTTTTTCATCTTTTGCTTCAACGGTTAGCCTGATTAATGGTTCTGTATTGCTTGGTCTTATCAAAATCCAGTCTGTCTTATTCAGGAAGAATTTGACGCCGTCTATAGTGTTCACTTCGTATTTCTTTGTTACTTCTTTTTTTATTTTCTCAAATGTTTGTATTTTCTTCTCGTGCGTTTGCATGTTGAATTTTTGGTGCATTATAGGGTAGTGCGGAAGTTCGTTTATTAACTGCGACATCTTCTCGTTCTTTTCTGATAATATCTGGGCGAGTTTGATTGTCGCCAGCGTCCCGTCGCTGAATGGGTAGTAATCGTTGAAGTAGAAGTGGCTGGAGACTTCTCCTGCAAACATTCCTTTGTTCTCTATTAGTCCCTGTGATATGTTGTTCATTCCGACCGGGCACCAGACTAAGTTTCCCTTGTTCTCTTCGACTACTGTCTTTAGTGTGCTGCTAGTGTCTATGCTGGCAACTATGTACGCATTCTTGTTCTTCTGCAGTATCTCTTTTGCAAAGAATGTGCTCATCGTGCTCCCGTCAAGTATTCTTCCTGTATTATCCAGGAATACGCTCCTGTCAGCATCTCCGTCTAGGGCGACTCCAAAGTCTGCTTTTGTTTCAACAACTCTTTTCTGCAGGAATGCCAGGTTCTCATTTGTCGGTTCAGGTTTCCTGTTTGGGAATGTGCCGTCAGTTTCAGCATTGATTGTGACAACGTCGCATCCTAATTTTTTTAATACATTAGTCGTGACTAGCCCGCCGGTCCCGTTTCCGTAGTCTATTACTATTTTTAATTTCCTGTTTATTCTTATCTTGCTTGTGATAAAATCCGTGTACTCCTTTATCGCGTTATTGTCATGCGTGATTTTTCCAATATCATCCCAGTTTGCTCTTTTATAATCATTAGTCAAGTATTTCTGCTCCAGTTTTCTTAATCTCTCGTTGTACATTATTCCTAATTTGTCGAAGAATTTTATTCCGTTGTACTCAGGCGGCGTATGGCTTCCAGTCACTACTACGCTGTCAATCTTGTGGAGCATTGAGTAATAGTTGCACACGGGTGTCGGAGCCATCCCTATTATTACTATGTCAAATCCTCCGCTGGTGAATCCTGCAGCATAGATGTTTGTTATCGTCTCGCTTGTTGTTCTAGAGTCATATCCTATGCATACTTTTTGTTTGACAAGGTCTGCATGGCATAATCCCACTTTGAAGACGTCTTCCGGAAGAAGCTCCTTATTATACACACCTCTTATATCATATGATTTGAAAGCATTAGCCATTAGTATAATCCCTCGCAACTCCTGTTAAAAAGCTTTATTAAAAAATTAATATTAGTGGCATTCTAAAAAAATATTATAACTTCTTTTTAGTGAGTCTTGTCTTTTTAATTTCTTGAACAAAAGGTTTTAGGTCTAATAATGCATCTATTACAATTTCAACATCCACCGGGTAAAAAGTTGTCGTTGAACTTAATGGGAATTTCTTAAGTAATTCTTTAATGTTTACTTCCTCTTTTGTATTGTCTAAATTTTTTAAGTGAATTATGGGCGTGTTGGTAATCTTGTTGTCTGACGGCCTAATTCCATAAAAGGTTATATTTTTAGATGAAGGGTCGTATCCTTTTTCGTGCATGAATATAATATCATGAGTGAATTCTCCAGAACTATTTATTCCATAACCTGCACAGAATAATGATATTATTTTTCCTTCAAATTTTTCTATATTTTCAGCTGTTGCTTCATACTGATGGGCTCTAATCAGCCTTGCTAACTGGTTGCTTTTCCCGAATAATGATTTGCTTAACTGCTTAAATGAGAATTCCAAGCAAGCTTTGCTGAATAAGAAACCCCGTTTAGAATAATAATAAGCATATGTATTACTGTCATCCAGACTTCCTGAAGGATCATTCCAAAATAAATTCCAGACATATGTTGCCTGCTCATCGCTGTGATCGAAGGTACGGAGCTGGTTTCGAAGTTTAGTTATGTCAAAATCAGGCTGTATTAATGCAGGTATTGTTTCGTCTCCATTTATCTTGTCATCATCTTTTCTTTTGTATATCGGCACTCCTGCGTGAACGAGAAAGTATGTCTTATATAAGATTCCAAAATAAGGCAGCTTTTTTTCGAAAATATTATTTATGTTTGCAATGTCTATTTTTTCACTGACTATATTATTGAACTCGTTAATCTGGCTTAAAAATGCAGAGTCGGCAAACTGAGCCGTATCACCATAAACATCTGGGTCTTCATGGTTTCCCCTTAGGAGTGTGATTTTTTCAGGGAAATTCAATTTGAGCAATAATAACAATGCCAGGTTCTGTATTGATGCATATCCCCTGTCTACGTAATCTCCCAGGAAGATAAAATTTGAAGTTTTCCAAAAATGATTGAGTATATTGAGGGTCTTATCCACTTCCCCGTGAGTGTCTCCAACTATTACGAATTCACCGCTGGCAATGTCAACATAATGGCCAGTCGGAGTTTCTATTGAATCTGCATCCAGTAATAATTGGTTGAAAGATGTAGGTATCTTAAGGTCTGGTTTTTCTTTGATTAATTTTTGGATGAACGCTTGTATGTGGTCAAGTAAGTCCTCCCAATCAATGAATTGTTTAGTAAAACGCGTTAATCTGTTGTTCTGAGCTATGTTTATGTCATGATTCAGCCAGTCGATTGAATCCATATCAACAAATTTTGTTTCTGCTGAAATATGTTCTTTAAATTCGTCTGGTTTAATTTTTTGAATAAATGTATCGCTTAAGTCATGCTTTACTTGGCGTATTTCAATATCGTCGTTTGAACTGTCAGCCACAGCGAATAATGGTTCTTCAACGCCTTTTGCATTAAGATTTAATAATTTATTATCCAGCATTAAATAAGCGCTAGATGTTTCATGTCCTCTTATTAAGCATCTTAATTTGATGTTATTATTTTCCTTGAATATTTTATTAAAAAAATAATCTAAAGCCTGCTCATTAAAGCAGTAAATATTATCTCCTCTAATATTTACTTTGATTTCACCTTTTGGTGTATTGGTTGGGTCATTCCATACTAATTGATAATAACATTTTGAATTATCATTAACAGCCCATTTTTTTGGGTCTTTAATATCAGCTATTATTTCTAATCTTTTAAGAGTTAAAAAATCGAAAGTTTCGGAAATTAATTTATTTTGATCTAATTTTTCTGTTCCTTTTTCATTTTTGAATATTGGAGTGCCTGCATGCGTTAATAAGTATTTGTTAAAAAGTATGCATGCTACTGAAAAGTCGTTAAAAAATTCAGTGCCGCCAATTTCTCCATCGTGATTTCCTCTTAATAATATTATCTTGTCAGGATTAGCGGATTTTAATCTGATTAAGGGTATTGCCGTAGTTTCATAATCTCCTAAAAATATAAAACTATCAACTTTATCCCAATAATTATTCAATATGGATAAACATGGTTCAAACTGGCTGTGCGTGTCTGCAATTATTATATATTTGCCTGAATTAATGTGTAATATATTATCTTTGTAATTGGTTTTTTTAAGAGCCCATGATATAGCTTCATCAAAAGATATAGTTCTATTTACTTTAGCTTTTGTATATAATTCATTTATTAATTTTAGTCCTTTAGTGTCTTTCAAAATGTCATATTCAGGTGTACTTTCTAGTTTTTCATGTATAGGCAAAGTTTTACCGTCCAATATAATTTGTAATTTTGCTTTCATGTCGGAGTCAATTTCGAGCAATGAACGTTTAAGTTCTGAAGATGGACTTGGGGCTTCTTCAGGTTTTTTCGATAATTTTTCCTTCAATTTATCAACATATATTATCAATGTAATGCTGCTTTCTTCCATCTTTAGCTGTTTGCCTACTTCGCTAAGTATAATCTTAATGTCAGGAAGTAACTTAATATTATGCTCATCTGGAGCTTCAACAGCACTTTTAATAGTTTTAATATAAGGTAAACTAAACTTTAATTTGTCAACTCCGGAAAGTTCTGATAATTTTAATTCACTATATGAGTCTATAATTGATTCCAAGACTTTCAAAAACTTAGCAGTTAAATCTGATTCGTCAACATGTTCTATTAATAATTTTTTTAACTCTTTAATCTTAATATCCTCAGAAGACGGCAAAGTTGAAGAAGGCTTAATTATAGCTTCTTCTGTGCTCTTTTTCTCTTCATGAGAAACCAATGGTGCAGGAGGTTCTTCTATTAGTCCTGCTTCACTATTCTGCTCTTTAACCAGACTGCCAACAGGGTCTAATAATGATTCTATCTTTGCCACACCCGTAAAAGAGGATTTAAGTGAAATTATGCTAGAATAACTATCCTTCAACGACTCATTAGTTTCCAAAACTTTTGATAATTTTACTTTAGTATCTTCTTCTCCGGTCAAAACATCTAATAACTTTGTCTTCTCATCTATTATTTTGTCAATCAGTATAATAGCCTCGGCGAGTTTAGCCTTGTCAACAGCGGCGCTCATTTTGTTTTACCTTCCCTGCCAAGCTCATCAGTTAATGCCTGCTTCAAATTATTCAGGTTATTAATCTCATCCTTTATACTGACTTTTAAATTTTCAACATGAATATCCGTTTCTGGAATAGCATTCTTTCTTTGCTCTAAGAAATAATTCTTAGTCTGGTATTCTGCAATCTTATAAAAACACTTATTCCTATAATCAACAAAATTAGTATTTCTTAGCTCATTCCTGGTAAAAACAGGAATAAGCAAGTTCCTAATAGATTCTATTAATGCAGTGCTGTTCTCTGCAAATATGAGTTTAAGCTGCGCTTTATAATCCTCCTTAAAAACAGTGTCAAAAAGACTGACTAATTCGCTTATGATATAACTTTTTATTTCTATAAACCTGAGTTTTGTCACCGCCTCTTCTTCTTCTTTAAGTCCCAACTTATCTAAGTCAATATCTTTAATTCCCAACGTTTCTAAGTCAATATTTTCACTGTAAGGCTTGTAACTAATATCCGTAAAATTTTGTCTAATATCCTCCAAGCCTTCATACCAGGAAAAGATTTCTTCATCCTCTTTTCTAAAGACCTTCTGCTCAATGTATGATTTTAACAAGACAATCTCGTTATCCTTAAATGACCCTATGATATCCTTCAGCTTTAAGATTTCTAAATACATATCAGTCAAATTAAGCGTAGTTTTAATTTTATTAAATACTAGTTTATCTTTATCTTCCAACCCCTTAATCTCAGATAGTTTTCCTTTTATCTCTGCCAAAGACGTTTTTAACTCATTGGCTTTGGCTGCGACTTCAGCCTTGAGCGATGCATCATTCGCGAGTTTTGAAAAATCATCCGTCTCATTGACGACGTACTCTTTCAGGAAAGAGTAAAAGTTCAAGAATTTGTCTTTGTCATACATTTTCGGCTTATAACTCTGAACGTATTTCTCGCCGTCTAGGACGAACTCATCGTACAATATTCTGAAATTCTTATCATTGAAAGTCTTAATTAGATCCTTAAAGCTGTCATCAACATTGTTTAATAAATTTTTAAAGTCTACTGTGTCAGTATTTAGAATTTCGGCAAATTTATTGTTCAATAAATCTATATCATCTTTTGTCTCAATGATTAATCTGTCTTCACCCATAAGTATGGGGTCAAAAACCTTAGGTATTTTTTTCTTCTTTTCATCATATGAAATTGACATTAAAGTTTTGAATTTGTTAATATAATCTTTTATTCTGGAATTAGAGTACGTGTCTTTCTTCTCCTTAGTGTAAAATTTGTCGCCCAAATCATTCTTTAAGTCGCCTAGTATTCCCTGAAAATTATCATCTCCAAAAAGTGAATGGTATATTATTCTTGCAGTATAGTTTGCTTTGCTTTTATCCTCATTGTATATCCTCATTGACTCGGCTAAGTATGCCCTGATATTAGCTGATTCCTGCCTCGCCTTGGCCTCGCCTTCTGACTCGTTCTGAATTGAAGGCGCTATAACTGCATTAGTTTTGCCGAAATTCTGGCTTTCAGACTTTGAACCTCCGCCTGCAGTCCTGCTTATTGATAAACCTATATATATGAAAACTGCTACGATTATGATAAATACAAGCGTCAGAAGCGCCTGCGAATTATACAATACGTTTAGAAAATCAATTATAGCCATAATCCCTGAATAAGAATATGGCTTTTGTTATTTAAAAAAAGAGTGATTTTCTTATTTGATGAGGCTTGTTACCTCATTAAGTTTCTCAGTCATCAGTTCTTTAGTGTCAGCTTCAAGGTTTAATCTGACTACAGGTTCAGTGTTGGATTTCCTGAGATTAAACCACCAATGCTCGAATTCTATAGTGACGCCGTCTATATGCGACACTTTGCCGTCCTTATATTTTTGTTCTACTCTGGAGATTACTGCATCCTTATCTGCTACGTTTCTGTTTACCTCTCCGGAATGGTAGTATTTTGAGAAGCTTTTTACAAATTCTGAAACTTTCTTTCCTGAAGAGCCAAAAAGAGATAAGATTTTCATCATTGCTATATCAGCAGAGTCTGTGTAAAAATTATCTTTGAAATAGTAATGCCCTGATAATTCCCCTGCAAAGAATATCCCTTCATCTCTCATTCTCTTCTTGATGAATGAATGCCCAACTTTTGAAATAATCGGGATTCCACCTTCGTTCTTTATCAGTTCAGGCACTGATTTTGAAGACCTTAAGTCGAACAGTACTTTCTCCTTCTGGTGTGTTAGTATCTCTTTCGCTATTATCGCTGTTGTTATGTCTCCAGGAACCCTGAGTCCTTTCTCATCTATTAATATTAGCCTGTCTGCGTCTCCGTCGAATGCCAGTCCCAAATCAGCTTTCTCTTCCAAGATTTTCTTCTGCAATTCTCTTATGTTCTCGTCCTTTGTCGGGTCTGACTGATGGTTTGGGAAACTGCCGTCTAGTTTATCATATAATAATACGATGTTCAGCTCGAAATCTTTCAGTATGCCGGAGATTGTTTTTCCAGCCATTCCGTTTCCGCAGTCTATAACTATTTTCAGTCCGTGAATATTCCCCCCGAAACTTTTGACATAATTTACGTAGTCTTTAGTCAGGTCTCTCTGGGTTATTACTCCGAAACTTTTGCTGTTTTGAAAATGGTCTTCGTTGAATACTTTCTCTATATCCTTAAGTCCTGAGTCTTCGCCTATAGGCTCCGCCTTTTGTTTTACGAGTTTCAGGCCGTTGTACTCTTTCGGGTTATGGGATGCTGTTATTACCATTCCGCCGTCAGCGTCAAGTTTGTTTACTGCGTAGTAAAACATCGGAGTGCTGACTTCGCCGACGTCTATTACTTCAGTTCCCTGGTCTATTAATCCTCTTACTATTGCAGAGTAAAGCATTGGTGAGGAGAGTCTCATGTCGCGGCCGACTACTATTTTTCTGAATTTTGTAAATTCAATGTATGCCCTTGCTATCTTGTATACGTTTTCTTCGTTTATCTCTGTTGGGTAAACTCCGCGGATGTCATAAGATTTGAATATGCTCATTCTATATCTCTCCATTCTTGTATTGCTTTCTCATACTCTTCAGGTGTTCCTGCCGGAAGCCATTGTCCCTCCATGACGTAGCCATAGAACTCTCCTTTCTCTAAGAGTTTTGGGAAAACTTCTGTTTCTATCATAATATTTTTTTTGTTTTCAGGCAGGTAATCGAATATTTTCGGCGAGAATAAGTATACTCCTGCATTGATTAAATTGGAAGGTGCTTCTTCAAGCTTGGGTTTTTCTATGAATTTCAGTATCTTTCTCCCTTTTAGCTGTGCTACTCCGAATTTTGTCGGATCGCTAACTGATGTTAATGCTATTGTTGCTACAGCCCCGTTTTCGAAGTGTGTGCTTATCATATCGAACAAGTCTATGTTGAATAAGTTGTCTCCGTTTATCATGACGAAGTGCGCGTCTTCAAGTAATGGTTTTGCAATCTTAAGTGGTCCTGCTGTTCCGAGAGGTTCGTCTTCTTTTACGTAGCTTATTTTGACTCCAAATTTTGAGCCATTGCCGAAGTATTCCTGGATTTTTTCTCCTAAGAATCCTATTGAGATTATGATATCTCTGATGTCATATTTTTTCAATAGTTCTACGGTGTGCTGTAATAATGGTTTTCCGTGTATTGGCACCATTGGTTTAGGTATTTCGTAAGTTATGGGCCTAAGTCTTGTGCCTTTGCCGCCTGCGAGTATGAATGCCCTCTTCACGCGCTTGTTGCCCAGTGCCTTTGAGAGTAAGACCTCCATTGCATGGCTTCTGTTGCGTACTTTATTGCCGTCTACTGTGGCGTCAACTGCCGCCAGGACGTTTTTATCTATTGTTAGAGAAATTCGTTCACGAACAATCATAAACATATTACGAAGTAATACTTATTTATATATTTAACTCTAAACACGGCTTTGCACAATAAATCAGCTTGAATACTCAATTTTTGTTGGTTAATGTAACCAGAAACCTATGCATTGAAACTGAAACGTATTAGACACGTTTGACATATCAAAGCAAGATAATACTGGCTTCATAAAACTAGAACTAGTTATTAGTAATATCAGACCTATTACCCCAAGAACTATTAGTATAATTCTAAGACTATTCATAAATTAAAAAATAAGAATTTTTATTCTTTTAAAGGATTATGAATCAGTCATGATAACAAATTGCGATTTCTAAATTTAGCGTAAATCTTCTATGTCTTTCTTTGTGTGTATGTTCTTCCACTGGCCTGCAAATACGAAACCGCCCAAGTCACGAGTTAAGATAAGTTTCGGTATCAAATCCTTCTCAATAGAATTGCAGTTATAATATAAAATCTCAGGCTCGCAAATCATAATACCAGTCCAGATAAGATAACTCGTACTCTTCTTAGGCTTCTGCTCAAAACCAACAATACTCCCACCCTGTAAGTCTATAATACCAAGCTTCGTAGGATTACTTGCAGCAGAGATAGCCAAGTTAACCAGTTTGCCGCTCTTAACATGAAAAGTCCAGAACGAATTAATATCAGTATTGAAAAAATTATCAGCAGGAACAACCAGAAACGTCGAATCAACCTTATTCTTCAAAAGCGAAAGAGACGCAGCACTACCCTTCGGATTAACGTCCTCAACATACTCTATGCTCATCAAGTACTCCTGCCCGGTCCCAAGAACAGTAAAAACCTGCGACAAAATCTCCTTCTCGCCAATCACGAACAACTTCTTGAAATTATAAGACTGAAGAAGCTTGACAGTATGCATAATCAAAGGCTGGCCTTTTATCTTAGCAAGTATCCTGAAAGGCTCTATCTTCGACGCCAGTATCACAGCAATCCTGTTCTGGCTTAAGTGCTTTGATATGAAGAACTCTATAGCTTGGGAACGGTTCCTTATATTTACTCCGTCAATGTACTTATCCAAAGATTTTATTATCTTCTCATCCAGCGTTATTGACAGCTTACTCTTCATTTACTAAATACAATGACCACAGTAATATATTAAGTTGTTTATCCTACCAAGTAGGATAAAGGTAATATATTTATAATTAGCAGTGATTGATTACTATTATGAAAGTCTTAATTACCGGAGGCGCTGGATTCATAGGCAGCCACCTCTGCAGCAAATTCGTAAATACAGGCAATGAAGTAATCTGCATAGACCATTTGGGAACTGGTTCACTAAATAACATTGAAGACCTTGGAAAAACAGGAAGATTCAAATTCATGCAGAAAGATGTTACAAAAGACCTGGATGATATTGAAAAAGTTGACTTAATACTCCACTTCGCAAGCAGGGCAAGCCCGAGCGATTATCAGACTAACTCTTTTGACACATTACTCGCCAACAGCATAGGCACATTCAATCTTTTGAAAAAAGCACAGAAAGACAGCGCCCGCTTCTTATTCGCAAGCACAAGCGAGGTTTACGGCAAGGCAGAAGTGATACCTACACCGGAAACTTATTACGGCTACGTTAACAGTTTCGGACCAAGAAGCTGTTATGACGAAAGCAAGCGTTTTGGAGAGGCGTTATGCTATGAGTTCATTCACAAATTCAACATTGACTGCAGGATTGTCAGAATTTTCAACACTTACGGACCCCACATGAGGTACAACGACGGCAGGGTAATGACTAATTTCATCATGCAAGCACTGGATAATGAACCAATAACTATTTACGGAGACGGGAAACAGACTAGGAGTTTCTGCTTCGTCGATGATTTAATTGAAGGAATATACACGCTTGCAACGAAGAAGGAGTTAAATGGTGAAGTTATCAACATAGGCAACCCTGAAGAAGTTACCATTCTGGAACTTGCAAAAAAAATAGTAAAAGTCACGAATTCCAAATCGAAGATAATTTTCAAAGACCTGCCAATGGACGACCCTCCGCAGAGAGTTCCTGATATCACCAAAGCTAAAAAGCTCTTAAACTGGTCTCCTAAAATAAAACTCGAAACGGGCTTGGCAAAAATGATTGAGTGGATGAAAGAATGATAGGAATAATACCAGCAGCAGGGAGCGGCACAAGGATGTACCCATTCACAAAAGCAAACCCAAAAGAATTATTCCCAATAGAGAGGCGTGCAGTGATAGACCACGTAATAGAATCTTTGCACAAATACATGGGTGTTGACAAGATACTAATAATCGTCGGAAGCCATAAAGGTGCAATAATAGACCACGTTGGAAGCGGAGGCAAAGATGACAGCAACGACTTAAGCATAGCATACCTTTTTCAGGAAGAGCGTCTTGGACTCGCGCACGCGATTTACCAGGCAAAAAACTGGATTAGCGAGGACTTCATCGTTCACGCAGGAGATTCATTCATCCATCCTAAAGACGAATTAAAGGATGCTGTTAATATTCAAAGGAAGGAGAAGCCTTTTGCAACAATACTCGTCACTGAACTTGAGGACCCGACTCATCATGGTATTGTAAAAGTTGATAATAAAAATTACTTAGTTGATACTTTTGAGAAGCCGACATTAGAACAGGCAAAGAGCTACAAAGTGGGTAATAAATACTTGGCGCTGACTGCGATTTACATATTCTCACCTGAGATTTTTTCTTACATCGAAAAGACCCCGAAAGGTGTAAAGGATGAGTACCAGATAACAGACTCTATAAAGCTGGCATTGAAAGACGGCAAAAAGATACGCGTAGTGAAAATAAAAGGCGAGTATATAGATATAGGAAACTGGGAGAGTGTCGAGAAAGCCAACGAATTTTTTAGAAATCTTAAAAAAGAGGAAAAGGATGTGAAAAAATAAATATGATTGGATTAATACCAGCAGCAGGAAGCGGCACAAGGATGTACCCATTCACAAAAGCAAACCCAAAAGAATTATTCCCCGTCCAGAGAAAAGCCGTCATTGACCACGTTGTTGAAACATTGCACAATTACGCAGGCGTTGATAAGATATTTGTAATAGTAGGAAGCCATAAGGGTGCAATCATAGACCACTTAGGTGATGGAACAATGTTTAACAGCGGAAAATTGAAGATTGGCTACTTATTTCAGGAAGAGAGAAAAGGTCTTGCTCACGCGATTCTGCAGGGAAAAGGATGGATAGATGAGGATTTCATTGTTCACGTTGGTGATGCTTTTATTAATCCAGAAGATGAGATGAAAAAAGCAGTCCTTGTTCACAAGAAGGAGAAGCCTTTTGCCACTATCTTAGCCAGAGAAGTTGATAACCCGACACTTTACGGAATACTAAGAGTCAATGACAAAGGAGAATTAGTTGACACAATTGAGAAGCCGACACTTGAACAGGCAAAACCATTCAAAGTAAACGGGAAATACTTGGTTAATCTTGGCATTTACATATTCAACAAGAAAGTGTTTGACTACATCGAGAAGACTCCCCCTGGATTAAAAGGAGAATACCAAGTCCCTGACGTATTCAAGACAGCGCTGAAGAACGGCGAAAAGATAAAAGTAGTATCAACAAATGCGATGTACTTGGATATGGGAAACTGGGACAGCGTAGAAGAAGCATGGGACTATTTTAAAAAGAAATAAAAATCACCCAATCAATCTAATAACTATATGAATATTAGTTTAGTAATTCCAACAATAAATACGGAAAAAACACTTGACGCCTGCTTATATTCATTAAACAAACAATTAGAAAAAAATGACGAGTTAATAATAGTTGATTCTTATTCAACAGATAAAACTTTAGACATTGCAAAAAGATACGGCGCTAAAATAATTAAAAAAAGATGCAATCGTTCGGCTGCAAGAAATACGGGATGGAAAAATGCAAAAAATGACGTTATAATCTTCATAGAATCAGACTCAATTTATTATGATAATTATATTAAAATAGTCAAGATGAGGATGACGGACGCTAAAATATCCTGCATGCTCGATAAAAGGGAATTGTACCAACCTAAAACTTGGGTTGCGAAAACACTGCAGGAAGAATTTGAATTGCGCCAAAATAATAATTTCAGCCCGAAAAACGCGTGGATTTTAAGAAAAAAAGTATTAAGAGAAGCAGGCGGCTTTGACGAAACGCTCGAATATGGGGAGGATATTGATTTAGGTATAAGAATAAGAAAATTAGGATACGAAATATTTTTTGAAAAAAAAGCAGTCCAGTATCATTTAGGCGAACCTGACAGTATGACAAAATTAGTTAAAAGAACATGGAAATTCTCGAAAAACATGCATAAATTTTACATAAAGAATAATAATCTCCCTGCAGCCAAAATTATATTATTCTTAACCGCCGTAGTTTTCCCGCCGCTATTACTGATTATATTTATTATAAATATAATAAGGTATGATAATCTGAGTCTGGGTTATAAGATTAAATTATCGTTTATTAGCATTATAAGAAATTTAATATTCGCAATAGGCTACGTATTATAATTTTTTATTTGTTCTTCTTATACCACACTACGTACCTTTTAATTCCCTCTTCTATTGTTATTGAAGGTTTATACTCCAATAATTTTTGGGCTTTTGAGATATCAGCGTATGTTGTTTCAACATCCCCTGCTTGTTTTGGCAGGAATTTAATAACTGCTTTTTTGCCTAATTCTTTCTCAATAAGTGAAACCAAGTATTTAAGTTTTATAGGATTTGAATTTCCAAGATTTATTATTTCGTAACTGAATTTCTTATTTAATGCTTTCAGAATACCGTCTGTTATGTCATCAATGTAAGTGTAATCCCTGCTTGAATCTCCATCTCCGTACAGAGATATCTCTTTTCCTTCATCAATCTTTTTTGTAAAACTCGCTATAGCCATCTCGGGCCTCTGCCTTGGGCCGTAAACAGTGAAGAAGCGCAAACATGAAACGGGAATATTATACAGGTGGCTATAGTTAAAACATAATAGTTCAGCAGCCCTTTTGCTTGCCGCATAAGGAGAGATTGGCCTGTCTGCGGAATCCATTTCATTAAAAGGCACTTTTTTGGAGTTTCCATAAACGCTTGAAGATGATGCGAAAATAAAATTTTGGATTTTATTAAGCCTGGCCAATTCTAAAAGATTAAGCGTGCCTTTTACATTAATATCCTGGTAAATGAAAGGGTCATCTATTGAAGGCCTAACGCCTGCTCTTGCGCCAAGATGTATTATTTTTGTTATAGGATATTCTTTGAATAAGGATTCCACATCCTTAAAATTCCTAAAATCAATAGTCTTGAATATAAAATTCTTATTATCTACGAATTCTGAAATGTTGCGAAGCTTATAGGATGGCTCATAAAGCATGTCAAAATTGTCCACGCCAATAATTTTCTCTCCTTTTTCTAAAAGTTTCTGAACTATATGAGAACCGATAAAGCCTGCTGAACCTGTAACCAAGATAGTCATACTTATGCCTATAAATAAAAATTTTCGATTAAAAAGGTTTTCATCAGCTTAAAATGGGCATTTCTATACTATTTTTAAATATAAATGCATTAGAATTCTCTAAATGATAAAGCAGTATTTAAAGGAAAGCGCCGTGCTGACTGTAGGTTCAGTAACACAAAAAGTAGTCACTGTCATAGCTTTAATGATTATTTCAAGGATTTTTGGACCTTTGGGTGTTGGTCAAATCACACTATCACTCGTTTCGGTTACGTTATTCTCAGAAATCTCGCTCTTAGGACTTGAAACAACGCTAAGCAAGTTTCTAGCAAGTTATCAAAAAGACAAAATAAATTTTTTGCCGTATTATAAGATAATAATTTTCATAGTGCTTGCTACATCAACCATAGCTGCAGTATTGCATTTTACGTTCAGCAGGTTTTTAGCAATCACCATATACAATGACATTTCAATTGAACCTTTATTGAAAATAGCATCGCTGATAATTATTTTCGGCAATATATACACAATATTTTATTTCAGTTTCAGGGGATTAAGGGATTATGTAAAAATGGTTTTAATGGACAATATTAAGCAAGTTTTGTACCTGGCAATCATCATTGTTCTCGCAGTGATTTACAAACAGGATATTACATCAATAGTTTTGGCAACAGTAGTCTCAACAATATTAGTATTAATAATTTTCCTAAAACCATTAATCAACAAAATAAGCCTGCTTGAAAAATTCAAGACAGAACTCCGCAGAGACATCCTAAACTACAGCTTAATCGCGTTCGTCATTACAATAATGGGCATAATCTCGCAAAACCTGGACAAGATTCTAATCGGATCGCTGTTATCAACAATAGATGTAGGATTTTACTATTCGGCATTCACATTCTTATCCATACTTAATATTGTATCAGTCAGCCTTGCAAACACTATGCTCAGCGCTTCATCACAGCTTGAAGAGGACAAAAAAGAATATTTCATAAACAAGACATTAAAGTATGACATAATATTATATTTTACAGCATCAATACTCTTTGCAACAATCCCAGAAACTATAATAATAATCTTTGGCGACGAGTTCAGAAATGCAGTTACTTTGGCATTCCCATTATTCATAGCCGGATTATTCCAGCTGACTTACTCGATTTTAAACAAGTTTTACTTCGGAAGCGGGGATATCAAAAAAATGCCTTTATTATACCTGTTAGGACTCGTGATTGATGCAGTGGCCCTGATATTTTTAATTGACAGATTCGGGGTATTCGGCGCAGGAATATCACAGATAGTTTATTACCTGAGTATGACAGTCATGCTCATATTAATGTTCAAGACTAAGATTAATAAGAACATAATCTGGCTTACATTCGTAAATACTGTTGCAATCCTGATACTTAGGGAAGCGTATAAGTTCGACTTGTATTTAAGAATAATAGTCTCAATACTTGTCATACTAGCTTCATTTTGCATAATAATTTCAGTTATAACAAAGGATGAAAAAGATTACATATTCAATAAGATAAGGAAAGTATTTGCATGAAAAAAATATTGTACATAACATTGGAGTATCCTCCTGTAATAAACGGCGGGAGCATCCGGGCAAAGTACCAGACTGAAGAATTATCGAAAGAGTTCAAACTTTTCGTACTCTCCAAAAAAAATAAGACTTCGAAAATCAGGAAAAACATTAAGGTTCTCGGCGTTGAAGGCCGCGCAGCAACACTGATATTCCCAGGCGCGGGCTACCTGTTATCCCTGATAACAAAAGGGTATAAGACAATTAAAGAGGAGAAAATAGACTGCATATTTGCAACTAGCCCCCCTATAGTGGACTTGTTCGCAGGATACCTGCTGAGTTTATTTACCGGAAAAAAATTAATAGTTGAAGTGAGGGACATCTGGATTAGAAATTTTAACTTTGAAATAGACGCACACAAAGGCTACATAAAAAAAGACTCATTAACCGCCCTAATCGCAAGACCATTTCTAAAAATGATATATAAAAAAGCTGAAAAGATAATAGTGACAAATCCAGCTATTAAAGAAGAATTAATCCAGATTCATGGTATTGATGAGGAAAAATTTGAAGTTGTGTTTAACGGACCAGACTTGCAGTCGTTTGCCAAAGCCAAAACAATCGGTTTAAAAGATAATACACTCCTTTACATGGGAACTATATATAAAACCAGAGGGGTTTTAAGTGTATTAAACGCATTGCCGGATAATGCAAATCTTTTGGTTATAGGCTCTGGTCCTGGAAAAGAGGAATTACGACAGCGCAATAAAAATGTTATAATAAAAGATGAAGTGAAACATGAGGATGTATTTAGCTATCTTAAAAGTGCAGCAATATTATATGTCGGATTAAAGCCTGAAAAATTATGGGCTTACGCCCTCCCGTCCAAACTATTAGAGTACTTAGGTGCGGAAAAACCAATACTCGCAATAGGGTATAAAAACGGGGATATGGATAAATTCATGAAGAAGTACTCCTTAGGTGTCTTTGTTTCAAGTGAAGACCCTAAAAAGATAAACGCTGCAATAATTAAATTATTAAAAAATAAGAGTTATTATTCAAATAACTGCAGAAAGGCGGCATTAGAATTCAGCAGGGATAAGCAGTGCAAAAAATTACTAAAGGTATGCAAAAAAATATGATTACTAAAAAAATAAAAGATTACATTTTAAACCTGCAGGGAGAAGATGGTTCTTTCCTGGACCCAGTATTAAACATCAAAAGAAACAGGGTTGGTGCAGAAATCGGAAAAAGCCTGCTCTTTATGGAAGAGAAAGAACAAGCTTACAAATCACTGAATTGGGTTTTAAAAAGGCAGAATGGTAATGGCAGCTGGAATGAGATACATCCTGACTTGAATGAGGAGAGCACTGTAGTAACTAGCATATGCGGCAGGGTTATGGTTGATGCATTTAGGCAGTCTGGCAGTAAAAAATTCCTGATTTGTGCAAAGAAGGCCGCTGATTATGTTCTTACAAAAGAGTTCAGTCCTGGATTTTTCATAAAATCATACAAGCATTACGCTGATGTCTTAAACGTTAACGCTACGGTACTCTCCTTCATAAGTTATCTTGGAAAAGAATTGAAAAACAAGAAATTATTAGACGCGAGCGAAAGGTGCATATTCAATATAGCAAGACACCAGTTCAAAAATGGGGCTTACCCGTACTCGACGCCTGTGCAAAGCTACCCTTATGAGTATCATTTAAACGTGCCTGACATACACTACCAGGGAACAACGATGTATTACTTGTTATTATCCAAAATCAAGAATAAGTATCTAGATATCAGCCTTGAAAAAGGCGGACAATGGCTGTCTAACTCGATAAATGACAATGGTTTCATGTGGGAGAAAAGCCACTTAATGTTTTCCCACAAAACCAGCGGCGCTTATGGTTTTGGAGCTTACTGCTTCAAAGAACAAGGGTATAAAGAAGAGCTGAAAACTTGCATCAATATCCTTTCAAAAATGCAGAACAATAAAGGCGCATTCCCAAGATATGAAAAGAGATTTTCATTAATTGGCCTGGCAAAAGGATGCATTAATGAGTTAACTGGAGATGCCAGCATAGGATTAACATATGAAACGATGACGCGAATTAAAAGAATAAAGGAGAGGATAAAAAGGGAGTTATTTGATGTTAACTTCAGGAATGATGAATCATTATTATACACATCGCAGATATTTGACTGCCTGACACAAGGTGAATTAAATGAATGAGAATGAATTTTTCGAAGACTACTATAAGAAGGGAAAAGATGCGTGGGAAATATTTACTAACAAGATAAGGGCTGAAAAATTTTATGAGCGAGTAAAGAAGACAAAAAGTTATCTGAATTCGCTAGATAATAAGAAATTAAGGATTCTCGACGTTGGATGCGGAGAAGGCTTCTTTTCAAAAGAATTAGGCTATGACAACATAATAGGTATTGACGTATCCTTTCAGGCAGCTATTAGGGCAAAAAATAGTATTGAAAAAGTATTCGTCGGGAATGCAGTAAAACTGCCGTTCAAAGACGAATCTTTTGATGTAGTTCTATGTATGGAGACATTATACTATCATGATAAAAATTTGATGATGCACGAATTACACAGAGTAATCAAGAAAAACGGCCATTTGATTCTAAGTCTGGGAAATAAGGATAATATTAAAAAAATATTATACAAGTTAATTAGTAAAAAAACAGAGGAGGATGTAATCTACTCTAAAAATAAAAAGAGCTGGAGTGAAAAAAGGTACAGCTCAAAAGAACTGAAGAAGTTAATAGAAACATCCGGATTTGAGATTTTAAAATATTCAGGCATATTATTTGACCTTCCTGTACTTTCTAGATATGCAGTTATACGCAAATTCCTCCTGTTCCCGCTGAGCAATCTCTTCAAAGACAATTCCAACCAGATTATCATTTTTGCGAGGAAAAAATAAAATGATTATTACATTAAAAAAAGATAACAGCAAATTTTTTGCAGTAATGAAGAACCTCTTAGAATGGGAAGGACTTGATTACAAAACTGGAACAGAAGGTGATATAATATTCTCCAGCAATAAAATAAAAACTGGAAAAATCCTCATAACACAAAAAAAGTTAGATAAAAATTATGTTTTTGAAAATAATACAATATACGTAAATGAGAGGATTATAGAGCAGTTTTATGACGCTTTCAGTTTCAAGCAAACAAACATAGATGAGCCGAAGATTTTAATTAAAATTTTAAAAGAGATAACAAAAGCGTATGATTTATCCATTACAACAAAGTGGTATTATCCCAAAAATTATGAGAGCGCATTCGTGCTCAGCTTTGATATCGATTTTGAGAAACAATACGCAAACATTAAGAAGAAAAATAATTTTTTTTTAAATTTCCTGCTTAAACTCCCTGATTTCTTGTTAAAAGCTATGTTCTACCCATTATGGTACGCTGGTATGGAAACGAGGTTCAAGTTTGCACCTAATGTCTTAGAAACATGCCATAAATATGGAGTATATCCAACCCTGTTTTTAAGAACACCAAAAACCTCAAAAGAAGAAAATGGCAGATTTCCTCCTCTTGGAACAGGAAGGTACGGATACATCCCGTCGAAAGAAAATGATGAAGTAGGCCTGCATTTTGGAAGCACAGTTTGGGAGTACAGTAAAGGATTCGTAAATGATTCATTATATGATAACGCTTATGGAAATTTTACAAATATATTGGTACAAAAAAGAGAGCTTGAACGTTATGTTGGGAAGAAAGTCATAATCTCCAGAGTTCATAACGGCTACATATTCCTGCCATTGATGCTTGAAAATCTGGATGATGCAGAAATAGCGCTCGATTCATCATTATACCAAGAAGTTTCGATAAATTACGGCAAAAATATTTCAAAAAAGATTAGACCTAAAAAAAGTAAGAGTTTGGTTGGAATATCCATATTATTTAATCCTGTATACAAAACTAAGTTATTCAAGTTTTATGAACTTCCAGTTTCATTATTCGAGTGTCATGATAAAAGAGAAATTATTGACAGCATCAAATACTCGGTCAAAAATAATGAAATAATAAACGTGTTATACCATCCTTCATTAGATTTTAGAGGGTTAAGGTTCACGCTTAATCTCATCAAGAAAAGAAATATTTGGATAACTAATATGACACATCTCGCAGAATGGTTTAGGCAAAGAAGCAGGAAAACAGCAAAAGAATTTAAAACAATACGAATAATTGATAAGGGAATTGAAAAAGTGATTATGAAATGAAAATTGTGCTAATAAATTGTCTCTCATTTGGCGGAAGTAATTTTGAACCTCCAATAGGTATTACCATGATTGGCGGATACCTTAAGGAACATGGGATTGATGTAAGCATAATAGACGCCGAAATATTAAACTGGGATAATAATAGGGTGGAAAATGAGATTAAAAAAATAAAACCCCAAATAGTAGGGGTTACCAGCATTACGTATAATAGGTTCGAAGCGCTGGATATGCTTAAGCGTGCAAAAAAATTAGGTTATAAGACAGTTTATGGCGGAGTACATGCCACATTCATGGGCGAAGAAATAATGCAGGATTATCCTTTCATAGACATAGTGGTATTCGGGGAAGGTGAAGACACCATGCTTGATATTTGCCGCGGCAAAAAACTGGGTGAAATAGAGGGAATAATATTCAGAGATGGGAAAAAAATCAGGAAAAACCAGCCGAGGCTGTTCATACAGGATATAGATGCTCTCCCTTATGGCTGGGACTTATTGCCAATGGAGAAGTACAAATATTTCGGAGTGTTTGCATCAAGAGGCTGCCCGTTTGACTGTACATTCTGCGCTTCCCCGAAATTATGGAATAGGAAATTAAGAACGCGAAGCGCCAAAAAAGTTGTCGATGAGATAGAATACTTAATCAACAAGTACGGTAAAAAACGCATCCACATAAAAGATGACACTTTCACCGCAAGAAAAAGCTGGGCTATTGAAATATGCAATGAGATAATTAAAAGAAAACTAGACCTAGAATGGGAATGCTTAGGCAGGGTTGACACAGTCGATGAAGAATTGTTAAAAAAATTAAAGTCAGCCGGGTGCGTGATGATAGAGTACGGCGTGGAAAGCGGGAATAATGAGATATTAAAATCCATTAATAAAATGATAACTGTTGAAAAGGTGATTAAGGCAATAAGGATTACTGAAAAAGTAGGTCTTGACTATACAACTTTCTTCATCATTGGCCACCCTGGTGATAATGAGAAGACGATAAATGATACGTTTAATATAGCATGGAAACTAAGGCCGCAGTCACTTTCATTCTGCCCGCTTGATATATTTCCTGGAAGCAGGGTTTATGATATCGCCGTAGAAAAAGGGCTGCTCAAAAAATTCTCGTGGACTGATGAAAATTATAAAAACAAGCAAGGACAAACAGTACCTCGTTTTCAAAATCCGAGCCTGGATGAAGCAAAATTGGAAGAATACGCAAAGAGATTCTACATGCGCTATGCGTTATATACCCTGATGGACATAAAAGATTCGAAAAGCCTGAAATATTTATTCCTCAACGAGTACGTGCCATTTCACTTCCTGTTAAAGAATGGCTATGATTTAAGGCTGTTTTTTATAGAATTCAAAAACGCAGTGTTTTTGAAAAGCCATTTAATTAAAAAAGTGCTGGGTTTTTTAATACTACCATTCTTCTTATTAAGAATCATATTAAATTATGCAAAAACTTTATGGAGGAAGATAAAAAATGTATTATGAACACGTTCTGCCTAAACCTTACGCCAACAAGTATTCCAAGTTTATGCGGGAAATACAGGTCCTGCACTATTATGACATTTTAGGAGAACCAAAAAGAGTATTAGATATAGGCTGCGGCTGGGGTGCATTCTTGGAATTTCTCCCGAAAAAAGTTGAAGCGTTCGGATTGGATAATAATGAAACTTTCATTAAATACGCAGCTAAAAAAGGCTTGAACGTTAAACTTGGGGATGCAAAAAAATTGCAGTTTAAAGACGGAGTTTTCGATGCAGTATGCTCGGACTGCGTGATAGAACACTTGGATAACCGCTATGAAATAATAAAAGAGTGGTCGCGAGTTTTAAAAAAAGGCGGAAAAATGATGCTGGTTTTTCCGGATATAAGGAGACGCAAATGGGAGTTCTTCAACGATTATACACATAGGCAGCCTGTTCACCCAAGGGCAATCATAGAAATTCTGAAAGACAATGGATTCGACATAAATATAGTATCAAGGGAGTGGGTAACGCCAAGAGGTTTAGGCAGGATTCTCTATTACTTAAACAATAAGCGGTTAATTAATTGGGTAAACGGCTTAACTGGAAAAATATTCTCCTATAAATCATTAATAGTCGCGACTAAGGTTTAGAACCAACACCTAATTTTCTTGCAGCTTTGGGGTAAAAATTCCTGGTATCTAATATTTTAAGTTTGCTGAAATCCTTGCTTTTATAATAGTCATGGTCTATTAATAAAACGACTAAGTCGGCATCTTTTACGCAAGCATCATAATCGCTTAATTCAAATTTAAACATTTTAACAAGAGGGTCGTGTATTTTAACTTCATAATCCAGGTCTAATAATAGTTTTGCAATGAATTCAGTGGGCGAATCCCTCGTGTCATCCACATTCTTTTTAAAGGAGGCGCCAAGCAATGCAATTTTTGGTTTCTTTACTCCTTTAACCTCTTCTTTAATCATATCAACAACGTGTTTTGGCATACTGTCATTTACCTCCCTGGCTATAGGTATTAATTTAGCCTTGGTGGAAGATTTGTACAAATATATTGGGTCTTTAGGTATGCAGTGCCCGCCGACTCCAGGTCCAGGCTGCAGGATATTAACACGAGGATGCTTATTCGCGAGCTCAATTAAATCCCAAACATTAATCCCTACATCTTCGCATAATAATGCAAGCTCATTTGCGAGGGCTATGTTTACATCACGATAAGTATTCTCCGCCAGTTTGCAAAACTCAGCTGTGGTAATAGTTGTGGTAAATATTTTGCCTTTTACGAATGTTAAATACAATTCTTTTGCCAGACTTGTTGCCTCTTCATCCAAGCCGCCGACTATCCTGTCATTATTAATTAATTCATAAATAGTATTGCCTGGGAATGCCCTTTCCGGACAGTGGGCCAAGTAATATTTTATTTTTTTCTGGTCAAGGAGTGGCTTGATAAGATTTATTGAAGTCTTTGGGGGAACTGTTGATTCGAGTATTACGAGATTTCCCTCCTCTAAAACTGAATATATTGATTTAGTTGCTGCTTCTACAAAGGATAAGTCTGCATTATTGTTCTTTTTTGGAGTTGGCACTGATATTAAAAAAATGTCAGCTTTTTCTATCTTTGATGAAGCCCTTAGTTTTGACTTAAAGCGCACTGATTTAATTAGTTCAGGCAGGTCTTTTTCTTCAAACGGAGGTATTGACTTATTCACTAGCTCAACTTTTTTTGCATCAACATCAAAACCTAATACATCAAAACCTTGCTTAGCAAAGAGAGCAGAGATTGGCAGGCCCATATAACCTATACCTATAACGCATATTTTAGCAGACTTGCTCTTTATCTTGTCCATAAGTTTCATAATGAACATATCTAAATTAAACCTATAAAAATGTTAGCTTTTACGCTCGGATTTTAATATATTTATAATTTTTTTAGCAGCAAAGCCGTCACCAAACGGGTTCTTCCATCTGGGCTTTCTTTTAATCATCACGTTGACTGTTTTAATTATTTTTTTCTTATCCAGTTTTGACAGCATGTTACTGCCCGCCTTTAACGTTTCAGGCCTTTCAGTATTCTCGCGCAGTGTTACACAGGGAGTTTTAAGTATACAACTTTCCTCCTGCAGCCCGCCCGAATCAGTCAGCACCAAGCTGGCGTTTTTTATCAGGTTAAGAAAATCAAGGTATCCTATTGGTTCTACAATTTTTATAGATTTATTAATTATTATGTTAAATTCCTTAATCCTTTCTTTAGTTCTCGGATGAATGGGCCATAGTATTGTATAATCATTGCTCAATTCGTTTATAGCATTGGATATTGACAATAAACTATTTTTATTATCCACGTTTTCCTGCCTGTGGACTGTCACTATTATAAATTTCTTTTTTTCAAGGTTGAATTTAGACAATGTTTCAGTCTCGTCCTTAAGCTTGATATTTTGAATTGTGGCGTCTACTATTGTATTGCCCGTTAGAAATATCCTTTTTGAAGGTATTCCTTCTTTCTTAAGCAGTTTTACTGATTCCTTCGTTGGCGCGAATAAGATATCTGATATGTGATCAACAATTACCCTGTTTTTTTCCTCAGGCATATACCATAAATTACTCCTTAACCCTGCTTCAACATGGCAAAGCTTAATTCCTTCAATCTTAAATGCGCCCATACTGCAGCCAAGAACAGTATTCGTATCTCCCTGCACAAAAACATGCGTTGGCTTCTCGTCTAAAAATATTTTTTCAGATTCTTCCATTATCTTCGCAGTCATGCTTGCATGAGTCCCTGACCCGACGTTAAGATTATATTTTGGGGCTGGAAGATTTAATTCCTCAAAGAATAATTTATCCATGTTATATGAATAATGCTGCCCTGAGTGAAGGATGAAATATTCAATTTTTTCATCAATAAGAGCGCGGATTATCGGACTCATTTTAATTATTTCCGGACGGGTGCCCAAACAGACGGCGACTTTAAGCATAATATGAATTAAGTGCTATTTAATAAAAAGATTTTCATTACAAAACAAATTTAAAACCCGCCCTTAACTAAGTTTTCAAGTAATGAACATTAAAAAATTATTATTAATATTTTTAAGTATTATATTCTTCATATATTTATTCTCCAAATATGATATTAAGGCTGTTTTAAACGCTCTTTTGTCAATCAGCCCTTTTTACATTATAATATTCATAGTTGGCTCAATTTTCAGCCAGTTGATAAAGAGCATCCAATGGATTATACTTGTCAAAATTTTCACTGAGTATAGCTTGAAAGATGCGTTTTTTGCCCTTATAATAGGAACATTTTCAGGCAGGATAACACCAGGACAAGTCGGTGATTTTTCAAGAGGGTTCATATTATCAAAAGCCACAGGCATATCAAAAAGCAAGGCATTATCAACTGTTTTTATGGACAAGATAATAAGTTACTTCTCTATCTTCATCATATGCTTCTTTTCAGTCTTCCTAAACGCCTTTGAGGTTAACAACCTGCTTTATCTGATTGCAGGCTTTGCATTTTTCTTTGCATGCATTGTCGCATTCTTCCTCTATATTAAGTACAATAAATTCTTTATCAGAATCATCCCAAATAAGTTCAGGAAGAGAGTTTCAGAAATATCAGAAAAAGTGAATGATGCTTTTAAAACGTTGATGTCAAATAAAAAAGCGCTGTTCAAATCGCTTTTAGTATCCATAATTTACTGGCTGTTCACTTATTTTATAACATTCGTATTCTTACTGGGCTTCAAAGTGTACGTACCGTTCTATTTCGTAACTCTGGTATTCCCGTTAATCACAATAATTTCAATGCTGCCAATCAGTTTCTCAGGATTCGGTCTGCGTGAAGTGTCGCTCGTTTATTTCTTCGGATTATTGAACATACCTGCTGAGGGAGTAATAAGTTTTTCACTCTCCTCATCCATATTATTCATACTATCTTTGTTTATCCTTAATGTGCTTATAGCAAATTCAAAATCATTAAAAATATATCAAGATAAGAAATAAGTATGGCAAAAAAATTATCATTGTTTAACGCTATTGGTGTACTATTATTACTCACCCAATTCGCATCTTACCTGCTTCTTTATTTTAATATCAGTTTTGGTGTGACTGCAATAATAGACATTGCCGCAGTCATTTTTTTATTGGTTAATACGGATTTTAAAAATGTACATGTTAATTACAAGCTGCTGATAATAATTGCAGTCCAGGCGCTTGCGCTAATACTCATGACTGATAAACTCACGCTGATAACTGACAGCCCGGACTTCTATAATCACATATCAGTCAGCAAGGTCGTATCTGACACTGACAGCTTATTTTATGTTACAGATCATAGTGCAACCCAAACCAGTTTCGTGCACACTTACCCTGTTGGGATTTACACAATACTGGCTTTCTTAATACATATTTTGCCGCAAAATGAGCTAATAACAGGATTTTGTTCTGCTTTAGTATTCATGATATATTCATCATGGGTGCTGTACAAAATTAATATGAAATTATTTAACAATGAAAATAATAGTTTAATTTCAACAAGCTTATTTTCATTCTCGATAATACTTCTTTTGGAACTAGGTCAGGGTTATATACCAAGCATACTCGGGATACTATACTTATTATTGGTATTATACTTTTTTTTCAGCAAAGAATACTTGTTTAGCAGTTTTTTTTTCGGAGCACTTGGACTTACTTATCCTCATTATTTCTTAATAGGATTTTTATTCCTTTTGCTAAATCTGGTATTCAACTATAAAAAAGAATACCACATATACCTGCTTGGATTATTCATCGGCACAATAGAAAGTCTACAGCTGGCTGCTTTTTACATAATACGCATGTTTAATAACATGCCTGGATTAGAGGTTATATTTTTCATCAGGGGAGGAATTACAATACCGAACATATGTTCAGTCTTAATATTTATCCCCTTATTATATTATGCAGTAAAAAACATTAAGATGTTCCTAAAAGACAAGGCGGTGTTGTTTTTAACAATCGCATTCCTAATACCTCCATTAGTGCTCTTTGTAATCTTTATTACGAATTATTTGTTTACTTACTTTTTATTCTTTGAAATAAAACAAGCATATATGGTAATAAAATATGCTTATCTGCTGATAATACCTTCCTCAATACTATATTCCAAAATAATAGATAAAATAAATAAAAAATTAATTTATGCTGCAATGTTATTGTACTTAATCTATTTTTTGATGTTCCCTTCATATTTCAAGAGTTCAACTAAGTGGGATGTAGACCAGTCATACTTTACCCGATTAGTGGATTTGCAGAAAAATATTACCTCAAATGATTCCGTATGTATTAGTACGGCTTATCTTGCGGAAAAGGGAGAATACAATAATATCTTTTATGACTCACCCTTCCAGGGTTCTGGCAACAAAACATTTCTGCATATAATGAACAGCATTAAGCTGCTGAGGAACAATTACACAATTTTTAATTTCAGTGTTTCAAAAAATATGACCTGGCTTATTAATACAGAAACAGGCAGGGATTTCGTAGATTTCCAGCAGAATTGTTCAGAATCCAGTGCTGATATAAAAATATAAGACAAGTAAGAATAGAAAATATTATAAAACATTAAGTGAACCATATCTAAATATGCCAAGAGTACTGTTAATAAACCCTCCACAGAAGTATTTTGGTTCTTCAAGGATGTTTAACGTCTATTTCCCAATTGGGTTATTATATGTTGGAGCAATGATTAAAAAAATATGCGATGTTAAAATCTTAGACTGCCTGGTTACTGATTTTGAGATATTAAAGAAGAAAGAATATACGCTTTACGGCACATCTTTTAAGAGGATAAAAGAGATAATAAAAAATGAAAACCCTGATATTGTCGGTATTTCCATACCTTTTTCAGCCCAGTCAGAGCAAGCAATTAAGATAAGCAGGATATGCAAAGAAGTAAACCCAAAAATAATAGTTATCTTCGGCGGCCCCGACGCTTCAGTTAGATATGATATGCTTCTAAAAGAGAAAACGTGCGATTTCTGCGTAGTCGGCGAAGGTGAAGAGACTTTTTTCGAAGTCGTGAAAAAATTCAGTTCAAAACAAAACCTGTACAACATTGAAGGATTAGCGTACAAAAAAGACAAAAAAATACAATACAAAGCAAGGCCTTTCATAAAAAATTTGGACAGCCTGCCATTGCCGGCTTATGATTTAATAAACATAAATGATTATCTAAAAAATAAATATTTATACGCAACTAGAGGGGACTTAGGTAAGAAATCTATTTCAATAATAACAAGCAGGGGCTGCCCTTTCAACTGCGTATTCTGCTCTATAAAACTGCATATGGGAAATGGCTGGCGCGCTAACTCACCTGATTATGTGATTAATCACCTTAAACTCTGCATTAACAAGTTGGGGATACGAAATTTCCACTTTGAAGATGATAATTTCTCCCTTGACAGAAAACGATTTGAAGCCATCCTTGACAAGATAATAGAAAACAAGCTTAATATAAAATGGGATGTGCCAAATGGCCTGCGCGCAGATTCCCTTGATTACAATTTGCTGAAAAAAATGAAAAAATCAGGCTGTAAGATGATTAAGATAGCAATAGAATCAGGAAACCAGTACGTCCTTGATAAGATAATAAAGAAGAACCTGTCTTTAAAAAAAGTCTTGGAAGTCGTAAAGGACTGCAAGAAATTAAAAATCGTTTTAATCGCTTTTTATGTCGTAGGATTGCCTGGGGAAACGTTGGATAATATAAAGGAAACACTGAATTTAGCCATAAAATTGTTAAGGGAATACGATTGTTACCCTTATGTCAGCGTAGCCACACCATTGTACGGGACAGAATTATACAATATATGCGTAAAAAATAAAATCATTAAAAAAATGAATGATAAAGATTTTGCCACTGCAACACAAATTGACGGCAACCACCCTATTTCAACGAAAGAATTCAGCAAGGATGATCTCGATAAAGCCCTGAAAGAATATAAATCAGAGCTCAAAAAAGAAATGGTAAAATATTTTTTAAGACATCCAGGAATTGCTTTAGACAAATTAATACATAAATCTTTAGTTTTAGGAGATTTTTTTAAATTAATTAAAAAATAGGATAATGTATGACTAAGAATGTAAGCGTAGTAATCCTGGCGAGAAATGAAGAAGATAAGATAAAAGACTGCATCATCTCGATAAAGAATTCATCTTATAAAAACTTGGAAATAATTTTAATAGATAGTTTTTCAAATGATAATACAATAAAAGTTGCCAAAAAAATAAGAGGCGTCTCGATTTATAAAATGGATGCAGCCAGTATAGGGGCGGCATTAAAATCAGGGATAAATCTTGCAAAAGGCGAACTTGTGTTTATAGTTAATGGAGACTCAACTGTGAGCAGGGAATTTATCAGCGAAGCAGTCAAACTTTTTGATAATCCTGACATTGCAGTTGTGTCAGGAAAAAGGGTTGAAAAAAACCAGGATTCATTAATAGGCAGAATGTATACTCAAAGATTCAAAAATGACAAGTTCGGGTTTGTCTCCAAAGTTTCTGGAAATTACATGTTTAGGAAAAATGTCATCTTAAAATATACTGAACTTGACGAGACTGTCACTGCAGCTGAAGAGCATTATATTTCCTTGAAGGTAACAAAAGAAGGGTATAAAATTTACAGGATAAATAAAGTTTCAATGTACCATAACAGCAAAGGAGACAGTTCTTCAATACTGGATTTAATCAAGAAGCATAACTGGTATGCCATCGGGAAGAGGAATGTATTCAATAAATTATCATTTAGCGAAAAAATATCTTTTTTTGACCAGGATTTCTTCTTAACACCCTGGATTTTGGCGTCTGTCATTGCTGGTTTCTACAATACAATCCTTATTTCTATGGTTATACTGCCATTCTTATTGATGACTATTATGATGCTAATCAAAGGATACAGCTTGGATATAGCTGTAACTGAGTCCGTGCTTGCTTATTTCAGGTCTATTAGCTTGTATTTCAGCAGCAATGCCGCAAGTAACAAAGTAAAAATAGAGAAAATAATATAACCACATAATAAGTAAAAAATAGTTTAGAATACGAATGAAAATACTGATAATATCTGCAAATTATCCGCCTTCAATAGGCGGGCCTGCTGCCACAGTGCCAGTTATAGCAACTGAATTAGTAAAATTAGGCAATAGTGTTGATGTCTTAACTTATGGTTTAAAGGGTTACGAGGATAAGAAATCCAATTATAATCTTATAAGGGCAGGAATATTTGACAGGACAAAGGATAATATTTTCAGCGTTTTAAAATTGGTTTTTACACTAAGCAGTTCAATTAAAAAATTATGCAAAAATTATGAGTACGACCTCATACACTGCCATGACCTAAACATATCATCTCTGGCAGTGATATTATCAGGCGTAAAAATTAAGAAGATTTCAAAATTTACAGGGGATGTAGCGATAGAGTTTTATTCAAAGATTAAAAAAGCAAGAACAACTGACATAACTCCTGAAGAATTTTACAACAGAAAAACCTTATTAAAAAAATTACTGCTTTCGCTGCAGAAATTTATAGCATCGAAGGTGGATATGATAACTGTTCCAAGCTTATTTATCAAAAATGAACTAATGAAGTATAATAATATAGATGGAGGAAAAATATTCTTGTTTAGAAACGGGGCTGAACCTGTTAACGCAGTGGAAAAAAGGGATAAGAACAAGTTATTCTGTGCATTGAAACTAGAATCCAAAAAAAACGTTGATGATGCGATACGCTCCCTGCATTTTTTGCGTAAAAATTACCGCCTTGTAATCGCAGGAAACGGCAATGAAGAATCGCATCTTAAGGAACTTGCGAAGAAAGAAAAACTTGAAAACAGGGTCTCATTCATAGGCAGTATCTCGCATAATGAAGTGATAAAACATATGCTTTCAAGTTTTGCATTTATCCTGCCAAGCATATACGAGCCTGCAAGCGTGTCATTGTATGATGCAATGACTACAAGAACACCTATAATAGCAACTAATATCGGTGGAACGCCCGAAATAGTGACTAATCTAAAGGAAGGATTCTTAGTTGAACCATTGCACCCTGAACAGATAGCCAGTGGAGTTAAAAAACTTGAAGACCAATTTTTATATGAAGAAATCCAAAAAAACGAGATGAACACCATAAAAAGATTTTACTGGCATGAGCATATTAAGAACAACCTCATCCCTCTGTATAATAAGCTGATAAGCTCAAAAATAAACTAATTCCTAAATATAAAGATATAAAAAGATTAACTAATTCTGAAATTAACTATGAATTACTCAATAATAATCCCAGCTTTTAATGAGGAAGAAGGCTTGGAAAGAACCTACAAAAGGGTGTTAAAATCAAATCCTGATGCTGAGATAATAATCATTGATGACGGGTCAAGCGATAAAACATGGGATATTATGAAGAAATTCGCTGACAAGAATACAAAAATCCTGCAGCATAAAAAGAACAAGGGAAAAGTGCATGCATTGCAGACAGGCTATAAAAATGCAAAATATGACATTATTGCGACTATAGATGCAGACTGTACATACCCTCCTGAAGAGATACCTAAACTTGTAAAAAAATTAGAAACAGGTTATGATATAGTGGTTGGTTCCAGGTTCATGAATGGATTTCCAAAAGGGTATTCCTGGAGGAGGGCTATTGCAAACGTGTTAGGTGCTTGGGTTACGACCATAATTTTAATGCATAAAGTTACTGATGTCACTTCAGGTTTGAGGGTATTCAATAGAAAAGTTGCAGGACTGCCTTCAAAAGCGAGCAATCTTGATTATGAAGCTGAGTTAACTGCGCGCGTAATAAAAAACGGGATGAAGTATACTGAAATCCCAATAAAGACAGAACAAAGATTTGGCATGAGCAAACTGCATTTTTTTAAAAGCTGTTGGACATTCTTAATTGCAGTAATAAGAGGTAAGCTTGCATAAGATGAACACTATCATAAAAAACATTGGTTTAAGCATAATTTCTATTAGAAGATTCAATAATGAACAAGTAAAAAAGTTTGCGGCTGGTGTTAAAAACAAAAAAATATTAGAGCTTGGGAGCGGGAAAAAGAAAAATGACGAGTATTATTACTCGACAAGGAGATTCTTCGACAAGTCGAATAATTTCACTCAATCTGATATTAAAAAAGAGTACGGCCATAAATTAGTCGATGTTACAACAATGCGTTTTAACAAGGAATTTGACATTATTCTCTGCCTTAACGTATTAGAACACGTGATAAATACGAAAAAAGCAGTGGATAATATTTACAAAGCGCTGAAAAAAGGAGGAGTAGCCCTGTTCGTAATACCTTTTGCGTTCCCACTGCATGATGAACCAGGTGACTATTACAGGTTCACTAAATACGGCTTAAAGGAGATTCTTAAAAAATTTAAAGACGTTAAAATAAAAGAGTATGGTTTTCGCCTAATGCCATTGGCTTATTATGCTGAAGCGAGGAAATAATTTATGGCTTTGAAAAAACCAAGTATACAAGTTGAAAAGGACCATTATTTCAATGGTTATGACACTGTTGAACGGTTTATCTCTTATTTTTACCAGATTGATTCAGTTATCAAAACTAAGCCAGGCAAAGTATTGGAGATAGGTATAGGAAATAAAACAGTCTGCAATTATTTGAAAGAGTCAGGTTTTGACATAACTACATGTGATATTGACAAAAACTTGAAACCTGACAAAGTTGGGGATATACGAAAAATCCCTTTTGGCAACAATTCTTTTGACACCGTAATCGCCTGCGAAATACTTGAGCATATAGACTTCCATGAAGTCGAAACAGCACTTAAGGAACTAAGGCGCGTTTCAAAACACAATGTAATAATCTCAATACCATATAGTTGTGCATATTTTGAAAACTTAACAAGGCTGCGCATACCATTAATTAACCTAAAATTGAACATGGCTGTACGCATACCATACTGGTCTAAAAGCTTCAAAAAAAATAAGGAGCATTATTGGGAAATGGGCAGGAAAGAGTATTCAAAGGCAAAAATAAAGGGGCTGCTTAAGAAATTCTTTAATATTAAAAAAGAGTTTCAGCCAGTGTTAAACTCGTATCATTATTTTTTCATACTTGAGAAAAAGAATGTTTAGAAGTTTTTATATAATCCTTGTTAATATAACAATAAAATGAAGATTTTACATTTCACCTGGGACACGCCAATTCCCGGGCTTGGAGGTTCCACTCATGAATTGAGTATAGCAAGAGCTTTCCAAAAATTGGGCAATGAAATCAGGATAGTCTGCGAGTGGAATAATGAGGAGTCAGTAAAGGATGTATTGGATGGTATTGAAGTTAGGCGTGTTTATTGGCGTATTAGTTCTAAAAACTGGCTGAACATGCTGGTTTTATTTTTAAAAAGTGTTACTAACTCAGTATATCAGATAAATAATTTTTCACCGGATATAGTCTACGAGCGCTACAGGATATTCGGTGGTGTTGGTGCTGTAATTGGAAAATTGTTAGGCAAGAAAACCATTCTAGAAGTAAACGACCCGACTGTTGACGCGCCTTATATTGAAAAAAGGATAAGCTTCACCATGATGATATTAGCATCAATATGGGAGTATTGCGTGTTCAAATTCGCAGACAAAATAATCACCCATGATAAGATAATGACAAAGAGAGCCAGCCCTAAAAAAGTAAGAGTTCTTACAAACGGGGTTGATACAGAACTTTTCAATCCTGAAAAATTAAAAAGGGATAATTTGAATGACAAGTTCGTCTGCTTGTTTGTAGGGACGTTCGCGAAATGGCAGGGTGTTGAGACAATATTAAAAGCTGCAGAGAAATTGAAGAAGTACAAAAAAATATTGTTTGTTTTCGCAGGCGGGACAGGAGAGAATAGTGAAAATACAAGATTCCTTGGCAGGGTGAATTATAATAAGATACCTCAAATAATAGCGGACAGCGATGTCTGCTTATATGTCCCCGACACTGAAAATTATGAACCTATGAAAAGGCTGGGCTTTTACTTCTCGCCTTTGAAACTTTTTGAGTATATGAGTATGGCAAAGCCAGTAATAGTCACTGATGCTGGAAACCTCCAAAAACTGGTTAAAAATGGAATTAACGGCTTCAGGGTTAAAACGAACGATGATGAAGATCTTGTAAAGTGCGTATTAAAATTATATAAATCGAAGCGATTAACTAAAAAAATAGGCGAAACTAACAGGGATATTTGCCTGGAAAAATATGATTGGGTGAGTATAGCAGAGAGGATACTGAAATGAAAATCAAAATTGACAAGTTTACGTTAATATTCTTCGCAGTGCTTATTGTATCATCTTTTATCCGATTAAGCAATCTTGACTCCGTTGGTTATACTACTGACGAGCCTGTGATTATTACGGCTGGGATAAAACATTTTTTGAACAATCCTTACAGCGTCTCATTATATGATATGGCAACACCTGGAGGGCAGTGGCCAATAGGATTGTCAATTGTCTTATTGTCAAACCGCGACTTCTCGCCTATAAGAAATTATCCACAGATGGATTATGCAAGCATAGATGTTAACAGGGATTTGATAAAAGGACTCGAGTTTGCAGCGAGGCTGCCGTCTGCGCTTGCAGGCATAATAAGCGGAGTAGTAATATATTTCCTGGTTAAAAATATGTACGGGAAAAAAGCGGGACTAATAAGTTTTGCACTATTCTCATTCAACCCGTTAATCATAGACTACAGCAGGGTGGCGCTGCTTGAAATTTTCCAGATATTATACACTGTTTTGGCGCTGCTATTTTTCTACTTATGGCTTGAAAAAAAGAAATTGCAGGACTTGGTTATTAGCAGCGTATTTTTAGGGCTCATAGCAGCCGCGAAACTAAACGGCTTGGTTCTCATACCTTTATTTGCAGCATTTTCAACAATCGCTGGCATTAAGATGCTGAAGAAAGAATTATCATTTGATGTCGTAGTTATTTTGAAAAATATTCTCATAATTGCTGGAGTTAGCGCGCTGACATTAGGAATAATCTTTGGATTTGATTTCAGCGTCCCGTACAAAGTATACCAGTATTACAACTTGGCAGGAGGAGCAGGAATCCACTTCGTACTATTTGAATTATTATATGACTCTTTGTTCTTCAATAATCCGTTATTATGGATACTAGTAGCATCTTCTTTATATATGATATATAAAGAAATAAAAAACATCAAATTGAATGATGCATTCTCAGTCTTCTTGTTAGTTTTGTTGCTCTTCAGCGGATTCTTCGAAGCTCACGAATCCATAAAGAGAGGAATACAGTACTCCATGCTTTTTTTCATAATTGCAGGAAGAGTTTTCTCGGATAATAATAAAATAAAATACGCATCCAAATTTTGGCTTATAATCTCATTAGTGATAATAATCTCAGACCTAGCATTGACAGCATATTATTTCCCGAATATGGGGCTTGCAAAAAACGTATTATGCACGAGCCAGGAATGCCAAGATGGCCATAACCTTCGCAATTTTGACTCAAGAATCGTTGGCGAATACTTAAACTCATTAAACGGTGTAAACGTATACGACCCGGTCGGCACTACAGGCCTAATCGGATTCTATGTTAACAATAATGTTAACTACATCAACGCTGGAATAGCTAAATTAATGCTGGGAACTAATACCTGCCCCAGTTTTGAAATTTTAAAAAATTCAAGCATTACGCATGTGATAGGAAGCGGCGAATGTGTTAGCAGCATAAATAATAGTCTAGCCAGATGCCCTTATAATTCCATATCTGTTAAAAATTATGAAATGACAAAAGTATATGATATTAGGAGCTGCTGAAGTTTAAAAATGAAAGTTCTAAATTTTGTCTCCAGGAATTTTTATCCGGACTGCAAGGGAGGATGCGAAAAAGTATTCTATGAATTATATAAAAAAGCTGAGAAGGAGTTCAAAATCAGAATAATCAGCGGATACACTAATAATGACGTTTTTCCAAAAGACAGCTCGGTATTCAAGCATTTAAAGACAAAGAATGCGCTGATTCGGTACATTTACTACACTTGGAATATGAGCTTGAGAAACTTATTCAACAAGTGTGACTTGGTGCATGCAAATAACATAGAGTGTATAAGATTGTCTAAAACGCCATTCGTACTTACAATACACCATGTGGGCCACTTCATAGACCCGAACATCAGAAAGCAAACGTTAATCAATAAATTTCTTGGGAGAGTGCTTGTCTGGCAGGCTAACCGTGCAGATAAGGTGATAACTGTAAGCAACGGAACAATGAATGACTTGGTAAAAATGGGAGTTAAGAAGGAGAAAATAAAAGTAATACCAAACGGCGTTGACTTGGAAAAATTCAAGCCCTATGCAAGAAGTAAGCATAATAAATTCATAATCAGCCACGTATCAAGGATAAGCCCTGAAAAAGGACAGGACTTCTTAATCAAAGCGTTTAATACGCTGCCTAAAAATGTTCAAAAAATGTGCGAATTAAGAATTATAGGATATGTCAGCGACGAGGAGTATTATAATAATTTAGAAAAAGGAGATGGTATAAAGTATTATATTAATATACCTGAAAAGGAGCTTCCAAGACTGATTGGAGAGAGCGACCTTGTTGTTTTCCCTACCATGATGTCTGAAGGTTTCGGACTTGTAGTACTTGAAGGTATGGCATGCGGGGTGCCTGTTTTGGCAAGCGACCAGCCGGCAATAAAGGAGGCTGGCGGAGAAGTATGCCAGTATTTCAAACAGGGTGATATTAAGGATTTTATTGAAAAAATTATGAAATTATATAATAATAAAAAATTGCGGGAAGATTTATCTAGGAAAGGATTAGTATGGGTTAAAAAATTCAGCTGGGTTAAAGTTTACGAGGAACATAAAAAATTATACGCGGAGCTGTTAAAAAAATGAAAGTTTCAATTATAATACCAACTTTCGGCAGGCCTAAAATATTCGAAAAATGCATAAAATCAATAGAAGTTTTAGACCTGAACCCTATTAAGCCTTTTGAAGTAGTTGTAATAAACAATAATAATGATAAAAAATTAAGGGATGAGACAAGCCGTGTCTGCAGGGATTCCAAGCTTAACATTGTTGAGATTAAAACAGAGAGCGCTGTTGGAAGCGTTAAAGCTAGGAATTTAGGGATAAAGAAAGCACGTGGTGAAATATTATTCTTCTTCGACGACGATACGGAAATACAAAAGGATTATTTCAAGTATATAATGAGGGATTATTGTGATGTTAATGTTGGCGCAGCAGGCGGAAGCGAGATTAAAGAAAAAATATCACTTCTTCACAGATTATTTTTTGCTTTTAACAAGCCTGGCTCTATAACTTGGTCAGGCGAGATAATATCCAATTTTTCCCCGGATTATAAAAATAAGATTATTGTTGAACACCTTCACGGCTCCAATTTCAGCATCAGAAGAAGCGTAATCAAAAAGATAGGGTTGATGGATGAGAAGATGGAAGGCCATTACAGGGACGAGACTGAATTCGTGTACAGGGTTTTTGAATCCGGATTCGATGTTGTGTTCGAGCCGAAAGCCAGGGTTTTTCATAATGCTTCCAGCATAGGGGGCAACATAGATCCTTCAAGGAAAAAGGATTGGGCATACTGGTATCACAGGAATACGAGTTATTTCTTCTTCAAGCACTTGTATAAGAATAATGCAGTGAGATTGTTTTTTTATCTGCTGCGCGAATTAATAATGTCAATAATTAGGTCAGTAATATACATGAATATTTATTACCTTACTGAAATAAAAGGCATAGTTGAAGGTTATAACTTAAACCTGAGAACAATCAAATCTAAAAGCATCTGAATTGGCGTAAAAAAATTAATCTTGCTGCTTCCAAACTCCCTTGTTGTGTAAGGGATTGTGTGCGTGCAAATCACTGCTTTATTATTCATTAATTTTTTGATGAATTCTACATCCCATGACCATCCTATGCTTTCAATTTCTATGTTTTTAACAGCGCTTCTTTTCATAACTTTCAATCCTGACTGGGTTTCGAAAGGTATTCCAAACATCAATCTTACTGCGAATTTGAATAATGCACCAAGTATCTGCCTGTACCATACATCACGCCTTATCCTTACAGCGGTGACTACGTCGCAGTCTGATAACTTTTTTATCATGGGAGTTATATAGCGCGGGTGGTATTCCAAGTCTGCATCAATTATTACTATAGTGTCTCCTTTTGCGAGTTTAAGCCCGTCGGCTACTGCGCTTCCTTTGCCTTTCTTTCCTCTCCTGTGGATGATTACTGATTTAATACCTAATTGTTTGCATGATGTTTCTGCAACTTTTGCAGTATTATCATTAGAGTCATCTATCATGATAACATTAAATTCTGTTTTCAAATTCTGCTTTAACACTCTTAAGAATTCGCTGACGCTCTCTTTCTCATTATAAGTCGGCACGACTACGCTGATCATTTTAATTTTTCACCTTCTAATTTTTTAAAACCATTAAGCACAAAACCAATAAGGGCAGGTATCCATAATCCTACAACATTTGAGACAAATGCTAATGCAATAACCTCTTCCATGCTTAAATAAGATGACAGAAAGAAATAAAGGGTTGCCTCTGTAGTTCCAAGACCTCCTATGCTTATTGGGAGAAGGCTTACTAGTATTGCCGTGGATGTTGCAGTGCTAAAGATGAGGAAAGGAACTGTTTTTCCCATCGCAAGCAGTATCAGGAAACTCTGCAGGAAGCTGAAAAACCAGCTTGTAATACTTATTGAGAAAGGGAAAAACACTTGTTTTGGACTGTACATCTTAAATACCTCAATTACGAAATCCTTAGAAAGATAGTATAAAGATTTGATTCTTTCATGGGAGTACTTAACCAGTTTGTCGAGTATTACTGCAAGGAGTACTGACACTAAAGAAAATAATATTATTATCATTATTAGCTGGAATGGTATGTTTATTGATGCTGAATAAAGCACCAGCGTTATAATCGCCAGGCTTGCCAGGTCAACTAACCTGTCTAATAAGCATATAATGAATCCTTTTCTTTTTGGAATATCAGCATCCTGCTTTAAGTAGAAGACCCTTATGAAGTCACCTGCCCTTCCGGGAGTAATAAAACCGTAAGCGAAACTTATAACCCAAACAATGATTGAACGGGCAATAGAATAATCAAACTTTGCCTCAGTTATTAATAATTTCCACTTCACGCTCTTTAACACTATTGTTAATATTGTGATTAAAAATGACAAGATTACAAATCTATAATCAAGGTTTGCAAGGACGGAGAATAAGTATGCCAGGTTAGATTTTGAAATGATATATAAAAAAATTAATATTCCTATTACTGCGAATATTCTTGTGTCAAACTTGAATTTTTTATGCTTGCTAACTTTTTCGGCCTTTTTCATAAGATTTTAAAATATACTAACAATTTAAAACGTTATGATTTCAATAATAGTTACCGCATATAAAGAGGAAAAAACGATAAATAAGTGCTTAAAATCGATTACTTCTCAAAAAATAAGCGAACCTTTTGAAGTTTTAGTTATCGCACCTGACAAGGAGACGCTTATGTCTGCAAAAGAGTCTTACAAAAAGGCGAGGATTTTCAAGGATAAAGGTATTGGAAAATTTGCAGCCTTAAACCTGGGTTTTGAACAAGCTAAAGGTGAAGTTATGATATTATGCGATGGCGACACTTACCTTGGCAAAAACAGCATTAATTACATGATTGACGCTTTCAAAAACCGCGACGTCGGCTGCGCAAGCGGAAGAGTAGTCAGCATTAACCCTAAGAATAATATGCTAGGCTACTGGTCGCATTTATTAGTTGAAGCTGCGCATAATGAAAGATTAAAGAGGAGCAGCAAAAAATTATTCATCGACTGCAGCGGCTACTTGTTGGGATTAAGAAAAGGGATAGTAAAAGAGCTTCCTCCAAACCTGTTAAGCGAAGATGCATATATCAGCCATTATGTTTGGAGCAAAGGCTACGATACTGCTTACTCGCCAAAGGCTGAAGTTTTCGTAAAATACCCGACAACTTTGTCAGATTGGATTAAGCAGAAAAGAAGGAGTGCAGGAGGATACCATCAGATAAATAATTATTTCAGACAAGATGTCAAAATGCGAAGCCTGAAAAATGAAATAATAAAAGGCCCAAGTTACGCATTAAGTTACGCAAAGAACCCCATTGAATTAGTATGGAGTTTGTTATTATTCCCGATAAGACTTTACTTATGGATTTTAACATTTTACGACAGGCTGGTAAAAAAGAGTTTCAAACAGGTTTGGCAGAGAGTTGAGACTACAAAATAAAAAAAATTATACTATTTTGACAAAAAGTATCCATGGAATTACTGCAACAAGTATCTGCAGCGCGACAAGTTTGACTGCAATTACTTTCTCTGTTGAACCATTCTTTCCCATGGCTATATGAGTTAAGGAGTACACTTTGTCATATTTTGATGTTATCAGCATTGTTTTCTTATCAAGGTGCCCCAAGCTCGTCGCGAAGTGTTTCAAGTCATGTAAGGATCGTAGTTTCAGTATCCATTCTATTATAAACAAGCTCATTGTTACAAGTGCAAATTTCTCCATGTTGCCAAGTATTGCGCACACTGCAACTATTCCTCCCAAAGCATACGTTAAACTGTCGCCTGATAATATTCTTGCCGGTGCAAAGTTAAAATTCAAAAATGCGATGAGGCTCACTGTTGTAGACAATAAGATTATTGCAGCAATATTCTGATGCGCATATAATGCGTAAAGACCAAGGCTTAATGTGTATATTATGCCCATACCTGCTTCCGAGCCGTTAAATCCTCCAAGGAGGTTTACCATATTAGCGCATCCGACTATGCCAAGTGGGATGAGCACTAAGGGGTATAATAATCCGAAATTCACAAGTCCTAGCAAAGGCAGGCTCATTGTAGTTTCTCCTGCATTAATCACCATTAAAGGTATTACTGCTGGCAGTGTAAACAAAGGTTTCTGCCATTGTTTTAGGCCTGATTTGTAAGTGAACCCTTCGTATTTTTGGGGTTTGCTGTTTAAGTCGTCAAGGAATCCTGAGAATGTTATTATTAATATGCTTGTTATGGCGCTGAATAATTCTATAAGGCTTGTTGCATCCTTGTAAATGAACGTCTTTAATGCTATGTAAGTAAACAGGCCCATTACTATCCCTGAGATTACAGGTATTCCCCCGCTGTTTGCAACTATTGTCTTTGTTTTTTTATGAACGTCGCTGTTTACGAGCCCAATACTGTTAAAATAGTTTATGAAAAGAGGTGTGATAAAGTAAGTCACTAAGAAACTTACAGTCAGTGTTATAAGCGAAACTATCATGTTTTTTTACCAGAATACTCCGCCTGTTGTAGTCCAGTAATTAGGCACTGAGTCTAACACGAACGGGTCGAGTGCTGTATAATTTATTTTGTAAATCTTAATGTCTGTAAGGCTTTGACTGACCATTCCCTGAATGTTTAACAGCCTGTCATTATCATATGCTATTTCGAATCCTGGAACTGTAGCATTGAGCAGGTATAATTGTGTGAACAAGTTATTGCTTGCATTCTGAGGTATTAATACTACACCATCGCTCACCAAGTAAGTGCATTCAGGCAATCCGTCATTCCTATAGTAATAGCATTGTTCGCCGTACGTGCAGTAACAGTTGAAAGGTACTAGTTTGACATTTGCACTGTCAGCATAAGAGTTGTATACGGCAGCATAAGCTTTCGGAGACACGTCAGTTTCGTTGTAAGGGAATAATATGTTCACTATGTAAGTCTGCCCTGCCTTGTAAAGGAAATTATTATACTTGAAGTCTTCCTGCACAGGGAAAGCGCCATAAATTGATTTATAGACTGCAATTGAAGGGTAAGTTGAAGCGTTAGCTATGTTGAACCTTACGTCGTTGGTCATTGTCTGGTCAGGTATTCCTACTGTGTAATACATTGGTCTTTTTCCAATCCTTCCCATCTGGACGTACTTTAACACATCATCATCTATTATTAAGAAATACTCAGGGCTTCCAAAGTTCCTGACAAGCGCTGTTGCCGGCTCGCTCATATTATAAGTCCCGTTATTAAACACCCTTGATGCGAATAAGTACCTGCCCATTAAGTGGTCTCGGTCTACGAAGAAGTTTCCACCGTCGAGGTTTGTAGCCCTGTCACCCATTGTCTGAACCCAGTAGCCATAATCCCACCAGTGAGCAAAGACGCTGTCAATAGGTGTGTTTAACTTCACCCAGTTCATTGCATCATTCCATTCTGATGTGAAACTTGGATAAATGTTCTTGTTAAGATTAATTGATACGAAAAGGTTATACCCAATAAGTATTATTGCCAGGACATACGCTGATGATGCAAGCGTCTTAGATTCGACGAACCTGTTTATTATGTCAAAGAGCTTCCTGAAAAAGTATCCTGACAGTATCATTGCCGGAGGGCACACTGCGAATATTAATCTTACTCCTCCGCTTGCACCTATTGCTGAAAGGAGGAACCATAAGAACAGGAATAAGTATTCTGGCCTGAATTTTTTGAATGCTTCAACTCTCTTGTTATTCTTGAATGTGAAGAATGCAAAATAGGCGAAGAATGAAAACAGCACCCAGTGGTGAAGCTGCAGTCCCAGGAATGGCTGGTCCATTATATTGTTAATCCATGCATATTTCGAGTCGCTGCTAAAGCGCGCAAATATGAATAATACTATTGACGCGACATAAGTAATGGTCAGTATTAATCGTGAATGCTTAAACTCTTTCAATAATTCGTAGAATAACAGAAATGAGCCGAGCAACATTGTGAAAAAAGTATAGTTTAAAGGCGACCACCAGTCGACGTGGCTGCTTGGGTCATAAAAATAAGGCGCTTGGTTCTCACTGACGCTTAATGCGAACGGGTCGGAGCCAAATGGATTATTGATTCGTTCAAATGCGAATTTGAAGAGGTAAGAGTAATAACTAATACCTGGATATATTAGTGTTAAAATGAACAGGATAAATATTCCAAGAAGAACTGAGTAGAACTGTTCTGACAGGAAGGAAGGCTTGTACTTTGAAACAAAACTGTTTAACTTAGGGTATAATTCGTGCACGAATAAGTTGAGGAATAGTGCTGGGACAAAGAGTATGAACATATAATTCTTGAAGATGTCAAGGAATACTCCATAGCGTCCTGAGACTAAAGTAATGCCTAATATGGACAACACAAGTATGAAGTAGACTATTGAGTCTTTTCTCGTTGAGACTCCGAACATCACAAGCAAGAATAGCGTTATCTCCAAAGGTATGAACGTGAAGTTTGAACCTCCCCATGACGCTGCAGAACCGATTATACAAACTCCGCAAAGCAAAGAGTATATTATTTTCTTTTTGAGGTCGGTATTCCTGATTGCCTTAAGTATGAAATATATCATTGGAAATAAGAACATTATTGCTATAGGCTCTTTCTCCGGGACTCCGGCGCTGGTCCTGTAAAGAAATCCCTGGCTTACTGCAAGTAGCAGTGATGATATTACGGCGACAGCGTTTCCAAAAGCATCGTGCGCTATTAAAAAGAAGAATATCATGCCGATGCAGGTTGTAATGACAGGAAATAGTATTGCAGCATCATTGACGCTCACATTAGTGAACAAATTAAGTATGCGGTAAATTGCCGCAATTGCATAAGAAGGAGTCATTAATTCACTAGTAGTGTCAAAACCTGTAGGGTAGTAACGCATCGTATCATTGAGCGGTATCGCGCCTTTTGTTATAATATCATTAGCGTATCTTAGGAATACGTAAGTGTCAAGGTCTGGAAGTATTCCGCCTACAAAATTCGGTATATCCTGCGTTCTTACAATCCAAGTGACACCGAGTGCCAATATTATGCCTATAATCGTGATTACAAACTTGTGCGTCTTCACATACTCAAAGACTGAGTCAAAGTCTAATTCTAACTCCTCTTCATCATCTGCTTTTTTAGATTCCTTCTTATTCTTCATTTTTATAAACTCACTTCTATATACGCCGCGATTACTAAAAGTAATAAAGCGATTGTTATTAAAACTGTTACGTTTTTTAAAAACTTTAAGAAATTAATATTTATAAACTGTTTTCTTACGACTGCTGCGCTGATTATGCCGCCAACGAAGCTTCCTATGAAATAAGCACCCATTTCGAAGCTGCCGTGGACCATGTACTGGCCAAGACCTGCAGGGAGGGATGAGAAGTAAAGTGCGAGATTGTTCAAGTAGTCGGTGCCCATTAACGAGCCAACCTGTTCTTTGATGAATAATCCAACAGCTGAGCCGAGTACGCTTGCATTCCAAGCAAGTATCAGTATCGAACCTGCACCGTATATGAATGATATTATTATTATGAATAATAAAACCCTGAGGTTGTTCTGCAGTATCAGCGTGAAAATGCCTTCGTTGAACAAGTTGCCTGTTGTCAAGCCCTGAATATTAGTCAATTCTGCAACCTGCGTGTTAAAAACAGATTCCACCATTGTGTCAGGCAGGAACGTGAACCAGAATGAGAATGCCAATGTGAATCCGAGGAATAAGAAGAAGAATACGCTGATAATATCTATCTGTTTTAACAATAATGGTTTTCTCTGCTCTATGAGTTCTATCTGTATTACCTCTTCAGATTTCAGCAATGACACAAATAATGGCGCTGTCGCAAGCGTTGTCAGGAATACGGCTGTCAAGCTGGCCTGGTTCGGGAATATTATCATGGCAAGCAGTATTCCCATGCTTGCGTAAACCATCCCTAGAAAGAATAAGTACCACGGGTTCTTTCTTGCATCATCTGCTGATATGAAACTTTCAACTACCATAGTTTTTCAGGTAAATCTTCCTGCTCTTTCCGCGAAATCCTGCACCGGTATCCTCAGTGTTTATGAATTCTGAGCGTTCAAGCTGATTTAGATACTTTCTGAAAGTCCTCATGCTTATATTCTCGCCTGTCTTTACAAACTTGTCATACAAGTCGCCTGTTATTATGCCGTTCTCGCCTTTCAACAAGTCCAAGATTTTCTTCTCATGGTCCTCTAAGTCTTTCATCCTGTCTTTCTGGAGCGACTCTTCAATATTCTTGATTGCGAAATCAACATGCTCCTTCTTCACTTTCTTGGATGATTCGCTCTCTGCGCGTCTGCCGCTCTTCAATAAAAGTGATATCCCAAGTCTTACATCTTTCTTGGTGCATGCCTTGTCAACAACAGTGTTAAACGCATCCTTCTCGAAAACGTTAGGATAAAAAGCGTAGTCCACTCTCTCTTTCAGTATGTTTTCAAACTGCGGCCTGTTGTAAGGCTTGAAATCCAAGTTCTCAATGTTCAATCTTGACAACAATCTTGAATCAACTTTTGAAAGGAAATTATTATAATTGGATACTAGTAGGAGGCATATCTTTCTTCCAAAGCCGTCTATCAAAGGGTATAAGAAATCCATTGTGCGCGCCTTGTCTATCTCATCAAATGCTACAACTATCCCTTTCTTGTTCTCTATCTTCTTGGTGATTCCCCTGATAATCTCGTCAGTGCTTACACCCTTGCTTGGGTATGGCACTCCGAAAAATTTTGACAATTCCACGAAAACGCTGTGATACGTTGAATTCTTCCAGCAGTTAATATAACAAGGGATGATATCACTGCTTGTCTGCTTTAAGTCATTGAATACGAACTTTAACGCTAACGTTTTTCCAATACCGGGAAGCCCTGTTATGAAAAGGTTTGTAGGAGCCTTGTCGAAGAATAACGGCTTCACGCTTTCAACTATGCCTTTAATCTCATCATCCCTTCCTGAAACTATTGTAGGAATATAATCGAAATCGAGGATGGTATCATCCTTGAATAAGGTCTGGTCAGCAGCAAGTATATCATTGAAAAGACTCATAACAATATAGGAATTTTTAATCATTTATAAGTATTCCTGTAATGTAGCGGATTTTTTAAATAAGGGCGTAATTAGTTTTTAATATGGCTGATGAAATCGCTGAACCTGTGGAGAAAGTTCCTTCAAAGAAAACAATAAGCAGACAATCCAAGGTAAAAATATTAAAGAAGAAAAAATTAGTCAAACAGGTTAAACCAACAGTTCTGAAAATAAAAAGGGATGTCGAGACCACTGATGAGCTTCTTAGGATTTCAGACAGGGTCAGCAAGATTACCGGGCTTGACTCTAACACCATAAGAATATTATTGTTAATACTGATTGTTTTCATTATAGGGATTCCAATCTATTTCCTACTTTCCATCATCTTCAAGGACTAATGGCACAAACCTGAACTCTCCAAGTTTCTCCTTCTTCAGTCCTTCTTTAGTTTTTGTTATCTTCTGCATCTCTTGTATGAAATCCCCGACAGGTATTACGAGAACGCCCCCTGTTTTCAACTGACCTAATAATTGTTTTGGAATGGAACTTGCCGCTGCAGTGACTATTATCTTGTCAAACGGCGCCTCTTTCGGATAACCCTTGCTTCCGTCGCCGTGCAGGACTGATACGTTTTTGAAATCTTTAAGGTTTTTTTTTGCAAATAAGTAAAGCTCCTTCAAATACTCGATTGTGATTATTTTTCCTTTAGGGCCTATAATTTTTGATAATATTGCAGACTGGTAGCCGCTCCCAGTACCTACCTCTAATATCTTCTCGCCTAATTTTGGGCTTAATGCCTGAGTCATTATCGCAACTGTCGTCGGCTGGGAAATAGTCTGCCCTTCTCCTATGTGAAGAGGTATGTCATCGTAAGCGAATTTTTTCTGATAATCAGGTATGAACTCCTCCCTTTTAACATCAGTTAGGGCTTTCAAGATTTTTGCATCTTTCACTATCTTGTCTTTCTTCCAATATTTTAACAGCTTCTCCTTGTCAGCATTCATTTTTGTATATTTATATTAATCCAAAAGTTTTTTTAAATCTTTTTTACTTACAGTTCTACTATGGTAACATACGTTATTGGACATAAAAACCCTGATTTGGATAGTGTTGCGAGTTCTATAGCACTTGCTTTTTTCAAGGAAAAGATTGGCGAAAAAGAATGGACTCCTGCAGTATCCGGAAAAGTAGACGACGAAACTGAATTCATTCTTAAAAGGTTCGGGTTCGCAACACCGCAAGTGTTAAACAGTCTGGCGCAGAAACACGTAGCACTTGTTGACCACTGCTGTATCGCGCAAATGGTGCCTGATTTTGACAAAGCAGACCTTGTTGAAGTGATAGACCATCATAACATCAGCGACATTAGGACAAATAAGCCCATACATTACCACTCTGAACCTGTTGGCGCGACATCAACTATTATTGCCACATATTTTAAGAGTCATAACGTGCAGATTCCGAAGAATATTGCAAGCCTGATACTTACTGGAATAATAAGCGACACTGATATGTTTAAGTCGCCTGCGACGACAAAACTTGATAAGGACATCGGCGACGAGCTGGCAAAGACAAGCGGATTAGATATTCAAAAGATAGGAACCGAGATGTTCAAGATAAAGAGCAAGTTCGACAAGAAGAATATGAGGGAAATAATAACCGAAGACTTGAAGGATTATGACATACCTGCCCCTAATAATTTAAAGATGGGTGTTTCCCAGTTCAAACTCATGGACTTGAAGGAGTTCATGAAAAAGAATGACAAAGCAATGAAGGATGATATTGCAAAATTCATCAAGGAAAAGAAGTATGACATATTCATCGCCATGATTACAGACTTAAATGAAGAGTCCAGCCAGGTTTACGCAATGGGAAAAACCGATTTGTTCGAGAAGACATTCAATGTCAAACTTAAAGACGGAAGCGTGTACATGAAAGGCGTCATGAGCAGGAAGAAGCAGATAATACCAAAACTCCTCGGAGAGACAGAATAAAAAAAACTCCAGGCTTCTTTTTATTTTATTTTGCTTAATTTTTTAAAAAATTGTTCAGGCGACGCAAAAAAATCGTTTTTGAACAGTTCATCAACAACTTTTTCAGCGCCGTTATAATTACTCTGCCAGCTGTTAAACCCCAACATGTTAAACTCGCCGCTGTTTAATAATAAATCAACTGTGCGCTCTTTCCTCATCTGATTTATATTATACATTATGACAAAAGGCTCAATGATTAAGTGAAGGATCTCATGCACTAATATATTGATAGGCGAATGGCAGGTATTTGTAAAGTTTATAGTAACCTTGTTCGGGGGATTGAAAGCGCCGACGACGCCATACTTTGTTAACACGACATCAAAATCACGAGGGATTTTATCACCGAATACTTTGGTTAATGACTCGATAAATTTGTGTTCTATTTTGGAATAGTCGCTTTCAAGGCTTTTTTTTACATTTTCATACTCAGCTTCATTATACTCATTTTTTAATGATTTTGATATATCCGTAATGCTTGAAAATTCAGCCACATCTTTTGGCAAAGAATATTTATAACCAAGTTTGATGTACCTGTCAGTCTTTGATATAGTATATTTTATAACGTTTAATTCTGAAATAAAGCTGAAAATTATGTTTAAACTCATAAAAAAAAATAAAAAATAGAGGCTGTTTTAGCAGCTTCCAGTTGCTGTTGCTGTCTGTATCTGGTCTATATTAGCACAACCGTTTAATGTTGAGTGCAGCGTACATAGTACTCCTGCTGGTCCATAAGTTTGTATTGATTGCTGCGGTCTTATGGTGTTGTCAAACATGTAAGTTGGGCTTGAACTGATACCTAACTCTTCAGCTATTTGCACATCTTCTGCGAATAAGTTCCATCCTTCAGGTGAGTTAACACAATTCATTATTAATGATGAATTGTAACCAAGTGTTGCTATCGCGCTTGCTAAGTTGAAATTAGCTGTATTGTATGCGAGTGTGAAGTTCCACCAAGTTGCAGGATAGTATTTCATTGCGCAAAGTTGAGCTATGTCTCCGTCGAGTTCAGTTGTACCATGCAGTGTTGAATAATATTTTGAGTCGTTCTTTCTTATCAATCCGTACTGGTCAAGGTTTGAAAGCACGTTAGCAGGTACGTCGCTCTCATTATACACTGTTCCTATGAAGTGTACATTAAAGTCAAATCCTGATACTGTATTTAACATATTATTCATAGTTGTCTCTGCTGCTGTTCCATAAGGGCAATGGCTCATTACGAACAAGTCTATTTTTGGAGTTGCTGAAGGCGTTCTTGTTAAATCCTTCTCTCCCTGTATGTTCAGTAAGTAATACGTTCCTGATGGTATTAACCAATTATTCTGTGTATAAGTTGAAAAGTTTGCTGCGTTCACAACTGAGCTGTCAAAGAATGCTGTTGGAACACTGGTTATCCCAAGAGAGCTAACGTAACTTTGTCCCTGCGTTGAACTTACATCAACATAACTTATCGTTACATTTGAATAGTCCATTCTAACTCTGATTGGTATCCAGCTGTAATCACAAACTGTACACGCATTATCTGTCAACACTATAAGGTTAACATGCGCATCAGATAGTACTGTATTTCCAGGCAGTGTATTCCCGCCCGTATTAGTATTTGATGTTCCTGAAGTGCCCGTGAATAGTGTAAAGTAAAGTATTGTTAACACAACACCAGCTAAGAAAGAAACTGGTATTTTCCAGTCTATAGGTATTAGGTTTTCCAAATTGGCACCGTCTTCTACTATTTTTTTCTTTTCAGGTTCCTTCTTTTCAGGCTTTAATTTAGCATGTTTTCTTTTTGCCATAGTTCATCCACTAAAAGTATGATAGTTTAAAAATTTTTATACTAACACGTTTTTGTGTATTAATATGGATGATTTCATAGAAGCAGGTAGAATAACAGGAAAAGCCAGGGAATATGCCAAAAGTATAATAAAAGAGGGATTAAACATTTATGATTTCGCGGAAGATGTTGAGGCTAAAATAGTGGAATTTGGGGGAAAATTAGCGTTTCCGCTGAATATCAGCTTTAACGAGTTCGCAGCCCATGATACGCCTAATTTCAAAGATGATAAAGTATTCCAGAAGGGCCAGGTTGTCAAGCTGGACTTGGGGGCTCAGATAAACGGCTACGTAGGAGATACCGCATTCACTGTAGAGATTGGGACTGCTGTGTATAAGGAATTGATAAAAGCTAGCGAGAAGGCTTTCTGGGAAGCGATGAAAGTGATAAAGCCAGGGGTCAAACTGTGCCAGGTTGGCAGAGTTATTAATGATACTATAAGGTCTTTTGGATTCAATCCGATAACTAATCTTGGGGGCCATGGTGTTGGAAAATATGACCTTCACTCGGGGCTGTTCATACCTAACTTTGACAACGGCAACAAGAACACTTTGAAAGACGGCGACATGATTGCAGTAGAACCCTTTGCCACTACGGGAAAAGGCTATGTAATAAACAGCAGTATGGAAAAGATACATGCATTAGTCAGCGTAAAACCAGTAAGGACTGAAAGCGGCAAAAAAATCTTAACATTCATCAAAGAAAACTTTAATACTCTTCCTTTTGCCGAAAGGGCATTATATAAAAAATTCAGCCAAGTAGATGTTAAGTTAGGACTGAAGGAGCTGAAAAACAATGGTGCACTCAGGTCTTACCCTCTTCTTAAGGAAGAGATGAACGGAGTAGTAAGCCAGTTTGAGCATACAATACTTGTAAAAGACAAGCCTATAATTACGACGCTGTAAAAAAAATATTTATAAAACTTAAAGGCATTCATTCTATTTCATTATGAAAATCGCAGTAGTTGGAAGCGGTTATGTTGGATTAACAACAAGCGTTTGTTTTGCAAAGATGGGCCATGTTGTGACCTGCATTGACATTGACAATAAAAAAGTAGACATGATTAACAGCGGAGAACCTCCAATATACGAGGAAGGCATGAAGGAATTATTGCAGAGCATGATTAAGAAAAGCTCGTTGAAAGCTACAACTAATTCCAAGGAAGGAATAACAAAAAGCGAAATAGTATTCATATGCGTCGGCACTCCCAGCAGCGATGACGGAAGCATCAATCTTGATTATATCAAGAGCGCTGCAAAAACGATAAGCGAGAACTTGAATGATTATAAAGTGGTTGTTGTAAAGAGCACCGTGGTTCCTGGAACAACCATGAATATAGTGAAGCCGATACTTGACAAAAGCGGCAAAGCTTTCGGGCTCTCTATGAATCCTGAATTCTTAAAGGAGGGGACTGCAATCAAGGACTTCCTCGAAGGGGACAGGGTGGTTCTCGGCGTCATTGACTCAAAAACTGAGGAGAAGATGAGATTATTATACAAAGGTTTTCCTCAAAAGATATTCGTAACGAATCCCACAACTGCAGAGATGATAAAATACTCAAACAACAGCCTGCTTGCAACAAAGATAAGCTTCGCAAACGAAGTAGGCAACGTATGCAAAAAAATAGGGATAGACGTCTATGATGTCATGGATGCTGTAGGCATGGATAAACGAATATGCAGAAGCTTTTTGGATGCAGGGTGCGGATTTGGGGGCAGTTGTTTCCCGAAAGATGTCAAAGCATTAATTAAAAAAGGCGAAGAAACAGGAGAGCCTATGACTTTGTTAAAAAGCGTGATGGAAGTCAATAGAAAACAGCCTTCAAAGATAATCGCGCTGTTAAAGAACCACATAAACCCTAAAGGCAGAAAAATCTGCATATTGGGGCTTGCTTTCAAAAAAGGAACTGATGATATGAGGGAATCTCCAAGCATAACCATAATCAACGAGTTGCTGCAGTTAGGCGCCAAAGTAGTCGCATACGATCCGAAAGCGATGGAGAATGCAAAGAAAATATTCGATGGCAAAGTAAATTTTGCAAAAAGCGCAAAAGAAGCAGTGGATGAGAGCGATGCTGTTTTGATAATAACAGACTGGGACGAGTTCAAAAAAGAAGATTTGTACAAAGGTAAGATAGTAATAGCGGGAAGGAAAATAAAAACAGCAGCTGCAGTCTATGATGGGATATGCTGGTAAATATTTTTTTATTGATACATTGTATTAATTTGTTCTAATTTTTTCTCTGGAATTTTTATTTTTTCAAGAATACTTTTTAAGTCTTTATCATCAAAGCATAAGAAAACGACAGGGTCTATCTTGAATATTCCAAAAAGAGATTCGTACACTGAATTCTCTGGCTTGACTATGAAATAATTTAAATTGCCTTCTGGTTTCGAAATAGTGAATCTAGTATTAACCATAAACGTGTAAGTGCTTGTGAAATCTGCAATCTTATTAGGAAGGTCCCAAATCCACTCGGCAGAAGCGCGCTTGCCTACGTTGTCATAGAATATCTTATCACTCTTTGAAGATTCTTTAAACGTTGACCAATCATACCAAAACGCAGCAATAGCATTTTCATATCTTTCTATATTAACCTCTAATCTTTTGCGAAATAATGTGTCTTTTACCTTGTACTTTTTGCCGTCAAAATCCTTCGGCAGCAATTGTATTAATGTTTCAAGACCCTCTTGCATAACTCATTTTAGAAAAATATTCACCTTAAATAACTTTTCCACCACTAAACAGGGTAAAAAAAAAGGTAGAATTTAAATAGTTGTTAATAAATGTACTATTTCAATGTCCACACTCATAATCGCTGAAAAACCTGATGCTGCAGAGAAGATAGCTTCCGCACTTGCCGATTCGGGAACGTTAAAAGAGCATAAGAAGGATGGTGTCAGGTATTACGAGTTAAAGAAGAATAATGAGGGAATAATTGTCTCGCCCGCAGTCGGCCACTTATTCGTATTAAAGCACGTCAACGGCAAAGGCTGGACTTACCCTATATTTGAGAATGAGTGGGTGCCAACTTTCGAGGCTGACAAGAAAGCACTGTTTACAAAAAAATATTATAAGAATATGGAAGCATTGGCCAAGAAAGCAGACAAATTCATAGTAGCAACTGACTGGGATATAGAAGGCAGCGTCATCGCTTACAACATATTAAGATTCATCTGCAACAGGAAAGAGGCGGAACGGATGTACTTCACAACCCTGACAAAAGAGGAGCTTCTCCAAAGCTTCGAGAATAAAAGGGAAAACATTGACATGGGCATGATAAATGCAGGCCTTGCAAGACACCACCTTGACTGGATGTATGGAATAAACCTGACAAGGGCTTTAACGATATGCCTCAAGAAAGCAAGAGGCGGAGGCTTTAAGGTGCTCAGCACCGGAAGAGTGCAGGGCCCGACACTGAAAATGCTGACTGATAAAGAGGACGAAATTGGAAAATTTATTCCCATGGATTACTGGGACTTAAGCATAATATGGAACAAGGAGTACTTGGCGGAGCATGAGAAAGACAAAATATTCGATTTCGAAGCTGCGAAAAAAATCGAAGAGGACTGCAGGAATGAAAAGACAGGAACAGTAAAAAGCGTCACCAAGAAAGAGGTCAAATTAAATCCTCCAGTACCGTTCAACCTTACGAACCTCCAGACTGAGGCGTACAAGCAGTTCAAGTACAACCCTTACAATACGCAGAAGATTGCGCAAAAACTTTACACTTCAGCACTCATAAGTTATCCAAGAACAAGCTCCCAAAAACTCCCTGAGAAGATAGGCTACGCCAAGATTATCGGGAATCTGAAAAAGCAGGAGTTTTACAAAAGAGAATGCAGCGAACTCCTTGGCAAGAAATACTTAAAACCTTTCGAGGGCAAGAAAGACGACCAGGCCCATACGGCAATACACCCGACAGGCGAAGCGCCTCATGGCTTAACTATACAGGACAAGAACGTGTACGACCTGATAGTAAGACGATTCTTGTCATGCTTCGCGGAGGATGCAATAAAAAATAATACTAACATCAAGATAAGCGTGAAGGACCACGTTTTCGTCTCGAACGGAAGCATAATTATTGAAAAGGGATGGATGAAATATTACGGAAAGTATGCTCTAACTAAGGAGTTCGAACTCCCTGACGTTAAGGAAGGGGAGATTGTATCAATTGATAAGGTGAGTGATGAAAAGAAACAGACACTGCCTCCTAACAGGTACACTCAGGCAGGTATAGTTGCAGAGATGGAAAAAAGGGATATTGGAACCAAGGCGACAAGGGCGGATGTTGTAAAGACGCTGGAGGATAGGGGATACATTACTGGCGAAAGCATAACTGTAACGAAACTAGGAATCGGAGTGATAAGAACATTGGAGAAGTTCTGCCCAAAGATAATAAGCGAGGATTTAACAAGGCATTTCGAAAAATTGATGGATAAGATTCAGGACAAGAAGGAGACAAAAGAAGAAGTAATGTCCCAGGCTGAGGAGATAATAATAGATATCAGCAACACCTTCAAGGATAATGAGGAAGTAATAGGCAAAGAGTTGAACGCCGCGCTTGAAGAAATGTGGAAAGAGCAGAGCAATGTTGGAAAAGTTGTAGGAAAGTGCAGAAAGTGCGGCTCTAATCTTATAATAATGTACAGCAAGAAGAACGGGCAGGAATTCGTAGGGTGCTCAAATTATCCGAAATGCACAAGCATTTACAGCCTGCCAAGGGGAGTTTACGAATTCTCAGACAAGACGTGCACGTGCGGCTCGCCTATTGTCAAAGTAGGCAAAAAAGGATTCGAGTGCTGCCTTGAGAAGAATTGCAAGACCAGGATAGTTGGCGAATGCCCTGAGTGCAAAAACGCATTAAGGCTCATGTTCTCAAACAGGGGTTCGAGATTTGTAGGATGCTCAAATTACCCGAACTGCAAAAAGTTGTACGGGTTAAACCAGAAGGATGAATTGAAATTTACAGAGAAGAAATGCAAAAAGTGCGGCAGCCCGATAATACTTATAAATGATGAGGAGTCCTGCATAAATAAGGAGTGTGAACACTAAATATGGGAGTAAGGCCTTATATAGATGTCAAGAAGTGCAAGAAACATTTTACCTGCGTAAGCGTTTGCCCAGTAACAGTATTCGACAAAGTCTCTGACAAAGATTACCCAAAGATTGCAAGACCTGCTGACTGCATAGGATGCCATGCCTGCGAAGCTAACTGTCCGGAGAATGCGATAATAGTCAGTGAAACCGCACCAAGCTGGGTTAAGGAAGAAAAGAAAACTGCACCAAAAAAGAAGTAAAAAAAATTTATTCTAACTTAATATTTTTATTATTTTTATAGAACAATACGAACACAGCAACTGAAAATATTGACAAGAATACCGTAAAAAATGCTGTTTCGAAAAATAATGAGTTGTTAATTGGAGGATGGATGCCTATAACGTAGTCCAAAAAATCATTCGTTAAAAGTATTATTAGCGCAGGTATAAAATGCTTGGCTGCTAATCTTTTTTTCATAAAAGTGAAGGATTCAATTATTAAACCAGCGTGCAGCAATAAGTTCACCCATGTGAAAGAGTAATTTAAGAACTCGGACGATGAGAATATTACTATAATAGTCCAGATTCCGTATTTTAGGGCATAACATCTCATTATGGCTTCAAAATAAGGATTAGTCAAACCCATCAGGTACAATAAAAAAAGTATCGCTGCAAGAGGGCAGTCTATAACGAAAATCCAGAACATGAAGGGCGTAGTTGTCAGCTGGTAATAATAGGCGTCCAGCCCGAGTATTATCCCAAAAATGTTCAATACTATTATTAATAATATAAGCCCATTCATTGTTTTTTTAATAAACAGCTAATATTTATAAAATTGGATTTTTTAACTAAAGATATGAACTATAACATTTTCTACATAGCTTTTATTGTCATAATACTCGCACTGGCATTCACCAATCTTAAGCTAATATATAACGTGTTAGAAGTAATATTCGGGATAATAATCCTCACCATCAGCAAGAGAAGCTTAAAGCGCAGCATTATCAGGCGCTGGCGTGAAGGATTTACCCTACTTCTTTTTGGAAGCTTAGCCGGCATAGCTCACGGGTTGTTAACCATTGGCGGAATACTTCCCGAGATGCTGAATAGTGCAATATTCACAATATTCTTTTTGCTTGTCACAATCTCAATCTGGAGATTGTCAAGCATGCACGGATTAAAGGCATAAAGAAAATGATAATTAAAAGGTCTAAATATCCTGATATATTTCTAATTATTTTTCTAACTGCGGCATTGACAGTGCTTGTGACTGTATTTTCATTAATGGATTTTGACTCTAAAATCCAGGCAATAAATGAAAATAATAGCATAGCAAACAATACTAATTTCTTGAGTGAAATGGGGCTTGTTTTAAAAACAATTTTTAGTTTTGCTTCAGGAAATATTGAAGGAACTCCTGAAGCCGCACTCGGCGTTGTTATAACTATGAAATATATTATTTTTGGAAGTGTTTTATTACTTATAGTTTTGGACGTGCTTGCAATAAATAAAGCCAGATATAACGAAATCTATGACATAACAAACAACAGAATAATAGTTTCAGACAGAGTCGGAAAATACGAGATTAAAAAAGAAAGCATTGAACGGTTTGAAATAAAACATAATTATGCTAAAACAAGACACGGAATCAATCGCCTTTCCAGCAAAACTCTCTTTATATTCACTAATACTGAAATAACTGAATATACTAAAAAAATAAATAATTTAATAAGAAATTTAATGCAGCTAATGAATTTAGATATGTCAAAAACAGTAATAATTGACCTTTCAGGTATAAGTGAAGATACGCTAATTAATACATTGAAAGAAAAATTTCCTGAAAAAAAATTAGAAATTAAAGATTAAAACAGGGATTTTCAGTTTAATCTTGGCATAATAAAATCCAATAAGTTAGTAAGGCTTACGATTTTTGCATGATTATTTTCGTGAAGTATGGCTGTTACGGCAGGGTTAATCTCTGCAACTAAGTTATCATTCTCCATTATTCTGTAATTCTTAACAGGAACATCATCGTTAATAAAGTCAAAATTTATTTCTAAATTTTCAAAAGTAGTATTAACAGGTGCGTTTAATATAGAGCTTGGCTTAATTTTTTGACTTGTTTTAAGTTCCGGTTCCGGATATAAAAAAGTCAATTTAGTTCCCCTGAGCGTATTGCTTAAGTTTTCAATAAAATAATTAAATTTTTCCTGCAAATCTTCATTGAAAGAGTTAGTTCCAAGCATCTCTACTGCAGTTCTTGCAGAATTAATCTTAGCAAGATTCATATATTCCATAATTTCAGTCAATACTAAATCATCTCTATAATTCGAATTAGCCAGCCAATTAGTCATTAGTATAAGACATGCGTTATCATCGCTTATCTCATTGTTATGATATGATGAAATAATCCGATTTAAAGTATCATTAAATTCCGGAACTTCTTCCTCGAAAACCGTTTGAACTTCCTCAAGTTCGCCAATTATGTTCTGAAGATATCCTCTTCCCTTAATAGGTGTAATCCTTGAAATGTTTAGGCTGTGAAACTTATCCAATAAACCTTCTTTCTTTCCCCTGTCCAAATCTAATATGTAATTTATTCTCTGCATATTAACAAGGCAGTCAGTGTATTTTTGAGAAGTTGCAGAATATTCTGAAATATTATCTTTAATATTAGTTATCTCATTGGATGTTGTGTACAAAATATCCCTTAAAGTCATCTTTCAAATATAGGAAAAAACCTGTTTAAAAACATTACTTTTGGAATTCTAAAATGCTTTTTTGGGGTGTTTTAACTGTTTTAGAAGGTTTATCTTTCAAAGTTCCTATACCTGGAACTCCGTACACGCCGTCATAACCTGGCGTTACCTTCATAGTCTTATCCCTGAGTGATTGTATTATTTTCCCAAGCCCTGTAAATGAACTTTCTATCTCATTAACAGACAGGTTGAACATTATGTTAAACTCGTTGCCGTATTTTTTGATTAATTCAAAATACTGTTCCTTCACTCCCTTGGTTCCGATTCCTTTACCAGTCAGTGCAGCTATTATTTCTATGAGCGGAACGTGGTACTGGAAAGGCACTGCATTTAGAGGCTTGTAACCTTCAGGTTTGTCAGCGAGTTCCTCAACCCTGTGAAGCACTCCTATTGTTAACTTGCGCCTGCATACCGGGCAGATATTCTTATGTTGTATGCTCTCTTTTGGCGTAAAGCAGATGTTGCAGTTCCTATGTCCGTCGAAATGGTACTTGCCGTAACTTGGGTCAACCTCTACAGTGAATGCTAATTTCTTATTCTTTAATGCGTCATATAAGTAGTCATAGTTGAAAGCGTCAAGCGTTGTATCAAAAACGTTGCACTCCCGTCCTATCCTGTCAACGAACGGGCCGTGGCAGTCGCTGTTGCTGATTAATGTCTTATCCGCTATCTGTGACAGTCTCCAGTTCATCAATGGGTCGGATGACAGTCCCGTCTCTAATGCAAAAATATTCTTAGTGTACTTGCCGTAGCAGTCTTCTATCTTGTCAAATCCGCTTCCGCTTCCAAACAGGCTGAACCATGGAGTCCATATATGAGCAGGTATTAAGAGTGCTTTATCATAAGTTGAAAACAGCGTGTCGCAAAGCTCCAAACTGCTCATCCCTATTATTGGCCTCCCGTCGCTTGTGAAGTTGGCTTTCTTATTTGATGCCAATAATTTCCTGCTTAAGTTATCCACGAATTGTTCAACTATTTCAAAGTCAGGCAGTATTATTATATGGTGTATCTTCCTGACAGAATCGCCCTGGGAGTATATTGTTGCTATCTCGCTTGAGAGCACAAACCTCATATTATTGAACCTGCTTTTGTAAATTCCTTTGCCTAAGTATTCAGTGTCTCTTTTTATCTCGCTTCTCCATTTTGGGTGCGTGAAATCTCCTGTTCCTATAACGTTTAATCCCTTCATAGAACCGTACTCTGATAAGTGCTTGATGTCCATGGTGCTGCTTGTTGCGCGGCTGTATTTTGAGTGTATGTGAAAATCTGCGAATATCATATGATTAGTTGATAAATAGGTTATTTAAAAATAGAGCATGTTAGTTAGTACTTTATGGATGCAGTCTTGATAGGGTTATCTGACAGGCAAGTATTGTGGAATTTAGGCGGAATAAAAAAGGAGGATTACCAAAATTTCGTTTATGATTATGCAAAGTTCCTGGCTAAAGTCTTTGACAACATAATAGTCGCTCCTGACGATGGTGTTTATACGGATATTGCATTAAAGTTCGGCGAGATTAAGAAAAAGAAACCAATCGGTTACTACCCTGACAAAGATACTTATTATGGTTATGAGCACTTGAAGAAGAATTTCGAAAAGTATGAAACTAGGCCTATTGACGGCGACTGGTATAAATTAAACGCTGAGTTGACAAAGCAGGCGTTGTGTATTATATGCCTCGGATTCTCGCCAGGCAGTTTAATAGAACTCTCTTTTATCAAATATCATCAGAAATATGGTGCATTCAAGGATAAGAAATTGAGAAATATTCATCTCTTTATTGATGAAAGGTGCATAAGCCAGAAACTGCCGTCTAACTTCGAAGATGACATTCATAATATCTGTTATTATTCAAGTCTTGACGAATTAGGAAGATTAATATTGAAAAAAGAGGGATTCCTCAGATAAAATTATTTTATTTTTTCAAGAACTTCTTCATCTTTAACGCGTCGTCTATTCTTGAAAAGAAAGTTTTCTCGTCCAGCGGCTTCTCAATATAACCTATAATTGGCGGTTCTATTACCGGAACTAAGCCTTTTTTCTCCTGCTCCTGAGTTACATTGAAGGGTTTCACACTTGTTAAGTATATTACTCTCACATTTGGATTCTTCTTTTTAATGCCGTCAATCACATCTTTAGCCTTAAGCCCTGGCATTATTATATCCAATAATATTATATCTATATCTTTTGTTAATTTAGTGATGCAGTCATCACCGTTAACTGCGGTTATGTAGTCATAACCTTTTCTTTTGAGCCACGTCGTTATTAATAAGCGTATATCTTCTTCATCATCTACAACAAGAAATTTCAATATTCAAACATCTCTTAACAGTTTTAATGTACTCTATGTTTAATAAATTTTTCTTAAGCTTTTCCCGATTTTGGGAGTGTTATTATCATTTCATTATCTTTTAATTCAAATATGACATTTATAACTGACAATTTCCTCTTGATTATTTCAAACTCCAAATCATTTATGAAAGTGCTATTGATTTTAAATTTTATATTAACATAAATGTTTTTTGAGTCTTCAGAACTTTCTATACCAACAATATTACCTGCTTGGCTGGCGCTTATTAAATCCTCAAGTATTTTGGACAAGACTTTCGAAAATACGCTTGAATCATAAGATATCATTATCTTGTCAATTTTTTTTAAAATCTTCACCTTATGCGAAGCTATGCTAGTTTCTAAAGAATCCAGCACACCGTCTACTATTTCTGAAAGATAATTTTTCTCATCTGTTTTTTCATATGTCTCAGCCGTGAATTTTAATGAATTTATAACCTTCTCAGTTATATCCTTTAGTTTGTAGGCATTGGATAATATCTTGTCAGAATACTCTTTCTGTTTAGGATTCGCACTCTCCTTTAAAAGTTCAGAGAAACCTATTATAGGGGTTAATGGCTGCTTCAAGTCATGAATCATCAACAAAACAAATTTATCCTTCAAATCACTAATCTCCTTGTCCTTTGTCAAATTTTCAATTTTTTGCATATATGTGATATCCTTGATGCGTAGCAGTTTACCTATAACTTCAGAATTGGTAAATATTGGTGTCTGTTCTATGAAATAACTTTTTTGTTTTGCGGAAAAAATGATGTTTTCCCCCTTATAATTAATTGAACCAAATAAGTCGTTAATCTTCACGCCCGTAATCTTATCTGAATTATAATTGATTATTTTCTCATCTATCATCCTTTTAGCATTCTTGTTAAAATCAATAACTACATCTTCATCGTTTAATATAAAAATCGAGTCGTCGATGAAATCAAAAACCATGTTGCGGCTAAGAGGTATAAGCTTGAAAAAACTAACGGCAACCAGGAAAAGTATTTCAGTTACCATAAAAAACAACACAGTCAAATCAAGTTTGACATTAAAAATGTCTGGAAAAATATTTGTTAATACGTTTGCTGCAAAAGGCATCAATAAACCTAAAAGGATGATTAAACCCCCTTTGTACGACCCTTTTTTATTCACTATAAAATCTAATAGTATAAAACAGGCTATTATTAAAAGGGAATAATTATACGCCAAGTATGCATTAAAAAGCGGGCCTTTAACAGATTCTGTTACTACTGTATCATAAGGCAGGTTGACTAAGGATATTGAATTCAAGAATAATTTGTGATAATTGTTGGTTAATAATAAAACTATGACTGCTGCATAGAAGAGTGATAATGCAATGATTAATTTCTTATTTACCAGTTTTGTTCTTCCTGTAAATTCCAAAACAAATACCAGCATAAGCGGCGAAACCGCCGTCCTGAAAATGAAGCTAAACTCGTAGATTAACGGTTTGTAGACTGGGGACAATATTTCAAAAAAAGTGAAAAAAGACCAGCCTGATAAGCATAAAAGAACCAGGATAAATAATTTTACGAGCCTTGATTTGTTCCTGAAAACCAGTCCGATTATTACAAAAGGAGTTATAATTGTTATAAGAAGCAAAACCGGATAAATCATGTATATATCCATACAGATTATAACAAAGCATTAGTTTTTAATTATTTGTAATCAAAAAGCGTTCAAATATTAAGTTTATTAAGTTTCCAATAAGAGGTTATCATAAAAATATAACCTAATGCGTACAAAATATTTGAAGAAATTGAACCAAAATCATTAACAGATTCAATAATCCAGACAATTTCAGCTGCTAAGTTAATGGTTAAGGCAATTCCCATATACAACCATGGTTTTGACAACCTGCCTTCTTTAAAAAAAAGAAGGAGAGGTATGCAGTTAAGTGATGAAAACAAAGGAAGACCTATGTATAAAGAATCAGCTATTTGTGTAATCATGTCTGCACTGGGTCCGAAAAACACTGGCGCAAAAAAGCATGATGCAACAGATAATGCTATAATCATCATAATCCAAAAAACAGGGATGTTTTCATAAATTTCCCTGTATATGCTAACCCAGTAAGTCAACACTCCAAAACCTAACAGGGTATAATAAGTAAACCATAATATATCCATGAATGTGGGGTAAGGTATTAAGTCCTCGCTTCCGTAAACGATGAAATTTCCAGCCCAGAAAAAATTGGCAATTAAGTCAAGAAGCATTGAAACTGCTATTAGCAGGAAGCATATTCTCTGTTTTGTTTTCCAAAACTTTTTGGCGAGTATGAAAGAAAAAACTGATGTTATCGCACTTAACAATATCCATGAAATATTGAAGATGAGAGATATTAAATCAGCCATTTATATTATGAATTAGTATATAACGTTTTTAATACTTTATTATTGATTATAGCAGTATTTTCCATCAAGTTATTATTTGCCAATTGCTTTTTTAACCGCATTAATCAAAAGTTTAGGCTCAAAAGGCTTCATAACACATTCACTTACTAATGAAGAATATTCGGATTTTAATTTACTGCTAATCTCAGAAGGGTTTGCCGTCAAAATTATGACTTTAATCCTGCTTTTAACGCCGGAAAGCCATTTTAACACGTCTTCGCCTTCAAACTTGTTATGCAGTTTCATGTCAAGGATTATCAACCGCACATCTCCGCTCTTTATTTTTTGGAGCGCAGTTTCAGCATCGGGAAAACTGAGTATTTCAATATTCGCGGTTTTTAATACTGCAACAACCAAATCCCTTATAGCTTCATCATCATCTATATGTATTATTTCATTACTTGCCATAGTCAGCACCTTTCAAAGGCAGGGAGATTATGAACTCTGAACCTTTGCCATATTCACTACTTACTCTTACATTACCATGGTGTTTGTCTATTATCATTTTTACTATTGCCAGACCAATCCCTGTTCCTCCTTCTTTTCTACCTTCTTCAGTCTGGTAGAATTTAGTAAACAATTTAGGGATATCATCTTTCCTTATTCCTACACCGTGGTCTTTTACTATTATATAAGCATTATTATTGTCTTTCCATAATCTTAAATATATTTCAGAATTTGGTTTTGAGAATTTTACAGCGTTTTCAATCAGATTATTTACTGTATCCTTAATCCTTTCATAGTCGCAAACCGCATCGACTTTATCCAGTTCTTTGGAGATAATTATTCTTTTCAATGAAATCAGCGAAGTCTTCTCAGCTAATGAGTCAACAATAATTTGTGATAAGTCATATTTTTCGAAGTGGAATTCCAGTGTTCCAGCTTCTAATTTTATCAGTGTAAGGATGCTGTTAACCAAGTCCTTCATTTTGTACGAGCTTGAAATAATCTTATCAACATAATCCCTGGAGACGCGCGATAATTCTTCATTCTTTAGAAGCCCTGCATAACCTATTATAGGGGTTAATGGCTGCTTCAATTCGTGGGTTATCATCATAAGGAAATCATTTCTCATCTTATTCAATTCTTCATTAACTTTAGCGTCGGATTCTAATTTTCCAAGCTTGTTGCGCTCAGTAATGTCTCTAATTATTAAAATTATGCCTGTTTTCCTGCCATTCTTGATAAATGGTGAAGCTTTCAGTTCTATGATTAATTTTTCCCCCTTTCGAGTATTAATTTCAAATTCAGCTAATTCATTTAATTTTGTAAAACTAGACATATAGCCAGCGAATGTGACTGAAAGATTTGGCAAATCATTTATTGAAATCATAGATAAACTTGTAAAAAGTTTCCCTATAAAGTCAGATTCATCATATCCAGTTAGTTCCAAGATTTTTTTATTAATTTTTAATATTTTACCATTTAAGTCAACAACTATAATACCATCCGTTGAACTGTCAAATATGGTCCTAAACTCCTCCTCAGAATTTCTCAAATTCTCCTCTGCTTTCCTTCGTTCTGTAATATCTCTTATTATCCCAAGTATGCCAACTACCTTGCCTGAATCATCAGTTCTAGCTTTTCCTTTGTCTTCAAACCAGAATAATTCCCCTTTATCATTTTGGACCCTGAAAATAGATATGAATTCTTTGCCTGTCTTGAGTGTTGTAGTTACATCATTCGAAATATTATGCAAATCATCACGATATATGATATGTGAAAAATTTTTACCTATTAACTGCATAGGATTAATTCCGTACGATGCAACCTTGGGGCTTATATAAGTGATTACACCTTTATCATCCATGGAGTAGATAATATCATTTATGTTTTCAGTTAGGTTACGATACTTATCTTCGCTCTTTTTCATATCTTCCTCAAGTATTTTTTTCTGCAGCGCAATTGATGACTGATTGACTAATGCAGTTATTACTTCTTTATTCTTCAGTTCCGAACCTCTCCTGGTGATTATGATTATATCACCTAAGAACTCTTTTTTAACCATAAAAGCCATCAAGTAAATCTTGTCTATATTCAGCCAATTATTTATCAAATCACATATTTGTTTAGGTATTCTCCTTAATGCAAGTTCATAAATACCTCCTTTGAACTCCTGCAGGGAGGGCGTCCTGTATTCCAAATTAGAGTTTTTTGGAGATTCAAAATACATATTTTTAGAATTTTTATTAAATAATTTGGCAATTTTTTCTAAATTATCCACACCTTTAACCGACTTAATGTGAGCAATGCCGTTCTCTATGTCAACACTGGTTGTTACTACAACAACATCTCCTGCCAGTATCTTTACCTGGTTTGTTACGTAATCAAGCAAGTCATCCTCATTTGATATCTCAATAAGATGAATGGCTGATTCCGAGAGGACTTTGTTGTTTTCAAAATTAACTCTATCAGCTTCTTCAGCTTTTTTCAATTCAGTAATATCCCTAACAATACCTTGCACCGCTGTTACCTGCCCGGCGTCATTTTTCACAGGATTAAGACTTGAACTTGCCCAGAATTCATGCCCTCCAATATTCAATTTTTCTTCAATAAATATTCCTTTGCCTGTTTTGAATATATGTTTCAGATTCTCTAAATTCTTAGCGGCAATCTCTTTTGGAAAAATTTCAGAAATATGTTTTCCTATTACTTCGTTTGGAGTTTTTCTAAACAGTGTCAGAACAACTTTATTTGCAGATACAAATCTGTACTTATTATCAATAATAAAAATCTGGTCAGAAGCATTCTCAATGAGAGTTCTGAATTTCTCCTCGCTATCCTTTAATTCATCTTCAATTTTCTTGCGAACAGTAATATCATCATAAACAACGATTAATTCTCCTGTTGGTAGTTTATACACATAATTATCAACCCATTGGTTTAAATTTTTGTCATTATAAAGTACAGCTGGAATTCTTTCAGATTTCCCTGTCTTGAAAACGCGCGTGAACATTTCCAGCAGCCCTGATTTCTTAATGCTTGGGAATAGTTTAGTCAGCCTTTGCCCAACTGCTTTACTTCTCCTAATCTTGCTAATCCTTTCCCCTGCCTTGTTCAAATCCTTAAAAATGAAATCTGCGCCGTCATTAACCGCTTCGTAAACTGCAACACCATTGCCCATACTGCTGAATAATTCCCTAAAACGGGATTCGCTGTCCTGCAGTAATCCCTCTGCCTTTCTGCGCGTTGTAATATTAATAGCATATACATTAACATAATTTTCATTAACGAACGGGATGAAAAATAATAAATAATAATTCTCCCCGAGATTAATCTCTGCATCTTTTCTAATATTATTTTTTAAAGATTCAATTATCAGATTTCTAAGGGTATCTTTGCGGTTTTTGCAAAAAGCAACATATTTTTTAAAAAAGTCAAGACCTGGCTTATTGGCAAATAAAAGGTCTGTCTTTGAAAACCTCATTACAGGATTTGGATTCTCATTAGGGAACCTGGCAAGGCTTACTATCTTCTCTTCAGCCTTTTTACGGCCAGTAATATCCCTAATATTGCACTGGATAACTTTTCTGCCGCCAACATCATAAACATTGCTTACAAATTCGACAGTAAAGATAATACCTTTCTTAGTTTTAAGAGGCAGGTTCTCGTAATGGATATAACCTTTCTTCTGCAGTATCTTGAATGCAGCTCGGCTGGCGATAATATCCTTAAAATAGCCAAGATCCCAAAGCTTCTCGCCAATGAGTTCATTGTGGGTGAAGCCTAGCATCTCGGTCATGTAAGGGTTTACGTCAACAATCTTCCCTGTTTCATAATCCAGTATAAATATTCCGTCACGCGCCGCCTCGAACAAACGCCTGTAACGAACCTCACTAAAAGTTAAAGCGATATTTGCTTTTTTTTGCTCAGTGACATCATCAAAAACAGCAACAATCTCGCCAGTAGGAAGCTTGTAAACATAATTCTCACGCCAACTGTTCAATCTTTTATCTTTATACAATGATATAGGGTGATGTTTAGGAACGCCTGTCCTGTATACTTGTTTAAAGATATCAAACAATCCAAACTTGCGAACTCCAGGGAAAACTTTCAAGATACTCCTCCCAATAACTGACGCCTTGCTTATTTTATCGATACGCTCGGCAGCCTTGTTGAAATCCTTAAAAATGAAATCATTACCATTATTAACTGCCTCATAAACTGAAACCCCGCTCTTCATGTTATTAAACAAAGCTTTGAAACGAGACTCACTGTTAATCAATAATTCCTCAAATTTCTTTTTTGCAGTAATATCTTCTAACGTTTCAATAGCTCCAATTAGTTTGCCTTTGCTGTCCTTGATTGGGACTGCACCGAATCGCAGCCACTTTTTTAATTTCGGGAAGAAATCAATGGCTTCGTACGCATTCGCTAACAAGCTGGACTTAGATACTTTATTAGCATACCAGGAATGAACTGCCTTGAAATCTCCATTAACCAATAAATCCGACATTACAGGCCTCTTCTTATTGTAAAAAACCACCCATTGATTATTTGTGCCAATCATCTTCCTTGCAGTAAGACCGCTCAATTTTTCCAAAGCTGAATTCCAGTATAATATTTTATGGTTAGTCCCTATGACAAACGTGGGCGTCAGCGAGCCGTTAATAATGCTGTAAAGCTTCTGCTCGCTCTCCACCAATTCAGTCTCAGCATTCTTAATCTCAGTAATGTCGCGTATGGTTATTAATGACCGAATAATTCTTCCATTATCATCCTTGACTACGGAGCCATTTACCTGGCCATAATGCGTAAGCCCGTTTTTCGCTATGAAATCTGCAGTATAAGAGCCGACATCTTCGCCTTTAACACGTTTGATAAAATTCTCTCTCATTGCTACCATAGATTTTTTGGGTATAAAAGGCAGCTTGAAGAATAACTTACCTATAACCTCACTGGGTTTATAGCCAATAGCGTTAAAGACACTATAATTAATATCGAGAACTTTGCCGAAATTATCCAGCAGGATGATAATCTCAGGAGAATTATCGAAAATCTTGCGATACTTATACTCGCTCTGTCTTAACTGGATTAGTAATTTCTCCCGTTCGGTAACGTCCTCACCAATTGAAAGCACCATCTTAAATTTATCATGTTCAGTTAAGCAGGTGTTGTTCCATGAAATTAAACGCTCCGATTTGTCCTTCAGGATTATTGGATTAGTATAATGATGCCCGACCAATTTTTTGTCAACAATGTTTTCCCATAATTTATACATCTCCCTGCGCTTGTCTTTAGATATGAATATATCAATCCAGTTACTGCCAATGACTTCTTTAGCCTTATAACCAGTAAGTTTTTCTGCAAACTCATTAAATATTAATATTTTAGAATTCTTGCCAAGTCCTATAATAATATTTGGAGCTGAGTGGATAATCGAGTTTGACCATTCCCTCTCTTTCAATAATTCTGTCTCGACGTGTTTAATTTCAGTGATATCTTTGAAAATTCCCAAGGCAAAAGTTCTGCCATCAAGCTTGATAATAGTGACTGTGATTAAAACAGGAACTATATTTCCTTTTTTTGTGATTACACTGCTTTCAAACTCGTGAGGCGCACCTTCAAGCATCGCTGCCCTGAAAATCCGTTTACCTTCATTCTTATCAGTATGGAGAATAGACTGATGCTTGCCAACTAGCTCACTTCTCGCTCTGCCTGTTAATTTAACTGCTGACAAATTAGCATCAAATAAAAGTCCGGACTCGACATCCGCGAGAAATGCCGCATCACTCATCTTGTCGAACAAGAGTCTAAAATATTTCTCACTAGTAAAATCATCGTATCCAGCCATTAAACCTCAAGTTAAGGCAGTCAAAGCTTTAATAATTATTTATTTTTAAGGAATAATTCTTTTAATTTCTTAATCAAGACCTCTTCCTCCACAGGCTTTGAAATAAAACCAACAACTGGACTTTTAATCATAACATCAGGAACGGAGCCCGTAAGATAGATAATTTTTGCCTTTGGACTTTTCTTCTTAATAGAGTCAAGTACTATTTTCGGGTCGGGGCCCGGCATGTGAAAATCAGTCAACACCAAATCAATATTCTTGTCTAACTTTTTTATTAAATCATCACCATCAACAGCGGTGACAACGGAAAATCCAGCATTTGTAAGCCAGGTCTTAACAAGAAAACGAATATCTTCATTATCATCAACAACTAAAACAAGCTTCTTTGAAGAAACCATAATAAAAAGATTAATTACTACAAATATTTAAAGTTCCCGAATATAAATAATTTCAGAATGGCTGAATTAAAACCCGAAGAAATCGTGCACTTACCTATCAGCGAAGTTCTAAAAAAATTAGAAACATCAAAGTCCGGGCTCACAATAAGCGACGTTGAAGAGAGGGTAAAGAAGTACGGATACAATGAGATAGTTAAAAAGAAAAAGACGGCAATAGGAGACTTATTCTCTCATTTTGCAAACCCATTAGTGATGATACTTGTAATAGTCAGCGTAATATCAATAATATTAAAAGAATTGTTCAACTCGGTAGTAATATTCATAATAATACTTTTTAGCGTAATATTAGACTCTTATCAGGAATTCAGGGCTGAGAAAACTGCAGAGAAACTTGAAGAAAGAATAAGGACAACAACGCTAGCATTAAGGAACGGGCTAAAGACTGAAATAAAAATATCAGAGATAGTGCCTGGTGATATAGTATATTTGAGCGCGGGAGATATCATACCTGCAGACTGCAGGATAATAGAAAGCAAAGACTTAGCAGTGGACCAGTCGGCGCTGACAGGAGAAGCATTCCCAGTGGATAAAAGCGCGGAAATCACAAAAAGCGAAGAATGGAAAAATTATCTCTTCATGGGAACTTTCGTCACGACAGGGGAAGCTGCAGTAGTTGTTGTAAAAACAGGAAAACAGACAGAGTATGGGGAGATAATAAAAAGCGTATCACTCAGGCCCGAAACAGAATTTGAAGGCGGACTAAAAAGATTCAGCTATTTAATAACACAAGTCACATTCTTCCTCGTATTATTTACAGTAATAGTCAACACGCTTCTAAAAAGGGATTTTATAGACTCGGTGCTATTTGCAATAACCCTCGCAGTCGGATTAACACCAGAACTGCTTCCTATGATAACCTCAATCAACTTGTCGAAAGGTGCATTAAACATGAAAAACAAGGATGTTATAGTAAAGCGCCTCGCAGCAATACAAAATTTCGGCAGCATGGACGTATTATGCACTGACAAGACAGGAACATTAACTGAGAACAGGGTCACCCTAGTCAGGCATGTGAACACGAACGGCGACGAGGATAACAAAGTATTATTCTACTCCTATATTAACAGCCATTTCCAGACGGGGCTGAAAAGCGCACTGGATGAAGCAATTATAGAGCACAAGCAGATAAACATTGATGATTACAAAAAAATAGATGAGATACCTTTTGATTTCAAAAGAAAAAGAGTGTCAGTTGTTGCTGAAGATGGAAGAAGATTCATAGCAACAAAAGGTGCGCCTGAAGAAGTGATAAGCATATGCAAAGAGTATGAAAATAATGAAAAAATAAAACCATTCAATAAAGAGGCGAAAGATAAAGTAGACAAGATATACCAGTACTTGAGCCTCAAAGGATTCAGGGTTTTAGGAGTATCCTACAAAGAAATCAGCAAGGAAAAGAGTTATTCAGTAAATGATGAAAAAGACATGGTGTTCGTAGGATTCGTCGCCTTCATGGACCCCCCTAAGGAGAGTGCAAAGAATTCCATAAAACAATTGCAAAATTCAGGGGTCGAACTAAAGATACTAACAGGGGACAACGAGCTAGTAACTAGAATGATATGCACAGAATTAGGGTTCAAAATAAAGGATATGCTTTCCGGGAATGAAATAAAAACAATGAGTGATGAAGCGTTAAAAAACGCGGCTGAAAATGCGAATATTTTTACAAGAGTATCACCAATAGAGAAGACGAGGATTATCAGCGCATTAAAATCCAACAATCATGTTGTAGGATTCATGGGCGACGGGATAAACGATGCACCCTCGATGAAAGCATCAGATGTCGGAATATCAGTTAACAACGCCGTTGATATAGCAAAAGAGACTGCTGATATAATACTTCTGAAGCAGGACCTGGCAGTGTTATATGACGGAGTGTTAGAGGGCAGAAAAACGTTCGGAAACACCATGAAATATATAATGATGGGGTTAAGCTCCAATTTCGGAAACATGTTCAGCGCCGCAGTGGCATCACTATTCCTGCCTTTCCTGCCAATGCTGCCCATACAGATATTATTGAACAACTTAATGTACGATGTGTCACAGATAGCTATTCCCTCCGACAACGTTGACAAGGAATATATTACGAAACCTAAAAAATTGGACTCCAAGTTCATCAGGGATTTCATGTTTTATATTGGACCAATCAGTTCAATATATGACTTCTTGACATTCTTCGTCATGCTGTACTTCTTCAAAGCCCCTGCAGCTCTCTTTCAAACAGCGTGGTTTATAGAATCGTTCTGCACCCAGACAATAATAATATTCTCAATCAGGACAAGCAAAGTGCCTTTTTTCAAAAGCAAACCAAGCAGGTCCCTTATACTAAATAATCTCATCATGGTGAGTATGGCAATATTAATACCTTTCACGTTCATTGGTTCATTGTTTGGATTCGTAACGCCTCCATTATCATTCATGGGCATACTTGTGATATTTGTAATAACATACATAATACTTGTAGAACTCATGAAAAAATGGTTCTATAAGAAGTACTCAATAAGCGAGTCCGCATAAAAGAAAACATTTAAAATTAGAATTTTTTTAACAAAAAACCAAGAATGGCGGATATAGTCTTAATAAGAAATTATAACGGGTGCCTGAAAAACATGCATCCTTGTATAGGATTGGAATTCTTAAACACTTATTTTTTGCATAACAAAATTGAATCCCAAATAGTGCAGCCATTATACGCAGATAACAGGCTAGAACGATATAATTACGAATTCTTAGATATAAAAAAAATCAAGGAATTAAACCCGAAAATAGTCGGAATTAATTCGCTTACAACACAGATTGATGCAACAAATTATTGTTCCAGGATGATAAAAAAAGAACTGCCAGATGTGAAGATAATAATAGGCGGACATGCAAGCATGCATTATGACAAACTCCTCGCTGAGGAGTCAATAAACGCTGTGTGCGTCGGAGAGGGTGAAGAGTCCTCTCTTGAATATGCAATCAATATATTAGACAACAATGAATCCAGGGTTAAAGGAATAGCAAGAAAAGAAGATGGAAAAATTATTTTTATGCCAAGAGAAAGCTCGCTTAACTTAAACACAGTGCCATTACCTGATTTTAAAGAATACAATTTAAACGGAGTGGCTGAACTCTCATCAGCGAGAGGGTGCAACGGGAACTGTTCATTCTGCGAATCTAAAAAAATGTATCCTCACTTGAAATATATGAATGCTGAAAAAGTCATATCATGGATTAAAGAAATACAAAAATATCAGGAAGTGAAACAGGCAGTATTCATGGATGACAACTTCCTGGCAGACACTGCAAGGTTCCCTAAAATAATGGGGTTCCTCAAACAAGAAAATATTACTACGCACTTCCTGTCGAGGGCTGACAGTGTATTGAAAAACAAGGAATCAATAATAAAGTATGCCAAGTTATTAAAGATAGATTTAGGCATCGAATCATTCTCAGACACGCAGCTATTTAGGTGGAATAAAAGAATAACCAGTGCGGAAAATAATCTTGCACTTTCACTATTAAGCATATTAAGAATACCTTTTAACGCATACATAATATTAAGCGATGAGAAAACCAGGCTTAGCGAGATAGAAGAGCAGATAGATGGGATTAAAAAAGCCCCGCCTGCACCTTTTGACGAGAACAGTTTTGCACGAATACCTCTCCCGCTAATATGCATGCATTATAACACAATACTTGACGACTTATTAAACGAGAAAATAAGAGGAATTAGTTATCTTGAAGTTCCTCAAAAATTCCTCACTGAAACAGATGCGTTGAACAGGACATTAATGTATATATTCACAGAGAGCAATGCTCCTGAAATAAGGGATGTTTGCATAAAACTCTCGGATAAGAGGCTTGAAACTTTCGGATACGGCGCTAGGGAGATATATAATGGAAGAATGGGAAAAGACGGGTTTGAAGAGATAAGTGCCAGGTATAAAAGCCTGGTTAAAAAATTCATATTAGATGCTGGCAAAATCTTAAAACATGATTTTGTATCATTTCTGGATGAGATAAAAATTACACTCTTTAGCTGAATAGCAAATATTTTAAACCTAAAAATTCTTTATCCTTACTGCCAATGATGACAGATGGCTTGAAATGAAACAAATATGATTCAAGTTGACTCCTGAGGCAACTAGTTTTTCAAGTCTTAAAGTTTCCTCCACTTCCAAGTGCAAAAATAAGGCCTTTTTGCCGCACTTGCGTACTCTTTTGGGAATAATGTTTTGGCTTTGGGTAAAGGCCTGGCATCATCATAATCAACAAGGATAAAACCATTCTTAACCAGTAATTTAACAATTGACCCTATAGTTTTATTATACCACACCATCTTAACACTCTTTAAACTCTTAGGCCATTTTGTTTCAATTTTTGAAACATTAAAATAATCATAGACACGCACCTTATTATTCTTAATCTTGATGCAGGCTGAGACAGGATTATGCAGCGAGAAAATAAAATATCCACCTTTCACAAGAACTCTTCTTACCTCTGATAATACCTTAGTCCAGTTCTTTAAGTACTCCAGCACCAAAGCAGACAGAACAATATCAAAGCTGTTATTCTTGTAAGGCAGCACCTCAACACTGCCAACCTGAAAACTAATTTTCGGGTTCTCAATTCTTGCAATATCTATCTCCTTCTCTGAGATGTCAATTCCTTCAACTTTAGCGCCCTTCTTTGCTAATATTTTTGCATAAATACCTGTGCCGCATCCGAGGTCCAAAATGCGCTTCCTTTTTACGTTCCCTAACAGTTTCAAAGTATTAGGCATTTCTAAACAATTATTAAAAAACCAGGACTCACTCTTTTTGGATGTTCTTGAATCATGATAATTCTTGGCTATTTTATTGTATACTTTTTTTGCGCTGAATTTTTTCATTTTTTTAGCCCCGTATTCAAAAAAATTTATCCAGTCCGGTCTGTCCTTCCTTCTTCCTGAGCTGCGACAGTTTGCCTAATGTATTCTCAACCCTGTCCTTGCTAAAGTTGTGCTCATCGCATAATAACTCAAAAATCTTGTCAGGATTAGGCTGCTTCCAATGCAGATTATAATCGTTAGTTACTGGAGGGTTCTTGAAAAAATCAAAAATCTCCTTCGGAGAAATATCAAAAGTCCACTTGACATTATTGAACAGCGTATCAAAATTAGGATACTGCTTAACCAAGTCGTAAGCTTTTTTCGGGCCAATACCAAAGATTCCTTTTGGATTGAAATCAGTGCCAACCAGTATACCCATCATGATAAGCTGGTCATGGAAAAGGCCGAGGCGGTTTAACTCATCCTGCAGAACAATCTTTTCAGGAGTGATGTTTACATAAATATTCTTCTGAGGCAGTTTTCTTTTACCTGTAATATTCAGGTTCCTGATAAGAATAGGCGAGTTGAACAATAAACTATCATAATCCTGGCTGACACAGGCAAAGACATCACCCTTAAAGCACATATGAGACGCCTGCGCTTCACCCTCACTCGGGGCGTTAATAACAGGGACACCCATATAGTCCAATAAAGCCCTGCTCTCATCAAACATTTCAGGAGTTATCCTCGTAGACTGCTGGGCTTTGCTTTTTGCGCGCTCGAAATCTTCCTCCTCCAATGCCAACTTATATTCCTCCCTGGCCTTCTCCCTTGCATTGACTCGTTCGCCTATTGTTGCATTCTTAAAAGAAGGAGGCTTCCCGTCGAAAACAAAACAAGGCTTAACGCCGTGCTTTAACAAACTCATGGTGCGATAAAATAATCCGCTTAAATGGCTAGTTACTCTGCCTTTAGAGTCCATAAGAAAAGAACCGTCATACTGCCTGATTGTCGAAGCAAACTGGTATAATGCATTATTGCCGTCTATCGCTATCTTCCTGCCTGACAAACTCTCAATATTTATCTCCACCGGATTAAACAATCCGGAAAGTGCTATACCCATAAATAATATTTAATATATAGTATATTTAGTAATTTTTGGTTTTTATGCCAGTTTGAAACTTTTAACAACACTGTAAACCGGCCCTTTTGGAGTAAGCACTGATTTCATAAGCAGGAAATTCTCAACCTTGAATGAGTCAGATTCAAATTGCTCGCCAAAAATGGATTTATCCACTATGCCATCGCAGCGAAAAAGCGTGACATGCGGGTGGTACGGCTTTAACTCTTCAGAAAAACCAGGCGTCGCCTTGTCAATCCCGAAATACAAGTTGACTAAGTTATCAGCACCTTCTTTCAACCCCACCCATACAACCTTTGGGTGAACTGTATTTGGAAAGCCTCCAATCTTGCCTAATCTGCATTCGAATTTCTTATTCTTAATCTTCCCTAACTCCTCAATAATATTATCAACTTTTTTCTCGCCAACATCGCCTAAGAATTTTAATGTGATATGAATATTTTCATAAGCAACATATTTCGCGCAAGGCTCCACTTTCCTGTACTTATCAATCAAATCCTGAACTTTTTTCCTTATATTAACCGGAATTTCCACTGCAGTAAACAGCCTCATAAATAAAAACTATTAAATAACTCCTAAGTTATAAAAATAATTGTTTATGAAACGAAACCTCCCGCATTATACATGCAGAAAAAATAAACAAACAGGTGTTACATGCACAAAGATATTAATAGATTATTACAATAATGTTCCAGTCTATGAGAAAAAAATCAGGGATTTAAGCATATATTCCGAGGATGTCAACAGAAAATTATTGAAAAATAATCCATGGAAGACCCCTATACTTTACGACCTGGCGCTTTTTGCAAAAGAAGAAGGGTTGAATGTTGAAATTTACAAGGAGAAAGACAGCCACGTCAAAGACCCTTTGAAGAATATTGAAGAATACAGCAGGGAGCGCGAAAAGAAATGCCTGGAACTTGGCGTCAAAGAGAATTTTAACGAAGATATGGAGACAAAACTTGGAGAGTGGATATGGGGCGGACCTTTATTATTATACATTAATGCCAACTACTTGTATAAACAGGCAAATGCGGGATTCATATGGCTAATAGTCCTCGAGTATAACAAGGAAAGGGATGAGATAATAGTCTATGATCCGTTGTATTATACGAGACTTCCTGAGACTAGAAGCTGGCTGCGCATAGAGAATACTCCAAAGAGAAGATACATATCATTCAGGAGGGGTTTTTTCCTTGAGTGCTGGAGGAAAACCACTGAAACTCCAATATATAGCAGTGAACTTAGGGTGAAAAAGAGTGTAAAACCTTTCATCAGGGAGTTTATTGCAATAACGAAATAAGATATATGGCCTATTGTTATATATTTTCTATTGCATATATTAATGTTAAGCATTGTTTTTAAACCTTCGACAGATAACTAACAGACATGGATAAAATTCTTGTTCTGACAAATAGGGGCACAATTGAAGAACAAGAAAATAAGAAAATTACTGAGAGCCTGATGAGGGAGGCGGACCTTCCAAAGAACATCGCGGAAAAAGTTGCTAATGAAGTTCATGAAGATATTAAAAAATTAAAATTAGATTACGTCTCCGGACCTCTTATAAGGGAATTAGTCTGCGTAAAACTTTTACAGCTTGGACTAAAAGATGCGCGTGACAAGTATACAAGGCTTGGACTTCCAGTATATGATGTAACCCAATTAATATATAATACGGATGATGAGAATGCAAACACTTACTATAATCCTGAATTCGTACATAAAAGCATGGGAGACAGCGTTGCAAAAGAATACGCTCTCCTTAAAGTAATACCAAAAGAAGCAAGCCAGGCTCATATGCAGGGAAGAATCCACATCCATAAGTTAGACTACTTTGTTACGAGACCATTCTGTTTTGAAGTTCCTGCAAACTTATTCCTAAAATATGGAGTAAAAACTGACGGAAGAGGAGTGTCAACCAACGTTGCAGGACCTGCAAAGCACCTAAACACAGCGGTCATGCAGCTTGCCAAAGTACTGCAGACAAGCCAGTGCTGTTTCTCCGGCGGACAAGGATATGACTTCCTCAATGTGATACTAGCACCTTACACAAAAGGTTTAAGTTATAATGAGATAAAACAGGCAATACAATATTTCATTTACGAATTATCAATGACAAATTTTTCAAGAGGCGGACAGACTGCTTTCACAAGCGTAAGCTTGGAGCTTGAACCCCCTGAGTATTTAACCAAACAACTTGCAACTCTACCTGGAGGAGTGACAAAAGAGGGGGTAACTTACGGAGATTTCGAAGATGAATCAAGACAGATATTAAACGCATTCATAGATGTTTACACCGAGGGTGATTATTCGGGAAGAGCATTCGAATTCCCTAAACCTGAATTTAAACTGAGGAGAAGCGTAATAAGAACCAACAAGTACGAAAAAGAATTGTTTAAGATAGCAAAAATGGCAAGCAAATTCGGCTCGCCTTACTTCCTGAATCTCGCAGCGCCATACATGCCTGACGCGGTGCAAAGCCAGTGCTGCAGGTACTTCTTGATACCTGACAGCAAGCAGATGAAAGCAATAGAAGCAGGAAAATTAAGATTCGGAAGCCTGGACACAGTAACTACTAATCTTCCAAGATGCGCTTATGAATCAAAAGGAAATGAAACATTATTCTACGAAGAAGTTGACAGGACGTTCGAACTTGCAAAATTAGTATTCGAAGCAAAAAGAAATGCGATAACAAAATATTTGTTAAACGGAGGCTCGCCTTTCCTGACACAAGAATTCGACGGGGAGCCTTACTTTGACATTAATTCAAGCACTAATAGTTTCGGATTTGTAGGACTAAACGAAGCAGTACAGTCAATAACAGGAAAACAACTTCATGAAAGCAAAGATGCATGGAAATTCGGGCTTAAAATCCTCGACCATATGAAGAATAAAACGCTCAATATGCAGAAAGCAACAGGAGAAAGATGGAGTCTTGTCCAGACACCTGCGGAAAGCGTTGCGAACAGATTTGCAAAACTCGACAGCAAAGACTACAAGGAAAGCATAGTTAAAGGGACAAAGAATACTGATAATGTGTATTATACCAACAGCAGCCACGTATTCGTGGGCGCAGACATACCGCTTTGGAACAGGATAAAAATAGAAAGCAGTTTCCACCCTCTTTTAATGGGAGGAGCCATAACCCACATATTCATGGGAGATACTGACCCTGACCCTAAGGCAATAAAAGATTTCACACAGAAGATTGCAACAAAAACGTTATGCTCTTACTTCTCATACACTAAAGACATGAGCCAGTGCATGGATTGCAAAAAATTAAGCAATGGGATGCAGAAAGCGTGCCCGAACTGCGGAAGCAAAAAAATAGAATGGTATTCAAGAATAACCGGATATTTAACACCTGTTAAAGCATGGAATGCCGGAAAGAAAGCTGAAATAACAGACAGGAAGAGGTATAATATATGAAAGGCAAAAATACGTTAACTGTATTCACGCTGCCAACATGCCCAAACTGCCCTGATGTCAAGAAGATGTGCGAAGCCATAGCCAAGGACTTGAATCTTAACTTCAGAATAGTTGACATAAAAGAAGACCCATTGGAAGGCTTAATGTATCAGGTAATGGAGACGCCAAGCATAGCAGTAAACGATGAAACTATATTCTTCGGCGAGAAACCAACAAAGGCCCAGTTAGTGAAAGAGATAAAAAGGGTAATGAGCTGATAATTCATTTCTTAGTGGTTACATATTATTTAAATAATACAAAGAATTAGACTAAAATTATGAGTTTAATCGAATTAGTGAAAAACGAGATAGGCTCAAACGGCGAAAAAGGCTGGCCGGTAACTGTAAGGGACAGGATAGCATTCCCGCACCATAAAGAATTAAGGGTGACAAAAGCCAACTTCGCAGTCACATTCTTATGGACTATGAGAGATGCAATACTTCCATTTCTTGACAAAGATAATCTCGCACTAGCATCAAACTTTTACACGCCTGCAGGATTAAACGGTATGATAAGAAACATACTTGCAAATCCATACATCCGATACGTAATACTGCTCGGCGAAGAGTACGCCTCAAAAACAGGCTGCGAAACCAAGACTGAACTAACATCCGCGAACGCTGTCAGGGCATTCTTTGAAAAAGGGATAAATAATGAAAGAAGAGTTGCTGGATTCGAAACAGCAGTGCACTTTGACAATAATATACCTATAGAGATGATAAACAAAGTCAGGGAAAAAGTTGAACTTATAGACTTGAACAAGAAGATGCCAAACTCATCTCTTGATAACAAGATAAAAGAAGCAAACAAATTAATGAAAAAATTAACAAAGGAGCCTTTCTCTGACAAGCCCTTCATTTTTGGTTATGAAAAACAGGAGGAAACATTCCCTTACGAAGGAGGGCCTATAATAATCCACGGAAATAACATACCTGACTCATGGATTAAGATGATACACGCAATAAACAGGTATGGAAGAAAAAATCTTATGAACGCCAACACTGACAGGTGGGTAAAGGAGATTAATGATATGACTGTGGTCGTGCACAACCCGCAGGACATGGATTTATCAATTAATCCGTTCCTGGTGCCGTTAACTATAGAGAAAATAAACGCTTACAAAAGCGAGATATTATCACCAATTCTTCCGGAAGGAAAAGCGTACACTTACGGGAATAAATTAAGAGCATATACTTCACCAAGCGAGCCGATAAAAGAATTAGTTAATACTGACAAGTATAAGGATTACGAGTTTGGAAAAGGACCGTGGATTGACGCCAATGTGAAATATCTATCCAACGGCTATGCAGAAGTAGACCAGATAAAGGACATAATTGACGTATTAACAAAAGACATATACTCAAAAGCGTGCGTCGCAATCACATGGCACGTACAGGACGAACTCATGAGAAAGCATAAGAGCTCCCCTTGTCTAGTATTACTGCAGGCAATGGTCCAGGATGAGAAATTAAACCTGACTGTATTCTTCAGGAGCCATGACATGACCCAAGGCTGGCCTGAGAACGCTTACGGATGCGCAGCAATACAGAAAGAGATAGCTGACAGGATAAAAGTAGAGCCTGGGTTATTAACTATAATATCCGGAAGCGCACAAATATACGCCCATTACTACGAGCAGGTTAAGGAGATGCTGAAAAAGTACCATTATTACAATGAAGACTTCAAAGACCCGAGAGGAAATTACATAATAAGCGTTGAGAACAAGAAAATAATAGTCAAGCATTTAAATCCTAAGGACAACAGCGAACTTGACAAAGTTGAAGGAGACAGTGCAAAAGAAGTCTACACCATACTCGCTGAAAAGAACTCATTAATAGACCCGTCGCACCTAATGTATATAGGCAGTGAACTTGGGAAAGCAGAACTCTGCATAAAAAAAGGAATAACATACGAGCAGGATAGAATCTAGATTAGCATCTCGTTCAATTTTCTTGTAAGGAATACTTGTTTGTTGTAAAACTGTTTGAGTTCCTTAATTTTTTTAGATGCGCCTTTAACATTCCTCCTATACCACCTTAATGCTGACAAGAGTATCTTCTCATATATCTTCTTCTCCTCAGTATTCTCTATAGATACACTGTCCCTGACAAACACGTAATCATCGCGGACTTCAGCGACGAGACGCTTATCCTTCTTAAATAAGGACTGCAGATATTTTGAAAACTTCAATCTCTGAATCCCTTTCAGATTATCAAGCAGTATGGAAAATGACTTGCCGTACAAAGCCAGGCTTGAATCCAATAATAAGCCGATGCAGGCGATAAAGCTGCCGAACAATGAGAAAAGCCCGGTGAATTCAGGCATGAAATTAACAGTCTTCAAACCTGAGGAAGTAAAGACTATGAATATTCCGCCGATGAAAGATATGAACTTGTACTTGACAGTGAGAACATTGCTTACCGCTGAGAAACCATTATAGAAAATCATTGCACAGTAGATGTAAACATAAGATATTATGAAAATCTTAAGCGGAGTATATCCTGAGGACAGCATGGTTGATATTGAAGAGTTATCAACAAGCATCCACACTGCATATAATATTAAAGGTATGAAAACGACAAACGTCAACATGGCATTGTCAAGCACTGCTGACTCGTGTTTTAACGCCATCGATGACAGCAGCATTAAAGCAATTGAGCATATAAGGAAAAAGATTGAAAACGTAGCCACAACTTCGGTGCCGAAGAATGTGAGGATGAATACTCCTTTAGCTATAACTGATGAGAAGTAGAACACCAGGAATATGCATGACAGGAAGAATAATTTGCTGACGAAGCTTATAGTCCTAGCCTCTAAAAACATCATAAGGATTATGCTTGCGAATAAAATCATATTAACTGCGTAAAAAATACTATTCACATAATCAGAGTATACTGCGCTAAAACGGGTTGATAAAAGAGTGAGTCCTGCTCCTATGCAAAGTAGCAGAATTAAGTAAAATTTTTTTATAATAATTTTTCAACCTCCATTATTATCCTGTTATTAATGTCATTAATACACTCGCTGCTGTTTAATAAAATAATCTTATCATCCAATTTATCTTTAAGCATAAGGTAACTATTTCTAACTTTGGATAAGAAATCCCTCGTCTCGTACTTTGAACGCCTTACTTTTTTTAACCTCTTCATGCACGTATCAACATCGCAGTCCAGCAGGAAGACAACGTCAGGCTTTAACGTATTCTCATGCAGCTTGACAAGGTAGTCAAGGCTTAACCCTTCAGCGCCCTGGTATGCAAGATTAGAGTAGAAATACCTGTCAGAGATTACTATAACATCTTTGGCGAGAGATGGCTTTATTACAGATTCAATATGAGAATATGTATCAGCTGCGAACAGGAATGCGTCAACGTAAACATTGTTAAATTTAGAATATAAGAAATTCTTCCTGATGAGCCTTCCTATCGGACCCTTAGTCGGCTCCTTAGTAAGTATAACCTTTAAGCCTTTGTGTTTAAGATACTTGTACAATAATTTTGACTGCGTTGTCTTACCGCTCCCGTCCGCACCTTCAAACACTATTAACATAATTAATCTAATAATCACGCGGGTTTTTTAATATTTTACATGAGCAGAGATGCCATAGAAATTAATCCTATTATTAATCCGGCTACTGTCATGATTTTCACTGCTGAAAATGTTAGAAGAATCCTTGTAAGATTGTTCGAATAGATACCTTTTACGCTGACAATATCACCTAATCTTAATAAGTCGCTTTCCTTCACTTTTCTCATGCTTGATTCCACCTTAGAACTGTAGACTGCATTATCAATAACAAACAGTATTGGTGCAAAAAGTACTCCAAGCAGTATAGACAACGGATTACTCAGACTTAACAATCCTCCTAAAAAAGCGCCTGACATAGTGGCAACAGCCCAATAAAATATCATTGAAATTAATGTCTGGAGTGATTTAACAAAGCCTAATAATAGAATAATCACAAAAATAGAGGGAAGTATTAATTTTGAATGGGACTGCTTCTTATTAATATTAATAACTATTTTCTCCTTTACGCCCTCTACTAATATTTTTTTTACGCCTTTTATGTGGGCGGCGCCCAGGAATGCGACTACCTTCTTCTCCTTGATTCCCCCAATCTGATTTGCTATGTACTCATCACGCTCGTCGAGCAGCACTTTCTTGAGAACTGGTGATGATTCTCCTAATTCATCGATTAATGCATCAACAGTATTATGCTCTTTCAACTTCTCTATATCCTCCTCGCTTACTTTATCGGATAATGAGCGGAATATGTCAAAGAAGAGCTGCACTTTTTCATAAGTGGATAAGCCGTTCAATAAACGCGACATTGTTGCAGTAATATCCCTGTCTAATAATGCAATGGGAATGTTATTCTTGCTTGCAATCTTTATTGCCTCAAGCATCTCGCTGCCCACGTCAACCTTGACGTTTTTTGCAATTCTCTGCTCGTACCAAGTAAGCAGTGTCTGAAATATTAAATGCTTAAAATCACTTTTTGATATAGTATTTGTAATGTTTTTGTCCGACATTGCGGGTTTTGTAAGGCTATCAAAGCGTTTCTGGCATAACTCCACACCTACTACATCAGGCTTTAACTCCTCGATTATTTTATGAACACTATCCCTGCTCTCCCTGCTGACGTGAGCAGTTCCAACTAAAGTTATATCTTTCCCTCCAGAAATTATGCCAATAATATTATCCATCTTAAAAAAAACTAGACACGCTAATATTAAAAAATTTCACCATATTTTTTTTAATAAAAATATATTGTTGGAGATAAGTAGTAATAAAACTTTATATAGTAATGTTTGTGTATTGTTTTAATTATGCATGTTTTCATTGCAGGGGTTCAGGAAGTTTCAAGCATAGACTACCCTGAACATTTAGCGAGTGTTGTTTTTCTGCAGGGATGCAATTTAAGATGCAAATTCTGCCATAACAGCAAAGATATGGTGCCTAAGAAGAAAGAGCCGTTAATTTCTATTTATAAAAAATTGAATAAGAATCTGCAGGTAATAGACAGCGTGGTATTAAGCGGAGGGGAGCCTACACTGCAGGAGAATGCCGTATTAGACATAAAAGATTGGTGCAAAAAACATGGATTAAAGTTAGGCATTGAGACTAACGGCACCTTCCCGGCAAGGCTTAAAAGGCTGGTTGAGAAAAACACTTTCGATTTTATAGCAATGGACATTAAAAGCGCATTCAACGCTAAATCTTACAATTTGGTAACAGGCAATAATAAGATGTTCAAACAATTTGAGAAAAGTTTTGAAATGGTCAAGAAGAGCAGAATCCCGCACGAGTTCAGGATGACTGTTGTCCCAACACTGCACACGTTAAATGATATTGAAGGCATTAATAAGATAGTCAAGCCTTCAAAGCTCGTGCTGCAGCGCTTTAAGCCAGGGGACACAGTGTATGATAAAGCCCTGAACAATAAGACTTATCCTGAAACATTCGTAAAAGACTTAAAAACGTGGGTTAAGAAGAATAAAAACGTTGAAATGAGATTCTGGGATTAAAAATTTATTCTAAAAAGTTTTTAAATGTTAATAACTATCACTACTTACTATGTTAGATATCAAACTTTTTCGTGAAAACCCTGATGTTATAAGAAATGACTTGAAAAAAAGAGGAGATAACGAGAAAATAAAATGGGTTGACGAAGTAATAAAACTCGACAATGAGTGGAGAACGCTCATAAAAAAAAGGGACGATCTAAAAAGCGTAAGGAACACGGTCAGCAAACAGATAGGCACAATAAAGGAAGCAAAAGAGAAACAGAAAAAAATTAACGAGATGACCAAGAATAATGATGAAATAGACAAGTTTGAAAAAGAGATAGAGACAAACAGGGAAAGAACACAATACCTTCTCGACCGCTTCCCAAACATACTCGACGCCAGTGTGCCTGTTGGAAAAGACGATTCTGAAAATAAGGAAATAAGAGTATGGGGCAAAAAGACAAGCTTCAAGTTCAAACCAAAGAGCCACCAGGAAATATGCGAACTAAACGACTGGTATGATATTGAAAGAGGTGCAAAAGTAGCAGGAGCGAGGAATTATTTCCTGAAAAACAGCCTGGCAAGGCTTGAATTCGCAATAGCAACTTATGCCATAGATTTCCTGCGAAGCAGAGGGTTCACATTCATGGTGCCCCCGTACATGTGCTACAAGAAATGCTTCTACGGAACAGGTTACCTGCCTGCAGGCGAAGCCGACCTTTACAATATAAAATTTGAAGGACAGGACATGTCATTAATTGGAACAAGCGAAGTCCCGCTTGCGAGTTATCACATGGATGAAACACTGCTGTCTTCTGACATGCCTAAAAAATACTGCGGTTACAGCGCATGCTTCAGGACTGAAGCTGGCAGCCACGGCAAAGACACAAAAGGAATATTCAGGGTGCACCAGTTTAACAAAGTAGAAATGGTCATATTATCAAAACCTGAAGACAGCAAGGCTATGCATGAATTATTAATAAAAACTGCAGAAGAATTCTGGCAAAGCCTCGAGATACACTACCACGTGGTGAACATATGCACAGGCGACATCGGAGTCGGAGCAGCCAAAAAATACGATATTGAAGCATGGCTGCCAGGCCAGGAAAAATTCAGGGAGATAGTGTCATGTTCTAATATGACAGATTACCAAGCAAGGAGATTGAATATCAAATACAGAATGGAAAACGGGAAGCCTCCTGAAGGATTCGTGCACACATTAAACAGCACATGCGTGGCTACAGTGAGGGCTCTCGTGGCAGTGATAGAGAATTATCAGGAAGCTGACGGAAGCGTAAAAATACCAGCGGTATTAGTGCCTTACATGGGCGGCATTAAAAAAATAGGAAAGGACTAGATAGTGCAATTGTTTTAAAAACAACGGCATCATCTTTGAAATTGTAATAACATGGACAAGAAAATAATAAAAGAATTAGCGGAGGATGCAGAGGATAAAAACGTATTCATACCTGACATAAGCATCGTAATAGAGGGATTGCTCCTGGACTTAGTCAATGAAAAAAAGATTTCAGGAACCATAATAATCCATAATGCCATAATAGATGAACTTGAATACGCCGCTAACAGGAAACAGACAACAGCCATATTCGGAATAGAAGAGATAGAAGAAGTAAAGGAACTTGAAAAAAAAGACAAAATAATGTTGGAATTCGAAGGCGAAAAAAAACCATACTCTAGGCTCCGCATACAAAGATTAAGCGAACTAAACGCGATAGTAAGAAACTTAGCCATGTTAAAAAATGCGACACTCGTGACAGCAGACGAAGTGCAGAATGTAATCGCAAAATCACTCGGAATCAAAACATTATTCATATCATTAAAAAAAGAACTTGAGCATTTAAGCATAGAAAAATTCTTTGATGAAAACACAATGAGCGTGCACTTAAGGGAGGATTCGACGCCTAAGGCAAAGAAAGGAAAACCAGGGGAATGGGTTTTTGAAGAGATTAAAAAAGAAAGGCTCACAAGCGAAGATATTGAAAAATATGCAAAAGAAATAGTTGAGAAGGCAAAACTCGACAAGAATAGTTTTGTGGAAATAGAAAGAGGCGGCTCTACAATAATACAGTACAGGAATTATAGGATAGTAATAACTAGGCCTCCGTTATCAGACGGCTGGGAGATAACATGCGTCAGGCCTGTAAAAGTAATGACTATGAAAGAGTATAACCTGAATGAAAAATTATATGAGCGTTTAAGGGAGAGCGCTGAAGGAATACTTGTTGCCGGTGCTCCCGGAAATGGAAAAAGCACATTCTGCCAGGCTCTTGCAACTTTCTACTTTGAAGAAAATAAAGTCGTAAAAACAATAGAGTCGCCAAGGGACTTGATATTACCTCCTGAGATAACACAATACTCCAAGAATATAGCAACAAATGAAGAACTGCATGATATACTCTTATTGTCAAGACCGGATTATACAATAATAGACGAGATAAGAAACGTCCAAGACTTCGAATTGTTCAAGGATTTAAGGCTGGCCGGAACCGGAATGGTAGGAGTAATACATGCAACAAACCCTATAGATGCAATACAAAGATTCGTCGGAAAAATAGAATTAGGAATGGTTCCAAGCGTGATTGATACAGTAATATTCATAGAAAAAGGACAAGTAGGCCAAGTGCTGGAGTTATCAATGACTGTAAAAGTGCCAACAGGCATGACTGAAGAAGACTTATCAAGACCTATAGTAGAAGTAAGGGATTTCTATACTAATGACTTAGAGTATGAGATGTACACTTTCGGAGAACAAACAGTTGTAGTACCTATTAAAAAAATGAAAAAGATAATGACAGTAAGCCCAGCCAGGAACATAGCAAAAACAGCAATAGAAGAAAGGATAAGACAGGAACTTCCAAGGGATACTCCTCTTAAAATAGAGATGCCAAGCGACAATTCAATAATACTTTACATACCAAATTATGAAATAGCAAAAGTCATAGGAAAAAGCGGGAAAAATATTGAAAAATTGGAGAAAAAGATAGGTGTAAAAATAGATGTGAGGGAACTTGCCAAAAATGAAACACTTATGGAAGACGCCAAGAAGGAGAATAAAGAATCAATAGATTACAAAAGCATATTTGACAAGAAGAACACTTCATTCATATTCAATAATAGTTACGCTGCAAAAAGTATAGACTTCTTCGTCGATAATGAATTCTTATTCACTGCAACGGTCAGCAAGAAAGGAGAAATTAAAGTATCAAACAAGAGCGACCTTGGGCAAAAACTGATACGTGCAAAAAATACAGACAGGAAAATCACACTATTATTATCAGAAGGTGAATAAAAAAAATGAATGTGTTGTTCTTCGGGGACGTGCACGGCGACGCCAAAAAAGCAGAATTGTTGGTTAAAAAAAGCAAAGATGCAGACTTAATGGTATGCTGCGGAGACTTGAGCATAATGGGTGAAGGATTCGGCGACATTATAAGTATACTTGACAAGTCGGGCAAGAAGATGCTGATAATACCTGGAAACAATGAGACTCCTACTTTTGTAGAAGAAGCACTTGAAGATTATGAAAATATAATAAGCATACAGGAAGATGTCTATGAGGATAATGGAATCAGATTCCTTGGAATAGGAGGTGGAACAGTAAGCCCGTGGAACACGCCTTATGAATTAACAGATGATGAATTCAAAAAAATGCTGTCAAAGAATTATGAAAAAGTCACGGTATTAGTCTCCCATACTCCTCCAAAAAATACAGTTCTCGACCTTGTTGGAGGGGGAATGCATGTTGGAAGTTTCGAAGTTGGAAAATGGATAGAAGAACACCAGCCAAAATACGCCTGTTTCGGGCATATTCATGAAGCTGCAGGAAAAGAGATGAAAATAGGAAAAACATTATGCTTTAACCCCGGACCTGAAGGAAGAATAATAAAAATATGAAAATATTAGTCACGGGAACACCTGGAACCGGAAAAACGACGAATTCTAAAAAGCTGGCAAAAGCGTTAAAACTGCCTTATTTCAGCACTAAGGAGATAATAAATGATAATCCGAACGTTGTGGAAAGCGTTGAAAAGAATGTAAAAATAATAAAGCCCTGCCTGAAAAAATTATTGGAAAAATTCCTGCCGCATTCTTACGTCTTGGATACCCATCTTATTGAGTACGCGCCGAAAGTAGATGTGATAGTAGTCTTAAGGTGCGAACCGTTCACTCTTGCTAAAAGATTAAAGAAAAGAAATTATCCTAAAAACAAGATAATGGAAAACGTAGAGGCTGAGATAGTAAACTATTTCTCAAGCAGCACGAATAAGAATAAAGTTATAGAAATAGACACTAGTAAAATCCAAAGCGATGAAAATGTCAGAAAAATCATGAAAATAATGCGCGACAAGAAGTGGAATAAGGGTCTAATAGTCTGGGATGATAAAAAATACTCCAAGTTATTATTAAAAAAGTAGGCTTCTTTTCTCGAAATGCAGCGGTATTTTTTTAGCAAAACCGTCAACTACCATGTTTAACTCCCCTGACCACGAGTCTGGGAGCAAAAATCCAAGCACTGAAATGTTAAAAGTTTCAGCATTATTATTCAAGAAAAAATTGTTTTTGAAAGTTAATGCTTCACTCTTTGGACTTAAGAAAAAATGTGCAACTTTTTCATCACTGCCTGGCACTATTAATAATCTGATAACAAAAGGCTCCTTGTCTCCTTTGATTATAGTCCTGTCTATTGACTCGATTTGTTTAAAATCATTAAAGATAATATTGCGGTCGTAATCTGATAAGTAAGCCATACTAATTCAATAATTAATTGGTAAGTTTTAATACTTTTTAACGGCTTTGATTTTGATACCTTTGATGATTATTAGTTCAATACTGGCAATTATAATTGGTGTACTTGTTGGGATAGTAATAGGTGTAGTTCCCGGGCTTCACGCGAACACGCTTTCAGCAATAATACTAGCAGGCGGTGATAATCTTGAAATTAGCATATTCTTATTCTCCATGCTAGTTTCAAGCAACATATTCGATTTTTTGGCAGCGTGTTATCTTGGAGTTCCTGAAGAAGGGGAAATTCTTGTAAGGATGCCTCTTCACAAGCTCTTACTAAACAAGAGAAGCCTTGCTGGAATGAGAATAGTAGCCATGACGAGCGTTATGACTTATGCAATATTCCTCGGCGTCGGATTCCTGCTGAAAGATGCAATAATCGCGTTATATGATATGATAAAGGGTTACGCGTGGCTAATACTTGCCGCGATATGCATGCACTTGATTATAAAAGAGAAGAACAGCAGATTAGCGCTTATTTTCTTCACAATATCAGGATTGCTTGGATTAATAACATTCAATATTAACCTGAAAGACCCTTTTCTCCCCATGCTCACCGGGCTTTTTGGAATAGGAAGCCTGTTAATTTCAGGCAGAAAGAGTGAGAAAATACCCACTCAGATGAAAAAAGTAGTAATAGACTCTGATTTCTTCGATTTGGCAAAGGCCAGCATAATAGGCATACTAAGCTCGATAGTCATGGCATTAGTGCCCAGCATGAGCCCGAGCCAGGTAGGATTGTTGTCAGAGGATGTGGAAGGAGGAAAGAGAAGCGATGAACGAATGATAGCTAGCATGAGCAGCATAAACATTGCAGACTTGGTTCTAAGCCTGATATCTCTCCTCACACTAGGAAAGGGACGCAGCGGTGTTGTTGAGAAAATAGGGACGCTATTAATTATTGATTCAAATAATTATTTTGTATTATTATTCTCAGGGTTCCTCTCGTGCGTATTATCATCTTACCTTCTGGTTAAATCTGCATTATGGGTCTCGCAAAGAACTGACTGGTTCAATAACAGGCTGTTAAATATAGGAGTGATATTATTCGTCTCAATCCTGACTGTGGCAATTGATGGTCCAGTTGGAATAATCATACTGGCTGTTTCAACAATAATAGGATACTTATGCGACAAGAATAAGATAAGAAAAAGCCAATTATTGGGATGCTTGGTCATACCTACTATTATGTTCTATTTAAATTTTATGTAATTTTTTATAAATCTCTTTATACCTAATTCTTACAGTAATATCTGTAATTCCAGCAGCATTCGCTACAATCTTTTGTGTTATATACTCCTTATTCATCTTAGCTGCAATGTATAATGACGCTGCAGCAACACCAATTGGGTCCTTCCCGAAAGTTATACTTGTTTTACTTACTTTTTGTATTATTTTTTCTGCCTTAGTCTGAGTTTCATTTGAAAGATTTAAATCACTTGCAAGCTTGGGTAGATAAGAATTTGGAGTATTATTAAATAAAGACAATCCCAAATTTTTAACTATAATGCGAATACTCCTGGATAAATATTTCTTTTTAATATGCGTTGCCTCAACGAGGTCATTCATAGTTATTGGTGCTAAATTGCTGACATTAACATCTTTCTTACTATTATTATAATATCCTTTGCAAGCAATATAAAAAGATGCAGCAATAACTGATTCAATACTTCGCCCTCTGGTTAATTTATGGCTAACTGCTTTTCTATAAATTAAGGCGGCATCCTCTTTCACAGAAGGAGATGTTTTTATCTTTTCACATAATTTTTCAAGCTCTGAAAAAGCAAGAGAAAGATTTCTATCAATTGACGTCGCTATCCTGTTCTGCCATTTTCTGAGCCTATAAATTTGATCTCTCATCTTTAAAGGGATTGGTTTTCCTAAACCGTCTTTATCTCTAACATCTATTATTGTGCTCAAACCTTTGTCGTAAATACAATTTGAACTTGGAGCTCCTGTTCTAACACACTTAACTTGTTCTTCGCTGTTAAAAGCCCTCCACTCGGGACCCCTGTCAATATACTTATCGCTGTAAATAGCCCCGCAGTTTAAACAGCCAATTTCTCCTCTCTGCTCATCATAATAAAAAGTATTTTTAGAACTGCACACACTGCACAGATTATCCTCCAATAAACGCCGTTTTAAAGAGATATAATCCGATTCGAGATTAGGGATAAGCAATATATCAAGAGAGCTTTCATTCTCCTTGCTGATAATTCTTTCAATTTTTGTGCTGCACTTGTCAGCGTCTTTATATTTTCCTAAAACTATGAATCTTTCCCTCAATTCAGAATAAAGAGTCTTTAAATCATAAAGCTTCATTTTCTGCTGCTCGTAATCTGCATTTAAAGTTTTTAACTCCATTTTAATTGAATGGGTTAATACCATGCTTAAAAATATTTCTAAAATTTCACTTGCGAAGACTATAAAAAAAAAGAACAACTCCTACAGAATATGACAGCTCCTCATCTTCAAATAACTGAAAAGGATGTCAATCCTTACGTTTTAATGCCGGGTGACCCTGGAAGAGTTATTAGAATAGCTAAACATTTAGAGAACTCTAAAAAAATTAATGTCAACCGCGAATTTACAATTTATAACGGTGCGTATAAAGGCAAAAAGATAACTGTCTGCTCAAGCGGAATGGGAGGACCAAGTACTGCTATAGCTCTCCATGAACTGGCAGAGCTTGGCGCTAAAGTGGTAATAAGAATAGGAAGCTGCGGAAGCCTGCAGAGAGATATGAAAATTGGTGAATTAATAATTCCTGAACAGGCAATCAGGCAGGATGGTACAACAGATATGTATGCCGCTAAAGATGTTCCTGCAGTTGCAGATAGTTCAGTATTTAATGCTTTAATTTCCAGCTCTAAAGAATTAAAATTAAGATATTATTCCGGAACAATCAGAAGCCATGACAGTTTTTATACAAAGAACACTCCGGCAATTGAAAAATTCTGGTCCAAAGTAGGGGTTTTAGGAAGCGATTTTGAATCATCAACAATATTCTTAGTTGGAAAAATTGAAGGATTAAAAACAGGCTCGATTTTGAATATTGTCAGCGCTTACGGAAATGCTGACGCAGGAAAAGACGTTGAAAAATTTCAAAAAGATGTGCAAAAAGGAGTTGGAGAATTAAGTATTGGAGAAAACAATTCAATTATAGCGGCGCTCGATGCAATAAAAAAATTATAAGAATAGTCGGCTCTTTTTTAATTAATACCTAAAGGAGGTTAATATTAATGGATTTTAAAGAAATTAAAAAGGAATTTAACAGCTATGGTTTATTATTAATCGTAGTTGGTATTGTAATAAACTGGGTTGGTGCATTTATAGCACAAACACTAAAACTGCCAGTATGGCTTGACGTAATTGGTACAATGCTTGTTGCCGTACTGTCAGGACCATGGACAGGTGCAGTTGCAGGAGCCGCAACTAACATCATAAAATGGGTTACATTCGACCCAGTAGGCGGACCTTACTTCGTAGTAAATATGGCAGTCGGCCTTCTGACTGGATATTTATACAAGATAGGAAGATACAACAAGAAGTCAGGCATAATAGACTTGTTAGGAGTAACTGTAGCTTTAGCACTGATTTCAACAGCGATATCAGCACCAATAACAGTCTATATATACGGCGGAGTAACAGGCGGAGGAGTAGACTTGCTGACTGCATTATTCTTAGGAACAAGCACTACACACGGATTACTTACTGCAGTTATTGGATCAGAACTGCTTGGGGACATAATGGATAAAGCAATATCTGTATTCTTAGTGTTCGCAATAATGAACTTATTGCCTGATAAGTACTTCAAATCTGAAACCCAGAAAAAATCAGCTGTAGAAAAGAAAAAGAGATAAGTAATCTCTTCTTTTTTATTTTTTTATGTTAACTAATTATATAAAAAAAGACAGTTTAATCCATAAATTAAACCCTGCCGTAAAAATATTCTTAGCTCTTATTATTATATTCCTAAGTTTTCTAATCAGGGAAACATACAAGTTATCACTGTTCTCCGCACTGTCCTTCATCTTGGCATTTGCGGCAAAAATACCAAAAGAATTCTTCAAAACCCTAGGGTTCATAATGACGCCTCTTTTAATAACGCTGGTAATATTCCACGGAATACTTAACCCCGCAGCAACACAAGTAATAGCGACATTCTACTTTCTATCAATAAAGTTAGACGGATTAATCATAGGATTTAACTATTTTGCAAAATTATTATCCTTCGTTTCTATTTCTTATATATTAATATTTACGACTAACCCTGCAGACCTGGTAGCTTCGCTGTCAAAACTCGGCCTTCCAAAACAAGCAGCTTTTGTCACACTGGCAACAATCCAATTCATACCATTAATGGAGGAAAAAGCAAAAAAAATAATGGACGCACAGCAGGCAAGGGGGCTCCGAATAATCGGAGGAATAATACAAAGAATAAAGGCTTACATACCTCTCCTGATGCCGCTTATCTTATCTATGCTTGACGAGGCATATGAACGAAGCATAAGCCTTGAACTTAGAGCCTTCTTTTCCAAAAACAAAAGGACTTTTTTCAGAGAAGAGCTGTGGAGAAAAACAGACACTATAACCTCAATCATTCTGGCAGTGATAGTCGGAGGAATAATAATTGTATGATAACAATAAAAAATCTGAATTTTAAATATTCAGGGACGAATAATTACGCTTTGCGGAATATTAATCTAGAAATTAAAGAAGGTGAATTAGCAGTTATAATAGGCAGCATAGGATCTGGAAAAAGCACACTTGCAAAATGCATAAACGGGCTAATACCTCATTTTGTAAACGGCATAATGTCCGGGGAAGTCGAAGTTGCGGGCATAAAAACAGCAGACATAGATATAAGCGATATTTCAAAAATAGTTGGAATGGTTCTTGAAAACCCCTTAACACAACTAACAGGGTATGGCACCACTGTCGAAGAAGAGATAGCTTTCGGGCTGGAAAACTTGGGGCTCATTCGCGAAGAGATGAAAAACAGGATAAACTCAGTCTTAAAATTACTTGATATAGAAAAAATAAGATACAAAGACCCTTTCGATATAAGCGGAGGCCAGCAGCAGAGAGTGGTGTTAGCGAGCGTATTGGCAATGAAGCCGAAAATATTAGTGCTTGATGACCCAACAAGCCAGTTAGACCCAAGCGGTGCAGAAGAAGTTTTTGAAGAACTTAAAAAATTGAAAGGAAAACAGACAATCATACTGATAACACAAAAAATGAATATAATAAGAGAACTTGCAAGCCGCGTAATAGTAATGAGCAAAGGCAAGATAGTAAAAATAGGAAAACCCATAGAAGTGCTTCTTGATTACAAATTATTAAAAAGAAACAATATTGAAGTTCCTGCAGAGACAGAACTTTTGTACAAAATGAACTATAACAAAAAAATCATGGAGATGCTGAAAGTTTGATTGAAATAAATAACTTAACTTTTACTTATCCAACTGGAACAAATGCATTAAAAGAACTGAATCTTAAAATAAACGACGGCGAAAAAATAGGCATAATAGGCCAAAATGGTGCAGGAAAAACAACTCTTATCAAAAATTTAAACGGCCTGCTTAAGCCGACAAAAGGAAGCGTAATAGTAAACGGCGTTGACACAAGAAATGTTCAAATAGCAGATATGTCCAAAACAGTCGGATTCGTTTTCCAAAACCCGGCGGACCAGATATTCAACCCGACAATAAAAGGGGAGATAGAATTCGGACTGGTACAGCAGGGGTTTAAAAAAAATGAAATCAAACACAGGACAGACAGTGTATTAAAAAACATAAAACTTTATGAAAAAAGAAACGTGCACCCTTCAAACCTTAATTACAGCGAAAGAAAACTGCTTACTATAGCAAGCGTATTGGCAATGGACCCTAAAATAATAATATTTGACGAACCGATTACAGGACAGGATTATAAAGGAAAAATTGCTGTCGAAAAAATAATCCACTCATTAAAAGATAAAACAGTCATTATCATATCACACGATATGGAGTTCATCGCAAGAATGGTCGATAGAATAATAGTCATGTGCGATGGAAGAATAATAGCTGACGATTCAAAAATTAAAATATTCCAGAATAACAAAGCTTTGTGCACGGCATTTGTTGAACCTCCTGAAGCGCTAAAGATTTCCAAAAAATTAGGCCTGAAACCGTGCTTAACTATTGAAGAATGCATAGAAGAGGCAAAAAAAGTATTCAAATAACAATTACGAAGGTTATAAAAAAAAGGGGTATGTATTATCTTTTTATGATAACTCCTCATTTGCATGTTTCTGAGAAAGATATAAACGAATACGTTCTGATAATGGGAGACCCTGGACGTGTTGAAAGGTCAAGTTTAATGTTAAAGAATCCTAAAAAAGTAAGCGAAAACAGAGGATTCGTCGTATATAATGGAGAATATAAAGGAGTCCCTGTCACACTGGCATCAACGGGCATTGGGATACCAAGCGCTGCTATTGTCATAGAGGAGTTAGTGCAGTGCGGGGCAAAGACAATAATCAGAGTTGGAAGCGGAGGGGTTACAAAAAAAGAAATAGACACAGGGGATATTGTAATAAGCACAGGAGTCTGTAAGGAAGAAAAAAGTTCACTATCATATGCCCCTGAAGGATTTGCTGCAGTGCCTAATTTTGAAGTGTTAAAAGCATTAATAGACAGCGCAAAAGAGTCGAAGAAAAAATTCTTTTATGGGATTACGATGTGCTGTGACGCGTTCTATACAAAAAATCACAGGGATTTAATGGAAAAATGGGGAGAGATGGGAGTAATCGGAAGCGACATGGAATCCTCAATATTATTTACACTCGGGGAGATAAAAGGGTTCAGAGTAGGCTTTATATTTTACGCGGGAATGAATATTGCTAAAAAAGAAACATCAAAAGATATCATAAAACAGGAAAAACAAAGATTAGAAGGAGAAAAAAATACTATTATAATTGCACTGGATGCAATTAAAAAACTAAAGGAGGTGAATGGTTAAATGGCGATAAAGAGTAAATCGGTAGAAAAGAACGATAAAAAAGAGAGTATATTCAAGAATATTGGCAAAGACTTTACTACCATAGCAATCGTTTTGATACCTATTGCTATTGGAATCAACCAAGTTGGTAGATTAATATCAACTGCGCTTGGACTTCCTATATTTTTAGATACAATAGGGACAATATTTGCTGCAATGCTTGCAGGACCTTGGGTTGCAGGAGCAGCTGGGTTTTTAACAAATGTTGTAACAGCGATAGCGTATGGCAGACCCACATCAGTATTTTTCGGATTAGTACAATTAGGTCTTGGATTAGTAGCAGGATACTGCACGTACAAAGGATGGTTTAAGATATGGTGGCACGTACCTATAATTGGTGTAGTGCTCGCAGCAACTGCAACACTGATTACTTCACCTATATCAGTATTGGTAATGGGAGGTATTTCAGGTACAGGTATTGACTTAGTATTCGCATTCTTCCAAGCGACAGGGGCAAAATTCTGGACATCAATAATTGCTTCAAGATTCTTAACAGATCTTCTTGATAAAGCAATAATAGCAACATACTTGCCTTGGCTGACTATAAAAGGACTACCTGAGAAATACGTGAAGCTTTTCAGATACGCGAAACTGATAAAATAAACAACTTATTAAATATTCTTTTTTTATTTTTTAATTATGCCAAGAACAATTCTAATTTCCTACATAGAAAGAGACTCGTTAATCCATAAATTAAACCCGCTAACTAAATTAACAGCGCTCATCTGCGTTATAATACTCGCATTCATTCTTGGACCTGTTAATAATTTAATATTATTCGCACTAATACTTCCGTTGTCTTATATATCAAAGCTGACGTGGGACGTGTTCAAACCAATAAGGTACTTATTGATTATTTTCGCAATATTATTCAGCATACAAGGATTGTTCTATCCCTTCCGGTTAACCCCGCTATATACAATACCTTTCACTAACATAATAATATGGAAGGAAGGAATTATTTACGCGGCAGAAATATCAGCCAGACTCTTAGTAATGATGGTTTACGGATTCTTATTCGTGCTGACAACACACCCAGGGGATTTAGTAAACGCGCTAAGAAAACTTAAAATGCCGTATAAAGTGGGATATATAGTATTATCCACACTGCATGTAATACCAAGCATACAAATGCAGGTTGAAACCATAATTGACGCGCAGAAAAGCAGGGGATTAGACGTTTCAGGGAATATAATAAAGAGACTCCGCGCGTACGTGCCGCTCCTCGGGCCATTATTCATAGGTTCAGTACAGCAAGCAGTAGAGCGCACAATGGCGTTGGAAGCGAGAGCATTCTCAGCAGACTGCGAAAAGACAAGTTTCAGGCAGACAGTATTTAGAAAAAGAGACAGGAATATAATAATAGCAACGGTGATTATCTCCGTAACAGTAGGGGTGTTATCATGGATATACTAAAATTCAAAAATTTCTCATGGACTTATGAAGGATTCAATACTCCGATAATTAAAAAAATTAATTTAACAATTAAAAAAGGCGAATTTGTAGGAATGATAGGTAGAGTTGGAGCTGGAAGGAGTTCTTTATGTTCATCAATCCTCGGATTAATACCTCACTTTTACCCTGGAAAATTTGAAGGAAATATAATTGTCGACGGAGTCGATGTTGAAACTTCCAGCCTTTCTAAACTGTCAACAATAGTCGGACTCGTATTCCAGTCGCCTACAAACCAGTTAAGCGGTGCAGGAACAACTGTCGAGGAAGAACTCGCATTCGGACTTGAAAATCTTGGAATCCAAAGGCATGAGATTATAAAACGTGTTGAGGAAATGGTTAAACTGATAGGTCTTGAAAAATTCAGCAGTAGGAATCCTTTCGAATTGTCAGGAGGCCAGCAGCAGAAAGTTGCAATAGCCAGCGTATTAATAATGGAGCCGAAAATACTCGTCATGGATGAGCCGACCGCGCAGTTAGATCCGCTTGGTACAAAACTCGTTTTTGACCTAATTAAAAAACTTGCAAGCAAAGGGATTACAATCTTATTGAACACCCAAAACGTGGACCAGTTGGCTGAGTTCGCGGACAGGATTATAATAATGGATAAGGGAGAAATAGCTGCAGACGGTGATGCCAGGAGTATTCTTACAGATATTACTTTGCTGAAAAAGTACGGAATAGAGCCGTCGCAGTTAACCACTCTGTCATACAAGATGAAGGAAAAAAAATTATGGAATAAACCTTTATGCCTGACAATGAAAGATGCTGAAGAAATGGTATGTGAGGTGATGAAAAGATGACTCCTATAATAAAAGTCAATAATTTAATGTTCTCCTACCCAAATGGAGTGGTCGCGTTGAGAAATATAAATCTTGAAATAAATAAAGGCGAAATTGTGGCTATAATAGGGCATAATGGCAGCGGAAAGACTACGCTTGTAAAGACCTTCAACGGGCTGTTAAAACCCACAAGCGGAGAAGTGCTGATAAACGGTGTTTCGACAAAAAATGAGAACACTGCTAAATTATCAAAGATTGTAGGGTACGTATTCCAAAATCCTGATGACCAGATATTCAATAACAGCGTCTATAACGAGGTTGCCTTCGGACCCGGTAACCTGAATCTGAAAAAAGAGGAAATTAATAAGAGAGTGTTAAACGCGCTGGAAATTGTCGGACTGGAGAAGGACAAGAAAATGCACACTCTTGATTTAAGCTTGAACAAGAAAAAGCTTGTCACAATAGCATCAATAATTGCGATGAATCCTGAAGTTATCATACTTGATGAACCTTCATCAGGCCAGGACCATGAGGGCACGGTTAAGATAGAAGCGCTGATAAAGGAGCTGCAAAAGAATCATACTGTGATAATAATCTCTCACGATATGAACTTGGTTTCGAAAGTTGCATCAAGGGTGATAGTTATGTGGGATTCAAATCTCATCTTCGATGGAGATAAGAGAACAGCATTCATGAACAGCGATTTATTAAAGAAGACTGACGTGAGCCCTCCAATCATAACACAACTGGCTCAGAAGATAAAAGGATTTAGAAAAGACATATTGACAGCTGACGAATTCATAGACGAAATTATCAAATTAAAAAAATAATTGTTTCCTTTTTTAATTTTTTTCCTAGGAGTATAGAGTATATTTTTTGCGGTCTATAATCACACATCTCATTGATATTAAGAATATAATTTCCGGTTATTACTTCATTTTTTAAGTCCGCTGTTTTTTTGAAATTTTTAGGTAATATGTTTTCTAATTCCATAATTATATTTAAATATTTTTAGTTTTTATAAAAACTAGTATTTTTCCATTTTCCATACTTCAGATATCGGGCGCATACTTTTTTTTGCAGGTTTCTCATCAGGGTAGCCGATTGTTATTAAGCAAACTATTTTTATGTTAGAAGGCAGTTTCAATGCAATGTTTATTGAATCTTCAATTTCAGGATATTCAGGGTCGAATCCGCCTACGTAGCATGCCCCAAGCCCTAATGCGTTGGCAGCAACTAGAATATTCTCTGACGCTACTGCAACGTTTTCAAGATTATGCGCCTTAGTCCTAGTCTTTGTGGTGTCATAACAGCATGCGATTATTAACGGCGCATCCTTCATGAATTTGCTCTTCTGGCTTTTATGCTCTGCCAGTTTTTCCTTAGTCTCCTTGTTCGTAACGGTAATAAAAACCCATGACTGCTCATTAAAAGATGATGGAGCATTTCTCGCGGCGCCTATTAATTTTTTAACTGTTTGGATTGAGATTTTTTTCTGCTTGTATTTCCTGATACTGCGCCGGGTATTAATCGCCTTTAATGCATCCATAATAGTTCAGTTAGGTTTTTATTAGATAAAAACGTTTCAATAAACATGATTTGGCAAATTTACCTGGTTCTCGCAGTCTTATTTATGGGATTTAACTCCTTTATCGTTAAAAAATTGGTAAAAAAAGTTAAGCCAAATGTGGTAATGCTTTACCAGTTCATGCTAGCAACACCTCTCGTCGCATCATATAACTTACTTACTGGCGGAGAATTAATATTTAATCCATTATTACTGCTGCTTGGTTTTGGATATTTCTGCTCACTAACTCTTTTTTATGTGTCATTAGTTAAAGGCAGTTTAACAAGGGCCGGCCCAATATGGACTCTTAACCTGCTTATTTCAGCAATACTGGGTTTTATCATACTGCATGAACCGCTGAATTTGAACATTGCGCTCGGATTATTATTTGGAGTGGTGAGTGTTTACTTGTTAAGGTGAAAAATTAATGGAATGGTTTTTTTACGCGTTAGCAGCAATGTTTTTGCAGGGCATTCTGGTTTTTATAGTTAAACTTCTATCTTCAAGTTTTAATCCATTATTATTGCTGTTCATGCAGTACGCAGGGGGATTAATCGGAGTTATAATATACGTTTTAGTCAAGAAATTCAAACTAACAATAAGCAAACATGAATTATTTTTAGCCTTATTATCCGGTTTTCTTGTTTCCACAGGATTATCATTTTATTATATTGCAATCAGGATGGCTCCTGTATCATTGGTCTCCCCACTGCAAAGTGTTGGTATAATGTTAATGCAAGGCATACTTGGATTTACTATTTTGAAAGAGAAAGTCACTCTTAAAACAATACTGGGTTTTATCTCTGCAATATTGTGCATCATCTTCTTAACAATCTAAAAGAATAGTTTCAGAAGGAACTCAGTCTGATTTGTTTCGTGGCAGCCCTGCCGAATAATCCTTCAATCCTGCGTTCAAGAAGCATCAAGTCCTGCTGAAGATAAGGTGATAATTTGAATTTTTTGCCGAGATTAAGGCAAGCTTCAAGATATTTCTTAACACTGCCTTCCGCTATTGTTAGAACTATCTTTCCTCCGCAGGCGTTGCACTTCCCTGAAAGAGGAGGCCTCCTGTACTTCTCATTGCAGTTAACACACCTAAAACCCTGCCTTGAATACTTTCTAAGATTACCTTTCAAATCCTTCAGAAAATGCTTTTCAATAACTAATCTTGCAACGTCCGTTGCATCAACTCCTTTCAATTTCATCGCAAGACCTATCTGCGACTGCATCTTATCATCCATTGACTCTAAAGTCTTATACGCACTGACATAAGGGCCCTGATTCATTGTGCTCGTATCATGAGTGAATTTTAAACCTTCAAACTGTTCAGGCTTATTCAACAAATCATTAACCCTTTTTATGCCTGTGAACTCTGCAGGCATCTTGCAGTTAACTGCAGCCTCGTAAAATTCCAGCGGGTAATGGTCGACAACGTCGACATTGAAAGCTTCACTGTCAACTTCCATAGGGTCTAATTTTACGCTCAAAACTAAAGGCGCATCCATCGTCCTGGTGCCTCTGTGATCAGGCAGGAATTTCCTGCTGAAATTCAATAACGCATCAAGCAATAATATGATGCCTAACTCGTCACCATCAGCGTTACGCCTGCATGCTGCGTGCAGGTAAGGGTGAGCATACATACCCTGAGTCTTGCTAAAACCAATCACCCTGCTCACGATTCCAGCACTGGTGTGCGGAGCCAGGCTTATTATGTGGATGCCGATTAAGTCATCCTTAACTTTGAAATTAAAGAAAGGCGGAAGGTTGTAAAAAAAACGCAGTTCGTCATCTATGAAGCTGCATACCCTAAGCAGGAAATCTGAAGCGCTCGCATCATGCCATTCCTTGCAGTCAGGAAGAATTACATCCTGAGGGAGGAGTTCTAACACTTGATTCTGATTCTCCAGAGCGCTGCCTTCAATGTCTTTAGTGTAGCCTAATTTTTTAGCCTTCTCAATTGACAACCCTATCTCTGAACACCTAAAATGCGTGCACACTGTCTCAATAATATCATATCTAACTGTGCCGTCCTTGTTAACAAAGACATCATTTTTTGCCCTAAGAAGCGCCTTCATGAAATCCTCAGTCAATCTCTCCTTATCCCAGACTCCTCTCACTCCTTTCACTAACTGAGGCATCTGAAGACCTGACCTCTTAAGAGCGAGCCTGATATAATGATTAATATTAATTGGCCTCTTATTGTAAGGCTTTGTCGGGATACCGCAGCAGGACTTCATCATACTAATTTTCTTGCACTTATTGCAGAAGTATTTCAAATCAGACTTTGCTCCGCAGTACTCGCAAGTCCTGTAAACAGTCTCCTTATTGCACTTCGCACAATAAAACAAAGGGAACTCCGCAGTCACTACACCATTCTAGCTTGCAGCGTTAAAACTCCTGAGCCTTCCTCCCTCGTCGCCAACAGGGAATAAACCCTGAGGACTGCCTGTCATATGCCTTAGTTTTGCTTTCTCAGGGCGGCCCATCCTGCTTCCTACAAAAGTGCCAGAGATATCGTTCAATTTCAATCCCGAAATCTTATTTAATATATCAAGAGCATTGTCCCCTATTATTTCCTTAAAGCCATTGTCAAATCCTAGATTAACAAGCAGCGCGTCAAAAACATCCTTTGACAATACTAACTCTCCGCCAACCACTTTATGAGGCAGGTAAATCTTCTCCAATATTGGCTTAACACTTAACGGAAGAATCTGTTTTGACAAGTCAGCTTTCTTTAAAGATTCAACCAATTCCTTTAACTCATTAACTGAAATATTCTTCCAGAAAAAAACATGTTTCGGGTATAAAGGTATGTTTAACTCTTTCGATAATATTAATGCATCACTTAATGAAACTTTGATGCGAAGCGGGTCTTTTAATACTGCACCGATATTCACGCTGATTTTCTTCTGAACTTCCTCCAACGGCTTTGCTGTCAGAGCCTTGTTTAAGTCCTCGCGCCACCATTCTTCAACGTAGCCAGGAGGCACCAGCATTGAACCATTCTCCATGAAGTCACCGAAGCAAAAGAGTATGTCACCAATGAATAAGACTTCAAGAATATCCTTCCTGTATTTTAACGCGTCCTCTTCGGACTCGAGCCATAAAACTTCGCCGTTCTTCAATTTCACAAGTGGGCCTGATATTAAGTCACACGGGCTGATTGCGCATGCCTTACCTGGGCGTTCAACTTTTAACTGAACTCCTGTCGCTATAAAATCATCACTTATCCTCATAGTTGCCGGGTGCACTGATGCTGATGCGAGGCCGCTAAGCCTGCTCCGCCCATACCTTAACCGAAAACCGCCTATTGACAACGGGTGTGAGAATACTGGACGGCCTGCAACTATTTCCTCAATGAATTTAGCGTTAGGTTTCACCTTAACTAGTGACAATGGCTCGTCTGTTTTTGGCTTTGCAAGAGCTGCATTAATCTTTTTCTGAAGATCAACATAATCCTGAAGGAACATCCAGTATTTCAAGCCCATGCTCTCTCCCCATTTCTGAATTTTAACAATCATCTTTTTTGCCTTGGAGCATAATCCCTCGCATAGTACGAGGCACATTCCTCCTCTGATTAAGTCAGTCTCGACGCGCTTCAATCTCTTAAAATTGCTAACTTCTAACTGGCTTGTTGGGTCCCCGTTTAATTCTATTGGAAGTTTTTGAACCATGAACTTTAACTCTTCCTCTGAAGGACGATACTGCAGGCGTGAAACTTTCTCATCATAATCCTGGCATTCAGCGTAGTAGCGGTTTAACTCGTCAGGCTGAACGTCATATTCTTTAACGCCGCACTCCCTGCGGATATAATCCGCAATTAATGCAGTGACTGCGGCCGCAGTTCCGCCTGCCGCCCTTATCGGACCTGCAAAGAATATAGAACAATAATCCCCTGCCCCGTCCATTCTTTTCTTTAATTTTAATTCTATGAATCCTTCCAGCGGGGCGCATGTAACTCCAAGTGTGATGTAAGCTAATCCTACTCTAACTCCTGCTTCCATAGCCTTTTCCAGAGATGTGAATGTGAAGAACTTGTTTTTAGCAACTTCTGCACCTATTATTAATGCAACTCTCCAGTCTCCGCTGCTGTACTGTTTTTCAAGCTCACGAATCCTTGCGGAGATACCGGTTCCTACAATTTCAGGTACGGATGCTCCAACTAAACCTTCACAACGGTCAGCTACATCAACAGCTAATGGAATGTCAACCTTATCTTCAGGGTCCAAGCCCTTGCTTCTTGCCTGTTCTGCAATACTATACTCCTTTAACGTTTCATCCTCAAGGCTCTTTAAATACCCAGTAATTCTTTCAGAACAAACAACCATAACTTTATTGAAAAGAGACCTGTTTAAAAAACATTGTTATACTTAAAAATAACAATTCTAAATCAATATTTGATATTAACGGAAGTATCATCAAAAACGTTTATTATAATAATAGAGTAATCAATTATGGAATATGAAGTGCCACGTTACAGGGATGTTCTGGACATTGGATAAGAAAGCAAAACCCTTTCTGGAACTGACCAAGGAAGATAAGAGCAAGGAATACGTTCATCTAAAGAGGAATACAACAATAAAAGTTCTTAATGAGTTTGGGAAAAAATGCACAGGATATTTTGAAAACGGCGAGCATAAAATCTGCCCTGACAACTTAACAATAAATTATGGAAAACAGTGCAGCGTATGCAGGAGTAAAGACAGTTTTAACATCTGCGCATCTTGCGACGGCTCAAAATGCTCGGCTACGGAGGATGTCATGAAAAAATGCCTGTCAACAACTCATTTTCTATACCTAGTGTTAATTGGTGAAAAGGTGAAAGTTGGCATAACAAGTGCAGGGAGGTATCTGAAACGCTGGATAGAGCAGGGAGCAGACTATGCATGCCTGATTGGCTCGGATAACGGATTGAACATCAGGGCTCTGGAGAAAAATATGGCTAAAGAAGTAACAGACAGGATAAGCACAAGCGCAAAGATTAAATCATTCATGAAAGATGACAGGGAACTCCTTGCTGCTTTTTTAAAAGAAAAAAATATGGAAACAAATATTACAAATGTAAGAAAATTTTATGAAGGCCTCGACTCAATACCAAAAACGCCATGCGTACACGAAGGCCTGGTTAATGGCAGAGTGGTGTGCGTCAAGGGTAAAATCCTAATTTTCGAAAACAATGAAAATTATTACTATTATGACCTTAATAACCTGATTGGTGAAGTCGTAGACGCAGAATTTACTTATAATTAAAAGGTTTGTAAATGAGGTGCAGCCCTTTAGTCTTTGTATACACTATCTGTTTATGCGCATGTTTTGGTATTGAAGCTAAGCTTCCAAAGTTCTCAATGACCCTGACACTCTCATTGTCACCCTTATAGTTTGATTCAATAAACTTGATTACCGCCTTATTCAGCTTCCTTAACAGTTCAGAATTAGTCCTCTTAACCAAATCCTTCTTATCCACGTGTTTTAACGGGATGCAGACAACGACATCCCTCTCTTTGTTCTTGTTTCGTACTGAATTAACAAATAAGAAATCATCATCCAAGTACCTGACTATATCTATGAAACCTCTGTCAAACTCTTTCTCGCAGATATACCTCTCTCCTGAAAATATTAAATTGCCTATTTTCTTAGTCCAATGTTTCTTCCCAATATTTTTTTCATTAATCCTCTTAATTAACTGACATAAAGGACAAGTCATAACAATTAAATAAAAAACAAAGAGGGATTTTTAAGCCTTAGGTAAAATTCATTACCTTAACGGCTCTCGTTTTCATATTCAATAACGGCACAAATCCTGGCGTTGGGTGGTGGCCTAATTTCTGCATGAAACTAGTCATCTTCTGAAAACAGCTTGTTGCAATAATATTAGTTGACTTGTACTTCCTATGACCCAATGTGTGAATATGCCCTGACACTAAGACATCAGGTATTGTATCTATCACTAAAGGGTCAAAAGCTTCAGGAGTAATCAATCCGCTGGCATGGGATGGCGCCAAGTGGCGTTTTCTCAACAAGAACTCTCCAACATTATCTGGTTTGTCCATGCCGATAGGGATTAGTTTCTGAACAGTAGAAGCATAATAAGTGTAGCTAAAGCCGTGATACATTAAAACATTAAGCCCCCTGAAATCATCCATTCCGCCTATAGATACCATACTTGGGTTTGATAAATTATTAACATTAGACAAGTTGAACACGGGTTTTGCAATATCATTAAACAGAGGAGGCTGCGGCTCACTCTGTCTTATTGCATCGTGGTTCCCAGGTATGAAAACAAGCTGTATGTCGCTTGGCAAATCCTTCAAGTAATCTGCAAATAATTCGTACTGTTTGTAAATATCTGTAATCTTCAATTCTTTCTCCTGGCCAGGGTATACGCCGACACCGTCAACTAAGTCGCCTATTACGAACAAATATTTTACTTTCTTGGCAACGTTCTTATTATCCTCGCTTCCTGAATTTCCCTTAAGCCATGATACAAAATTATCATACATCTCCTTCTCAAAATTAACACTGCCAATATGGGTATCAGCTATGAAACAAGCATACTCTTCCACAGGACTTGTTATTGTCTCCTTTTCTGGAACGTCAGGTGAAATGATATCAGAAATGAATATTCTTTTGTTGCTGACTGAGCCTACTATTCCAACAACTTCATCATGCACTAATTCCTCTGCCAATTTTTTCAGATTATCCTTTTCGCCGCTTAGTATTGTGCTCATGACGCCTGTTGGGTCTTCGATGTCAATAATATAATTGTTATTATGCGTTTTTTTGATATCCTTGACTAATCCTATTGTTGAAACTTGATTCCTTCCTGCCATCTTCATAATGGAAGCTATACTAGTTGCATTCCTCAGCTCTGTCCTGAACTCCAATAATTTTCTCATGCTGTTATAACGGCTTACATAATAATCAAACCAGTCAGTCATGTTGCGGGTCTTATTATTCAAAGGATAATTTTTAATGACCTCAACTTTATGAATGTCTTTTTCGCGAAATTGTTTAACAGTAACATCAACTTTGATGTTATCCTCAATTTTTTTTTCAAAAAAAGAATTTAAGAATTCATCAAACTGTTTGAGCAAAACGTCATCTATGATTTGAGGCTTATCCTTCAGCGTGTTAATGAATTCCTGAAATTTGCCAAAATCCATAGCTTCCCTGCCTTTCAGAGTGCTGCTAACCAAGAATCCTGAACTTAAGCAATTATCAATAAAACTCATGACAATAAGATGTGAATAATAACATATTTATAAAACTATTTTAATTCCAAATCCTCTTCGAGAGTAATTTCTATCCTGTGAATGTTCTCTTCGCTTATTGCAAGCACTATCTCCCTTGTTCTTCCGTAACGCCCTTTGCTTATGACTTTAGCGTTAATCAGTCCGACAGAGTCCAACTCCCCTATTAAATCACTAAGCCTTCTCTGTGTAAGCGCTTCGACGCTGTTTCTGCCGCACAGCTTATTGTATAGTTCAAAAATTTCTCCAGTGTACGCCGGTGTTGAATGATTCTTTAATGTCTGGATAATTGCATAAAATACAAGTTTTGACTGCAATGTCAGGTTCTTAACTAATTCCATAACTTGGTCGCGCTCTAACTGCTTGTCAGCCAAGTCTACAAATTCCTCAGTAAGAGGCTTACTTGCTCTCTCTGCAAGCTCGCCTGCAACCCTGAGCAAAGCTATTGCTCTTCTCGCATCGCCATGCTGCTGCGCCGCGTAAGCTGCACATTTTGAGATAACAGGAATATCATATGAACCTTCATTGAATGCTATACCTGCCCTCTCTGATAATATATCTTTTAACTGAACTGCATCATAAGGTGCGAAAATTATCTCTTCCTCGCCAAGGCTGCTCTTAACCCTAGGCTCCAAGTAAGTCATAAAATTTATGTCATTGCTTATGCCTATAATTGAAATCTTTGCGTGTTTTAATTCCTCATTAACCCTTGTCAAGCTGTAAAGGATATCATCCCCGCATTTTTTAACAAGAGCATCTATCTCATCGAGTATTAATATTATCATCTGCTCTTTCGTGTCTATTACTGAAAAGAACTCTTTGTATATCTCATTAGTAGGAAGTCCTGTTATTGGAACTTCCTTGCCAAACTCCCTTGATATTTGTGCAATAATCCTGTACTCGGTATCTGCTATATTATTCATCTTGCAGTTCAGATATACAGACCTTAAAGGTATTTTTTTGGTGCTCGCAACGTTTTCAAGATTTGATAAGACATTCTTCACAACTAAAGTCTTGCCTGTCCCTGGTTTTCCGTATATGAAAATATTTGATGGTTTTATGAATCTTAACGATGGGGCAAGTATTTGCGCTATGAGATTAATCTCCGGATGCCTGTGAGGAATGTTATTGGGCGTGAATTTTAACGTCAAAGAATCTGCATTCTTGAACAATGATTTTTTCTGTAAATAGTCTTCAAAGAAGTCGAGAGCAGACATCTGAACCATAAATTAATCTCCAAAGGAAAGAGACCTTATAAAGATTTTGCTACTTTAGTACACTGACACCTACACTTCATGTGGACATCGGAGTAGTTTATAAGCAACTACAGGTTTACTTCTTATGGAAATACTTGTTATATAATAATAATTTACTATATGGTAAATAATAATATAATAATAGTTTCAAACCATTCTACGTTTTCTATATACTCTAGTATATATGTTTTTTATTTAAATCAATTTCTCCATAACTTCCACTTGAAACTAAGGGGTATAGTATTGTTCGGTTTCCGAAATATTCTCCACACGTTCCATATGAAACTAAGGGGTATGGGTGTTTAGCCCTACTGGAGTAATTGCATATGCATCATATAGAAATATTTTTTTCTTTCAATAATTGCTCTATATTTTTCAGGTAATCTTCGATTTCTTCCTTTGTTATCTTTCCTTCACTATATTGTTTTACTTTTTTGAATTTTTCATTAATCCTTTGCTGCAGTAATTTTTTCCCCTGATTTGACATTTTACTGTACTTTTCGCCGTAATCTTCTATCTCTTTTTTTAGCTGCTCTATTATTTGTTTTATTTCTTTATGCCAGTCTATTTCTATCTTATTTTTTGGTGAGGTTATCTGTTCTATCTTCTTGATATCATCTAAATTTGTCTCTTTTTTTGCATAAGGCCCGAGTGAGAAGTACACTTTTTCCACCTCATCACCCCAGGAGTAGTCTCCAAGCTCTCTTTTTACATTGACTACAATTATTTCCTCTTTTTCTATTCCTTTTTTGAGATTATAATATATGCTTCTGATATGGACTTTTCCAAAAATTTGTTTGTATATTTTATAAATTTCATATCCGTAACCTGTTCCTAACCTGTCTATTATGGATATTATTCTTTCTCTTATTATGCTGCCTTCAGGACGGCCTTTCATACTTTTTAATATTCAACGCCACTTTTTATATTTTTACCATATGGTAAATAAATTAAGGTTTTTATTATAACTCTTCCTCCCTAGATTTTATGAATAACGATAAAACCCCACGCATAGTAACAGTCATTATGGAAAATAAGACTCGTATAACACAATTTAGTGATGATTCTTATTTAGTTTATAATTCATCAGATAAATTATTGACTGTTTATAATGTTGATTCTGAAACTAGAGGTGTATCAAGTGACGGCATCGAGACTAATGTAACAAGGCTTGAATTGGAGGAGATTCTTAGTCCTTTAATAAGTATTAATGATTTTGAGGCTGCAGTGTCAACAATTAAGAATTTATACAGCAAGTAATTAGTCACTTTTTTAAACAGCCCGCTGATTTAATTTTTCCATGGTTGTCAGTTTTCATGCTTTATCCGTTGATGAAGTCTTATTGGAATTAAACACTTCAAAAACCGGCCTTTCTAATCTTGAAGTTATAAAGCGTTTGAAGAAGTTCGGCGCTAATGAGATTAAGCAGGCCAAGAAAATTTCAGTTTTTGAAATATTTTTATCACAGTTTAAGAATGTAATGATATACATGCTTTTTTTTGCAATAATAATATCCTTCATGCTTGGCGAAATAACTGACACTATAGTTATAGGGGCCATAATAATTCTTAATGCCGTTCTCGGTTTTATTCAGGAGTATAAGGCCGAGCGTTCTGTTGAAGCATTGCTGAAGCTTGCTGCACCTAAATCGATAGTCATACGTGACTCTAATCGTGAGGAAATCTGGAGCAAGAACTTAGTACCAGGTGATATTGTCTTATTGGATACTGGAGACCGCGTGCCTGCAAACGTCCGCTTAATTGAGTCTTATGACCTTAAGGTTGACCAGTCGCACTTAACTGGCGAGAGTGTTTCCGTCTTAAAACACTCAAGGAAGGAAAAAGACGACCTAAGTTTAGTAGACAGGAATAATATGATTTTCATGGGCTCCCTTGTAACTTATGGAAAAGGTAAGGGAGTTGTAACCGCTACTGGCATGAATACTGAAGTTGGTGAGATAGCAGAGAATGTTCAGACGTTAACGAAGGATATTCCTCCTCTTCAAAATGAGATAGAAAAGATGAGCCGCTGGCTTGCAATTGTAATTGGTGTAATTATCGCATTAGTGTTCGTTTTTGGTGTTATTTTTAAACAGAATATATTTGTTATGTTTATGACAAGTATTAGTTTGGCAGTTTCCGCAGTTCCTGAAGGCCTCCCTGCAGTGATAACTGTGACATTGGCCTTAGGCATGCAGCGTATGGCAAGGAAGAATGCTATTGTCCGCAAGCTCTCCGCAGTCCAGACATTGGGCAATGTAACAGTCATATGTTCTGATAAGACAGGTACGATGACTAAGAATGAGATGACAGTGACTCACATATTTGATGGAGTAAATGAGTACAGGGTTACTGGGACAGGTTATAATCCAAAAGGCGAATTTTTCACAGGCAAAGATCACGTTTTTGCTTCCAAGATTTCTTTGCTGTTAAAAACAGGCGCTCTATGCAATAACGCAACATTGAAAGATGGAAAGGAAGGTTTTAGCATCTTTGGCGACCCTACTGAAGGCAGCCTTATTGTTCTGGCTGCTAAGGCGGGAATCAGCGAGAAATCGCTCTCCAAAGAGTATGAAAAAAAAGGCGAAGTTCCTTTCAGTTCTGAAAGGAAGATGATGAGCGTGATTTATGAGGATAAGTCTTCCAAAAAACAGTTTGTTTTTTCAAAAGGCGCACCTGACATATTATTAAATCTGTGTTCAAAGATTAATAATAATGATAAGATTATTGCCTTAACCGATTCTATGAAAAAGAAAGTATTAGAAGAGAATATTAAGTTTGCATCAAGCGCGCTGAGGGTTTTAGCACTAGCTTACAAGCCATTATCCCAAAAAGCAGAAGTTTGTAATGAGTCTCTTGAGAATGATTTAATATTTTTAGGTCTTGTTGGCATGATAGACCCTCCGAGAAATGAAGTGAAAGAGGCCATCAAACTGTGCAAGACCGCAGGAATTCGTGTAATGATGCTTACAGGAGACCACTTAATCACAGCTAAAGCGATAGGGGAGCAGATAGGCTTAGTGAGTGACACTGACATTGCAGTCTCAGCAACAGATATTGATTCCATGGACGAACACGAGTTTAGGGATGCAGTTTCTAACGCATCAATCTTCGCAAGAGTCAGCTCCGAGAATAAGCTGAATATTGTTAAAGAGCTGAAACGGCAGGGTGAAATCGTGGCAGTAACAGGTGATGGGGTAAATGATGCTTCAGCATTGAAGAGCGCCCATATAGGTGTTGCCATGGGAATTAAGGGAACAGATGTGACTAAGGAAGCAAGCGATATAATACTTACAGATGATAATTTCTCAACAATAGTCAATGCAGTTAAGGAGGGCAGAGGCATTTTTGAAAATATTAAGAAATTCATAAAGTTCCTTCTTGCTGCAAACTTCGGTTCTATTGTTGTTGTATTATTTATGATATTATTTGGAATACCTATACCTTACCTTCCTCTGCATATATTATGGCTTAACCTCATTACTGATGGACTGCCTGCAATAGCGTTAAGCGTTGAACCTACAGATAAAAACGTGATGCGTAATAAGCCAAGAGACCCTAATAAGACATTGATTGGCGAGATATCTCCTTTTATTATAGTTTCAGGTATAGTTTACTCTTTTGTTTCAATTGTAATGTACATACTTGTTTTATATTTGGAGAATTATTTTGTTACCGGCTCTGCTTTGAGTCTTTTGAGAGCAAGGACGGCTGCGATTTCACAGTCTGTAATATATGAATTATTCCTTGTTTTCAACTGCAGGGATGACAAGGTGAACTTCTTCTTCAGAGGATTCTATAATAATTTTGTATCAAACTTGTGGCTGACTGGCGCCGTTGTTGTTTCAGTGCTGCTTCAGCTTGGTTTTGTATTCCTGCCTTTCTTCCAGCAGTTTTTCAACACTGCAGCATTAACGATGCAGGAATTAGGTGTAATATTCGTTTTCTCCACACTTGGCTTGTTCTTGGCTCCAGGATGGCTGCATAAGGACCCGTCGAAAAGTTAGGATTTCTTAATTAGGTTTCTTACTTCTTCATTGCACTTTTTGCATAAGAATAATGTTTCATTATTGAGCATATTAACTAGTTTGCCGTCAGCATTACCTACCTTTATTGTCTTCATACACTTATCACATAATAATTCCTCAAACAATTCATCCACCATTTCGTTGTATTTAGTGTTCAAAGATTTCAGGTTTTCTGTCATTAGTGTTTAATCGTTAAAGTCTCTTTTAAAAACTTTAGTATTTACTATTCGGTGAATAAAAGGTGTCTTTAACCAAAGTTTTAAAATATTAGGCAATTATCAAGACTATTTATGGAGTTTAATGAAATTATCGAGCGCATAGTTAAGAGTACAAACTTATCCGCTGAAGTTTTAAACAGCAAGATTAATGATAAAATTGCAGAATTGGACAACCTCGTCAGCAAGGAGGGAGCTGCGCATATCATAGCCAACGAGTTAGGTGTCAACTTAATTGACAGCGACGCGAGCCAGGATTTCGTGAATATTAAGAATCTGGTTGGAGGGCTTAGGAATGTTATAGTACTTGGAAAAGTGACTGATACCTTTCCTGTTACTACTTTTGAAAAGGATGGAAAAAAGAAACAAGTTGGAAGTTTGTCATTAAATGATGGCACAGGATTTGCAAGGGTTGTTTTCTGGGATGACTCTATTAACATATTCAAGAACATTAAGGAAAACGACATAATAAAAGTCATTAATGCCTATGTCAAGGAGAACAAGTTTGGAAAATTGGAGCTCCATGTCAGTTACAGGACTAAAGTTAGGGTTAACCCTGATGATATTGACCCAAAGAGCATTAATGCAACAGATAAGCAAAGCAAGGCTGAATTTGTTGATATTGTTGAAATAAAGCCGGATTCTTTTGTAAAATGTTTTGGTGCAATAGTTCAGGTTTACAAGAAGAATATATTCTTTAATGTCTGTCCGCAGTGCGGAAAGAGCATAAAGTCTGATGAGGGATTATCTATGTGCTCGGAGCATGGCAAGGTATCACCTTCCCGCAAGATGTTTGTAACATTCGTCTTAGATGACGGTACAGGCACTATACGCTGCACAAGTTTCGGAAGAGATGCAGAAGTGATAATGGGCATGCCAACTATCGAAGCCATAAAATTGGCAGACAGCCATGAAGATTCCACCTTCCCTGTAGATTCGATTAAGAGCAAGATATTGGGCAAGGAAGTTTTCATATATGGCAGGACTTCACTGAACACTTTCACGAACAGCATTGAGATAATAACGAGCCGTATTGTTGAGAATATTGACTACAATGTGGAGTTAAAGCGCATAGCTGAAGAAGTTGAATTCGGCGATAAGAATTAAAAAAAATTTATTTCAGGAATGTCTCGATTACTTTGCTGGGGTATCCCCCTATTTTTGCCAATGCGCTGCCAAACCCTTCACGTAAAGGTTTGAATAATAATATTGACATGAATATTATGAAAGGCACTGCTGATATTGCAAAAGTTATTAATTGTTCTACTGTATTTGTAACGCTGTCTAATATGTTGTTTATTGTTTGAGCGTTTATTCCTGCAAATATAGTCAGTATCACTGTTCCTGCAATAAACGGTTTCATGAAGTCTAAAAAATCAAAGCCCATGTTTAAGTAAAGATAAAGATTTATTTATAAAACTAACTAAAAAAATAGAATTTAAAAAGGGATTTTTACTTTACGCCTTTTATTTGTTTCATTCCCATAACATCCCAGTATTGAACTTCTGCGCCTTCCTTTATCTTGCTTTTTAATTCCTCTTCAGTTGGCATTTCTAGTTCGAAATTCTCATATGATTCAGAATCCATTACCTGCACTTTGTTTCCGCCGATGCTAAGCACTTGTGCGTTCTTTTTTTCAATTATTGGGACGTCAACTCTTGATTTTCCAGTTATTACTTCTATTCTCTTCTTCCCGTCGAATACTCCTATTGCTTCTATTCTGAATTTTGCGTGTCCATGCTTGCCTGGAGCACTGAAAGTTATAACTTTCACTACGCATGGGGCTCCGCCGAAAACAACGTAATTTCCCTCTTTTATACTGTGAACATCTGTTGGTGTTACTTCTCCACTCATAAGGATAAAAAGAATCTAGCAAGGGTTTAAAAATCTTATTCTAAGTTAAACTTATGCTTCAATATTGTGCATTTTTACAAGGTCTTCCTTGAATATTTCGAGTTCCTTGGGTATTTCTATTTTTATTTGGTCTTTTAGGCTCCTGTTTGTCTCTTTCTTTATAGTCCAGACTTTAGAGTTAAATTCAAGCATTTTGGCTGTGTACTCTGACATCTTAGTCTCTCTGCTTTCAGGGAAGTTCTGGATGTGTATGCTTTCTTTTTTATTATACATTTCTTTCCATAATTTTTCAGTTATTACAGGTATTATCGGGGCGAGAATGAGTAATATTTTTCTGAAAGTCTCATTTAATGTGTATAATGCGCTTTTATCTTTGTCATATGCCCTTCTTTTAACGAGCTCCAAGTAGTTGCTTGCATAAGTATCCCATACGAAATTTCTGATTAGTTTTGCAACGCTGTTAAATTCATACGTGTTATAGTTCTTGTCGCATTCTTGTATAATTTTATTTAATTCGTTTATTATCCATTCATCGCATTGGTTTAATTTTTTAGGCTTGGTTGCGGTTTCAAAACTGCTTACGAATTTTGCAACATTCCATAACTTAGAGTTGAATTTTCCAGCGCCCTCTATTTTTTCAAAACTGCATCTGATATCCCCTTTTGTTATGTCTCCCTCCATTACGCTCCAGAATCTTACAGCTTCGCTTCCGAACTTGTTAATTAAGTCCATAGGGTCTATGCCGTTGCCCTTGCTTTTGCTCATTTTGTAGCCGTGTTCGTCAACCACATGCTTGTTTATCCATGCTTCCTTAAAGCATGTTTTCCCTGTGAGTTGCAGCCCTCTAAGTATTGTGTAATAAAGCCAAGTTCTTACTATGTCTTTTCCCTGCGGTCTCATAGTGCAAGGGTAATTCTTCTTGAAGAAATCCTTGTCAGTGTCGTATCCTAAAATGTATAATTCGCTTATTGAACTGTCAAACCACGTGTCGAATATCCTTGTTTCCCCTGTCCATTCTATACTCCCACATTTTGGGCAGTTCTTAATCGGGCACGGGTCTTTCCAAGGTCTTAAGTATTTCCCGGTGTCATTGACGTATATATATTTGCATTTATTGCAGTACCATATTGGTATCTCCGTTGCGTAATATCTTCTTCTTGATACTGGCCAGTCTATGCTTACTGCACCAAGCCAGTCTATTAATAATTGCTTGCTTTCAGGTGCGAAGAATTTTATCTCATCAGCTGCTTTTTTTATCTTAGGTATGAACTCTAATTGCTTTATGTAGAACTCTTTCATAGCTATGAATTCTATTGGGTTTTTGCTTCTCTCGCACGTTGGCGTCCTGTGGTCTATATCTTTCTGTCCGGCTAAATATCCGCTGTTTTTTAAGTCTTCCAATATTTTTGTTCTAGCTTCAGAGACTTTTAACCCCTCATATTTTCCTGCATTTTTATTCATCCTTCCGGCTTCGTCTATGGAATATATTGGTTCTAGTTTTAGCTCGATAAATAATCTAATATCTGTAGTGTCTCCAAAACTGCATATCATTACAAGCCCTGTTCCGAACTCTTTTTCTGCAGCAGGATGCGCTTTTATCGGGACTTCGCGCCCGAATATAGGTATTATTGCATGTTTTCCTTCCAATGTTTTATATCTAGTATCTTCAGGGTTGTAGAGTATTATTCTGCAGGAGTTTAACAGTTCGGGCCTCGTTGTGCTTATTATGATGTCTTTCCCTGTTTCTTTTACTTTGAATTTTATATCATTAAGTTTTGTTTTTTCTTCTTTATAATCTATCTCGCTGTCTGCTATTGTGGTTCTGCATATAGGGCAGTAGTTTGTAGGTTTGTTATCCTCATATACGAGACCCATATCCCATATTGTTTTGAATGTCCTCTGGGTCATTGCCCTGTACTCCGGGTCGTCAGTCAAGTATTTGCTTCCTATCTTATAATCTATTTCAAAATTGTTGAATCCTATTCCTAATCTTTTTAACCCATTGCTTGATATGGTGCTCGCTTCGTCAAGCATCTCTTTGCATTTTTTAATAAAATCCTCTCGTGATGTTTTGTGGATGCTAATATTATATTTCTTTTCAGCCTGTATTTCTATAGGTAGCCCGTTGCAGTCTAATCCTAATGGGAATAGGATGTTGAATCCTTTCATCCTTTTGTAACGCGCCATCATATCCATCTGGCAGTAAGTGTATGCGTGGCCCATGTGTATTGGGGCGTTGATATAAGGGGGAGGCGTATCTATTGAGTAAGTTGGTTTTTTGGAATTATTATCAAAACTGTATAATTTGCTCTTAATCCATTCATTAATTACGGGCTCTTCTATGCTTTTATCCCAGCGGTTTTCTGTTATCATAATTATTTTTGGTAATTGTCACTCTTTTTTAAAACTATTTTTACCTTATTATTTGCACATTGCCATTTTCATCAATTATTTCTAGATTTGATTTTTCATAACTTTTATGAAATCCTATCTTCCCTTTGTATTGTTCCCTTATTGCTTTTATTAATCCGTCACTGAACTGGTTTTTTGTAATGACATAAATTACAGGAACAGTAGGCGTTTTCATTAAATAGCTCGGTAATTGGCAGGGCAACTTCAAGTATTACTTTACTATTCTGGCTTATGATATAACTATCCCTGGAATTAAAGCTGTTTTCGTCATATTTTATGCTTAAACTATTTTTTTGGACAAAACAGGAGATTGCTTTCTCCAGACCTTCTTTGTCGTATATCATAGATAAACAGCTAGAAAATCATATATAAATATATTGCTATTTTTCCTCTGTTTCATTTGCCAGTTTAATATCTTCTTTAAGTATTGTCCGCCTTTTTGCATGAATCATAAGTTTACACGCCGTTTTCCCAACGTTTACGGCCTTTTTTTCAAGGATATCCCTCAACTCTTCGCATGCTTCAACACTGATTCTTTTGCATCCTGATTTTTTTAATAACCTCTCTATTGCACTCAGCGAGAATTCAGCCATGATATTAAATAAGTATAAATTGTTATTTTAAAAAACCTGTTAGTAATCGCCTATATCATATCTTAATAGTCCGCCGACGCCGCCTATTAGTTTGAACTGGTCCCCTTCTTCAGTATTTGTGGATACTAGTATTACTTCTGTTTTGTACTTGTGCGCCAATACTTCTATATCATCTATAGTTTTCTCGTCCAATCCTTCGGATAATATCACTTTCTCCACGGCGCCCATCTGTATTGCATCTATTACTTTTTGGAGCCCGTACGTTACTTTTTCACCTTTTGCAAGTCTTCCAAAAAAATCAGTGAGTAATTTTTTCTCGCTGAATATTAACTCTTGTGATAATAAGTCCTCGCTCTTTTGCACTAATTCCCTGATGCCATCCTCTCCGGAATATCCGGTATCTATTACACCAATTATCTTGTCCCTAAGGGGCTTGTGCATCTTTTCCTCTTTGAGCATTTCTTCTTTTGCCTGGCTTGGTCCTCCAAGCACTATTCCTTTCAAATCTTTTATTTGGTCCAAAACTTCATTTGCCTTGAAGCTGATTTCTTCATACCAGTATTTTGTGAGGTTTTCCCTTACCCTGCTGAACCTTACTGCACTTTGCCCTCCAGCCCTGAATTTGCCAGGTATTAAGCTTTTTAGTTTAGCCATAACCTTCACAGACGTGCCCTTTAACAGGGCTATTGCAGCCTCGGTCTTATCCATACTGATTAACGCGTACACGTTTTTTGCCTCTATCATGTTTATTATAGGGTCCAGTATGAATTTCTGGTCGCACCTGTACATACGTGTTGTTATATCTTCAGGAGGGTCGTCGATCACAATCAGGTCTGTGTTAGCTTTGCTCTGCTGCTGTTCGAAGTCTCCTGCGAATATTGCTATTCCTTTTGGAGGGGTTTGTACATACTGCTTTAATTCGCTGTTTACTTTTTCTATAGAATCAAGGACTGCTTTTCTTGTTTGTTTGCTTTTTATGTTGGAGCTTAATGATAATTCAGTTGCTAACTGTGTTTTTACATCATTTATGTTGAAACCTTTTGGTATGTATAATGATATTAATTCAGTTGCAGGTGCGCGGACTTTTTCTAATTTCTTGATTATTTTGCGCAATTCGTATGCTTGTTCCCCTGTTATGGTCATTATACTAAAATGTAATTATACCCTTTTATATAATTAACTATAAATTATTTTTAATATTATTTCGAAATGGACTGTTGTATAAGCTGCATTTAATTTTAAAATAAAGAATACACATAAATGGAACACACAACCCCTGCTTTGGAGCGAGCACTTCTACCTTTTTGGTATTTTTTGACCAATCTTTTTTGTGTAGTATTTACGTCTCGGTTAAAGCAGGGTTGGTGTTTAGGGTCCTTTTATACGTAATTAAACCACCTCTATTTTGGTTCTACAATTTACTATAATGTTTGGTTAAGTATTTAAATTATAGTTACACGATTACTGGGTATTGCATGTAAAAAAGAGAACAATTTAAATCAAAAATTATCATTTTTTGTCTGTTTTTGTCTATTTTTAGTAATTTTTGATACTCTTTTGGATTAAATATATTAATTTTGTCACTATATATCTTAGGTAGATGGATTCGCTTGATAAGTCTATTTTGAAGCTGGTTTGTTCGGGCCAGGGCGTCTTTGTTAATCTTTACCAGCTGAGTAAGACATTAAAGTGCCATAGAAATAGCGCGCAAAGCAGGATTAATGACTTGATAAGTAGGGGTATTATTCTGCCTCCTTTCTGTTTTTATTCTAATATTTTGAAATCTTATCCATTGTTCGTTCTCGGTTTTGTTAATTATCCTGTCGATGATAATCACATGAACAGGCTGGTTAAGGATTATAACATTGTAGGATTATTCAAAATCAGGCAGGCTGATTATAACTTATTATTTTTCGGGTTTTTCAAGGATATAGTTTCGCATAAAGTATGGGAGGACAAACTTTTTTATCAGGATACATCAGTTGGCGATAGTGAGAGCATATACGTTCCCACTGAGTTTTTCTTAAAAGTTGATTTTAATGATTTAATGCGCCGTTTGAAAGAGAAGGATGAGAGGGATTACATTGGCGAGTCTTTGGATGATTTATCATTTAATATTCTTATGAGGCTGTTAAATGGTGATTTTGTTTCCATCAATACTTCTTTTATAGGCAAAAAGTTAGGGGTCCACAGGAAGACTGTGAAGAACCGACTGGACCTTATGTTTAAGAATAAGATAATAGATAATCCTTCGTGTTTCTTTCCTAATTTTTTCTCGCCTCCAGGGAGGCTTCTTGTTGTCACACTTATTGAGAGCAGGGTTTCTCCGCAGCTTTTTTCTTACCTGAAGAACGACCCTCACGTTGTCGGTTTTGCCAAGATAAACAAGGAAAGATACACCCACTTACTGATTTCATCCCATAATTCTATTGCTACGTTCACATCCTGGTCTGAAAAAGCCAGGGCAAAGTTCAGCGAGATTAAGGCTGCAGAGGTTATTTTTATCCCTTCTGAGAATGTTATAAAATCTCGTTTTGATGTTTTAACAAACTATTTATTAAGCGAGTAGTAATATTTTATTTAATTATGGATATTGCTTCGCTAGTTGTGCAGTTAAAGATTATGAGGCGCGAGAGGCCTAAAGAGTTTGAGGATTACATGAACAAATTGAAGATTTCAAATCCTGAAATGTATTATAAGATTCGCGTCCATTTTGAAGATATGCCATCCAGCGAGGAGGAGCCTTTAATTTTAACAATTCCTAAAGAGAAGCAAAAAACACCTTCCTGGTTTTTCCCTTTGTTATTTCTGATAATATTAGTCACTTTGTCTTTCATAATTTACAATTATGCCAGTACAATAATTCCTTCTTTACTGGTTCCTGCACTGAACAACTCAGTTTTGCCGTTATCCATGACTGCTTCCTGTATTCCTCCAAACCAGGTTATTTTATCTGTCCAGAATAACGGCGGAGCGGAATATACTATTTCTAATCTAGAATTAGTTTTAGATACCACTGTTATTGCTTCCAAGGCTTTCACTGCGCCTAATAATATTATAGGTGTTGGGGGAGCTGTTATATCAAACACTATGGGTGCGGCCCTCGTGTCCACAGAATCTTATACTATTATGATTACAACCAGTGCCGGGGTTGTTTCTGCTATTTGTGTTGTAGAGTAAGCACCATTCCGTCTTTTGCAGCTTCTATTTTTACTCCTGTTTCTTTTTCTATTCTTTCCGCTTCAACTTCAGGTCCTAAGTTTATCATTTCATGACCAAAATGTGTTATTACAACTTTTCCCGGCTTATCCTTTACGAGTTTCAGAGTTTCTATCAAATCTTTTGTTGACATATGATAGGGGAGTTCCCTGCTTGCAGGAAGGGCAGCGTTTGCGATGACTAAGTCGGCTCCTTCAAAGTTTTTTTCGAATCCTGGATAATTTTTGGTATCGCCAGTCAGGTATATTGTGTAATCTTTTGTTTTGAATTTTATACCTATTACTTCTTCATGAGAGTGCTTGCATTTTGTTGCTTCTATTGTTAAACCTTCCAATTCTAATGTTTCTCCTGGTTTTAGTATTGCTATTTTTCCCAGTAATTTTCTGTGATATTCGCTTAATACTTTCTCTTCGAGTACGCTGTTTACTGTAATTAACGTCCCTCTTTTTTCCATTGTTGACTTGGTTACTGCTTCTACCATTATGTTTAAGTCGTTTGAGTGGTCGATATGGGTGTGTGTTACTATTATTATGTCTGTGTCGAATGGGTTTATCTTGCATTCTTTGCATCTAAGTAATGCTCCAGGTCCTGGGTCTATGTGAATCTGGTGATTTCCTGTTTTGTATACAATTCCTCCTGTAGCTCTAAGCTGTGTAGGGGTTACAAAACGGCCTCCTCCAGTTCCCAGAAAAATAAGACTGTCCATTTTTAATTAGTAGTAAGTTAGGTTTATAAATTATATAGTTATATTTCTTAATATATGATAGCAAAGCCTATTTTCGCGTTATTATTTTTTGTTGGTACAATTGGTCTTATGATTTTTGGAGCAAGCTGGACTAATTCAACAGACTTATGGTGGCAGAATGTTTTATATGTATTAGTTTGGATTTTTGGTATAGTTGGCATTATTTCATGCATTATTTTATTCACTATTGTTGATAAACTTGCAGTGACACTGAATAAAATACCTGCTATAGTTAGAACAATTCTTACATTTTTTCCATTAACCACTGCTCTTTGTGGGCCGTTATTCTCGCTAGCCGGACCTAAAGATCAGAGAGAATTAATAATATTCATTTTAGGTATTATATGCTTTGTTTGCGGTCTTGCATTTTCATTTTCTTATGGAAGCTTAGGCACCTTAACAGAAACCTTAACTAGTACGGCTTTGAGCAGCCTGAATATAGATACTACTTCAATAACCAGTGTGATAGGCAGTATTGGACCTATGATTGGTACATTATGGAACAGTCTAACTTCAAGCTTTAATATTATACAAAATACTCAATAATCAATTATATGCAAAATGGAAACTTTTTAAATCTAAAATTAACCATATTTTCTTATTTAGATAATGGGCTCGTAGCTCAGCCTGGTTGGAGCGCTACACTGATAATGTAGCGGCCCCCGGTTCAAATCCGGGCGGGCCCATTTATGTTATTTCACCCATAAGTGCATTATATATTCATCGAAATATTTGCCCTTATTTTTAATAGTTCCTTTTAGTGTTGCAACGGTTTTAAAACCGAATTTTTTATACATACTAATTGCTTTTTTGTTTCTTTTGAAAACTTCAAGAATGACTAATTCAAGTCCTTTCAATCTCTCTTTAGCCAGTTTGAGTATTAACTCAGTTAGTTTCTTTCCTAAACCCTTACCTCTTTCCCCTTTGGATATAGTGATTCCATAACTTCCAATATGGCTCTGCTTGAAGGATTTAAGATTAATTCCTGTGCTTCCAACAATATTTTTTTCATTAAACGCAAACAACTGAACACTTTTTCTTTTTTTATAATCAGAAATTATACATTTAAGCCATTCTTTTTCATTTTTCAATGAAGTTTTCTTGTTCATGTTAATATCTGCATTTTCTTCAACAAAAGCATTAATAAAATTCATGGCGAGTTTAGCATCGCTAATCTTAGGTGACCTAATAATATATCCGTTCCATTTGAATGGAAATTTCATAATACTTCAGCGTTTTCCCCGACTTCCTTATCAGTCGTAAGTAGCACCACTTTGCCGTCTTTTTCAGCGGCGAGAACCATCCCTTCGCTTAACACGCCTTTAATCTGCTTAGGCTCAAGATTAGTGATTAATACAATTTTTTTGTTCAGTAACTCCTTGTCGGTGTAAAACTCGGCGATGCCGGAGACGATAGTTCGCTCCTTGTCAGCCAAAACCTTCAATTTGTAAAGCTTGTCTGTTAATTTTTCAACCTGCTTAATAACACCCGTTCTTATATCAATCTTCTTGAAATCATCAAAACTAACAGAACCAGTCTTCTTTTTTTCATCAACTATTTCATGATTCACTTTCTTCTCAACTTTCTGGAATAATATAATAGGTGCATTAAATTTTGTTCCCGGCTTAACATTACCAAAGTCCTCATTATACGATTTCTCAATGTTTATTGCAGAGTCAATCTTTTTGCTGGTGTCAGGCATGAAAGGGTAAAGCAAACAGCTTAGTGCATTAATTGCCTGTGAGATATTAAACAATACCTCCTCAAGTTTGACCTTATCCTTCTTTGCCAAACTCCAAGGCTCATTATTGGTGATGTACTTGTTCATCAAATGGTCAAACTCCATAACTTTGTTTAATGCATTGAATAAGTCATACTTAGCCATTGACTCTTTGTATTCTGAAAGTATTAATTTGTAAGACTTAAGCAGAGAAGAATCAGGTTTACTTTTAGGCACGCAGCTGTTAGCAAATAACTGGAGCATCTTCATAGTCCTAGTCACCAAGTTGCCTATCTCGCTGCCTAATTCGTTATTCAATCTTTCAACAAGTGCAGCCTCGCTGAAATCGCCGTCGCTTCCAAAAGGCATCTGCCTGAACAGGAAATACCTGAAAGCGTCAACGCCGTACTTATCAGCCATCTCAATAGGGTCAAAAACATTGCCCTTGCTTTTGCTCATCTTCTCGCCGTTCGCAGTCCACCAGCCGTGTCCGAATATTGTTTTTGGAAGCTCATAACCTGCTGCCAATAACATCCCTGGCCACGTAATGCAGTGAAACCTAGTGATTTCCTTTCCAACTATGTGAAGATTCGGCGGCCAGAATGCTTTTAGTTTGTCATTATCAACTGCAGTTAAGTAATTAATTAATGCGTCAAACCACACGTATAATACGTGTTTTGGATCGTTAGGTACAGGAATTCCCCATTTAATGTTTGTTCTTGAAATACTCAAATCCTGCAAAGGCTGTTTTAAGAATGATAATATTTCATTGCGCCTGGTTTCAGGTTGTATAAAATTAGGATTCTTCTTAATATGCTCAATTATCTTATCCTGGTACTTGCCAAGTTTGAAAAAATATGACTCTTCTTTCATTAATTTAAGCTCCCTTTTACAGTCCGGACAAATGTTATTAGGGGCTTGTATTTTAGTCCAGTAAGCTTCGCAAGGGATGCAGTGGAGTCCTTCATAAGTCCCTTTGTAAATATCGCCTTTGTCGTAGACTTTTTTATAGAATTCCTGGCATTTCTTGATATGGTCCGGGTCGCTTGTTCGTATAAACCTGTTATATTCAATATTTAATTTTTTCCATGCAACTTTAAATTTTTGCGAAATTTCATCCACGAATTTCTGAGGTTCCACATTATTTTTTTCAGCAGCTATTTGCAGTTTTTCACCGTGTTCGTCGCTGCCAGTCAGGAAGAAAACATCAGAACCATTTATTTTATTATACCTTGCCAATATATCTGCAGCTATAGTTGGGTAAGCACTGCCAATATGGGGCTTATCAGTTACATAATAAATCGGTGTTGTAACATAAAATTTTGGCTTCATAATTAAAATCTTCTCACATCATTCTTTGAATGTTAAAAAAGCTCTTCATCTCGTTCTCTACTTCAAACATTTCAGTCTTGACATCGTTTAAGTATTTTGAGATGCTTGAGCGCTCGAAAATATTTTCAAACAGCACTTTGAAAAAGTTAAGTATGGGGTTCTCCTCCCATTTCGAATCATAATCCGTAACAAGCGACGCCCTAAGTAGTATGCTGCCGTCCCCTTTTTCCATCTCTGCTTTCTGGTTGTTCTTTAATGCTGTAACGTTTTCAACTTCAAACTTTGCCTGGACCTCTATTCTGTACCTGCTGTAATCATCAACGTCTTTCTGGCACAGCCAGTAAAAATCCATGCTGTTTTTATTCTCTCCTGGAACGTTTGTGTAAGATTTCTCCTCAATCCAGTACCCTTTGTCCGAGATTGTTTTGTGCAGTATTCTGTAAAAAGATTTGTAATCAAACATTACATTCTTTACTGTAACGACTGTTTTTCCTACTATAAAAACGCTTGGCATACTTTTTTCACTACTCCATATTTAAAAAATCCTTAATGTCATCTTTCACACTGGTTGCTTCCGCAAATAATTTTGCAGCTAAAGCTTTCCTTGTTGAAAAGTATAAGAATCGTTCATAAATATTTTTTAAGAAATGCAGATACGGGTCTTTCTCCCATTTATTATCATAATCAAGTATTAGTACAGGCAGTATGGTTATCTTCCCGTCGCCCCTGAAAACATCCTTGGTCTTATTGCCTACTTTTATTTTTTCCTTTTTCCCCCTGACCATTACAATGGATGTCTCTATCTTGAATTTTGAATAATTATCAATCGCTTTATACCCGCTTATCCTGATTTCTAAATCCTTAACCTCTTCGGGCGTGGCTCCCTGCTCAAACTTGTGAGACTCTTCATCAGTATCATAATTTAAATTCTGCATAAGTTCATGTATCTTATCTGCTAATTCCTTGATATTTACCAAAAAAGGCTTGGGGTTTAATTGTATCCTGGTAATGCTTCTAATTTCAGTAACCATAATTAATTACCTTATTCTTCTTCAATTAATAAAAGTTTATCCTATCCTTACAACTTCAAGATTCTTGGGTGCAGTAGTCTCTATTCCAAATTTTTTATAAATACTGCTCGCAAGGTCCAAGCAGTTGCTCACTTCTCCATGGTTTATTATGATTTTTTTAGGTTTTGGAGACATATATTTAACGAAATTCATGAGCTGTAATCTGTCGCTGTGGCCGCTTAACCCTTCAATTGTGTAAACTTCCAGATTTACCTTTAATAAACGCCTGCCTTCCTGCGTGTCTATTGTTATCTCCTTGTCTCCTCTTTGTAATATTCTTCCAAGACTTCCTTTACCCTGGTAGCTTACGAATATCAAGCTGTTCCTTGGATTATCAGCCATTCTTTCGAAATAAAACATGCTGGGTCCGCCTGTTAACATGCCGCTTGTTGCTAGTATTACGCATGGACCTTCTTCTTCCATTATTTTTAACCTCTCTTTCTGGTTCACTGGCTGTTTGAATAATGTATTAAGGAACGGGTTATGCCCCTCTTGGAATATTAAGTTTCTAATATTCTTGTTGAAGTATTCAGGGTAAGTTGTGTATATTGCAGTAATATCCCATACTATTCCATCAACTATTACAGGCACTGCCGGAATCTCTTTTTTCCTCACTAATTCCTCAACCATTACCATGACTTCCTGGGCCCTTCCAACTCCAAGAACAGGTATTAAGACCTTTCCTCGTCTAAGGACTGTTTCTTTCACTATCTTTACTAGGAATGCTTCGCTCTCTTCTATCCCTGGCTGAATATTCTGCGCCCCGCCGTAAGTTCCTTCCATTATCAGCGTTTCAACTCTTTGGAATTTTGAGACTGCAGGTTCGAGGGTCTGAGTCTGTGCAAACTTCAAGTCACCTGTGTATAATAAGTTGTGATAACCATTTCCTATGTTTAAGTGTGCAAGGCTGCTTCCAAGAATATGCCCGGCGTTTAATAGTGTTATCCTGACATCAGGTGTGATATCAGTTACCTCATTAGGATTCAAGCATATTGTATGATTGACCATATCCTTCACCTCTTTGCTTGTGTATAACATTTTCTTGTTTTCCTTTTCTGATATGTCAATATAATCAAGCTGAAGAAGAGTCATCACATCCCTTGTAGGTTCGCTGCAGTATACTGGACCTTCATAGCCGCATTTGAATAAGTATGGCACGAATCCGCAGTGGTCTAAGTGTGCATGGGTTACTATTACCGCATCAAGTCTTTTTGGATCGAATTCCGGAGCTTCAAGCTGCGGGAATGCTGAGTCGTCGCTTGCAACGTTTATTCCGCAGTCAAGCATAACCTGAGAATTTGACGTCTGCAGTAATACGCAGCTTCTTCCAACTTCCCTAAATCCTCCAAGGCAGCTTACCCTAACCCAGTACTTGTTGGTTCTCTCCCAAGGATTGTAAATTTTCTCGCCTATCTTTTGCAGGAACTTTCTTCTGAAATTTGAATTCTTGTAAAGAGTTAATCTGATATTCCTGATAAGGTCTGATTTGATAACTGGTTTTCTTCGAATGAGCGGAACCCAGCTTGTTTTAGTTTTTATAAGCTGTATTGTTTCCCCTTCTTTTCCAATGACAGAGCCGGGCTTCCCTGCTTCTATTATTACGAGGCTTCGTTTTTCATCAAACCATACGTCTCCAATTTCAGCATCAGCCGGAACGTTTTCCCTTATGAACTTTTCAGTGAATTCCTGAGGTTCGAGGAGAGACTCGTCAGGCCTTATCTCGACCCTTTTTTTAATTTCATTCACTATTTGTCCAAGAAGTTCTTTACTGTTAAGTACGAATGCTTTGTTCTTAGAGTACAGTACAATATTTGCCCCCTCGAAAGCAACGTCTGATATTCGCGCCTCTTCAGGTAACAAATTTTTAATCTTGGTTATGATTTCTTTAGAAGCCATGAAAATCTTACTTTTTGTTAATCCATTAATGACTGGATTTTTTTCTTATCTATTTTTTTAGCGCCGTCTTTATCTATAATGATTACATCTATTCCGTCGCCGGTTGGCATGTCTCTTTTTATTGCTGCCTTGATAGCATGAACTGCAAGTTTTTGAGCTTCAGATAAATTCATATCATCTTTGAATCCTTCTTCTAAAACACCAAAAGCTACTGGGCTTCCGCTTCCAGTTGACGTGAACTTGTCCTCTTCCATTTTAGAGCCAAGCATATCCAGGCTAAAAAGCCTGAATCCGTCTTCGTCAGCGCCGCCGACTATGAATTGTATCATGAAAGGCGAGAATGAGTGCCCGTTTGAGAATAAAAAGTGTGATAATAGAGTTGTTATAGCGTTTGCTCCGGCTTTTTTGCCTTTCTTTAATTTGTATAATTCTAACTGGCTTTTTAAGAATCTAAGCAGCATCTGGCTGTCTGCAACGCTTCCTGCAAAAGTCATCGCTGTACTTTCATCTATGAAATGTATTTTTTCAGCATTGCTGTTGCTTACTAAGTATCCCATGCTTGCCCTTTTGTCAGCTGCAAGCACGATTCCTTCTTTTACCTTAATACCGACTGTGGTTGTTCCTTTTTTAGATTGTTCTTCCATATAATCAAATCCTTTCTAGAACTATTAATGTAGTTAGTATCGAGTTTCAGATTTATAAACCTTTTCATGTTTATCAGGGTTTTTCATGCAAATTAAAAGAACAATCTTTTAAAAATAGAACTGTTTTTTCTTTCAATAATTTATGACTGAGCATAAAATAACCTACGATGATGTAATAAACCTGGCGCAGAGGCGAAGCTTGTTCTTTCCATCTTCAGAAATTTATACTGGATACCTTGCAGGATTCTTTGATTATGGACCTTATGGTGCTGCAATCAAGAGAAAAATAGTTGATATGTGGAGGAAGGATTTAGTCCAGAAGGAAGACTTCTTCGAAATAGACGGTGCGATAGTAATGTCCGAGGATGTATTCAACTCATCAGGCCACCTGAAAAATTTCAAAGACCCAATCACAAGATGCACTAAATGCAAATCAATATTCAGAGCTGATAAGTTATTAGAAGAAAACGTTAAGGACGGGAATTTTAAGGAAGCGATGAGCAACGAAGAGCTTACAAAAGCATTAAGGCAAAACAAGATAATCTGTCCAAAATGCACAGGACAGTTAATGGACGTTGACAAGGCAAGCCTGATGGTTGAAGTAAAAGTTGGAGTGGCAAGGGATAAGGGAACATACCTTAGGCCTGAATCATGCCAGTCAATATTCCTTGATTTTGCAAGACTCACAAAGACTATGAGGTTAAAACTCCCAAAAGGAGTATCACAGTACGGAAAAGTATTCAGGAATGAGATAAGCCCAAGGCAGAGCCTTATTAGGTCAATCGAGTTCTCGCAGATGGAGACAGAAGTATTCTTCGACCCTGCCAAGATAAATGATATTGAAAATTTCGAGCAGGTTGAAGACTATGAAATAATGATTCAAAGAGCAGGCGATAAATCAACAAAACCGATAAAAGCAAAAGACTTAGTTGCCAAAAAATTAGTCAGCGGAAAACTGATAGCATACTATTTAGCAAGGACTCAGGAGTTGTATGAGAAATACGGAATTAAAAAAGAAGATATGAGATTCAGGGAATTAGACTCTGATGAGAGAGCATTCTACGCAAAAGAAGCATTCGATTTTGAAGTGAGGACATCCATCGGATGGGTTGAATTAATAGCCAATAATTACAGGACTGATTATGACATTAAGGGGCATATGGAAGGAAGCAAAGAGGACTTACGATACACAGACGACAAAGGAAACAGGTTAATACCTCATATTTGGGAGATTTCAATAGGTGTTGACAGGACTTTTTATGCAATAATTGAGAATAGTATGAGAATAGAAGGAGACAGGACACTGCTCTCACTGCCTGCAAGAATCGCCCCTATAGATGTTGCAATATTCCCATTATTATCCAATAAGGAAGAACTGACAAAGAAAGCAAAGGAACTTTATTACCTGTTAAGATGCAACTTTGACGTATTCTATGACGAGTCAGGAAGCATTGGAAAACGCTACGCGAGAATGGATGAGGTTGGAGTGCATTTTTGTGTGACAGTAGATTTTGATACAGCAGGAACAGACACAGTCACGTTAAGAGAAAGAGACAGTACGAAACAGGAGCGGGTAAAAATAAGCGAGTTAAAAAATATTTTGTCTGCAAAAATCAGGCCCTGCTGAAAACTTAATGGCATACTTTTTCATTTATAATATTGTTCAAAATCAAGTCTGGTTTTGTACTCTTTCTTTTTAGAAAAGATTCAAAACTCTCATTCACTTCAGTTTCCAATTTTAAATCCTCCAAGAAATACTCCAAGTAATCCTGGTATTTTTTAATTATCCCGCCAACAACTGTATCTTTGTCAAAATCCTTCATTTTCCAAATAATTTTGTAATCAAAATTATTATCCTTGGCACTTTCAGTCTGGTAAATTAATCTATTATCAAGCAGGTACCAGTGAATCGCCCTGTAAACAGAATGCTTAGTGCTCCTTAAAGGATTAAAATGGTGCTCATCATTTACGTTCGGGTAGGAATTTACAATGTCTATGTAAGTTTTAAGCTCTCTTTGAACAAGGTTTTGTAAAAAAAACTTGGAACTCTCCTCAGCCATCGAGAATAATAACAATACACTGCTGTTATAAAGCAATTATCAATATAGAACACCACAAAACTTAAACAGCGCCGATGCGTTTTATTATTTTTCCGAATTGAGGTAAAAAAGAAAATATCCATTAATTTACCATATTGTAAATTAATAATACTGTTTAAACGTAAAATAACCCATTATAGTAATGTTTTTATACTAATTTTTTCTAATATAGTGATAGGCAAGGTAGCCCTTCGCGAGGTTACAACATCAGAGCAAGAACAGTTGTTCATTCGCGAGGAGGAGTTGTGTTAGTGAAGGGCGACAATTTCCCTTTAACAAGAAAAGACGTCATTGATGAAATTATACGAGTTAATAAGTTAGTGATTGTTGAAGGGCAAAAAGATGTATCAAAACTCAAAAAGTTTGGAATATTCAACGTGGAGCAGATTTCACGTATGCCATTATATTCCTTCGCTGAGAAAATTGCGAAGAATCACAGGGAAGTCATAATCTTAACGGATAACGACAAAGCAGGAAGTAAGCTTTATTCTAAACTTAAAAAAGAGTTTTTGCGACTCGGCGTAACAACAGATGGATCTTTTAGGAAACACCTTGCTAAACTAGGAATAAGCCACGTAGAAGGCTTGTAAAAAAAAACTACTCCAAAAAAAGAGGTGTAAAAAAATATGGGTAAAATATATCCAGTATCAACAAAATATATCATAACCGCAGAGATTACAGCAACAGGAACTGTTGACAAGAACGACATAGTCGGTGCAATATTCGGACAAACTGAAGGCCTGCTTGGCTCAGAACTTGAACTTAGGGAATTACAGAAGAGCGGAAGAATAGGAAGGATAGAGGTTAACGTCGAAACAAAAGATAATGAGACTAAGGGAGAAATAATAGTGCCTTCAAGCATGGACAAGACTGAGACTGCAATAATAGCAGCAGCACTTGAGACCATTGAAAGGATAGGTCCTTGTGTTTCTAAAATATCTGTCAAAAGTGTTGATGATGTAAGGATGAACAAGAGAGAGCAAGTGCTCGAAAGAGCGAAGCATCTTCTAAAAGGAATGGCGAGCACAGACACAGATACGCAGGAAATAACTGATGAAGTAAAGCAGAGTGTTCGTGCAGGCTCAATCATGGATTATGGTCCTGAAAAACTTTCAGCATCAAATGATATTGACGCTGTCAAGGAAATACTAATAGTGGAAGGCAGAGCTGATGTTGTAAACCTGATAAAATATGGGTTTAACGGAGTGATAGCTCTAAACGGGGCAAACAATGTTCCAAAAACCATAAAGAACTTGATGAAAACCAAATCATGTACTTTATTCATTGACGGCGACAGAGGCGGAGAATTAATAGTTAAAGCAGTATCAGCAGCAGGAGGCGTGGAATTCGTAGCAAGAGCCCCTGACGGAAAAGAAGTCGAGGAATTAACAGGCAAAGAGATTCACAAAGCCCTTCGTTCAAGAATGTCCATGGCTGAATTTGAAGGCAAAACCAACAGGAATAATCATAACAGGGAAAGGGACGGCAGAGACAGGGAGTCTAGAAGACCAATGCAGCAAAACAGGAATGACCACTCTGACACTCAGGCATTCAGAGGCATGCTTAACGAATTGTTTGGAACAAGAGGAGCTTACTTGTTAGACAAGAACATGACTATCCTTGGAAAAGTCCCGGTATCTGAATTGATAAACACCCTTAATGAGTTAAAGGATGTTAACGCAATAGTCTTGGATGGTATAATTGATAAGGACTTAGTAAGTATAGCTGAAGAAAAGGGAATCAGATACTTAGTAAGCACGGACATCAGGGCAAAGAGTAAGAGCGTCGAACTAGTCCAACTATAACTTTTTATTATATTATCTCATTTTTAATATTAAGAATGAGACTTATATTTTTTATTTTAACCCTATTGTTGTCTGTTAATATTATTTTTGCAGTTTCATCTCTTGAAATCCAAAGCTTAAATTATGATTTATATTCCGACTCAGTGTCAGCCCTGACTGTATATCTCAGCAATACAGGGGACACTGACGCTGTTTTAATGTCAAGCGAACTTTTCGGATTCAATAATTATAATATTTACTCATCACCTAGGGTTATACCTCACGGTACAACCGAGCAAGTGATATTCCACGTCAGCGTCCCATGCCTAGTTAAAGGCTCTGCCATTTTTTTCTCTGCAAATTTCACTTACTCAGACTCAGCGGGTTTAAAAACTCTTAATTCAACAACTTACGAAGGGATAGTAAAAAACGGAGTAAGCGTCAGTTTAATATCCCCAACATCGTTGGACACATTGCAGTCCATTGAGTCGACAAAATTCTTGAAACTGTCATACCTCGTTGACAATCCGAGCATTATTCTGTCAGACATAACTATTAATGTAACAACTGACACTTCGGTTTACTCTGATATTTTATCATTCACAGGGGAATACTCAACCCAAAGCATCAAGAATGAGTTGTTCTCCCTGCAGCCAGGCCAGTCCTACGTATTCACCCACATCCTGCGTTCAACAATAAGCGGCTCAAGCGGCGAGTATGTCGTGACGGTGTCTGATAATTCCTGCGAATTCAACAGGGAATATTTAATACTAAAATATCAGACAATAACGAGCACTTTGGGCCCCGGATTCAACATTCAGGTAGCTGACGAGGGAAATTACTTATTCCTATTTATTCCCATATTTTTTGCTCTTTATTGTCAAAAAAGACTTTCTCAGGACTGATTATCAAATCCCAGTGAAGAGAACTGCTGTTTGTTAATTCACTAACATCATTTTTTTTCATCTTTTTCAAGTCTTCATTGAAGCATTCGTGATACGCGGAGCCCAGAGCCAAGTGCACTGTATGGTTTTTTTTCTCGTCAAATAATATGTCTCCAACAATTTCTTTTATCCCTTTGTTTATACCTATTCCAAGCTCACCGAGTCTCTTGGCGTTAGAATCCACGCTCAATAATTTTTCAAGTTTCTTCTTCTTGCCTTTCACGCTGAAGTTTACAACTCTTCCTTTTTCAAAATATAATTTCAAGTTTTCAAATTTTTCAGAATCGTGAAACGCTATAGGTATGAATAATTCACCTGTTGTGCTGTCCGCCACAGGAGCTGTGAATAATTCGCCGTCAGGCATATTATACTCTCCTGCAGCCACTATGCTCTTCCTGTTTTTGACGCTGAAAGAAATATCTGTTTCTTTGCCAACTATCCTGACAATATTAGTCTTGTCAAGCTTGTTTTTCAATAGTGCTAGTTTATCCTTGACTTTTTTCCAGTCTGTTATCATAGTTTTGAACGCGTAATCGGAGTATTCTTCAAAACTCATTCCTGCCTGCTGGGCGTAAGAAACAGTAGGGTATCTCACTATGCACCACTTTTTGTTGTTTATTATGTACTCGTGAACGTCATGATTCGCCTTGGATACGGCGTTTAACCTTTCGGCTTTAACGTTTTTTAATTCGTACAAGTCTTCATCATCATCTATGGATATCAGGCAGTCTATCTTATTGGCTATCTCCCTGCTTCCCGGCACTTCTCTTTCTAAATTGCTCATAGGCGCCATTTTCACACGGTTTGAAATATTCATCGTGACAAGGTAATAAGCGCCTTTTAGGCTGATTTCTTTAGTCAGCTCGTCTACGAGCGGTTTTCCAAACCCTTCAAATTTTATTTGCACCAGTTCCCCTGGTTTAACCTTAACTGAGTGCTCGACTAGTATTTTTGCGAGCTGTTTAATCTTAGATTCAATAGTCATACTTGTTGTATTCCGATATGTTTATAATTTAAAAAAATGCTTGTAGTTTTTGGAGGGATAGGTCGGGTTCTGACGAAGCCCTATACCACAAGTCTCTGGTGGACTGAAAGCCCTGCTATCGCAATCATCTTGGAAAACCCCTTATGCCTAGCGTCGAAGCTTTGTCTTTCGGGACTGACTAGTTGCTGAAAGAGTGAGGCCTTGATCGGAGCAGCTATAAGGTAACTTTTTCGGTGTTCGAAAGGTTGCAAAGTGGAGCAAAGTATAAGGACAAGTTTTTCGGGTTGTTTTACAGTAGCAGGAAGTTCCCTCCGCTTATATTTTTTACATTATTAAGTAATAATTTTAAACAATCAAAAATATAATTTAACCAATGAAGAAGTCATTATTTCTCATTTTAGTACTATTATTTATTTCTTCATCATTCGGTGCTGATTATATTATTTTAAATTTTACATCAGTTGGAACTACTAATTGGACTGTTCCATTTGGAGTAACTTCTGTTGAAGTATTAGTTGTAGCTGGCGGTGGAGGCGGAGGTAAGGATATTTGGAGCGGAGTTCGTTCAGCAGGTGGTGGAGGAGCTGGAGGATTAATCTATAACCCTTCTTATGCCACTACTCCGGGAAATAAGATAACAGTCACCGTAGGAGGTGGAGGTGGTGGAGGTGTAACTGGAAGTGGCCAAGTAGTTAACGGTCGTCATGGTGAAAATTCAATGTTTGGAACTTTGATAGCTTATGGTGGAGGCGGAGGTACAGGTCATGACAGTGATGGAGAACCTTCTAATTGTGCATATGGTGGTTGGGCTGATGGTTCAGGAGGAGGAGCAGCTAACTGCGGTACAGGATGTGCAGGAACAACAGGTCAAGGAAATGCAGGTGGAAATGGATGTGCATGTTCAGCTCCATACGCAGCAGGTGGTGGAGGTGGAGGTTCAGGTGCCGCAGGACAAAACGCGCCAACAACATCAACTGGAGGAGCAGGAGGTGATGGATTAGCATATTCTATATCTGGAGTTTCAACTTATTATGCAGGAGGAGGCGGAGGAACAAGCAGTTCTGGAACAATATCAGGAGGGTTAGGAGGTGGAGGTGCATCTAATGCAGCGGGAGTGGGAACTAGCGGAACTGCAAATACAGGTGGAGGAGGAGGTGCGGCAAGAGGAGGTGATGGAGGAGCAGGAGGCTCAGGAATTATAATTTTAAGATATATTAATGTTGACGGTGATAATGATCAATCTTCATGTGAGTCTTTAGGTTATTCATGGATTGTTTTAAATTCTACAAATGGACTTTGCTGTGGTGATGACGGGATAAATGACACGTTCTATAACGGAACACTGAGTTCAACAAATTATATTTGTAAACAAGGAGTACTGTTTTTAGGGGGGATTGATTCAAGCAGTTCTTTATGTAATTATTATAACAATACTTGGATGCCTGGATTTAGTGGAGGATCTTATTTAAATTTTCCATACAGCCTCAATTTAACTGTAAATAACCCGACATCAACAGCGTTCAAGGATTATTATTTGAATTTCAGTATAAACACCCAATCTTTAATTTCATTAGGTCAACTTCAATCCGACTGTGGAGATTTAAGATTTTTTAATTCAACAAATTATGAATATTCTTACTGGATTGAAAGTGGATGTAACACCCCTAATACAAACATTTGGGTTTCAATACGTGACTTACCAGCATTAAGCACTGTTAATATTTTCATGAGATACGGAAATTCAAGTTTGAATAATGGTTTTATGAATAATGATGGAGACCTTATTGTGAGCGGCACGTCTTACACTGACAGTAAAAGAGGAGTGTTGACAAGCAATGCATTAATCGGAACATCGCTTATTATTGCTGCAAATGTTTCACAACCAACAGGAGGAACAATAATAGACATTGGAGAATACCGTTATCATACTTTTACTAGTTCTGGAACATTCAACTCTACATTTTCAGGAAATGTTGAAGTAATTCTATGGGGAGGTGGAGGTGCAGGAGGAACAGTGGGAGGATGGAGTTATGGTTCTCCTGGAGGTGCAGGAGGAGCAGCTAATGGTATATTAAGCGTGACTAGCGGTTCATCATATTCAATAGTTGTGGGAGGTGGAGGAGTAGTTAACAGTAACACCGGCGCGTTAGGAGGAGGAGGCGGAGCATCAAATAATAACAATGACAACAGGTATGCTGGAGGTGGTGGTGGTTATTCAGGAGTGTTCTTATCAAGCATCTCGCAGGCTAATGCTCTTATTATAGCAGGAGGAGGCGGAGGTGGTGGTTCAAGCAGGGCAGGAACAGGTAACGCGGGAGGAGCTGGAGGAGGAAGCAGCGGACAAACAGGATTTTCACCTTATGATGGCAAATCTGCTTATGGAGGTAATCCGGGAACACAAGTTTCAGCAGGAGCTAACGCCAGCTGTGATTCTGCAACTAATCTTGGCGGAGGACAAGGACCACTTCAGGGAGGAGTTGTTAGAATTAACAGTTACGGTGGCGGAGGTGGAGGTGGATACTTTGGTGGTTCAGCAGGAGGATACAGCGAGTCCAACACAATGGGTGGCGGAGGTGGAGGCAGCGGATATTATAATCCAAGCTATGTTTCTTCAGCGACATTAAGTGCTGGTTCAGGAACAACACCAGGAGATTCAAGTAATAGTCTTAGAGGAACTGCAGGAAATGCAGGAGGAGTTGCAACAAATGGCAACCAAGGTATTGTGATTATTCGTTATTTAATCAGTTTAATTCCTGCAACTTCAATTAATGCAAATATTAATGATGAAATATTAATAATTGAAATGAAAGGAAATAATGCAGGTTTATATGAAACAAACCAGATAACAAACATTTTGGGAAATAATATTACATTAATGCATCCTTTAAGAAATTCATACACTTTAAGTGGAAATGCAATGGTGGAGAAAATTCCTCATTATTCTTCAGTCATTGTTAATAATGGAGGAGTTCTTACTTCAAGCGCTTGGGATGGGTATTTAGTAGGAGTACTTGCATTCAGGGCAGGAAATATTACAGTGAATTCTGGAGGAATGATTAGTGCAACAGGTAAAGGATACCTTGGCGGAATCTCAGGAGTTCAAGGAGCGGAATATAATAATGGAACAATGACAACAGGTGGTTGCGGTGGAGGTGGAGGACAGGGAGGATGGGTTGGTCCGGGAGGAAGTGGAGGT
>CABMEV010000009.1 GCA_902385255.1 Candidatus Tiddalikarchaeum anstoanum | reverse complement strand
CAAAACCAGAACCAACAACCACAAAATCAGCAACCACAAAACAACAACCAAAACCAGAACCAACAACCACAAAATCAGCAACCACAAAACAACAACCAAAACCAGGGTGGATTTACACCTGAAGAGTTAGCTGCACTTCAAGTATTAGCTAATCCACGAAATAGAGGACGACTTAATTAAAGAGGGGAAAAAATGAATAAACAAGATTTAATAACATTATTACAAACACCACAGAATGTTGTTTGTTTGGATAAAAAAGTGGACTTACGCTTCATAAATTACTTAGATGGAAGAGAATCAATTCCACAATTTAGCCCTAACTATGATAAAGGCAAAATAGTGGATGGAGAATTTCACAGATTAGAACACTGGAAAAATAAATTCGTAAGTTATGAAGACGCAATACTAAAACACTTTGAAAACAGTATTTTAGTATACGAATTCAACAGCATCGGAAATGGACTATACCATAAGACTCTTCCAATAATGAATTCTGAAGAATTTGTAAACAAAATTAGATATGACTATATGAAAAGTAATAGTAACACTTTGATTACGCAAGTGGTCAAAGATGAAAATGAAAAATTAGCGAAGTTTTTCGCTAAAATGTAAAGGAGACGATAAAACATGGCAATACAAAATGCAAAATTAATACAAAATTTGGAAACTATGCTTGGACAAGCAGCAAACACTCACCAAGCAACAATATACATGGTTACACCAGCAGAAGAATTAGTAACAAAAGCTGTTGACCTAGCTACAGACTACACAAATGAACAAATAATAGTATACGTAGGTGGAAACAAAGTTCCACAAGCAGACAATGATGTTAACTTACACAGCTTCTTATACAATGGTACATCAGAATTCGAAGCAAAAGTAACTGCATTAGGTCCAATAGGTAGAGCAGTAGTTGGAAAATTAGATGATGCAACATTAAAATTAATAATTAAGAATTATGCATTAAACCAATTAGAAGCAAAATATATAGCTGCAGGAAACAGAATGTTAAACCCAGAACAATATGAAACAAGAGACAATCAAGTAACAATGTTTGCAGAACTTATTAAATGGCAGAATAAAAAATAAATAAGATATGAATGATTTACCTACACTACTTAATGAAAACTGCAGTTTCGAAATAAACGGAGCTGCAGTTGATTTATGTAGTTTAAAATATGAAACTGATGAACCATTAACAGGCCAAGATAAAAAAGATTCATATGTAGGAAAATCACTTCATACTATTTTTATCGAATTAAAATTACCTATACAAAACAAACCAGAAGCAGTATATAATCACGCACAAACAATATTTAGATCAATTAAGTCACAAAAGTATTCCTCACTTATAAATGAGGTTTATAATATTATTCTAGAACAAAGTAATGAATTTTATCCAAAAGAGCAAATTGAATCACTAATTCAAAAATATTATTTTGAAAAACTAAAAATGAACGTATCAGACAAATTATTAATGAAAACACCAGACGAAGCAGAAATTGAAGAAATAACAAAATACGTAATTTCGAATATTAAAAAAGTAGATGATAATCAAGGTTTACTAGAAAAGATTCTAACACTACAAGACCAGGTTTCAAAATTATTAAAAACTCCAAAAATAGATGATGATACAACTAACTCAGACAGTGATTATGAATCAATTATTAAACAAATAGAAGAGTTAAAAAAGAATAAAAGTTCAAAACAAGACGTTGAAACTATCGAAAACAGCTTAAATCAATTAAAAGAGACTTATGAAAAAAGAATTAAAAAATTAGAAGAAGATAACGAAGTATTAGTTGAGTATTTCACTTCAATAGAAGATTTAAGACAAAGCGGTAAAATAAAGAAAGGTGGAAAATAAATGTCAGAAGATAAGATGAATAAAATAAAAGCAGGCACCGGGATTAACAAAATTAAAGTAACAATAAATGAACTTAACACATATTCAACTTTATCGGATTCAACTGTAGAAGGAGGAATATTCAAATTTTATAATCAAAATGAATTAATAGCATATAATTCTGCTGCAGGACTAAAACCTGAATTAATCGCGTATTTAGACTCTTTACTAACTCCTAAAGCTCCGGATATTAGTACTCCAATTATTGATAACAGCGGTGACCTAAAAGGCCAGTATGATGACAAGGAATTGGATATTTCTGATAATGCAACTAAAGATGATATTCTGGACCTTGAAAAACGATTACACGTTTATGTTGACGGCAAAAGTGCGGAATCAAAAAAGCAGCATGATGATATAAATACTGAAGTAAAAAAAAACCAGGGCACGATATCGACAGTAAAAAAAAACACTGAAGAAATATATGCATTAAATGATTCGATTGATAAAAAAGTTGACTCATTATCCCAGCAAGTAACGAATGTTGAAACTGGATTAAAGCAGGACATGCAGAAGATATACAACGCAGAAGGTGCAACACAAAAACAGATACAAGATTTCACGACGGCAAACACGAAAGAACATGATGACTTAGACAAGAAATATTACCCAAAAATTACACAATTAAATCAGGACATTTCACAAATAAAACAAGATGTTTCACAAATACTAAATATATTACAGAATCAGCAGACGCCTAATCCTAGGATAACACAGGCAACAACAGGTCCGGTAAAAGTTACTAACCCAGCTACAGGAACACTGGTAGACTTATTAGTGTATAACGCCGCAACTAACAGCTCCACAACAGCAAACATAGACCCGAGTAATAAATTAGTTTCAAACCTGGCTAATGTTTGTTATACTGAAATACCTGTTGCACCTATAGTTAAACGTGGAAAGATAATAATTGATTTTTACATGTATAATGAGAAATATAATATTGAAATAAAAACCAATGGTGATATAACTAAGTGGTTAACTACTTACAAGAAAAAGTTTAACGTTCCAAGATTCCTAAGACAAATGGGTATAAGCTTTACAAAAGCATTAATAGATGAAAAAAGATTATTGCCTGAAGATTATAATCAAAATAAAACTATGTACACATTATACAAATCATTAAGGGATAATAATTTTAGTATACAGGACGCGTTTCAAGCAGTAAGAACAAAAATAGTACCCACACAAAATGGCAATAAAAAAAGAGAAGTTGAAGTTTTAACTGGAAATAATATACTTGATTTTAATGCTGAAGATATCATGCTTCCAGAATCATTAGCAACAGATAATAGATTCACTAACAAAAGTGATTTAACTGGTGTAACTGATGCATTATCCATATGGGAGTCTATGTTTTCTCTAACTTCACCAATTAAAAGGAATGTAAAAAGACCAACTAAGGCGGATAAAGAAATCAAACATAGGACAACTTATTTCAAGTATGTGTTATCTTTATGCGAGACATTATACCAGACTGAAAATAAAGTAAATGCTAATTACAGGCAGGGGAAGTCAAAAATTGACTTTACAGCAACCACTTGGGATGAGAACCAGCAGATAAACTTGACTGCATAAAGTTTATATAAGCATATTGTTCTAATTATTTCCTGTCGAAGAAAAGGGGAAAAATAAGTATTTCTCAGGTTTTGGTTCTCAGTTACTAAGAGAACAAATGGGGCGCTAAATCTTTTAGCGAAAAAAGGATATTTATTTGGCCTCAAATATCGAATAAAATAAAAAATAGTGAAAAATAATGGAAAAACAAAATGATAATAGTAGAAATACTAGCAGAAAATTCAACGATCACGATCGTACAAGAAAATTTGAAAACAGTGAAAGACCTGTATATAAAGACCCAGTTATAACAAACAAAATAAACGGGATAAGAGAAGGAGAATACTTCAACGGCGTAGCCAAAATTTTAAGAAAAGTAAAACCTGGACCTGTAATATTCACGCTAAGCGACGGATTATCCACAATAGACGGAGTAATAAAAGACTCAGAATACGATGTCGACAACGTAGTTGACATTAAAGGATTAGTCACAGAGAGAGCTGGAAAATTACAGATAGAAATAGAATACATAACAAAATCAAGCACTGACTTTAACAAGATAATAGAAGAGTTAAGTAAGCCAGTAAGGACTACATTCTCAATAAAATCAGAACGCTACGAGAAGATGAAAACTAGATTCATGGATATAGCAAAGAGAATAAGAAGAGCAATAATAGACAATGAACCTATCATAATACGACACCACAACGACTCTGACGGAATAAATGCAGGAATAGCAATAGAACTAGCATGTCAGAAGATGATGGAGAAGATAGGAATCAACCCATCTTACAATCTTTACAGAAGCCCAAGCATGGCTCCATTCTACGAAACAAGCGACGTATTCAGGGACTTGACATTAAGCAAGAGATTAACAGAAGAGCATGATCAGAAGAAACCATTAATACTCGTATTAGACAGCGGCTCAACACCTGAAGACATATTCAGCTTTAAGATAATGAAAACGATGAATCACGAATGCATAGTGGTTGACCATCACAATCCTGTAATAATAGAGAAAGGGAAAACAACTGTATGCGATTACTTATCATACCACTTAAACCCTTACTTATTCGGGTTTGACAATCAGACAAGCGCGGGAATGCTGTGCTACGAGCTTGCAAGGATGATTAATGAAGAGTTTGAGAATCCATCAATGCCTGCAGTTGCAGCAATAAGCGACAGGTGCACAATACGCGAAACTGATGATTATGTTAAAAACAGCAAGAAATCACTTGACGAGCTTAAAAAGGTCGGAATCGCAATAGACTTCATAGCTTACAATTTAAGATTCGAAAGCGGAGAAGGAGTGTTTGAAGAATTATACACTAATTATCCTCTTGTGGAATTAATAAACGAAGAAGTAAGGAAAGATGTTGAAAAGCAATTGCAGAGCACTATGCCATACCTTAGAACCCAGGAGATAGACGGGATAACATTCTCGCACATAGACTTGGAGAAGTACACATTAAGATTCACTTATCCAACGCCTGGAAAAGTACTTGGAATGATTCATGACACGATAGCGCTCGGAAAAGAGCACAGCCCTGTAATAACTATAGGATACGTCTCGGACATGATAATAATCAGAGCTACGCAGCCAGTGCTGCCAGTCCAGAAATTAATAAAAGTGTTAAGGGAGAAAATACCTGAAGCCAACGTTGACGGCGGAGGACATGAGATGGCAGGAACTATAAAATTCGTACCGGCTCACTTAACAAGGATAATAGAAATAATAAAAGAAGAATTAAAGAACGTTAAATACGCAGAGACGCTGCACGGACAATAAAAATAATTGTCCCTATTTTTTATTTCTTTTTTATTGCTTGAATAATTTGTCCAGTATTTCAGACTTGCTGAAAGGCTTTAAATCATTGTAAGATTGGCCGGTTCCTAAAAATATTATTGGCTTCTTAATAGCGTAGCCAACACTTAGTACAGCTCCGCCCTTGCTGTCAACATCAGACTTTGACAGGATAACATAGTCGACTCCTATTTTCTTGTCGAAGACTTTAGCCTGTTCCACGACATCGTTGCCTGTCAAGGAGTCAGCAACGAATATTACACAGTCAGGCTTCGCTACGCGCTTTATCTTCAATAACTCATCCATTAAGTTAGTATCACTCTGAAGACGGCCTGCAGTGTCTATTAATACAACATCTAATTTGCTGCTCTCCGCATGCTTCACGGCATCGAAGGCAACACTTGCAGAATCGCATCCGTACTCGCCATTGACCACTTTAATACCCAAATTGTCCCCGTGAATCTTTAACTGCTCTATACTCGCAGCCCTGAAAGTATCACCTGCGGCGATAACGCATGATAACTTATTCTTTTTCAAAAAACTTGCAAGCTTTGACAAATTCGTAGTCTTTCCGCTGCCGTTAATTCCTACAAACATTATTATGAAAGGCTTCTTGGAGCGGACCTTTGCTAAAAAATCATCAATTTTAACTTCGAATAATACGTTTCCGAAAGCGCTTCTTAACGCGTCGAAAATAACTTTCTTAAAATCACGCTTGACGCTGGTATTGACAAGTTTGTTGCCAAGCTCTAACTTAACATTGTCCACTACTTCGCTGCTTACATTATTCTCAAGAAGTGCCATTTCAAAATTCCAGAATATTGAATCAAATGTTTTCCTGTCAAGCTTCGCTTCAGTTATTGTTTTTTCAACGCTTTTAGTTGCGTCATTTACTGTTTTCTCTACACCCTTAAATATTTCACCAAGTTTCTTTTTTAAAAAATCAAACATGTTAGTTAAAATTTAAATATTAAACCAGTGCTTTTTAACCTTTTTTACTAATGTCTTATTTTTGTCCTTTTGATTCTTCGCTTTTAAGAACGTTCATTATCTGCTGAATCTCGTTTTCCAATTGCATAAGCCTCTGGTTGAAATATGCCAAGTTATTGTTCAATGTCTGGATTATGTTGTCCGCTTCATCTATTCTTGCGTCAATATATGCTATTGCAGAGTCTATATCCTTCGTTAATACAACATTGCTTCCAACACCAATCATCACTTCATCATTCTTCATCAATTTGGTCTTGATGAAGACGCCCTCTCCTACGGGAACTATTAATTCGTCATTCTCTTTGGTGTTCTTGAATGTGGTGAGCGATAGTTTGGCGTTCTCGAAGCTTGAGATTCTCTCGCTGACTTGCCCAAGCTCCTCGTCCAGTGCTGCAACTTCACGCCTCATAGTTTCGAATTCGTAGCCTTTCTCGTTCAGTGTCTTTCTTAAATTCTCAATAGCTAATGTCATGCTAACATTTCCTCTATGCGCATTATCTCAGCACCTGTCATTATGCTGGAAACTAGTGCACCTTTCTTATTAACAACTAATCCTGATTTTACCAGTTTGCTGCCGTTGTTGACTGTTCCGAAATCAAGCTTCAGATTCAATCCCTTCTCGACTAGTTCTATCTCGTCTTTTTTAATGTCAGGGTTAACTAATGCTTTGTCACCCATTATTACTATGTTGGCTCCGACTGTTTCAATACCCGCAATGGTGGTTTTCGTGACGTTGAATCCTAGTTTCTCAAGCTGTTCAACAACCTTCTTTTCAAAATGAGGGTTTATTATAGCATTATTCCCGTGAAATACCATATTATTGCCTAATGCGTTTAGTGTGGTTTCGATTAATACTAATTTCAAGCCTGAAGTTTCAAGGCATTTCTTCTCGTCAGGGCTTATAATCGTCGGCGCGAATAAGTATTCTTCATTGCCTGTAAGAAATATGTTATCAACGTTTGTGCAGTAAACGTCAGTCATTACTACTTTAGTTTTCAGTTCTGCTTTTATGAGTTCAACAAGCTTATCCGGCGTTATTGTTGGAACTATTGTAATCTTATTCGTTGTGTAAAAAAATAATCCTATGTTAGGATTATTGTAAAAGTCTATGAATTGCATGAGTATTACTTCTCAGTCTTTGAAGGCTTATGAGGTGTTTTCTTCTCTTCTTTCTTGTGTTCTACTTTCTTCTCTTCAGATTTCTTTTCTGCTTTCTCCTCTTTTTTTACATCCTCTTTTTTCGGAGCTTCCTTCTTTTCCTCTACTTTCTTAGGCTCCTCTTTTGTTGTTATCTCTTCAAGATTCTCCTTCTTTCCTTCTTTCTTCTTCTCTTCAGGCTTCTTTTCAACCTTTAATGGTGCACCTTCGCTGTTGACGAACACGCTGCCGTCGCTGAGTTTTTGCACGAAAACGCTTATTTTATGCTTAGGATGTCTTTCTCCGAATTCCCATAATGAACGGTTTAATTCTTCACCTATTACGACGACTTTGGCTCTTGTATGCTTCATCACGAATAATTTAACAAGCCCTATGCTTCGTTTTGTCCTGTCACGTTTAGGCGCTGCTTTAAGAAACTTAGTTAAAGGTATGATATATTTTCTAACGTCAAAAGTTTTAACCATAATTTTTACACCTGTATCCTGTTACGTCTCCAGTTTCTGCGCATTTGTGGATTCATGCTCCAGCTGCTTATATGCGCTGCTCTTTTTAAAAATCGGTATTTTTTAAGCACCACCCATCTTGGGGCTACTCTGCTTTTTGTCATTGCGCTATGCAATTTCTTTTTCAATCCTGAAGTTTTAAATCGAGTCAATTCTTATGCACCTTTATGTATCCTGTATGCGAGATTATCCATCATCTTCACAGCTTTTGGAGTAAGTTGTCTTCCTTTCTTTCCTTCTTTTAACACTTTAGAGACTAAGCCTTCCCCTTCTAATTGTTTGAATATTGTTCGGATTATTTTTCCGCCTGAGTTGAATCTTTTCTCTGCCCTAGTTCCTCTTTTTTTCTTGCCGCCGTATTTAACTTTTAATTTTTGAACCCCTTTTGGTCCGTGAATATATATGTTTCTAAGCATGCTTGCAGCTCTCCTGTACCAGAAATCCTTTTGTATTGGAGGATTCTCCTTATGCATGCCTGATTTAACCAAGAAACTCCATTCTTCAGGCTTTAATTTCTCAGATTTTTGCAGTTCTTTAGTTAATTCTTCTACAAATTTTTGAGCGTCAACATCTAATACATTTACCATGATTAAGTAATGAAGAAACTATCTTTGTTTTAAAAATCTTACTATCCATGCAAAAATGTGAGCTGTTAAGTTAGCGTCACCTATTTAAAGAATTTATAAAAAGAAGCTTTGCACATAAATTAGTTATTTATTAATGCTTGATAGTCTTATTAGATTTAGCCATCTGTTCTGTCCTAATCTTAAGTTTAATCCCGCTCTTTCGCATGGGTAATCTCTTAGTGTCGTGTGTTCTTCTATGAAGTTGTGTTGTAAGACTATGCCTGATAATAGTATTGGTGCTGACCATAACGCTTTTAGTCCTCTGAAATTATTAACCCTATCTCTAATTTTCATAAAGACTGTTTCTATTCGTACGTTGTATTTCCTTGTTCTCTGAGTGTTTACTATCCTGTGTTCCACCTTTAACCCCTTCAGCTTGTTAGAGTAGTATAGTTTCTTCATAGCTTTAGGATAGAATTGTGCGGCGTCAGTTTGAATATATTTAGGAAGTCTCTCATCCTTTGTTGCTTTCTCTAAGAAAGTTATTGCTTCTTTTTCGTTCCTTGTCGTGCTGTAATGGAAGCCGCCGATAAACCTTGTTTCCCAATCAACGTTGCACCAGAGAGCGTCTTGCCTTCTCTGGCAGTCAATCATAGTTTCATCCGCATAGAATAAGCCGCTTAGTTGTGGCGTTAGAGTGTCAGTATAGTTTTGAACTTTGAGAGCATACTTCCTGCACCAATTAAGTATTGAGATATGGCTCGAGTTGTGTTCTAAATGGCGTCTAAAAAAGTTTCGCACTTTTCTGCTCGAAAGACTTGAAAAATATAAGTCTATTCCTGCAGTTATCTTAGCTTCAGAGTTACGCATACGATAAAATCCCAAATCTGCCGTGAAATACTTGTGACAATTTCTGCAATAATATTTCTGGATTTTCCCCCTATTATCCGTTGTTCTAAGTCCTTTTTTAATGTAATCTTGAGACCCGCAAAACTTACACTTAACAGTAAGTGTTCTGTTGTCCTGTTCGTTTGCGATTTGTGTTTTGCTTTGGTCATCGTTAATCATATCACTTTATACCTTTTAGACTAATTAGTATAAAGAATACCTTGCTTATAAACCCTTCTCTTTTTTGATAAACTATTAGTCTAAAGAGTATTAATATAACAAAGTATTTAAATACATATAGACTAATACTTATAAATAAGTAAATATAAATAGGACTAAATATGGCAAAAACTGACATAAAAGAGGACGTTATTAACGAAGTAGAGGACTTAATAACAACAAACAAGGAAAAGACGGAAGAGAAAACAGAATCAAGAATCATATTTGACGGCAGGCAATACACCCTAAAAATACCAAAAAAGATAGCTGACGCAGTAAACATTAACGCAACTAAAGACACATTTATATTTGAAATAAAAACGTATCCTATCGAAGAATCCAAAAAGCCAGAACTAATAATAAAACTGAAACGAGGCGAACAATAATCAAAAAACCACTAAACCGCATAGAGAAAGAAATAGTCAGAGTATTAATCAAAGAGAATAGACCTTTAACAGTAAACGAAATATCAAAGATTAGTGGAATTAGCTGGATTACAATTAAAAAGTATATACCTATATTAAAAGATAAAGGTGTCATAGATGAAAGGGAAGAAATAGTAATCAAGAAAGATGAAAGGAGTTAAAATAATATGAGTAGTCCATTCAAAATAAGACAGCCAAAAATAAAAATACCAAAATATGTAATAAACCCAGAACTAATAAAAATAATTGCAGAACGGAAAAAAAAGAAAAGACTAATATGAAAACTAACGAAATCTACGAAATGGATTGTATTAAAGGCATGAAAGAAGTTATAGAACCAAATAGTGTTGATATTATAATTACTTCGCCGCCTTATAACATAGGTATTAAATATAATTCGCATAAAGATAACATGCCTTTTGAACAATATTTAAATTGGATGGAAGAATTTGGAAAAGAATGTTCGATTGTCTTGAAAGAAAATGGTTCACTGTTTTTTAACATAGGCGATAAAGCAAGTGATGAGCTTAAATCCTTTGAAGTTGCAAAAAGAATCGCAAAATCGCTAAAGCTCCAAAACACTATACACTGGGTTAAATCGATAGCAATACCAGAGCACAACGTAAACATAGGTCATTACAAACCAATTAATAGCACAAGGTTCCTTAATAATTTACATGAGTATATCTTTCATTTCACAAAAACAAAAAAAGTTAAATTAAACAGAACAGCAGTTGGAGTTCCTTATGCTGATAAGTCTAACATAAAAAGGTGGAAACATGGAAAGAGCAATGGTGATAAGAGAGATAGAGGTAATGTATGGTATATTACGTATGATACTATTCAATCTGGAAGAGAACACCCAGCAATGTTCCCAAAGAAGTTGCCTGAGATGTGCATAAAGCTGCATGGCTTCAATAAGGATACTGTCATTTTAGACCCGTTCTTAGGTGCGGGAACTACTTGCATTGTTGCTAAGGAATTAGGATGCAAATATTTAGGTTTTGAAATAGATAAAAAATATCGCAAAATGGCTCTTAATAAGTTATCACAAACTAGCTTGAAATAACTTATAATTTTCTGCAATTATTATACATCATCGGATTACTTGCATTAAATTCTGGCTTGAAATTAACCTTTAAATCGAACAAGTCAATTATAGTAAAATCTTTTACTATAAAAGGGCTTTTGTTTTCTTCGCCTTTAGATATAACTTCAAATCCTATTAGTATATGCGGACACGATTCAGTTATTTTAACATTCTTTTCTTCTGACGGCTTGAAATAAAAAGTCCTAAGCGTTGAAGTTTTAGTTTTCGGTTGATAAGATTTCGTTTCTATATAAATCGTTTTGCCCTCAGCTTTAAGTTCTATATCAGGATAACCCGAAGATTGTTTTCCGCCCTTTGAAGTTTGAGGTCTATCTGCATTATAATTTTTAATTGTGTTTATAATCTTAATAAGCTCATTATCCAAAAAGTTCCCTAACTCATTAGACCTACCTTTATATTTTCTTTCGACAGTATTGCTAAGCGTTTTCAGGTTTGATTTAAGTGCATTTATTATTTTATCAATAATCGGCTTATACTCTCTATCCGCTTGTTTTACGTCAAAACCTGACCACTCTTTTATAATATCCTTGAAATTAAACAACTTTTTTGAGGATTCGATACTATCTTCTATAAACTCTTTCGTATCCGCCGTATGCATGTATCTTCAGTGTTCTTTAAAGTTTAAATAGGTGACGCTAACTTAACAGCTCACAAAAATGTAAGGTTTATAAATAAAATCTATTTCCTTATTAAACTGATAATATGGATATTATAACGGAAAATAGTTTTAGAGCGCTTGAAACCATCTTAGCTGCCAAGAACAATGAAGTGCCGAATGAAGTAGTAGAACATTGGGGTGTTAAGATTAAAAAGAACACTTTCGATTACTTGTTAACTACAGGTTTTGTGAACAATAAAGGCGTTGTTGAACTCATTCATTTTTCAGAAAAAGATAGTGCAAGAAAAATAAATTCTTATTTAAAATGTAAAATCGGTGTCTCTGGTTTTGGTTTGTTAGAAAACGATGGAAGCCTAAAAGTTACTTATATTGAAAATTGCGGAGGGGATATGAATTTGTCTGAGAAGCAGCCTAAGTTCTGGGCAGATTATGCAGAGAGGAGAAATGCGCAGGCAATTGTTTATTTCATCCCTGATATGAGTAATTTCTTATTAAATGATGATATTGAACGTTTTGCTGACTGCGCAGCTGAGGTTGGCAAGAGGAGTATTTACATGTTAGCAATACCTACACCTATAAGTTCGTTTGACAAAGAAGTAGTGATTTTTAAAAATCCTTTTAATACATTTACTTTCGACGTTTTCACAGGAGTACATAATGAATATAGAATTAAAGTTAAAGAATCTACTTCTGAAGAATCATAGTTTTTCCAATCTTTTTTATTACTTTGTTCTCCAGTACTCCGGCGTCGAAGTTTGCGCTCTTTAAGAATTTCAGTTTGATTTGCCCATGCTGTTTGAGCAGTAATTTTACGTGCTCGACCACGGACTCAGTCAGTCCTTCTTTTCCAATGTTTATGGTTACTATATCTTTACTTGGCTGCATAATTAAACCTCTTTACTTCCTTACATTCAGTGCATGTTACATATCGCACTTTATTTTTAAGCCTGACTGTGCAGTTCTTTCCGGGCACTAAGTAAGCGTTGCAGCCTTTGCACATCCATCTCTTATATTCGACAGGTACTGGTATTCCTGCTTTCTCGCTTAATTTCCTTATTAAGTAAACATATCTTTTGGCGTATTCGGGGTGTTTCTTAGCCATGCTTATAAGTATGTTGATTCTCTCGAGTGCTAATTCTTTAACATTCATTAACTAATGAAAACGTTAACCGCGCAATAAAAACTTATTCAAAATATTATTAAATACAAAAGAATGGGTGTTTTTAGTTATGGTTTTAATCGAGTCTGATTGTTTTAACACGCTTAATAAAACGCTTTTGTCTTATTCAGCCAAAGAAAAGCCATCTGGCAAGATGAATGGTCTTGATATCAAGGCTGAAGCGCTGCATTACTTATTTGATATTTTGATATTAACTGATAATAAGGAGAAAGTCAGTATTTTACATTTTAACAAGGATGATTCTGTTAAGTCTGTGACGAGTTACGTGTCTGGTAAAAGCGCCAATTTAGGTTTTGGCTTGTTAAGCAAGACTGGTGCAATTAAGGTTACGTATATCCCTTTTTGCGGCGGCGATGTTCTCTTGTCTCATAATCATCCTAAGTTCTGGGCGGATTATGCCAGGAAGGAGGGTATGACTGCTCTTCTTTATCTTCTTCCCTGCGAGTATGAATGTTTCACAGATTCAAGGGTTACTTTTAGCAATATGAAAAAGTGTGCGAGTATAGCTTTAGAGAATGATTTAAGCGTCATGATTATTCCTGTTCCCCAGACTGATATTGATGACAAGGTTATTTTGTTAAAAAAGTCTGATAGCGGAGTTAACACTTTTATTTATTCGATAGTGCATAATAAAGAGCTCGAGACTGAGTTAGCGAGCGTGGATGATATGTGCGTGATTGGCAAGTTCATTTCTAATTTTAACAAGATTTTAGAATGTTCAGAACAAGAGGATGGCGAAAAAAGGCTGGGATTAACATAAAATATTTAAAAGAGTCACTCACTTAATATTCTTAACAATTTGATGCGCCGGTAGTATAATGGTTAGTATACTAGCCCTCCAAGCTAGCTATCCGGGTTCAACTCCCGGCCGACGCATATTAATAAATTAGTATTGTATTGCAATTAATATCCTAAAGGAAAATGAAAAATTATTTAGCAAAAAACGTTGATGAATACATTGCAAACGCCCAAAAAGAAGCCCAGCCTAAACTTAAGGAACTAAGAGCTGCAATAAAATCAGCCGTGCCAAAAGCAGAAGAAGGAATAAGTTGGGGCGTACCATTCTACAAATACCACGGTGTTCTTGCAGGATTTGCCTCATTCAAGAACCATGTCAGCTTTGGCTTTGCCGCCCTGCTCCAAAGTGAAAACCGAAAAACGCTTGAAAAAAAAGGTTACATAACAGGTAAAAAAATCATACAAATCAAGTTCGACCAAAAAGTACCAACCACAATAAAACAAATTCTAAAAACAAAAGCAAAAATGAATGAAATCCCCAAAAAAAATAACCAAGAACTAGTTTAACGAAATTATTTAAAAATACACTAATACTACAATTAATTTATCAAAAAAACTGAATTAATCGCCCCATGCGGAATGAACTGCGCCATATGCTTAGCTTACCTCAGGGATAAGAACCACTGCGTAGGATGCCGTGGAAGCGACACTGACAAAAACATATCCTGCATAAGATGCAAAATTAAAAACTGCAACGAACGAAAAGGCAAATACTGCTTCTCATGCAAACTATACCCCTGTGAAAAAATAAAACACATAGACAAACGCTACAGAACCAAATACGAAATGAGCATGATTGAAAACCTTAACAACATTAAAAAAATAGGCATAACAAAATTTGTTAAAAATGAAACAAAAAGATGGACATGCCCCTCATGTAAAGGCGTAATCTGCGTTCACAAAGGATACTGCTATAATTGCGGAAAAATAAAAGAATAAAAATAGCATATACAAAATTATTTTAACATATAGCAGATTTGAAAAATAATAATGGAAAAAAAGCTTGCAAAAAACATGGTAATCACCCAGAAAGAGCATGATAAGTGGCATAAAGAGCACAAAGAGTACGACACAAAAAACAGCAAAGAACACGAACTATGCCATAAAAAAGCAGGAATCACAGTTAAAAAAGACTAAAAACAGGCAAAAATAAGGGTTTAAAACTGCATGATTAACATAGGATTAACCCTCCACCCCCTATTGTTAACATTTATAAATAAGAATTTTCTGACCTAATCAGATATGAACAAAGATGACATCTGCACTATCCAAATACTACCCTTCTCAAAAAAAGGAGAAATAGGAATGAACTATATCTACAGAAGGATGTACTTAATGCAGATATTAAACAGGAAAAACTGCGATAGTTACGTGAGCAACGTAATGAGCGGAGACAGGATGCCATCAGACATAACTACCTTAGCGCTGGTAAAAATAGAAAAAGACTATCAAACCGCACTAAGTACAAAATGCACAAAATACAAAGACAACCACGAAACCAGCAATATCAAAAATAAAACAATAACTGAGTCAGAAAATGACAATCAATTCACTACGAAATTAGAGATGAACTGCCCTTTCTTAAACACTGAAACAAAAAAGTGCAAACTGGAAAACATATTAACAGCTTAAAATAAAATTTATTTCCTGCTTATCTCCTTTAACACCTTCACATACACATTCTTCACGCCATTATTCTTCTCCTTCTTAACCAATTCCTCAATCTCAGGAAGAAGGGTCTTTCGAACAATAAGATTATACTTGAATATCTCTGATAATGCGTAAGCGGCACACCATTTGACAACAGTGCTGTCGCTCTTAGTATTCAATAAAAGATTAGGCACGGCTTTGACAGCCTTATCAGGGAACTTCTTAGCCAAGTTTCCAATAGATTCAGGCACCCCCCACATCACCCTTGGAATATCAGAATTGACAGAACCAACAAGTTCATCAACGTAAGGAGCAAGCAAATCCGGATTCTCGCCTGACACGTGCTTCATGACATCAGCAATGACGCCTTTCTCAGTCTTCGAGCCTGACTTTAAACCATCAACTAACTGCTTAACCAATACTTTATCACTTAAGACCGATTTCGTTAAATCCTCAACTAATTGCTTGGAATTCTTCCTAGAATTCTTAATCTCATCAAGAATATTCATATTAAAGATAGGGATATCAACTACATAAAAAAGTTTGCGTATATTAAAAAAAAAATAAGAAATAAGTTTAAAAAAAAACTTACTGCAGTATGCTTACGTACGGATTAAATGTTGAAAAGTTTCCAAACTCCGTTTCCACTGTTATATGCAACTGGCCGTAATCAAAATCAAACACATTAGTAGTGTTCGAATGGAAAGGCAGTAATAAATTATCATCCGCTGTGTTTACTGGTATGTGCCATTCGTCCAAGAACTCATAATTTAAGATGAATCCTGTTGTTTGATTAAGTTTTATGCCATAAACGTAGGCACTTGCGGTTCCAACTTCAGGAGTTACACAACTATTCGCATCGTACAATTTTACACCAAAAACTTCAATGGCATCCCTGTAAACATCAGAATCCGTGTTTACGCTTCTTGATGTAACATCACCTAAACGTACAGGCGTTCTGTATGATATAGTAAACTCTTTTGAATTTATCTCTTGATTATTTGCAAATAATTTCGCAACCCAATCTCCACCGCTACAAGTTGGGATTTGTATGTTCAATACATTGCTTGAAACGTTTAATTCTTCATATAATGAATCGTTCTGGTATAATTTCAGGGTTAAATTTGCATCTCCATTCCAATATACAGCGTAGTATAATCTGCTTATATTCGAATCAAAATGTATAATACAATTTGATAGCGCCGAATCAGAACAAACCTGAGAACTTATCAGATTAAAATCGTTCGGCAATTCTTCACTAGCTGATTGGAAATTCTCTGCCGGATTCGCTAAACAGTTGCAGTTGCATACTCTTTCTTGTTCTGTAAGCTTCGTACATCCTGCGACAAGAAGGGTTAATAAGACTAATAGGGCTGTGGCGTACTTCATAGTGGTTGAAGAAAAATTAGTTCATACTTATAAATTTATATGTCGAAAGATTAGGGTTTTTGAAAAGTATTTAAACAATCAATTCAACTTAGAATAATTATGAAGATTCGAGATCGTCTTAGTATAAGATTAATTAAAAACAAGAAAATAACAGGTCCTACGTTCGTTATAGGATTCCAGGGTGTCGGCCTCGTCGGCGCAATGGCCGCGCAGCACTTAGCAGACCATTTAAAATGCGAATTAATAGGCCATATAGAATCTGAATACCTGCCTCCAATTGCGATATTAGACGAGAATAGCGTCACATTCCCAATAAGGGTTTATTACAATAAACAATATAATCTGGTTATTATAAGCAGCGAAGTCCCTGTCAGCGGAGAATTCGCCTTTGAAATGAGCCATGATATTCTAGAACTGATAAAAGAATTCAAAGCAAAAAGGATGTTCGTACTTGAAGGCTTAGTAGGCAGGAACGAGGAAGAAGACAGAACTAAAGTCTACGGAGTGCCTACTAATGAAGAGATGAAGAAATTCTTAATTAAAAATGATGTCAAAATAATAAAGAACGGTGCAATACTGGGCGTCGCAGGATCAATGCTTTTAATGGGTGTAGAATACGGGATAAGTAGCTGCGCATTAATGGCCGAGAGCCATGTTGAAGTGCCTGATGCACTTGCAGCAAGCAGCATCCTGAAAAAATTAGGGGAAATGCTTCACATTAAAATAGACACTGAAGAACTTGAAAAGAAAGGGACCCTTATAGAAAAGAAGATTAAGAAATTATTGGAAACAATGAAGAATTACAAGACTAGTGAAGATTCAAAAGTGCTGTACGGTTAGAAGTAATATGTTAATCATATTAGATCTTGACGGCACAATCATTAACAGCCAATTGCAGCATTTAGATAGTTTTGTCAGGGCAATTAAGAAAGTAACAGGCAAAGAAAGCAACGCCATAACTAACACTATCAAAAACATGTTCGGCATACCTGGGGATAAAATAATTAAAACACTTTTTCCAGACTCGGATGAGAAATTATTGAAGGATATATTAATCGAAGTTAACAAGATATTATTCGATGAAAATTTGCAAAAAATAACCCTTGCAGACAGCGTCAAAGATTTTTTAGAAAGAGTCCATAAGAATCATATTATTGCATTAGCAACAAGCGCAAACAAAAAGTTTGCAACAACAATGCTTGCCAAGTTTAAAATTGAAAAGTATTTCAAAATATTAATCACCAGGGAAGATGTTGTCAACCCGAAACCTGACCCGGAATTATTGATTAAATGCATAAGCAAGGCCGAAGTTGAGAAGAGTGATGCCGTATCCATAGGGGATTCAATATACGATTTCGAAGCTGCAAAAAGCTTAGGCATCAAATTCATCGGAGTGTTAGAATACAGTTTTTTTAAAGAGAAATTATTAAAAGTTGCAACTTGCGTAAATGATTTCAGCGAGATTTTGATATGAAAGAACAGTTAAGGAAAGCAAGGGAGAATATCGTCAAGTGGAAGATATACATAGACAGGGCAAGGATGTACATTAATTACATCAACTTTTTCATGATTATCTTCTTATTCGTTGACACTTTGAAAAATTATGAATTCTCGAAGAATTGGATACCAAACAGCACAACAGGCATCTTAATACTGCTCCCTTTATTCCTGCTTGTTTCCATTGTCCTCGGCTATTTGGACACTAAGTTAGGCATTAGGAGTGAAGAGGCAAAGCAGACAACAACCGAAAACCCTATAATGAACGAGATACGAGAGAGACTTGAAAGAATAGAAAGAAAACTGAAATAAGCTTTCTGTTTTTAAAATTTAAAGACTTCGACAATTAACGTCAACATTTATAAACAATAAGTGTTTATATGTTGGAGGGTCCTTAAGTTTGCATGATTTTAGTAGTTAATAATGGTTCTAGATATATGCGTACACTATTAGTAAGACTCAGGGAGTTTAGGATTAAATTCAGAGTCAGCGATTTCTATAATACTCTTCCAAAATTTTCAAGATATAAAGGTATAATTCTCAGCGGAGGAAGCAGTTTCGTAAATGAGAGATTCGAATTCATCAAAGATATTATTAAGAAAACTAATATTCCTGTGCTTGGCATATGCCTTGGCAATGAGTACATAGCGAGGACTTTCGGAGGAGAAACAATACATGACATACCTGAAAGCGAGGAGGAATTCTTTGACATTAATGTGATTAAAGAGAATGAATTGACAGGCAGTATGAAAATATTAAAAGCCATGGACTGCCACATGCATAAGATAGTAAAACTTCCTGCAACTTTTGAAGTGCTCGGAGCAAGCATGTATTCACGTTATGATATTATCAAGCATAAAACTAAACCCATATACGGCGTACAATTCCACCCTGAAAATAATGAAGTTGGCAAGAAAATAATGGGTAACTTCTTAAAAAACATCTGCCATGAGATACAATGAACGTTTCTAGATTAGGCAATCTTAATCCCCGAGTCTGGGGAATAACGGTGCATTTCAAAGTATTAAGCAAAATAGGCGATATTAGGGAAGTCAAATACCAGGATGAAGTTCACAAAGTCGGAGATTACAAAATAGGTGATGAGAGCGGAGTTATTATTCTGTCATTATGGGATGATTATAATAAGAAGATAAAAGTCGGCAAGGTTTATGAAGTGACCGAGGCAAGGCTCTTAGTATTCAATAATAATATGAAATTAAGCCTCAGCAAGAAGAGCGAGATGAAAGAAATAAAGGAAGAGATAAAAGTTGACGAATCCAATGATATGTCTGAAAAGTTCGTCGAAGCGCCAAAAAAGTTCGGTTATAAGCGAAATAACAGCTTCTATGACAAAATAAGGTAAGTAAAACATTTATAAAGAATAATTATTTTTGGCGGATTTAATAACTTCTTAGAGGAGAAAGTAAAACAACTAGAGTTAAATCAAAATATTTAAAAAGAGAAACAACCCTATTATTTTCTTGTTAGCGGCCATAGGTTTAGGGGAAACACCTGTTCCCGTTTCGATCACAGAAGTTAAGCCCTTTTCCGTTATCATATAGTACTCCGGAATACGGGGGAACCTGATAAGCTGCTAACATCTCATTTTCTTTCAATGTTTAATTAAACTTGTCTAAGCAATATTTATAATTATTCCAGCATATTTCAATGTTATGAAACTTGTCCTAATGAGTGATATTCACGGCAATACCAAGATATGCGAAGCAGCTGTAAAATTAGCCAATAAAAATAATACTGATATAATCATAGCAGGAGACTTGATGCTGGGAACTTACAAGGACCCTGAAGACCAGTTAAAAAAAGTCTTAAGCGAGCTTAGCAAGTGCAAAAATAAAGTTTACGTAATCCCTGGAAATTACGAGATTTATAAGAGCTGGCTTTTAATCACAGACCCTAAGCTTGCAAAGTATAATAACATAATTGATTTTGACAAAAAATTATTCGACTTAGGCGACGCTTACCTGCTCGGCTACGGCGGAGGGAAAGACATATATGGATACGTGGTTGGCCAGACTTATTTCGTAATTAACCCTGAAAATGACAGGCTGCTACTTGACAAAGTGATGTCTAATCTTGGCAAGAAATTAATATTTGTAAGCCATATGCCTCCTGAGTCATACTGTGACCTAGCTGTCTTTAAATGGTCTAAAGAGAAAGGATACCAGGCTGCAAAGATAGGCGACCCTGACGCTCAGACCAAGCATGCAGGGGATAAGGTGCTCAAAGAATTAGTGGAGAAGAACAAGCCTGTTTTAACTCTTTTTGGGCACATACATGAAGCAGCAGGGTATGAGGAATTATTCACTCATGCCAAAGTCAAGAATTCCAAGAATCTGCTTATAAATCCCGGTTCTGAAGAAATATATTTAGTCGATGTAAAGAATGACGTTAAAATTATTGAAATAATAAAAGTATAAAGTCTTATCTGGGAAGGGTAAATTTTAAAACCATGTGATGATATGGTTAATTTTAATGTTAGATGGATTTTTCAAAGGCATAAAGGATTACTTGTCAAAAATTCTTGGAGTAAGAGGGGTAAGAAGGATAGGCTGTTATGGCAGCCCTAACGCCGGGAAGACAACTCTTGCAAACAGGATAGCTATGGATTTCGCAGGCAAAGAAATGGGTACAGTAAGTCCTGTTCCCCATGAGACCAGGGAAGTGACAGAGTTAGAGCATGTGGAATTAGCTCATAATAAGAAAAAATTAGTTATTAACTTAGTTGACACTCCAGGTATAGCTACGAAGATTGACTTTGAAGAATTCGTAAAATTCGGCATCGGGAAAAAAGCTGCAAAAGAAAGGGCTAAAGAGGCAACAAAAGGAGTAATAGACGCCATAAAATGGCTTGACAAGATGGATGTAGTATTAGCAGTCATGGATGCTACAAAAGACCCTTACACGCAGGTTAACATTACAATACTCGGAAACTTGGAAGCAAGAAAAATACCAGTAATAATAGTTGCCAACAAAGTTGACCTTAAAAAAGCAGATATTAACAATATCAAGAAAATGTTTCCGCAATACCCTGTTATTGGAATAAGCGCGAAGACCGGGAAAAACATGGACGAGTTATATAAGACTATTTTCGAGGTGGCTAAGTAAATAAAATGATTAAATCCAAAGTCAGTCTGGAATTCATTCCTTACGAAGCACTAAGAGGGCTTCCCTTAAGGGAGCAGGTAAAATATATAATAGCAAAGACTAAGGAGAATAAGATACTCGTTTTTGATTCTAAACTTACAGCTGAAGAGGAAGCGAAACTTATCAGCGAGACTATGAAGAATATAGGTCCGAAATTTTCAGGAATAGAGATAAGCTCATTATCAAAAGAGGATAAGCGGCTTGGTGAAGCAATAAAAGACTGGATATTCAAAATATTAACAGGTAAAAACAGAGGAACCAGCATTATAGGTCCTGCAAAGATAATAAAGCAGATTAAAAGAAACCCTGAATCAATCAGCATAGCAATGAAGTAAAAAATTCTTTTTTATTAACGGAAGTATTATCCTTAAATGCTTAATTAGTCTACTTTAAGTTCTGATTAAATTAATGGATGTTGAAGAGTTTTATAAAAATTGTGACTGGAAAAATTTTGAAAAATTAGTCTGCGATATTTTAGAATTGCATAATTACACCAGCTTCCATAATGTTAATCTGACTATTAACCATGAGCGCAGGCAGTTTGACGTGTTAGGCATGAAGAATAATACTTGCCTCGCTATTGACTGCAAAAAGTGGGATAATAAGAAGAGCCGCTCCGCGAAGCTGAAAGAGGCAGTATTGACGCAGAAGAACAGGTGCAAAATATTAAAATCATTGCTTGGCAAAAAAGTGCTTCCTTTGATAGTAACTTTCAGTGAAGATTCAATAATTGAATATGAAGGAGTTAATATTGTTCCTTTAAGGGCATTAAATGATTATATACTCAACTTATTCTAAAACTGCTTTTATTCTCCTTACTCCTGCGCTTGATGCTTCCTCTTTCAATATCTTAAAATGCCCTAACTCGTTCGTGTTTGCAGCGTGAGGTCCTCCGCATATCTCCTTGCTGAACTCCCCAATTAAGTAAACTTTCACTTTCTCTCCGTACTTGTGCTCGAATTCCCCTCTGGCTCCGCACTTCTTGGCGTCATCCAGACTCATTTCTTTGCAGACTACTCGTATTCCTTCTTTTATTTTCTGGTTGACCAAGTCTTCAACCTTTTTCAGCTCTTCAGGTGTCATTTTGCGGTCAAATGAGAAGTCAAATCTTAATCGTTCAGGAGTGATGTTGCTTCCCCTCTGGTGAACGGATGTGTTTAATACCTTGTTTAATGATTCAAGCATTAAGTGCGCCACCGTGTGCAGCTTTGTTGTTTCAGTGCTGTTGTCCGCGAGTCCTCCTTTAAATTTCTGCTCAGAGCCTAATTTTGAGGTTTCCTGATGCTTCGCGTATTCTTTCTTGAATCCTTCAACGTCCACTTTGATTCCTTTCTCAGCTGCCAGTTCTGTTATCATTTCTAATGGGAAGCCGAAACTCTGGTAAAGCAGGAATGCGTCTGATGCGATTATGTCTTTGTTTGATAATTTGTTAAACTCGTGAAGTCCTTTCTCAAGAGTTTCTAAAAACTTTTCTTCTTCTTTTTTGAGTTCAGTGATTATTAATGTTTCATTCTTTGCCAATTCAGGGTACTCATTCTTGAATTCTTTTATGTAGTGCTCGGCAATTGGCGTCAGCAATCCTTTTTCTACGCCGAGTGTCCTGGAATGCCTGACTGCACGCCTTATTAGCCTCCTTAGTACATATCCTTGGTCTTTGTTTGACGGAAGGACTGGCTTGTTGTCGCCTAGTATGAATGTTGCTGCGCGGACGTGGTCCATTATTACTCTGAAGCTTTTTTCAAATTTTGCATATTTCTTTCCTGTCTTATCTTCTAATATTTTAATGACTGGAAGAAATAAGTTTGTTTCGTAAACGTTGTCCTTATTGCTTAATATGGTTAAGGCTCTCTCAACGCCCATGCCTGTGTCAACGTTTTTATTTTTTAATTTTTCGTATTTTCCTTCTTTGGTTTTATTATACTCCATGAATACATCATTCCAAATCTCAAGATACTTTTTGCACTTGCATCCTGGGCTGCAGTTCGGTCCGCATGGTTTAAGTCCTGTATCTATAAACATCTCGGTGCATGGCCCGCATGGCCCTATTCCCGTTCCTTGAATCCAGAAATTATCATCCTCAGGAAGATAATGGATATGCTCCGCGTTAACTCCTAGTTTTTTCCAAATATCTGCAGATTCCTCATCTCTTGGTATATCTTTATTTCCTTCGAATACTGTAACATGGAGTTTGCTTGGATTAAATTTAAGTATCTTGATTAAGAATTCGTAGCTCCACATTATTGCTTCATTTTTGAAGTAGTCTCCGAGCGACCAGTTTCCCAGCATTTCGAAGAAGGTTAGGTGTCTTTGGTCTCCTACACCTTCAATATCAGTAGTTCTTATGCATTTCTGAACGTCAGCAAGTCTTGTACCCATTGGGTGTTTTTGTCCAAGCAAGTAAGGCACTAATGGGTGCATTCCTGCAGTTGTGAATAGTACTGTGGGGTCGTTTTCAGGTACTAGTGAGGCTGATTTGATTATTGCGTGGCCTTTGCTTTTGAAAAAATCCAGGTATGCTTTGATTAATTCGGAGCGGTTCATAAATATTATTTACAATTCTGGCGTTTTTAAAAATGTTTCAAAAAACCTAAAATCATCACTGATTAAGTGCGAAACTTATGGATTATTTCTTGTATATTTTTGCACCGTGTGATAAGTCCATGAATGCCTTAACACATTCATTAGAGGGTATTATTATGCCTTTGTAACTCTTGTCTGTTATTATTTTATATCGTAGTCTACAACTTCTCCAAATTCATTTAATAGTTTAATATTCTTATTTATTGACGGCGCAACTATAAATAGAAATAGTGTTTGAAGCCCCTTTTTCCAGTGATATTTGTTCGCTGCATTGTTTATTGTTAACAATACAGTAGTGCTTAACTGTATCTGACATCACGCTTGTTGCCTTGTCTATGGCTGATACGAAATACTTATCTCCTTTTAGGCTTCCGAATGCTACAAAATCAGAATTCTCACTGATAACTTTTTCTAACAGCGCAGTTTTCTCAAATACCATGAATTTTTACTGAAATATTTTAACTTATAATCCTTTGCTTATTCCTAAATTAATTACTTTGATTTTTTAGTGTCTTTCGCAACCCAGATTGTTGGTTTTTTGTTAAGTGTGAAATTATTCTTTTTGAAAAAGCTCTCAACCCCGTTATCGCCTTCAAAATAACAAGCTTCAAGACTTTCCCACGCTTCATGCCTGATATCCAGTGCGTGTTCTATTAGTTTTGAAGCTATGCCTTTATTTCTGTATTTTTTATTTATGCAGATTATATCTAAATAACCCCAGCTTATCATGTCATATAATAGTGTGAAACCTGCAACTTCGCCTTCTATTTTGTAAACTAAAAGGATTGATTGTTTATTTTTCAAATAATCATAGAAATCTTTAATTTTATGCAGTATTGGTTCAAAGTCGTGCCCTAGATTAGTCTCTTTCGTGTATAATCTGTAAATTTCAGGTATGTCTTCTTTTTCAGCATGAAAGATGTTTTCCATTCTATTCTTAATAGTTTAGTTTTTTAAATTTATTTTGTCACCCAAAAAGGTTAAATTATCATACTGCAACTATTTTAGTTATGCCTCACCAGTGTGTTCGTTGCGGGGAATTGTATGATGATGGCAGCAAGGAGCTGCTGGAAGGATGCGGTAAGTGCAAGGGCAAGTTCTTCTTTTATATCAGGAAAGACCGTTTTGAGGAGCAGAAGCAGTTAAGGACTGAGATTCCAAAGGAGGAGTTAAGCCATATTGAGAAGGATGTCAGAAGTTTGATGCCTAAAGTTAAGCGTGAGGAGCCTGTCATCCTTGATATTGAGACTATCCGCGTAGTCGGTCCCGGGAAGTACGAGATTGACATTAGCAGTCTTATGCGGGGGAACCCTGTTATTATCCAGGTTGGCGAGGGCAAGTACTTTATTGACTTATTCACTGTGATGAAACCAAAAATTAAAAAATAATAATTAAAAATCAGGTCTTACGAAAATTTAAAAAGTAACAATTTAACTAATTCTTTCTATACTAAATCCAGCCCCGTAGTCTAGCGGTCAAGGACAACTGGCTCTGAACCAGTGAACTCAGGTTCGAATCCTGGCGGGGCTAAAGATATAAAAAAAATTTAGTGATTAAACTTAACAGACAATAGTTCCAATTTAGCTTTAAATTCTTTAAAACGAATATTAAGTTTAAACTTGTTTATTCATCATAAAAGCATTTAAATAGATTTTTTTCTAATTAAAGAATTATGATAACAACAACAGCATTTACTAATGCAATAACTCAATTAAAAAAGAACGGCGAAATTGACTTTTTTTGGGGAGACAACAATGTCTTCTATGAGCATAAAGGATACAAACTGCCTATAGTGATTAGATTAGCTCCTCACCAAAACTATGACAGTAAACAACACGAGAATACTGCATATGACCAATGGGCAACTTATGCACACATGAAAGACACTGGCGCAAAGACTCCAAACACAATGAACCTTGTAGAAGCAAGCACTGCATGGTTTCCAATTAATAAACCGTGCATAGATTACATAGGTGTAGCACTACCTAAAGGTGATTCCTTACCTGAAGACTTTAAGTCTGTCGAGGGACTTGAGAACTTAATAGTCGGTAAAAATATATTAGTAGGAAGCGGCCGCGACAATATCGACAACGAAGATTCACGACGCTCATATCTTGAAAAATACACTGCTAAAGGCGTCATTGAAACAGAGGTAAACAACGAAAGCGATGTAAATTACTTCTTCGACTCAATCAAGTATTTAATCGACCAAGCAATGCTGAATTAAAACATTAACTTGCTTTTTTTCTATCAATTTTTTTTATATTTCTTTTTAATCATTAAGTTTTTATTTTACAACAAAGTTCTATATAATATAGTATGAAATGCAGTTTGTGCGAGAAGGAAATAATAAAATACGATGCTGAATTCAACCACTTAACAATTGACGAACAACACGCAGTGGATATTTGCCCAGAATGTATTGACAAATTTGTCAAGTGGCACAGCAAAATAATTGCTACGCTTTTTCCTACAAAAGCATTAAAGAAGAAATACAGCGAAAAATAGAAGTTTCATCTTTTTAAAAAGAAAGGAAATCTTAAATATAAGAATTATTTTTTACTAATGTAATGAATCTTAAACAATACTTTATTATCCAGGTCGATGACGATTCCGATGCAAGAACAATAGTTAAAGACGGAACATTAGATTTGGCAAAAAAAATCAACCTAACACCCTATGCTGGAGCGTCCTGCTTGGACGAATTCGAAGAAGTACTAAAAGACTCAAGAGCATTAATCTATGTAATAGACGGCAACTTCACAAAAGAACCAATAGGCATAAAAGAATTCTTAGCACCGGAAGCAGTAAAAAAAGTGCAGGAAACTGACAAAAACGCATATATAATACTATATTCCATAGGCAAAGGATGCGAAAAAATGGCAGACAACCATCACATATTCTACGTAGATAAAGACATAAACGAATTAACCAATACAATAGAACACATAATAAAAACAAGCAAAATAGCATGAAAAAAAGAAGATTTAAAAGCAGAATTTTTTAGCTAAAACTTATGCCTCAAATGTCAACACCTGTAAATATGGACTTTGTCCAGAAAACAATACACTTCTGCTCGAGCCTTGAAGAAACCATTACCAAGAATTCATCATTCCCTGAAATTAAAGTCACAGACAGCGAACTAACAGTGTACTGCCCAATCAATGAAGTGGCAGGGTCAATAACTTACAGCAAAGTAGATGACAAACTCAACTATTCAACAATCTTAAGCAACCAGAAAATAAGAATAAGCCATTACTTACTCACATACATACTACTTGGAAAACTAAACAGCAACGACATCGAAATAGCAATATCACCATACCAAGGATCAAATGAAAACACGAGACGCTTCGGAGACAGGACGAAAATCCAAGAAGAATTCAGCCACAGAAACAGCGGCATGGGAGGAAGACCAAGCCAGATACTTCACATGAACTACGGACTACTACCCTCATACTCCACACTTAACTTAGACAAAGCATTCCTATCACTTGAAGAATTCGACACCAGCCAAGATGCAAAGGCAGAAAAAAACTGCGATGACAGCCTGTTCACAAGAACAATAAGCACAAGTCTCGCATCATGGAAATCAAGCAAGCACTCCCAAAAAATAGCATTAACAATCTACAACGCTTACAGCAGCTTAGCCATAGATTTACAGTTAATCGGAGCTTATTACGCATTCAAGAAATACTTAAACTATGCTGCAAAACCAAGCGAGAAAACATTCTATAAAAACCAAATGGAAGCACTCAAAAAAGAATTCATCAAAAGATATGAACAATTATATGAGAACACACTGAAATCAGTAAAAGAGGAGAGAATAAAAATAAAAGAGGAATTAAACCTTGATTTTTTCAGCTTTCTCACAAATATTAAAACCAAACTCAAAACATTCATGCCAAAAAATACATTAGAATACGAGATTTACTCATACCAGATAGACACATCAAGAGGCATAAATGAGATAAAGTGGCTTATTGACGATTTCGACCCTGAAAAGGCAAGAATACCAATGCCTTCACCGGACAGGATAAGTGAACATTTCGAGTTGGCAGTGGATAATTATGAAAAAACATTCATGTACAGCAGGGAAAGAATCTTAGCAGAAGGTTTAAGGGAAACATTAAAGCAATCACTTGAAATGAACAAATCATCCGATGAGAGAAAAGAATAAATTTGAAACTATTTCTCACCAAGTTTTTTTAGCATCTTCTTTCTTCTTTTTAGCAATCATATTGTCAATTTTCTTATTAACATCAGACATGAACTTTTCACGTTCAGCCTTGGTGAATATCCCAAGTTCCTTATTAACATTAGTCCCATTCAAGTTCCTAACTAAGTCCCACACTGAGAATATTGGACCAAAAGGAAAACCCCACCAGCCTAAGAGCAACGTAAGCAGCGTATAAGGTAGTCCTGTCACGAACGCGCTCTCCCCAGGTTTAATAAAATAAACATTGGATGAACGATTAAAAGTAAGAATAATAACAGATATGCAGTAATGGAATATTACAAACCTACCTCCCTTAGCCACCTCAGCCCTTACCTCATCGCTGGATAAGCCTTCAATCCCTATTATTCTCTTATCAGACATCAAATAATCCGTTAAACAGTAATTATTAATAAAAGTACTTAAACAAAAACCCAAAAAATCATAATTTTTTGGAAATTAAGAACGCTTCAGCATACTCTCCGTGAATTTTTGAAACTCCCCCGAAACCTGAGACTAACTCCTCGCCTAATACGCACCTGAACGTATCCAAACCAAGTACTGCCTTAACAAAATCAGTCCTCTCCAATTGCGACTTGTGCTGCTTAATGGCGCGAACCTTAATTTTCATAATATTCTTATCAAAAAAGTAAAGGAAATTAGGATTAGTAATCGGAGTCCAAACCTCGTAAAACCAGAACTCGCCAATATGAACATCCCTAGCAGCCTCTAACACTAAATCATGCACTTTAGCATGAGTGGGATGGGCATCATAACTAACAGGTATGAAAACAATATCAGGACACTCCTTACTCAATAAGTCGGATATTAAATTAATATTAGACTTGGTAACTTCTAATACAGGATTGTCCATGTTTAGAAATAAAGCCTTAACACCCAATAATTTGCAGGACTTTAATCCTTCAACCTGCCTTAATTTAACCTTCTTCTCAAAACTTAAATCCTTGCTAACACCCTTGGCGCTGTTAGTAACATAAACAGAGATGATGGTATTCTTCTTGGCCAATGAGTAAAGCAATGCTCCTGCGGATATTGCATCATCATCCATGTGAGGTGAGAAGAATAATACCTTCTTATTCACTAATTTTGACAAATCTAAACTTTCCATTTTTTTTATTCTGACCTCCTTTAGTTTCTGCGCGTAATGTTCGAATCCAAATCCTTCTTCAATTGCTTCAGCCTGTTCTTTAACTCTTCCCACTTACTGGAAGCGTTACGCGACAGTTTCGGAATCTCCAACTCCCCTGCTAATAACACAATATCATGCAATTGATCATTAGGGAAATCGAAAGAGACAAAATTAGCAATAAAATAGCATATATCACTCATCTTATTCTCCCCTGTTTCAACACTCTCAACCATGCTTGAAAAAAGCCTGACAATCTCGCGCTCCAAGTTATTCCTCTTTGAAGAAAATACCTTATCAAAAGATTTGGATAATTTTAAAACAGAGTCATACTCGAACTTCAACTTCCCAACAGTAGGCTTTACAGCATCCATAACAAAGTAATTTAATTCACAATTTAAATAAATTATTAAAAAAATGAGGTATCTATTTCAGTAATAATGGAAGTTGTTATATTATCACTGATGCAGCCTTGGGCTGAACTCGTTGTTTCAGGCAAAAAGACTATAGAGCTTAGGAAGTGGAATACTAAGTTCAGGGGAGTGTTCTATGTGCACGCTTCAATGAAGACTGACATTAAAAAATGCAAAGAACTCGGCATCAATCCAAAAGTGCTGGCTAATGGTGCAGTGATAGGAAAATGCGAACTAGTCAGCGTAAAAGAGTACAATACTAGAAAAGACTTGTTTAATGATGCTAAACTGCATTTCGCACCAGAATACAGAGTCCCATGCCACGGATTCCTGCTGAAAAACGCGGAAAGAATTGAGAATATACCCATAAAAGGGCAGCTTGGATTCTTCAAAAGAAATATTTTTTAATTATGCAATGACTTCTCAATGTTCTTATTCTTCTTGATTATGCTCTCATAATTGCCTTCATGAATTATGGCCAAGCCATGATAGTGAGGCTGGAAGAAGCCTTTGATATTCTTAATAAAAACCTTGTGGCCCATATCTAAAGCATCTATTAACTTGTCAGGCCTTTCCTTTCCGGGTATGTAAAACCCTATGTTTTCATTAGCGTAAACCCAATTCTCATACAAGTCGCTGTAGAATATATCTTTAACCTCGAATTTCCACCTTCTCATGAAAGGAACCATGTCAAAATCCCTGTCGGAAGTTTTGCCAAAATACTTCATTGCATCGTTAAAGCTCATAACATTCGTCATAATTATACTCAATTAGTCAAAAAAGATTCATTTATAAACATTATTGGACGTCTTAAGACAAGGTATTTAAGTAGAACAATACTTGTCTTCTGCAAAAATGGATAAGATAGTAGTTAGGGGAGCGAGAGAGCATAACCTGAAAAACGTCAATATAGAGCTTCCGAGGGATAAATTCATAGTGATTACAGGGCTCTCTGGCAGCGGCAAATCCACACTAGCTTTTGATACAATATACGCTGAAGGGCAGAGAAGGTATGTCGAATCTTTGTCAGCTTATGCAAGGCAGTTTTTAGGAGTCATGAACAAACCTGACGTTGACAGCATAGAAGGTTTATCCCCTGCAATATCAATAGACCAAAAATCGACTAGCAATAATCCAAGGAGCACCGTTGGCACTACAACCGAGATTTATGATTATTTAAGACTATTATATGCCAGGATTGGAACGCCTTACTGCCCGATTCATAACATTCAGATTAAAAGCCAGACTCCCCAGAAGATAAGCGAGAAAATAAACAAGGAAGAGACAGGAACAATAACAATACTCGCCCCGATTGTTAGGCAGAAGAAAGGAACTTATGAGAAACTAATTAAGGAGTTAAACACTGAAGGTTACACTAAAATATTCTTAGACGGCGAGTTTAAACGCACAGATGATAAAGTGGAACTTGATCGCTACAAAAAACACGACATATCAATAGTCATAGACAGATTTGATGTTAATGATTTGCAAAGGCTGACAGAAGGAGTGGAGTTAGCTGTTAAGAAAGCAGAAGGTACAGTTAGCACTATAACTGATAAGAAGGAGATTAAAACTTACTCAACGAGCCGTGCTTGTCCAAAATGCGGTTATTCTTTTGAAGAATTGCAGCCCAGGATGTTCTCATTCAACAGCCCTTTCGGAGCCTGCCCTGACTGCAACGGCCTTGGCATAAAAATGGAGTTCGACCCCATACTCATAATACCTGACAAGAATTTGTCAATAGCAGACGGTGCAGTAAAAGTTTACAGGAACGTTGTTGACAGTTGGAGGGCGAAGTTTTTAGGAACGGTTGCTAAAAATTTCGGATTCACGCTTTTCACGCCCATCAAGGATTTGACCAAGGAGCAGTTTAAGGTGTTAATGTACGGCACTGATAAGGAGATGAAATTCAACATTTCAATGAGAGGCGGCGACACTATGTGGTCCACTACAGGGAATTGGGAGGGAATAATACCCCAGAGCGAGAGATTATACAAGCAGACTAAGTCTGAGTACAGGCGCAAAGAGATGCAGCAGTTTATGAAAGTGACTGATTGCTCGACTTGCGAAAGTAAAAGATTAAACATTAAGGCATTAAGCGTTAAAATAAATGATAAGTCAATAATTGATATTACAGACTTGCCTGTTGATGATACTATTAATTTTTTCAAAAAGATTGAATTAACTGAGAAGGAGCAGATAATAGCCAAACTTGTGATAAAGGAGATTAATAACAGGTTGGAATTCTTGAACAATGTAGGGCTTGGGTATTTAACTCTTTCCAGGAATACAGGGACGTTATCCGGCGGAGAGGCTCAGAGGATAAGGCTTGCCACGCAGATTGGGTCAAACCTTGTAGGAGTATTATACGTGCTTGATGAGCCTTCAATAGGACTGCACCAGAGGGATAACCAGAAATTGTTAAAGACTTTGAAGAAATTAAGGGATATTGGGAATACTTTGCTTGTTGTAGAGCATGATGAGGAGACTATACGAGAGGCTGACTTCGTTGTTGACATGGGTCCTGGAGCTGGAATACATGGTGGAAGAGTTGTTGCAATAGGAACACCCAATGATATAATAAATAATGATGAATCACTAACTGGAAAATACTTGTCAGGGAGATTAAAAATAGACATTCCTGTAAGCAGGAGAGTGTCTGATAAGTATATACGCGTAAACGGATGCAGGGAGAATAACCTGAAAAATATAGACATTAAAATACCTATTAACACGTTCACAGTGATTAGCGGAGTGTCTGGCAGCGGAAAGTCAACACTCGTTTATGAAATATTATATAAGGGTTTGATGAATAAATTGTACAATTCCAGCCTCACTCCCGGAAAGCATGACAGCATAAGGTTCGACTCGCCTATTGATAAGGTAATAATGGTTGACCAGAGCCCGATTGGGAAGACTCCGAGGAGTAATCCTGCAACTTATACGAAAGTGTTTGACGAAGTTAGGAAGATATTCGCCTCAACTAAGGAAGCTAAGATGAGAGGGTATAAGGAAGGCAGGTTCTCATTCAACGTTAAGGGCGGGCGCTGCGAAGCTTGTGAAGGTGACGGCGTCATAAAGATAGAGATGAACTTCCTTCCTGACGTATTCGTAGAGTGCGAAGAGTGCAAAGGTAAAAGGTATAATGCGGAGACTCTTGCAATCAAGTTCAAGGATAAGTCTGTTGCTGAAGTCTTGGATATGACTGTTGAGGAAGGCTTGAAATTCTTCGAGAACATACCTCCCATAAGGCAGAAGCTTGAAACATTAAATGAGGTCGGACTTGGTTATATCAAACTTGGCCAGAGTTCCACCACGTTATCCGGCGGAGAGGCTCAGAGGATAAAACTTACAAGAGAGCTTGCGAAGAGGGGAACAGGAAGAACTGTATACTTATTAGACGAGCCGACTACAGGCCTTCACTTTCATGATATTAAAAAATTAATAAGTGTATTGGATGCGTTAGTTGAAAAAGGGAATACTATAATTATAATCGAGCACAACTTGGACATAATAAAAAGCGCGGATTACGTTATTGACCTTGGACCTGAAGGCGGGTCTAACGGCGGAAGAATAATCGCTGAAGGGCCTCCTGAGAAAATTGCAGAGGTGAAAGATAGTTTCACAGGACAATTCTTGAAAAAAATACTCAAAATATGATTAAGTTAGACAGTATACCTAAGAAGCCGGGATGTTACCTATTCAAAGATAATAATAATGCTGTAATTTACGTCGGCAAGGCGAAGAATTTGCAGAAGAGGGTCTCGCAGTATTTTCAGAAGAAAGATTTGGACATTAAGACCCAAAGCTTAGTCAAGAATATAGAAAGCATGGATTTTATAATGACAAACAATGAGACTGAAGCTTTCATACTGGAGAACAGGCTAATTAAGGAAAACAAGCCGAAGTATAATATTAATCTTCGAGATTCCAAGACTTACGCGTACATAAGCGTCACGAATGATAATTTTCCAAGACTGGTAATTGCAAGGAAGAAAGAGGAAGGCCTTCAGTGTTTCGGACCTTTCGTTTCAGGATTTGAAAGAGAATCACTGCTCACTCTTCTTAGAAGAATATTCATGATTAGGACCTGCAATAAGTTGCCTAAGAAGGCTTGTTTGAGATATTATTTGAAGCTTTGCAGCGCCCCGTGCATTAATAACGTGTCAAAGGAGGAGTATGAAAAACAAGTTTTTAACGCTGTCAGGGTGCTTAAAGGAAACATATCCAGTCTCATTAAGATTTTAAAACTTGAAATGAGCAAGTATTCTGATAATAAGGATTTCGAGCGCGCAATACCTATTCGAGACAGGATAAGAAGCCTTGAAAGCTTGAATAATAAGCAGAACGTTGAAAGGAATAAGAATTATGATGAGGACATAATTAATTATGTTGAAAAGAACAATGAGATATACATTGCAGTGTTCAACATTTTGCACGGGACATTGATTAATAAGAAAGAGTTCGAGTTCGACAATAATATTGATAATTTCATAGAAGAATTCATTCTAGAGTATTATTCCGAGAATGTCATTCCCCTCGAGATAATACTGCCATATCCTGTTAGTGAATCATTGATTTTGGCGTTAAGAGAAAAGAATAAGAAAGTGAAAGTGGTTGTTCCGAAAATTGGCGAGAAGAAAGACTTGTTGCTTCTTGTTAAGAAGAATATTGAAGCTTCATTCTTTGGCGATGTTGAAAAAGTTGAGGAGTTAAGGAAGATACTGGACTTGAAAGAACTCCCTGTTGTGATTGAATGTTTTGACATATCAAACCTTGCAAACTCTTTCATTGTCGGCTCAATGGTGCAGTTTAGAAATGGCAAGCCTGACAAAAGCAATTACAGACGGTTTAAGATTAAAACAGTAATCGGTGCTGATGATTTTAGGGCTATGTATGAAGTGGTATTTCGCAGGTATTCAAGATTATCAGCGGAGAACCTTCCTCTCCCTGACCTTGTAGTAATCGATGGCGGAAGCGAACAGTTAAAATTCGCAATGTCAGCCTTGAACAAGATTGGATTGCATCTTCCAATTATAGCATTAGCGAAACGTGAAGAGGATATTTATCTGCCTAATAAGGAGAATCCTTTAATAATTGATAAGAAGAATAAGGGTTTACAGTTATTGCAGGGACTGCGCGACGAAGCGCATAGGTTTGCAATAAAGTATAATAAGTTGTTAAGGAGCAAGGATGTGTTAAAATGAAGTTCGAATTAGTCTCCAGTTTTAAGCCTGCAGGCAGCCAGCCTGAAGCCATTAATAAATTAGTGTCTGGTTTGAAGAGCGGTTTTAACTGCCAGACTCTTGTTGGAGTGACAGGCAGCGGGAAGACTTTCACAATGGCTAATATAATAAACGCTGTGCAGAAGCCGACTTTAGTAATAGTGCATAATAAGACTTTAGCAGCACAGCTTTACAACGAGTTTAAAATGTTCTTTCCGAAAAACAGGGTTGAATACTTCATCTCTTATTATGATTACTACCAGCCTGAATCTTACATCCCTTCAAAAGACCAGTATATTGAGAAAGATGCTGACATTAATCCAAGGATTGAGATGTTAAGGCTTGCTGCGACTGCATCTTTAATGGCAAGGAATGATGTGATAATTGTTGCGTCAGTGTCGTGCATTTACGGGCTTGGCAATCCTGCAAACTTTAAGGAATTAGGTTTTGAATTATCAAAAGGCGGAGTTTTGCAACGGAAAGAATTGTTAAGCAAGTTGTTGGACCTGCAGTTTGAGAGGAATGATATTGAATTAATGCCTGGCCGTTTCAGGGTGAAAGGCGACACTGTTGACTTCGTACCCGGCTACGCTGACACAATCATCAGGGTTGAATTAGCAGGTGATATTGTTGAAAGATTATACGAAGTTGACAAAGTGACCGGGAACAAACTTGAGGAATTGTCTTACTTTTTCGTATATCCTGCAAAGCATTTCATATCCACTGAGTCTGAGAGGGAGCGCGCATTATTAAGTATTAGAAAAGAACTGGATGAGTCGCTTCCTAATCTTGACATGTTAGAAGCTCACAGGCTGAAGCAGAGGACTCTCTTTGACATTGAAATGATTGAGGAGACAGGAAGCTGTAAGGGTATAGAGAATTATTCCAGGCATTTTGACGGGAGGAAGCCTGGTGAGAAACCTTACTGTTTATTGGATTACTTCCCTGAAGATTTCTTAATATTCATTGATGAAAGCCACCAGACTATTCCCCAGATAAACGGGATGTACAAAGGTGATTATTCAAGGAAGAAAGTTTTGATTGATTATGGTTTTAGGCTCCCAAGCGCTTTTGATAATAGGCCATTAAAGTTCAGGGAGTTCGAGGATTATATGAAGAATGTTGTATTCGTCTCAGCAACACCTGGCGACTACGAGTATAAGATGTCAAAACAAGTAGTTGAACAGTTAATCAGGCCGACAGGTCTTGTCGACCCTATAGTTGAAGTTCGCAGCAGAAAAGGCCAGATTGAAGATTTAAAGAATGAGATTAAACAAACTGTGAACAAGGGTAACCGCGCATTAATTACCACATTGACTAAGAAGCTTGCTGAGGAGTTAACTGAGTACTTGTCTAAGGAAGGTGTTAAGACGAGGTATTTGCATTCTGATATTGAAACTCTTGAACGCTCCGAAATAATTAGGGAGCTTAGGCTTGGCAAGTTTGACGTATTAGTCGGCATTAACTTACTGCGTGAAGGGTTGGATATTCCTGAGGTTAGTTTTATAGGCATACTTGATGCTGATAAGGAGAGTTTCTTGCGTGATGCTAAGAGTTTGATTCAGATTATTGGAAGGGCTGCCAGGAATGTTGATTCAATGGTAGTGTTATATGCTGACACTGTAACAAAGTCTATGCGTAATGCATTGGATGAGACTAACAGGAGAAGGAATATTCAATTAGAGTATAATAAGGCGCATAAGATTACTCCTAAAACTATTATTAAACCAGTTAGCGAGAAAGAGGTTGAAATAACAGACGTTAAGCATATACCTAAGAATGATATACCTTCAATAATTGCAGAATTGGATGCTGAAATGAATGATGCTGTTGAACGCTTGGAGTTCGAGCGCGCAATAGTCCTCCGTGACAGGATTAATAATTTAAAGGAGAGGCTGAAATAATAAATATTTATAATGTACTAAATAGTTGTTAAAAATTATGTTAATGAAGGATTTTTTTAAAATCACATGGTTTAAGTTATTGTTCACGCTGATATTCTCGTTCTTTATTATACTGGATGTTGCAAGGCATCTTGTTCTTACTACACCAATAGATTATGATTTCATATCAGTCCTGAACTCGTTCTTCCTGGCTCTTGCGTTTCCAATAATGCTTGTAGTAAGCTTAATACTGCCTGTCTTTCAGGGGTTGGGAATAAGCAATATAATAATTGCTGTTTTTACAGTTGCTTATTATTATCTCCTATCATGCATTATAATATTCTTAAAAGAGGAGATTAACAAAAGAGTGCATGTGGAGAAAGAAAACGAGAACGAGTTAAAATTCTAATTTGCCGCTGTCACTATTTTTTCTAATTGGCCTTTCTTTGAGGTGGGAATAGTTGGATTCATAGCGAGGTAATTAGTTGCTAAGCTTCTTACTTGTTTGTTAGGTTTTTATATCTCTTTACCCCATGAGTATGCAGTGCCGCTGTATGCTAAGCCCATATCCTAAAATAGGTAAACCGCATAAGACTAATGTACAAAATCTGTTCTTTTATTGTTTGCAGCTTGCGTAGTTTCCCCAATTAGTTGCCGGCCAGCCCTGCATCATAGGGCAGACGTTCTGAAGCACTATTGGTTCAAGTAAAGGTTTCATGAATCCTGGCGTCGTCTCAGGGACTAAAGGCATGTTAACTATACCAACACAGGTATCCTCACCGGTACAATTGCCAGCACTTCCTAATGCGCAGTCGCGGTATTCCAAGCATGTCTTCATGAGTCTTGCTCTCTCTTCGCAGTCAGCGCGGATACTGGCGTAATTAATCGTTGAACAGTCACAATTATAAGGGTCCCTGAAGCATGCACCAACTGAACTCATTGCTGAACCTACAGCTTGGACTCTCATTGCATCCTGGCGTAACTGCACTAATGGTCGGATTAAAGGTTCAAGTATTATACGAACCCATTCCGGAGTCCATGAAGGCAATACTTCTATGTCTTGGGCTTCCATCATATTGCATGCTTCTAAGTCGTAAGAGTTTAAGCAGGCATCCTGCTTGTCTGCATAGTTCTGGCAGAAATCAGCAACCCCTCCTGGGAATTGTGCGCAGTTGCAGTTCTCCAGGTTGACGCAGTTCTTAATCTCAGGCAGGTAACTTCTTACTTTTTCCTCAATTAATGAACGAAGAGCTCGTCCTCCAGTAAAACTATTCTCAATAACTGTTAAGTCTATCTGGCTGCACTCCGAGCTTCCTAAGTCAGCCATGCATGCTTGGCCGAAACCAACCTGTTCCTGGCAGAATGAAATTTTAGATTGAACGTCAGCGCTTGAAGTGTCAGCTTGTTGTCCTGACTGGCTGGCTAATTGTTCAACCATTGCGTTACAATCGCAGTTTTCAACGTTTAAAACGCAGTCTTTTGCTATATTCATAACATCTGCTTCTGTTATTGCAAAAGCAGTGCTTGCAAAAAATAAACTAATAAGTATTAATGCTATTATTTTCATAATATTAAAGGAGTTATACAAGATTTAAATAATCTTCTTCAAATTCACTTTTTCCGCTTAACATTATTCTTGTATCTGAAGAATGCCTTAATCATTAAGTATATGCTTACTGCAGTGAATATGTATTTCAGGTTGCCGTCCATTAATAGTATTGAGTAACTAACTGGTTTTTCTATAGTGATTAGTTCATCTGTTAACGTTACAGTTTTTCCCATGCTTGGTATTTCAAAGTTTACAGGCAGAACTCCCGTCTCTGTTGGCAGTGAAATAGCACCTTCTCCGCGTCCAACCTGCTCCATGTTGTCAAAGCTTGGAGCACCTAGTGAAGTTGATACTCCCATCCCTGCGTATGACACTGTTGAAGAATCCATCCCTGCGAATAAGAATATTAATACGAATAGTATTCCTCCAAGGACGAATAATACTGATAATATTATTATCACTAGTTTATAGTATTTCTTGTCCAAGTATTTTCTTATTAATAATACTGCAGTTATAACCCATGATAAGAATAATAATGCAGGGTTTAACAGCATTAATCCTATTATTACTATAATATACTTGATTACGAATCCGGTGTTTTTACTTAACGTGTATGATAACGCTATTGATATTACCAGGAAGACAATAATTGAGCCTATATCAGGTAGTTCTGTTCCTTCTCCGAATTTTGACCCAAATGTCCATAGTACGAAATAATTGCTTGGTAAGTACACGTTCGTTGTCATTTCCGAGATAGGCATTGACGTATTCGCGAGTGGCACGTTTAATATTGAGAACAAGTTAAGGGGATTAGTTGTGGAAAGATAAGTTAATACCATCGAGCCGTAGTTAGTTTTAGGTATTGACAGTAAGAAGTCATTATTATCTTTTGTTAGCATTACTGCCCTATTGTTTGTTGCTGCATAAAGGGGCGTTCCAGGTATTGAAATTTTCAGGTATTCCTCTCCTGAGTTGGCATAACTGTATTTTAATTCTCCAATTATTGTTCCTCTCTCGTTTAATGCTAAAGTATTCGTTGCACTGCTAACGCTGAATGTGAGTGAAGGTAGTAGTGTTAGGTCAGTTATTGTTACATAGAACACATCTGTTGAGGATGCAAGGAATGCCTGGCTGTTGTAATACTTAGGTGTTATTGTGGAGTCTGACAAGTCTATGACTGTCGCACTTGTTGATACTGCCAGTTTCTTCTCAGGTTCTGATTCTAATAATACGTTTGATACTCCTTCATCTATTGGAATTCTAAGATTTGTTGAAGAGAACGTTCCTGTTATTATTACTGTCGCTGATGATCCTGTCAGGTCTAGTATTAAATCACTGCCTCTTTGTGCATAATCAACTGCCCCTATTATATCTTGTATTAATTCATTATTTCTAAGGTGAAGCGTGTACTTGCTTAATGAGTTTCCAAGGCTTGAGAAGCGGATGGTGTATTCGAAATTATTAACCCTTTCGAATAAGTAATGAAAGTCTGCATCCACGAGTACTTGGGAGGCTTGGTTTCTCTGGATTATTATATTCTTGTTTAATAAGGAGTAGAACTCGGATCCTCCTACTGTGTAACCGTCAACTAAGCTGAATATTAAGTGGTTAACAGGACCTGTGATATATAAGTTTACCTGCCCTATCTGAAGTAGTTTCAGGCTTCCTGAGTAGTTAAAGTTTGAAATGTTGGATATGAAAAAGTATCCGTAATAGTCGAAGCTTACAGGGGTTATTGCGCCGTTAACTGTTAAACTGTTTATGTATACATTAGTCGTTGGTCCTATTATGTATACTTTGACGTTGTTCCCGTTTATTACGCTGCCAGAGCCTGAGAATGTTAAAGCATTCGTTGAAACGTTGCCGCTTATTGTCATATCATTTATGAATGATAAGTCTTCACTAGTTGCAAAACACGCGGATACTAAAATTAGTGATAAGACTAAAAATAAGAATTTCTTCATATATGAATAGTAAAATACTTGTTATTTATAAGTTTTAGTTTCTTTCAGACTAATTTAATGGGTAGTTCCACCATGCTTTTCTGGTTGCTTATTGGTTCTTCACTGCGCAATGAATCAGGGAAAGGCACGCAGTGCTCTTCGTACAATGTGTTTATGTTTTTTGACAACAGCGCTGATTCATCACTTGATAATTCTCTCATCTCATTGTTAGATTCATAATATTTTATGTTGCCTATTGCCAGGAAAGCCCTGAAAATAAAATCTTCATTATCGAAACGGCTGCCTAAAAGTATTACTCTTTCAAGGTTTGAAATTTTTTGAATTAGTCCCTCATCAAGGTCAGTGTAAGATAATCCTGGAAAATGTTTGTGGAAAATTCCAAAGTCGCTGTTCGAAGCCAGTTTAGGCGAGCTAAATTCTCCTTTATACCTCCATGAAGGCAGTGTGTGAAAATGAGCTGTGCCTATTAGTTCAAAACCCTGATTATTATTATTCGTATACTCTTTGATAACTTGGCTTTTGTCAAAACTATAACTCATCCTGCCGCCGGGTTTTGTACTCTCTACAGCTTTAGTTATTATATTATCTTTTGAAAAAAGCATCCAGCCAAGTTCTCTCTCACGGTTAAACTTGGATTTTACCTCATCATAAACTTGTCTTGAAACATTAACAGGATGGCTGTATAACTCGTTTAACGCTGTTAAAACAGCAGTTTTAAGATTAGCTGTGCTGTTATAGTCTTGTAATAAGATAGTCTTAAAGCAGTTATCCCAATTAAAAACCGAAACCATTTTCGGATGTTCTTAAGAGAAAATACTGTTTATAAAACTTTTTAATCATTTTCCTAATAAGATTTTGCTATGTACAATGTCTCGTGGGCTTCTTTATTGCAGGATAAGCATTTTCCAGAGCCTTTCTTTTCAACACTAGTGCCGAACGCTTCAAATCCTTCGCCAATCTTGCTAATCTTGTCATAACAATCTCTGTTCCCGCACCAGTATACTTTTGCAATCTTCTTCTCATCTAATAATTTTACAACTTCCTTGTTAGTGTTTGCAAAAATTATGCCTTCTTCCAATCTCTTCTTCGACTTGGCATACATGGCGTTGTGAATGTTTGATAATGTTCCCGTTATGTCTAACTTGTCAAGTTTTACGAATTCTTTCTTGGCGTCGAATCTTGTTGAGACAACAACTTGGTCTTTCTCCACATCTTTAGGTCCTATTTCCAACCTTACAGGCACGCCTTTTACTTCCCAGAAAAAATACTTCTTCCCTGGAGTCATATTGGAGCGGGTGTCCAAGTGCACCCTTATACCCTGAGATTCCAATTTAGTTTTCACTTTCTCTGCATACTTGTAAACTTCAGCTTCATTTCCTTTGAAAATTATTGGCACGATTACAACTTGTATCGGCGCTATGTAAGGAGGCAGTATTAATCCTTTTTTGTCCCCGTGCTCTGAGAATGCTGCTGCTATGAAACGCGCACCGTTGCCTGTACATATCATCCAGCAATACTGCTCTTTGCCGTTCTCATCAGCGTATTTCACATCAAATTTCTTGGCATAAGCCTGCCCAAGATTATTGGCGCTGCCGTTTTCCATAACCCTCCCGTCAGGCATGTATGAATAATACTCGTAAGCTCCGACAGCTCCTGGGAAGCACTCCCATATTGGCTTGTTAACCCTGAACGCTGGAAGGGCGAGCATTTTTTCATAAATCTCATCATAGAATTTTACGTGAAGCTCTAACTCGTTAGCAGCCTCTTCCTTGGTTGCATGAGCAGTGTGTATTTCAAACCAGTGTGTTATCTCGCGTGCCCTGATGAGCGGCTTGGTCTGCTTAGTCTCGTAACGGTAACTGCTTACTGTTTCGTAAATTCGGATAGGCAGGTCGTTCCTGCTTCTAGTCCACATTGAGAACATCGGGTACATCGCAGGCTCCCCTGTTGGCCTGATTGCTCCCTGGATTTCATTACCTTCTCCTGCTATAACTTTGTAGCCTTCATCTTTGAATCCATTCCACCATGACTCGTTCTTCTCGCAGTACTTTATCGGGACGAACAATGGGAAGTACGTTTCTTCAATGCCGTTCTTCTGGAATAACTCATCCCATCTTTTAATCAAGAACTTCATAATTGATAATCCATAAGGGAGCCATACAACCATTCCTTTCATGTCATAACGCATGTCTATAATTCCTGCAGCTGACAATACTTGATCATACCATTCTGGAAAGTTAGACTTATCCCCTATTACTTCATAAGCGCTTTCTTCGCGAATCATTGAAAATAAAGAAAACTAAAAGGTATTAAAAATGTTTTCAAAAAAAAAGGGCCTTATATGTCTATAGTTTTATATCCGCAGACACCTAAATTGTAAACCTGCGTAATGCCTATTTTCTTTGTGCCTTCCATTTCGTGTATGTGCCCGGAAAAAACATATTTAGGTTTTTGTTTAATTATATAGTTAAGTATTGTTTTACTGCCTGCATGTTTATTCCTCCATTCTTTTGGGGCAAATTTGGAGGTGACTTTATCCATTACACCGTAAGGCGGCTGGTGAGTCAGTAATACGTCTACGTGCTTAAATCGGGTTAATATTTTTTTAACTTTTTCAGTCTCTTTAACTGCATATTTAAGTTTATCTTTGTAATTGGAAGGTTTAAACTCCCTTACCCAAGAAGTATCTATGAAATACTTTAATCCTAAAATCCTAACATGATTAATAGTCACTAACTTATTGTTTATTACAAAAATGTTTCTTATTTTAGAAAGGTCCTTGAAGAGCAAAGGCAGTTTTAATCCTATTTCTTTTGACTGCTTAATTGTGTCTTTATCAGGGCTTTCAACATTACCTGAAATGAGATAGACGGGCGCGAATTTAACAAGGTATTTGACTAATTTTATGGCGGATTCATAAGACTGCATATAAGCTTTTTTCTCATCTTTTTTTGAGTATAGGATTTCGTCTAATCCTTTGTTTTTTCTTTCAATATTGGTGAATGCCATTTTCCTTGCAAGATCCGCATTGCCAATATCCCCTGTTAATAAGATTAAGCCAACATTCTTCAAAGGTATTTTTTTAATCTTATTCAAGTTTCCATGAGGGTCGCCTATCGCGCAGATTTTCATTAAATAATAATAATTTTTTAAGCATTTTAAAAACTATTTATACTTGCCTATTTTTTTCCCTTCCAAGTCGTATACATCGCAGGTCTTAATTAAGTCGTTCTGAAATACGAATCCAAGAAGCATATCCTTCTCCGCTATTATGTCAGGCCCGCCAACTTTGTCATTAAACACAGGGAGTATTATAAAATTTCTGCCGTCTGTGAGCACTCCTTTCAGGAAAACTCTTTTACCTTTAAGGTATGGGTGGGTGTGGCCAAGTACTATATTTGTTCTCTCGTTTTCGCAGTGGTCAGTGTCTCCGTGCATGAATGCGTAATTATCACTTAGTATCATCTGGGGAAAGATTTCAAAATCGTGGTTCCCAGCAGTTATGCTTAAGGGAATTATTTTCGATATTTCTCTGTCAAAAGCTTCAACACTGACTCCTCCCTGGCCGAGGTTGAACACGTCGCCAAGTACTATGACACTCGTCGGTGTATACTTCTTGACGAGACGCTTTACCATCTCAATGATTGTATACACGTACTCGTTGTCCTCAAAATGTAAATCGCTGATTACGAGTATGCTCTCCTCTCCGTCTTTTACTAACAGCGCTCCAGAGTTGGGTATTATAGTCTCCTTAATCATTTATCATACTAATTAAAGAAATATTTATCAATATTACGATAATCTTATTCTACTGATGGATTACGATGTTGTCATAGTTGGAGCTAGTATATCAGGCCTCTTAACAGCGCATTATTTGTTAAAGAAAGACCTAAAAGTCTTATTAATCGATTTAAAGAGCAGCAAGAGGCTGGGTGAGAGCGTCAGCGGGAATATCATTCATGATGAGACTGTTGTTTTCATAAAGGAGGCTTTCGGAATCAGGATACCTAAAATAGTAATAGAGCATGATATTAGCACTGTTCACATCCGCCAGTTTGAAGGAAAAGATATAGAAATAAACAGCAAGAATTACGTCGTGAATAAGAATTACCTGCTTGCATACTTGCTTGGAAAAGCATTGAATCATGAAAATTTCGAATTCTTAGAGCGCCACATAGTGATGGGCCTGGTAGAAGAGGATAAGCAGTTCACTGCAATCAGGGTTCAAAACATGAACAGCGGGGCAAAACTCGTAATCAAGGCAAAAGTGTTCGTTGATGCAAGCGGGCCGACTGCCGTATTAAGAAAGAGCATTCCTGAGAACAGGTTCGTAAATAATGAAATAGAAGACTTCGACCGCGCAGTAGTTTATGAAGAAGTCCTGCAGTTAGAAAAAGAATTTAACAGCACAGTAATCGCATTCGATCCTTCAAAAATTAAAGGAGGGCATTTATGGATAATACCGAAAAAAGATAATTTAGTATCATTCGGAGTTGGCATACCCGGGATGCCGACGGATATTAAGAAAATATTCAATGATTATAAGAGGAGGATACCTGAATTTGCAAACTCTGAATTGAAGAGCAGTTCTACAGGGATAGTGCCTCACAGGAGGCCTCTAAATTCTTTCATATTCAAAAATGTAGTAATAATAGGCGGAGCAGGATGCCAAGTGAACCCGTTAATAACGTGCTATATGGATTACGGGATAAGAGGCGCTTTCTATGCAGCAAAGAATATAGCTATCTCAGTCAAAAAAGAGATAATAAATACTGAAACGTTATGGGATTATAATTCAGAGTATATGAAAGATATTGGAGGGGAGAGCGCGATATTCGAGAGCATAAGGGATTTTTTCACAAGTCTGTCAAGCGAAGAGTTCAATTTCATACTTGAGAAGAAAATAGTTCCTCCAAGTCTTATTGAAAAATTGGAGAAAGGCATTAGAAAACGGGACATATTCTTTAACAGTGCAGGATTATTATTGAAACCTGGATTAATACACAAGTTTGTAAGGCTTGTCAATTACTCAAACAGCATGAAAAAATTATACAACGAGTACCCTGATTATGGCGGGTTCCTGCAGTGGAAGAATAAACTACAAAATCAGATAATTAAAGTAAGACAATCCTTTTTAGTATAAAAAAAAAGTTTATTTCTTAGATTTTTTGTTTAAGATGTTCAAGCTGCTTGTCGTCTTGTCAGAACACATATCTTCATCAGTTACTGACTTATTCATGGATTTTAAGAATTCATTCGTAACTTGGCACGCATCGCACTTGAATCGCTCAATTATGTTAAAACATAAATCTTCAGTTGAAGAATAATCATCCTGTAAGGCAACGCTACCCAAGAACTCCATTTCTTTACCACATTGCGTGCACTTCATCCTGAGTATTACTTATATGAAAAGGAGCCTTTTAAATCTTACTTATCACTGGGCAATTATAAAAAATACAGTTTAGAATTAACTTTTTATATAATGGTAAACCCTACTTTTATTAGAATGAAACCAGTATATAAAAAAGCTTTGAATATTTTGAAAAAAAAGCTGAAAAACAGCGAAGTAGCCAAAGTTTTCGACGTAGTGAGCGAGAAATGCAATAAAACCATTAAAAAACTTTCAGAAGAAGGTTCACCCTTAGATGAAGACTTGGCTAAAATACTAGGATTAATACAGGGATTGTTAATCCTTAAAAAGAAGAAAATAAGCAGGAAGAAGAAGATATTATACTCTCTCATTATAGCGTCATTAATAGTGCTTGCAGGCGTCGCTGCAGTAAAAATTTATGACCAGGTTAAGAATGATGAAGATGCAAAGAAGAACATTAAAAAATTCTTGAAAAAACTTGATCTTGAGAATCTTGCGAGCAATCCCATGGTTCAAAAGATTCGCAGAAAAATAAGAGAAAGTGTTGAGTAATATAAGATGATTGAAATAAGAGTAGACCCATTGTCAAAATATAATGTAATAATCAACGAGACCAGGGCTTTCAGGCCTGAAGAATACGTTGAAAATAAGATTAAGACCACTAATTGTTTGTTCTGTGCAGGCAATGAGAATTTAACGCCTCCTGAGATTTCAAGAGTCGGAACTTCCAAAATTTGGAGTGTCAGGGTCATCCCGAACAAGTTTCCAATACTCACTCTGCAAAAATTCAAAGAGCTGAGCGAAGGAGTATTCGAGTCTTACAAAGGCCATGGGAACAATGAGATAATAATCCTAACTCCCAATGATGACGAGCACACAATATCTTTTCCAATAAAGAAATGGTTCGAGTGCCTGAAAGTCTACAAAGAAAGATTCGAAGCTAACTCAAAACTTGAAGAGGTTGAATACGTATTAATATTCCATAATGAAGGCAGCAAGGCAGGGGCTAGCATCAAACACAGCCACAGCCAAGTCGTAGCACTGCCTTTCATACCTCACATTATATTAAACGAGGCAGAAGGGTGCTCCAACCAAGTCTGCTGCAACATGATTAATGAAGAGTTGAAATCTAACAGGTTAGTGTTCAAGAATAATGATTTTGTAGTGTTCACTAACTTCGCAAGCAGGTTCCCTTACGAAACCCATATTTATCCGTTAATGCACACAAGGTCCATATCTAATATGACTGATGATGTATTATACAAATTGGCTGAAGCGTTAAGCGTTGTAATGAAAGCGTACAGTAAATTATTCAAGAATATGGATTTCAACTTTGTACTGCATAATGCGCCGAAGAATTTGGAATACCACTTCCACATCGAGATTTATCCCCAGTTTAATAAGTATGCAGGGCTCGAGTATGGCACGGGTGTAATAGTAAATGATGTCAGCCCGGAGAACTCCGGACCTAAACTTAGGGAGGCAATAAAATGACCATTGAAGAGTTAATAACCAAGAAAAGCCTTCCGGAGATATTAAAGAACCTCCAGAATATAGAATTCGAATTAAAGTATTTAACAAGCAATATTGACAAAGTGATAAACCCAAATAGGGTGAAAACAAGGGATGAATTATTCCAACAGTTCAAGAATTTAAGGATAGAAACTGAGAATTTATTAAGTGAAGTTGAGGGCAAACAAAGGCTGGATGTGGAAATAATAAAAAGAGTTGCGAACAGGGTTAAGGAGATAATGGCTGAGAAAAAATTGCTTGAAGAAGAGCTGAGAATGAGCCAGGAAGCACCTAAAACTCAGTAAAAAAAAGATTTTTTTTTAAACTTTCAGGATGAACTCGTCGATTTTATCCTTGGCTGCAAGTCTTCTTTCCTGGTGTTTTTCCAGGAATGCGTTCAACTTGTCGATTAGTATTTGTTTTATCTCGCCTGTTAACATCTTGCCGCTCTTATAATCATCATAAATCTGCTTCAATTTAACATCATCGTCTTCGAAGAATCTAAGCCATTGGTAGGGGACGTCCACGTCAGGGTTCCCGCCAAGTCTCCTGTGCTCTTCGAGTGTTGACCTTCCTCCGCTGAAAGCGTACTTCATAACTTTGTCTTTTACAACTTTCGGTGAGTCAGTTGTGTAAATAGCGCTCGTCTTTATTGATGAACTCATCTTGCCTCCGGACCCTGTCAGTGGAGGCAGGAAGACTGAGTGAATGGCTGCAGGCTTGTAATATCCCATCTTGGGTAGAACGTCTCGGGTTATCCTGAAATGAGGGTCTTGGTCGATAGCGTAAGGAATCAGGCAGGGGATGTTCTTCTTTGCCAAGACGGACGGAAGGAACGCAGGAACGCTCTGCATTGCGGTGTAAAATATTTGTCCTATGTTGAAACTGTCGTCAAAGCCGAAGCTGGACTTAACTGTTGAGAATGTTATCTTCTTAGCAACTTCGCATGCAGGTTTGTACATTAATCCTGCGTGTCTAGTGTCTATTAAGAACTTGGTTTTCTTGGGGTTGAATCCTAATGCTATTACGTCGAGCATGTTCTCATGAAGGTAGTGCTCCGTGTCCTTGAAAGTTAATTCATCTTTGAATAAGAATTTCTCCTCATCAGGGAATTGGAACCATAAATCTACATTAAACTTGTCCTGCAGCCATTTTGTGAAAATCCAAGGCACTAAGTGGCCTATGTGAACGTCGCCTGAAGGGCTTCTTCCTGTGTATAAGAAGAACTTGTTGCCTTTCTCGTACTCGTCTAATATCCAGTTCATGTCCCGGTGGGAGAAGAATATGCCTCTTCGAAGAAATGTGTGAAGGCTGCCTGTATGCTTCTCGATGCGTTTTAATAATTTGGAATCAAGCCTCTCAGTTCCAAACTCTTTTATCAAACGGTCATAATCTATATTGCCCTTAACATCCCAGGGCGTCACTTTCATATCTTCAACCATAAGGGAAGAAAGTAAGTATTGTAATGTTTTATACCTTTTTATTTCATAATCTTTTTAAATAAGTAATTTTTTCCCAAATCATATTATGAATAATGATATTAGTAAGGGTGTTGAAATAATTGCTAAGTATATAGAGAACTTTTTCGGCGAAAATATTTACGGGAAAAAAGCTGCTGAAAGCTTTAAAAAAAAGCCTGGAAAGTATCAAATAGCCACTTTCACTAATGATGATAAGATAAAGGCAGTAGTTTCATATATTGTTCTGGATAAGACGCTTATGCATCCAGTTCATGAAAAAGCCCTTGTTAAACTTAAATTACTGGCTGGGGATAAGGACGTATTAGAATACGTACTTAGCAAAATACTTCCCGAACACGACGAACTTAGGATTGATGTCCCGGAGGGGTTAAAAAATTATATAGATTTTCTTAAATCATTAGGTTTCGAGGAAAAAAGCTACAGGTATAGCAGGGATTTAAAAGAGAACCTGGTAATTTTGTCAAAAATGTAGGGTTTTAGAATGTTTTAAATTTAATAATAGCGTCAGCTATGGCATGGTTAAAGTTGTGAAAACAGACAAAAGCATACAGGGTTTCAAGTCTGGAAAGATAGAAAAAGCCTGCATCGGTGCCGGAGTCCCAAAAAGTATCGCTAAAGCCATTGCCAGCGATGTCAGCAGAAGCATAAAGAACAGAAAGATTGTGAAATCATCAGATATTAAGAAGATGATTTTTGCAATGTTCGACAAGATAGCAAAGGCAAAAGCGCACTGGATAAATTACAAGAAGAAATAAAAATCTTTTATTTTTACCTTTTTATTTTTTTTTTTAATCTTTTTAGCAGAACTTTCCGAATATTATTCTTAAACTTATTAGAAAACAGAGATGACTGAACAGGATAACAAACTTTATAGGTAGGTTTTTCTAATTCATAGTTTTATGGATAATTTAGAGAATTCAATTAATGAGAATACTGTTAGAGAACAAATGTTAAAAGATACAAAAAGAAAGTTTGACGAAGAAAAATCAATAGAAAGGCAGAAATTTTGCTTAGAGTTTTCAAGAAGACCAACTAACTATCTTTATTCATGTTATATTCCTGCATTTAGGTGCGGCAAAAGTGAAAATTGTGCAAAATGCAATTTGTATACTCCTAGTTCGGAAATAATTGTTGATAATCTGCCTAAGATAAGACTAGATTTTTACGGCCAAGAATTAGCTCCTTGGTGAATTAGATTTTTTTTAACATCTTCTTTCTTTATTTCGTATTGACATTTTATTTTGCTGTTCACATGTTTTACAATAAAGCAGTGTTATAAAGCTTCAGGGGAGGATTGAACTCCCGACCTTATGCTTACAAGGCATACGCTCTACCACTGAGCTACTGAAGCATTTTTGATTGATAATTATCAGTCCTTTTACTATTTTAAAAAGTTTTTATTTAAAAAATGCATTTTAGAAAGGTTTTATTGATATATAAGATTTCCAGCCGAGCAGTAGCAGCATCACTACTGAAAACTTAGTGAATAACCCAAACTGAATTGTTAATAATGTTGCCACACATGCACCAAGGTCTATTAATCCCAACGGATCGAGCACGTTCTTTGTAGTGTTTAAAGTCCATAATCCTTTAAATCCCAATATTACAAGAGATATTATTGCAGCGTTCTTATATACGGAGAAGTATATGCTGGCGAATGATAAGAGTATTGTAAGCAGGTCAAAGATTCCGTAGAAAATAATCACTTTTTAACACTCCTTCCGAAAACGAAAGAACCAATAATGCAGATTACTACCTGCATTGCCAATAGTTTAGACATAGCTAATGATTCAATACCTAAATAATCAGGCGATGAATAAATAGTTGAAACAAAAACTGCAGTTAATAATTCAATTACTGCATATATTAAGAGGATGAGCAAGATGTACTCAGCCCAGTGCTTCATAAGGAATAATAGTAAAAATTTTCTGCTTAAATAGATTATTATCGTAATACGATATATCCTATGTTAGAATTAAAAAAAAATTAAAAAAATAAAATATTAAAAGAACATTAAAAAATTAATCTGTTTTTTTAATAAAACCGTTAGTTCTAGAATCTCTTAGGTTTGTTTTTTCTTATTTCAGCATAACATTCTCTGCAATATACTTTCTTCTGTGGGTCTGGTTTAAATGGTACTGTACATTCTTTGTTGCATTTTGAACATTTAGCTGGATATGAACCAGAGCTTTCTGATGATCTTTCTGACTTCTCTGATCTTTCTTCTTTTTGTTCCATTTTTATTCACTACTTCCTTTTTAATTGTTAATATTATAAAGAATTATTCAGTCTTTATTCTATTACAAATAATATAGATACTAATGAATTTATAAACTTTAGTGCCCCTTTAAAAAGGAAAAAAAGGCAATATTAACTAGAATTACTCAATTTGCCTCTTAAAGATAAGAGAAGTGCCGGTGGCGGGATTTGAACGCGCGAACCTCTACGTTTCTCAATTTCCTTGTTTTTGAGCGTTTCATCATATCGAAACATTCAGAGCTCACAAAAATAAAGTTTTTTTATGAGCGTAGCGCTCTAACCAAGCTGAGCTACACCGGCACGATTAATTAAAATAAGTAAAAAGAATGTTTAAAAAACTTTACTCAACAACAATACTGCCTGTCATTGAAGGGTGTATGCTGCAATGGTAGTCAAATGTTCCGGCAGTGTTAAAAGTATAACTGAAACTCTCACCATTAGAAACACCTTGCGATGTAAAAACACCCGTATTCGACTCTATCGTATGCGTGGCTGAAT
>CABMEV010000008.1 GCA_902385255.1 Candidatus Tiddalikarchaeum anstoanum | reverse complement strand
GTCAGAACATTAACAATTACAAGTGGCGGCAGTCAATAATAAGCAACTCTTTCAACGGATTTGACTAATTCCTAACAGACTTGGATAATGACGGCGACTTGGATATCACTGCTACATCCCCCGGAACTAACACAGTCGCTTGGTGGGAGAACCATGCAATTGTAGGAAAGAATGGTCCATGCTGCGGCGACGACGGCATACTTGATAATTTCAGAAGCTATACTAATGAGTGCATTAACGGGACAGTTATCTAATCTTGCAGATTATTCCATAAAAAAATTATCTTGTTGTTCTAATAATTTGTGTAGGATATTCTCCATTAATGCACGCGCGGCAGGAGTCTTCTCCTATGACTTGAATCCACATCGTTTCTTCACCATAAGTTAGCGAGTCAAGTTCAAGTATATCCCTTGTCTGATCTATTGTATTAGTTCTTGCAATAAGTTCATCTTTTAAATCAACAGCGTAATAGCAGGAATTATTTACAGGCGGACAAGCACTTACCCCATGAATTTTATTTGCTCCAGCTTTTTTAACTAATACATTTTTAATATCACGTAAAGTGTTTCCCCTCGTTATACTATCATCAATAAGTATGATATTTTTATCTCTTAAATCGAATACATCAGGTGTGAATTTAATTTTAACACCTCTTTTTCTTATTTCCTGAGTGTCCATTATGAAAGTTCTGAGTGCGTACCTGTCTTTGTAGAGATAAGGAGCGTATTCCAACCCTAATTCCTTAGCTACACCTAAAGCGTAAGATTCACCAGTACTTAACACAGGCACAACTATGCAGTTTTCAAGACTGTTTCCGCTTTTCCTAATATTATCAGCTATTTTCGGAGCAAGAAGCCTTCCTATTTCTCTTCTTACTTTACCAACACTATTAGTTTGAATAACACTATTATCCAAACTTAAGTACACATATTCAAAGAAACAATGCTTATTTCGCGTATTTTGCAGTATTTCACTTTTAATATCCCCATCTCTGAATACTTCAATTATTTCACCTGGTTTTAATTCTTTTATATAATCATAAAAATTGTATGTGTTAATCTCATTATTCAAATGCCATAATCCCTTGCTTTCACTTAAGAATTGTACGCCATCTTCTTTTTTCACATAACTTAACTGCCTAATGCCATTCGTGTCTAGTGCAGCTATCAAACTGTGAGGTGTCATTACTAATATTGCATAACCTCCTATTAGAGGCGGAGCGTCAAGGTACCCGTTTATACATCGTTTCATAGCTTCTATACCCGGACTTCTTCCTTCAGGTAATATTTCATCAGCAATAGTCTTATAATGATAATCAAATAATCGTGTTATCGTCTCGACATCACTTGTAGTTCTGAAAGGAGGATACCCTTTTTTAAGCAAGAATTCATTGATTAACTGATAATTATTTATATCTCCATTTTCGCACGCGACTATTGATTTATACCTAACAGGCTGGACATTAGTTATATTTCCACCTGGTCCTGTTGTTCCATAACGAACAGCTCCAATACCCATGTCGCCTAACAAATCTGATTCTATCTTTTCATCAATAACTTTTGTAACTAAGCCTAATCCTCCAGTTTCACAATAAACAAGGATATTATCATAAGCGTTTCTTAAAATAGTATTTTTAACTCCATTATTATATGAATAAGTTTCAGCATTAGGGTTTAATAATTGAGTTATTATTTTTGTAGAATCTTGTCCCCTGTTCTGTACTGTTTTTAACAAAGAGGATAAACTGGGTGCTACAGCATGGTATTGTTTCTCGCTGTTAAATTTTATTAAAGCTGCAATGCCGCACATTCAATTATTTACTGAATTTTCAACGATTTTAAAGGAATTATATCTTATATTCACTAATCATTCATGATATATAATTTTTTAAAATACAAACAGATTTATACATTTTCATCTTGAATTATTTTACTTCTTCCTGGTTAAGACAATTATTTTAAAACCGCTGTTTTCTTGTTTAACTATGAATTTTAAACTTTCTAACGGTGCAGGCATCCTAAACTGGGTCACTTATGCAGATTTAGGATTTGACGAATTCGTAACTAAGAGCATAGGATTAAACGGTCCTGATGATATGTCTTCAATGAGTGAAGTGTTAAGAGCCAAGTACTGGAATGGCGAATTAGGAAGGAACGGATGGAATCCTCCAGTAATGGTTCACGGCGTCTACGAAGGCAAGGAATACTTCGTTAACAGGATGGGTCTTCCAAACCCAGGGGTTAAGAAGATGATTGCCGACTTCAATGATTACAAAGGAAATACTCCCATTATAGTTTCAATATTCGGACAAAACGATGCAGAGCTAGAAAGGATAGTAAACTTATTCGAAGCTGACGCTGAATCATATAAAAAGATAAAAGGATTTGAAGTTAACAAGTCCTGCCCGAACACAAAACCGGGAGAGAGTTGTTCAACCAATGATTTATCCAACATAATTTCTTCAGTCAGGGTGTTAAAGAATATAACATCCAAGAAAGTGAACATAAAATTTAGCCCTTTGGTTAATGCGGCAAATTTCATCAATCCATTAGAAGAGGCTGGCGCTGACGCTGCCACATTTTACAACACAGTGCCGTGCCTTGTGATAAACAAGTACTCAAACAAACCAATACTGAAAGGAGGATTATCAGGACAGTTATTGTTCGAACACGCAGTATACAATGTTTACAATGCGAGACTGGAGAATGAATCATTTCCAATAAATATCAGCGGAGGAGTAAGCACAGTAGAAGATGTTAAGAGAGCGTTTTCTATAGGCGCTAATACCATACAATTAGGCTCAGTGTTCGCAGGAAAATCGAAAAAAGAAATATCAAACCTTATTGAAAAATTAAGATGCGGCGCTGTCAAAGCACCCTATTTACCTTTCAAAGAACCATTATGGTGGAATGAAGTTATAAAAAACGGCTATTTGACAGTAATAAATGATGAGCATAAAGAGTTTGAAGTAGAACGCACAATCAAGGAATCAGCAGATACGTACACATTAGTGTTAAAAAACAATTTAAACCACACACCCGGCCAGTACGTTATGGCTATGGTTTGGGATAAGAATAATAACCCTATGGAGAGACCTTTTACAATGTCAGGCAATAATACTATTACTATAAAGAGAAGAGGGGAAACAAGCACTGTCCTAACAAGCTTAACAGAATCTGACAAAATGTATATTAGAGGTCCTAAAGGAAACGGCTACGATATTGAATCATTAAAAGGCAAGAAGTTATTATTGATTGGAGGAGGCTGCGGCATCGCCTCGCTTACAGACTTAGCAGAGAAGATAGACGCGAACATAGACTGCATAGCAGCATATAAAGATAATACTGAAATCTTGTCAAACATTGAAGAGAGATTAAAATTAACTGCGAATTATAAAGTGAGACTTGGAGCTAAGATAGACTTATCCAATATTAACGCAAGAATGTATGATTATATAATAACCTGCGGGCCTGAACCTATGATAAAAGCTGTAGCCATGTGGGCAGTTAAGGAAGGGGTAGACCCAAAACGTATAATTGAGAACTGGGAGAGTTACTTTAAATGCGGAGGTTATGGTTTATGCTCATCCTGCGACACAGGACCTGAAGGCGACAGGATTTGCCTAAAAACAGTCTATACTTATTTTGAGTCTAAGAATTTCAGAAAAAGAGGCAAGGACGGCGGACTAGAATGATAATTAAAGGCAGAGTATTATCTAAGGAAGGATTCGTGACACGCGAAGTGCAGACAGTTAACGGGAGGATAGTGAAAGTTGGGAACTCGTTAAGCGACGACTCCTTTTACGAATTAGGAAAGGATTCTATACTTACTTCCGGGATTTTCGACTCGCACGTTCATTTAAGGGACTTGGACCAGAGTTACAAGGAAACAGTGATGAGCGGGACGTACCATTTATTATCCACAGGAGTTCTTGGCGCCGCTGCCATGCCTAACACGTCTCCTCCACTCGACTCAGCCGAGAAGTTAATACTTTACAATGCTATAATTTCCAATACTGCACATATAAAAACAAGCGTTTACGGCCTTCTTACCCCGAAAAGCAATGCTAATGAATTATTCAAGATGGCTGAGCATTGCAATAATAAGTTTAAAGCTTTCCAGTCTGAAAGCGTAGGCTCTGGTTTTTTCACGAATAATAACGAGCTTAGTGATAAAATATTAATGCTGCCAAAAAACGCTGAGATTAGGATTCACTGCGAAGACCCGAAACTTTTGAAAGATTACAGCAGTAATTGGAACCCGTCAAATCCCATAACTCATTACGATGCGCGGCCTAACATTGTCGAAGAGGAAGGTGTAAGATTCGTTGTTGAAGAAGTACTGCCTAAAAGGCCTGACTTGTCATTTGTCATATGCCACCTTAGCAGCAAGGAAGGATTAAACATTGTCCAGAGCGGCAAGAAAAATAATAAGAATTTATTCTGCGAAACAGCATACCAGTACTTGTATTTTAACAAGGAGGATTTTAACACTAAGAAATCCCTGATAAAGTGCAATCCTTCAATTAAAACCGAGGAGGACAGACTGGCATTAATCAAAGGATTGAATGACGGAGTTATTGATTACTTAGTTTCAGATCACGCACCTCACAATCATGATGAGAAGATAACGAAGCAATTGTCAGGCATGCCTTCTTACGACTGCGGAGTTTTAGGATGGCTTATCAATAAAGGAGTTAATCAGCAGAAATTGCTTAATGCTGCAAGTTTGAACCTGAAGCCTTCCTGGGAGATTAAGGAAGGTAATCCTTTAATGGCCATAGTTTTAAACATGGAAGGAAGGATGACAACGAGCACTGACTTAGCATCACTTGCTTCGGATTCGCCGTGGATTGGGGAGACTTTGCCAAGCCTTTACGGAGTATTCCGCGGTGAATAATTTAAACTTTTTATTACTTTGACTGGGCTTAAAAATTTAACATTGTCTCCGAATTCATCACACCATAAATAATATTTTATGTTTTTCTTGAAGAAATTATTTTTAATCCAGTGCCTTATTATTGGAAAATCTATATCAATTGGCACTGCTTTATTGCTGGTATTTCTAAAGTTCGTTCTTAATATGCAGTCGTGCACGAATTCGTACGCTGCATCTAACTGCGCCAATTCATTGCTGCTTGTTTTTTTTATTATATAATAAAGAAGTGATATAATTTTTACGCCGTCCACACTTTTATAATCATAACCTTTCTTGCTTATGTTAAACTTTGATTGCTGAAGGTCTAAATAGAACGTCTTTGCATGCAGATTGTGAGTATATTTTTGCATTAATAATCCTATTTTCTCGTAGGTATTGCTGCAGTATACGTTATTCATACTATTAAATAATTCATTAAATGCAGTTAATTCATCTCTTTCCAATACGTCTTCAAGATGTAATAGTTTAAGCATCATTTCTAAAAGGTTCAATTTTCAGTTCTTAAAAAGTTAACTATTCTTTTAATTTATGGTGCAGTTTTTATTCATACCATATTGCTTCTATAGGATTCAATCTTGATGCTTGGCGTGCAGGTAAATAACCCGATACTATACCTATACCCAGACTAATTAATAATGCTAATGCTATAAGTTCGGGCTTTACAACAAGAACCATTGCTAATGCACTACTTCCCGCTCCGCCCTGCATTGAAGTCAGATTTGATGAGAAACTTACAAGCACTTGGGCAATAAGTAAACCCAATACTATCCCACCCAAACCACCAATTAAACTTATAATTGATGATTCTGTCACAAAAAGAGATAGAATATCGCTGTCTTTAGCTCCTAAAGCTTTCATTATGCCAATATCCCTCGTTTTCTCAAATACGCTTGTAAACATCGTATTAGCAATGCTTATTGCTCCAACCAGCAGACTAATTGCTGCAATACCTATTAAGAATAATGATAACGTGTTTATCATGGTTGAGACACTATTAATTACAGATGTGAAACTTGAGACTTGAAAATCTTCCTGTCCTGATATTATACCTCTCTCATTGTCTAATACTTGAGTAATTACAGGTGTTAATTCAGCGATTACATCAATACTTGACGCTTTTAACTGGATACTATTATAACTATTACTAAAATTACTTATCATACTTGCTTGTCCTATATCCATTAATATAGAATTATCATTGGAGCCGAATCCTCCTTCAGCGAGTATACCTTCAACCTTATAATATTTAGAGCTGATTAATAATTCATCACCGACTTTAATTGGCGTGTTAAAAGAACTATTAGCTAATCCGTAACCTATAACTATTTGGCTGTCACCATCATTTAGAAAAGTCCCGTCGCTTAATGTTATAGTATTAACCTCTGAGTACTGGCTTGGTGTTATAAAATTAACTGCATTATTAACGATTTGCCCTTCATATGTTACACTTAAACGCTGTGAATAAAGAGGGCTTACTGCGATTATTCCATCAATTTGTTCAAGGGCTAAAACATCAGAATCTTTAAGTACACCTGTAGTTGTAGATGCACTCCTCGGAGCGCTGAAACCTCCATTTAAACCTGCATTTTCTGTTCTCATAAATCTTGTTTCAGTACTCCGTACTGGAGATCCCGGACTTATTGTAATTGTTTGTGAATTAAAATTGCTAAGCTGGTTATTAATCGTTGCACTAATACTCTCACTATAAGTCATTAAACCAACCACTGAAGCTATGCCGACTATTATTCCAATAATTGTAAGCCAGCTCCTTAAACCTTTGAATCCTACATTTTTAAATGCGAAATTTATAATATCATTAAATCTCATTTTTTTTAAAAGAATTTCAAAAAGAAGGGTTTAGTTAAAACCCTTGCTTTTTTTACTTTTCTTTCCTCCTTGATTTTATGAAGAAGTAAACTACTAATATTATTACTCCTCCAATAAAGACCCAGCTTATAACGCTTGTCATATCTATAGTTGTAGATGTTGTTGTCTGTCTAAAAGCAGTTGTGGAGGTTGAACTTCCTGTTATCTGATTAAGGTTTAATTCAGCAGGAACATTAGTTGTTACTCTTTGGCCTAACAAGTTTGTATAACTTATGACAAACATCAGGGGTTGCGTTCCTGTAAATGACATATTTGTCTGGTTTCTAAAAAATCCTGATGCGTTCATACCCTGCTGTCCATTTGCACTTCTTGTTCTATTAAAACCATTTGTTGTATTAGCTGCGTTTACTGTTGTTATTGTAAAACTAGTTTTAGAATACGAACCTGAAGTTAAATCACCAATATAATTGCTGTTTACAGGCATACCTAAATATTGTAAAGTTACACCTACAGATTTAGCAGTGATTAATCCAATATTCGCAAATTGTGCATCAAAACTTATACCACTGGTAGTTTGTCTCACATTGCTAATATACACTGCAAAATTAGTGTCCTGACCTCCAAGTTTTATACCAAAACTCCCCTGAGATGCTAATACTTGGCCATTGCTGGTATAACTTATTACTGAATCAACAGGATATACTCCAGCAGTTAATGAATTATCGCTAAGCAATGAGAAGGTTACAGTTTTAGTTTCACCGCTTAATATATTACCTATTATTAACATATTGGACGTGCCTATAGTGTTGAAATTATTTGTGTCCAGTGTAACTCTTACATTATTTGCATCAGAAGAACCCATGTTAGCAATGCTTAATGTCAGATTAAACTCTTCACCTGGATTAATCGTACCTGCAGGTAATCCTACATTTGTTATCACTAAATTATCATTTGCTGAATTATTTATCCTTATTATTTCTATATAATCAGTGTATGATGTTGTTCCCGAAGCATCAGTCTGGTATTTTATCTGCAAATTTGCAGTATAATAACCTGATGTGATATTCTCAGGTATTTTTATAGGTATTATGTATGTCTTTGCATTATTTACACCTATGTCTCCGATATTATAATAGCAACTATCACTGTATGTTAAGCAAGTGTTTTGATTGGTGTCATATAAAATACAACTAGTGCATAAATTATCGGATGTTAACGGATTGCTTAACCCGTTTAATGTTACTTTCGTAGCGTACGCTGTTCCCGAACCAGTATTTGACAAAGTTAACGTCAAATAACCTGTTCCTCCTGGCTGCATATTTGTTTGCTCAGTTGTAATCTGCATTGCAGGTGTTATTGCTGCAAAAGTCACCGTTGTACTAATCATTAATAAAAGTACAAGTATTATTTGTTTCCTCATCTTTGCATTTCACCTCCTTTGTTTTTAACATCAAATGCTTTATGATGAGCGTCAATTTTCTTAGTCTCCTTTATTAATTCCTTAATATGAGCATAATTTTTTTCGTCTTTAACCATTTCTCCATCCATCATGTGAATTGTTCTTGGAGCTTGGCTTGCAAGATTTGAATCATGAGTGATAACTACCAATGTAGTTCCCTGTCTCCACAATTCCTTGAAAAGTTTTATTACTTCTTCACCTGTTTTTGAGTCAAGATTACCTGTCGGCTCGTCTGCTAATAATATTTTTGGATTATTTGCTAATGCCCTCGCAATGGCAACTCTTTGTTTCTGTCCTCCACTTAACTGGAAAGGTAAGTGATTTGCGCGTTCGCTAAGCTCCATTTTTTTTAAAAGTTCTTTTGCCCTTTTAACCCGTTCATGTTCATTTTGGTTGTTTAATACCATTGGGAATTCTACATTTTCTAAAGCAGTGAGATTAGGTGTTAGAAAAAAAGATTGGAAAACGAAGCCTATTGTCTGGCTTCTTAATGCAGTTAAGCCATTACTATTTAATTCTTTAGTATCTTGACTGTTAATATAAACTGTTCCCTCTGTAGGTTTGTCAAGTAATCCCATTATGTGCATTAGCGTGCTTTTCCCGCATCCGCTCGGGCCGAATATGGTCACGAATTCACCCTCATTTATTTTCAGGTTAATGCCTTTAAGCGCCTTGACGTAGTTTCCTTCGCTAAGTTTATACTGCTTCTTGACATTCTTCAGCTCCATAATGGTTTTCATTATATTTATAAGCATGTAACCATCCTTATATGTTTCATGAAACCATTTGAAACCATTAAGCGTACTATAAGATTTGCAGAAGTCATCATGTTTGCATGCTTCATACTCGGAGGTTTTTGCATCATATTCTCAGTATATCTTCATTTCTTTATTGAAGATTTCATATCAAATTATAGCAATGCTTCAAACAATAATTCATCGGGGTTTGTTAATGCCGCATTCAGCCAGCATCCTGTGGTTAATAACTCAGTTCAAAATTTTAGCAATACATTTGAAATGCATCCACCTCGGGTTGATCCTATAAGTTTTGCGCGATTTTTCACGTTCAACAACAACGTGCTCCTTTTGATAACAGGCATAGTATTGGTGCTTGCAGGACTGACTATTCATTCCCTGACGACCACTAAGAGAACGCAGTTAGTCATCAAGAAAACCACCGAAGCATTGCTTACACCGGATGAGAAACTGATTCTTGATATCATACTGAAGAATAATGGAGACATAACCCAGAAAGAGCTTACAGTACAATCCGGGCTCACCAAGGTTAAGATTTTTAGGATAACAGATTCATTGGAATCAAAGGGTATTATTGATAAAAAAGACTACGGCCAAACCAGGAAGATATTATTAAAGAGCGAACTATAAAAAAAGTTTTATCTCTTCTTTATTTTTCCTGCTTTATTCTTCATCATCCTTATCGCGAACAAGTTTCCAACTATTCCTGAACTCACATAAATCGCCATATTGGCTAATACGTCAATTATTATTACTAGCGTTAAATTCAGCACGCCTGCTGAGAGTACAATTCCAGGTATTACGAAAGGCACGTACCATATTATTGATACAAACAATAATGCTCCGAACATTGCTGATTCTTTAATTCCTAACTTTAATTTATAAGCAGCATAACCAACGATTAATATCTTAATTATTCCGACCGGGTCGATTAATCCTTTAGGGTATAATGCGAATAGTGTTGCTAACACTTGCAGTAATGTTATTACAATAATTGTGATGAAATAATTCTTTCCTTTTATGAAATATTCAGCGAATTTCATACCTTTCTTTTATGATTCTCGTATTTATATTCTTGACGAGACTAATGTGCAGTTGCCTATTTTAATGCTGTCTTTTAATGACTGCCAAGTCAGGTTAGCCAAATAGCAGTTATTCGCGCCTAATGACAGCATCTCCGTATTATGGGCGTCTGAGTTGTACACTTTTGAGTAAGTATTGTTGCAGCCTGTTTCCTGCTCTGACGGATTTACTGAAAGGTTGCACTCGACAGCGTCAAAATTAATAGTCCTTAATAATTCAGCGCTGATATAAACTCCTCCAGGATGTGCAGGAATCGCTAATCCTTCTTGTTCATGAATGAGGCTTACTGTCTCGTTGGCGCTTAATCCGTTAGGTATTACTTGTTTTATGCCTATTGCCAATAAGTGGCCGTCTGTTGTTGTAACTTCCTCACCAATAATGCATAGTATTCTCTTATCCAATGGGCATAGTAATATTGTTGTTGGACTAATCGTGTTATGGTCTGTTAGTGCTATAAAATCAAACCCTAATCTTACAGCTTCATCTATCATAGTGTTATAATCAGCATTCCCATCGCTTGCAATAGTGTGAGTGTGCAGGTTGCCTGTATAAAAGCCAGGACCTTTCACTCCACTTTCTGAAAAATATCCGACTTTGTAAAATCCGAGAAATACCATAATAATAACTGCCATAATTATGAAATAATAAACCTTCATTTTTTTCCCTCTTAGATAATGTTCCTAAACTGTATATTATTCCTGCAATTTGAGCATACTATGTTGAAAGTGTTTCCTAAGAAGTTGTCCTTGCTTTTTAGGTCTGCACTGTTTTGTTTTCCGCAGTGCAAGCATGTGAAATTAAGCTTCGCCTCATCATAAGGGTATAATAAGTTAAGCATTTCAGAGATATACCTAATCGCATCTATGCTTTGCTGTTCTTTTATGGAGCTGTTCTCATGCTGTAATATATTCCTTAATATCCTTAATCCCTGCGCTATCTCCGTGTTCTCCTTTAAGAATTGTTCAGCCCAGGTTATTAGTTGTCCGTTGCTTAACTTGTCTGGTTTCTTATTTTCAACTTCAGAATATTTTTCCTTAAGAGCCATTTCCATGCTTTTAAACAGCATGGGCAGTGACGCGTTAGGGAGTCCGAAGATGTATGACCTGAATCCTTCAGCATACCACTGCTTTGAGAGCGGGATTTTGACGAATAATCCTACAGGTATAATCACTTTGAAGTATATGAGGTGTGACAGTCTCTCCTCGGCTACTTTGATAAAACTCTCCCATCCTGCATAGTTAGCCTTGCTAAGAGAGTAGCCTCCTAAGCCGCCGAGCAGTAAATTTGCAAGTATATCATTATCTGGCATAGATAATATGGAAAGTAGAGATTAGTCTTTAAAAAAAGTTTTGTTTTTTTAAAACAAAAAGGTTATATTTCACAAACTTGTTTTTTTCTAACTATTATGGATAATGATGTTAAGGAGTATATTGACAGGCAGAGGCCTTTAAAGGTTGAGATAATCAACAAGTTGAGGGGATTCTTACTTAAAACACTGCCTGGAATTACTGAGAAGATGAAATATGGCGTTATAGGTTATGAAAACTTGTATTACATTGTTGCTTTAAAGGGTCAGGTTAATATGGGCTTTTCAGTACTAGGACTGTCTGATGAAGAGGCCAAGCTATTCTCAGGTACAGGGAAGACTATGAAGCATTTGGAGTTCAAATCAGCTGGTGACGTTGATGAGAAAAAACTTGCAGAACTAATATTGCTAGTTAGGAAAAAAAGTAAGCCTGTAGAGAAATAAAAATTATGAGCAAGTATGATGATGCTGTGAAATTAAGTAATCATGCAATTTCTTTATGTGATAATGCGTTGTACGATGAGGCGTTAAAGTGTTTTGATGAAGCAGTAAAGCTGTGCCCGGATAAGGATTCTTTCTGGTTTAACAAAGGCCTCACTTTGTCTAATTTGTACAGGGTTGATGAAGCTGTGCTTTGCGTAAAAAAAGCATTAGAATTAGACCCATCCGATGCCGCGTACTGGAACTTTTTAGGATTATTATATTTCAGGCTGAAAGATTATGATAATTCAGAGAAGAATATATCTTGCGCGGCAAATTTAGACCCTAATAATGTAAATTTCTGGTTTAATCTTGCCAAGGTGGAGTTTAAATTGAATAAATATAGATTAGCATTAGAGCATATTAATACTGCTTTGGCTCTAGGCCCTGATAATGAATTGTTCATTAATCTTAAGAAGGAAATATCTGATAAATTAACTCTTTAATATATTTTTCTGAATGTGTTTTATTTTAATTATGCTTTCTTTTGTTATCTTTGGTGTTCTTATTTCTAATTCTGTCCTGTGGAATATGAACGCGCTTTCATGATTGTTGTACTTGCAAGGCACTAATTCTAGTTTGGAAGGGTCTAGTTCTAATATGTTGCTGCTGAATTGGGAAGATACTTCTTCATCTCCAGATAAGCATATTAACTCATGCTTTGGGTTTTCACTGAATCCTTTCTCTGCAATATCTTTCTTGAAATAGTCTACGCCTGTTTTGTTATCATATGCTGACATTCCTTTATATACTACTCCTGTTTTTAGCACGTATTCTTTAATTGTTTTGAAAATATATGAGTTAATGATACTCATCAAGTCTTTTCGTACTGGCAGCTCTCGTAGCATATTCACAACAGGTTCGAAATTTGGGTGTGACACGTTTTTATTTTCAATATCCAAGTGATAAGTAATGAAATCAAATGATTCATCTTTATGTGCAAGTTTTAACTTTGCAAGCAGGTTGTACAGGTTGTCACTCATATAATATCTGCAGTTTCCGCATCCTGCATCATCAAGATGGATGTCATATTGTTGTGCGAGTATTGTTAGAATTTCTTTGCTGAATTTGCCGTAAAATTCGTGTTTTTTTATTATTTCATAGTCGAGCAATGATTCGGGTTTTATGTTGTATTTGCTGTCGAGTTGCAGGTTTAATTCTTGCGCAGTGAATTTCAGCTCTTTTTTAGCATTCTTATTATGGCAACGCCATAATAGTCCGCCTTTATGATTTGTATAAAAATCTTCATTTTCAGTGTATACCACTGCCCTTTTCAAAATTTCAGTCAAGGGTATGCAAATCTTATCTTTTAAGTTCATATTTCTTAATCTTGGGAAAAAAGACCTTTAAAAGCTTTTTGAAAACAAACTAATTTATATTCCTCTCTTTTCCTCTTCCACTCGTTGACTATGTCTAGTATTACTTCATTCAAGTCTTTCTCTTCCATGTATTTTTTATAATTGTATATTATTTCTCTGACAGTCCATCGTGTCAGTTCTTCAATGCTGCCGAATTCATTAAAGTTGTTTTTAGAATAGAAGTTTAGTATGTTATCCTTGTCTTCTTTGCTTATTAAGCTGTATAGTCCGAATATGAAATAATGGTCCTGTAAGGAGCCGGTATGTTCTGCCAGTATTTCTAATTCGTGGTTTGTTACGTAATATTTTCTCCCGTTTTCCGTGTAAGTTTTGATGTTTGGAGGCACGAAGAAGGCGATTTTTGCACCTTTAGATAATACACTTTCCATGAATAATGATGTGTGTTCGCTGCTCCATGTCTGGTTGAAGTAGTATGAGTAACGGTATGGCTCGTATAATTCTTCCCAGTCTTTGAGTTCCATTATTTTAGAGAAATGTTGCAGGTATATTATCTTATTATAGTTTGAGATTCCGAAGGGGAACATTTTTCTTCTCCCTTCATAATTGGAGAATTCATATATTGTCCCAACGTTAGAGTATTTTTTCAGCGTGTTTAATTGTTCTTCTCCCAATTCGCTTTTTACCATCTCGTCTTCCAGGCTGAGTTTTGGCAGTTTAAACATCATATTTTTTTAGAAAAGATACTGCCCTTTTATCCTTTTTGGTGCTTTATTACTTAATGTTCTAATAAAGAGAAACGCTCTGACGGGGATTTGAACCCCGGTTTTCAGATCCGCAATCTGAAGTTCTGTCCAAGCTAGACTATCAGAGCAATAAATATTACTAAGTGAATTTGGTGGTTTTAAACCTTTACGTCACCGCCGGAAAATGGGATAGTAAGAATATTTTTAACCAGATAATCACTTGACAATACCGCAAAAAAAAATGGATGAAATAACAACTAATTACTTGGAAGGCTTCACCAAACTAATACACGACAACAGCAATGCAAGCCTGGAAACGAAAATAAGCACGCTAAGCAATATAGTTGAAAAGATATACATGGTGGTATACTTAATCTCGGAAAACTTGGACACCAACCTTAACTATACATCATCAACAATCCAACAATTAAATCCGAGACTAGACAATCTCGAAAATAAGATAAACTACCTAGAAGAAGACGTGAAAAAAGCAGAACTTGCACAAAAAACAGCAATTACACAATTACCGCAAAAACAAGAAGAACCAGTTAAAGAGCCAACACTAAGAAGCAAAGTACTAGGCGAGATAAAAGGATTAATGGACAAAAGAAAATCAGAAGAAAACAACTTTTATAAATAAGAATATTTAGCCCACTAAACTAAGAAAGTAATGGCTAAAAATACGCAAAAAGTTGACATAATAATACCTAAAAAAAACTGGGATGAATTTTACAACGAAGTAACCAGACTAAAGAACGCCTGCATAACTTACATTCCAGAAACAAACACTCAACGATTAACAAAATACGTATTCGCATACTTAACCCAAATCGCACCCGATAATACGAATATATTAACGCAATTTGACAACTACTTATACAACGAAGTATACTACATATGCTTAGAAGAGTTAATGCCGACAATGCAGGTATTAAAAAACGAGTCAGAACACACAGATTACTGGCTGAAAAGGAAAACAGCAATGCTTGGACACGTTGCATGGCCTGAGACTAAAATAATATTAGAACTTGAAGGGGAAATTCTTGAAGACAAGATTAGACAAAAAGATGATGCCATAACCCACAATGTAAGGATTAGCAAAAAAAAGTTTTATAATTAATCAATAACACTTATAAAAATATGGAATTAAAGACTAAAATCATATATTCAGTTATTGGAGGGTTATGCATATCCCTATTAACTGGACTGTTTCAGACACCATATTACGCAATATTAGGCGCCAACCTTTGGGGATTGCCATTTCCATGGCTTACTCAAGCAGTGCTTGGTCCAGATGTGGCAGCACCATTCAACATCATATGGGTGAGTGTCTTCTTCAACGTAGTAATATGGTCAGTCGTACTATTCCTAGGAATAGAACTGTTTGAAATAGGAAAGAAAAAAGAACACAAAACAGCAGAACATAAAACCGTAGAACACAAGAAGAAATAAATTTTTATCAAACTTTTTTTTATTTATTTTTTTAATATTAAACTATTAAAATTAAAAATCGTTTCTAACCTATAAAATTAACCTAAAACGCGAAAAACAGAAACAGATTAATAAAATGAATGACTACTTAATTAATATGGCTGAAAACATAGAGACAAACCCAGTATATGATTTCACCAAGTTAATACACGACAACAGCGAACAACACTGAAAAAAAAAGTAGCAGCGTTGACGGATGTATTGGAAAAAATAGTCAAAGCCGTGTATATGATATCAGATGACGTAGACCAAAAAATAGTTATACTTGTCAAACACGCTTCAGCAAATACAGCCAAGAATAGACAACTTGGAAACTAGAATGAACTATTTATCTGAAAACATGACAAAAATAGAAAAAGAGAAAACCAGCACTAACACGCAGCCTGTAATACAGGCAAAAACACCACCTACTGAGACGAAGAACTCATCCCCTACAACATTAAGAGAAGATTTGGTGAAAGAGCTGCAAAAATTGTTTAATGAGAGAAAGCAAAAAGAGAAAAGTGAAAGTTAACTTTTCACTTTCTTCTTCAACTTCTTAACGCATATAGTGTAAACTAGTCTTATAAGGAGGAGCAAACCGTACGCGCTAAGGAGCATCACAAAAAACAGGAAAGGGCCAATATTGCCGTTTAAACCTATAAAAATACAGATTAGAAGAATACTTGCAAGGATGAGCCCTAATAATTTGTTCCTCCTAAATGATACTGTTATGATAAAAATTGAGTACACAAGTCCTGCAATTAATATGAGAAAGATTAATCCGAGAATGAGTAATATAATACTGCCAAGGATATCTGCCATTCTTATTAATTAAGTAATAAACCCTGAATTTAAATAATTTAGTTAGTAAAAGTTTAATAAGCTAAATAACTGATTAATACTAATTAAAACTTATGATTTATGATATAATATTCGTAACAGGGGAACCATTCTTTGACTACCCATTATGCGGGGTTGCCATACTCAAAAGACTGCTTGAAAAATATGGATACACTGTTGGATTAATAACAATGCCAAAAAACGATTCTGACATTAAAAAATTAGGAAAACCAAAACTCTTCTTCGGAGTCACATCAGGAAGCATAGATTCAATGGTAAGGAATTACACGCCTTTAAACAAGAAAAGAAGCGAAGACACGCATACAACATACATGCCTTACGTTCCGGACAGGGCAGTCATAGTATACAGCAACTGGATAAAACAGCATTTCAAAGGGAGTATCATCGTAATAGGGGGAGTTGAAGCATCAATGAGACGCTTTGCACACTTTGACTATTGGAGTAACACTGTCCGAAAATCAATACTGTTCGACTCCAAGACTGACATACTCGTATATGGGAATGGTGAGAAACAAATACTTGAAATAGCAGACAGGGTGAAGAATAACCTTAGCCTTAAAGGGATAAAAGGGACATGCATAAGAGAAAAAACAGCGCCTGGCAATTTTACAATAATTCCTTCATTCGAAGAAGTCTTTGCTTCTAAGGAGAAATTCTGCGATATGCAAAACTCATTCTCCAATTATAAAAACTTGGCGCAGAAAACAGGAGACTGGTTTGTACTGCAATATGAATACCCTGATTATACAAGCCATGACTTGGATGAGTACTACGAACTCCCTTATACGAGAAAAGTAGACTCTCCATACTTGAAAGGATTCACTTTCAGCGTAGTCACGCACAGGGGATGCATTGGGAACTGCAATTTCTGCTCGCTTAGGTTATTACAGGGTGATAAGATAATATCCAGGAGCGAAGACTCAATAATAAGGGAGATAACACGCATAACGAAACTGCCTAATTTTAAGGGCACAATCGATGACTTGGGAGGACCATCTGCGAATATGTATGGGATGGACTGCAAAAAGTGCAGAAATAACTGCATAGACTGTGCAAAATTAGACAGGACAAATAATAAATTAATCAACTTGTTAAGAAGGGTGCGCAAAATAAAAGGAGTAAAACACGTTTACGTCAGGAGCGGGGTGCGCTACGACCTTGCAAGTAATGAATATATAAAAGAATTAATACAACACCACATCTCAGGAAGCCTGAAAATAGCACCAGAACACGTAAGCAAGAAAGTGCTGAAACTTATGAATAAGGACAAGGGTGATTTTGACACATTCGTATACAATTTTAAAAAAATGGGCGGGGAATTAAAATATTATTTCATGACAGGACACCCAGGATCCACAATCAAAGAAGCAAAAGAGTTATCTAATAAGATTAAACAACTTGGAAATACTGAATCAGTGCAGTTATTCACTCCTACACCAATGACTGAATCAACATGCATGTATTATACAGGACTAAACCCAAAAACAAGAGAACCTGTATTCGTACCAAGAGGATTTAGGGAGAAAAAAGAACAAAAAAGAGCGATATACAATAAAACTTAGAAAATCTTTTTAAAGAGATTTTTCCTAAATTAGTTTTTTTCCACCCATTAAAGAGTGATTGTGTATTTTTATAAGTAATAACTGCTTTATTATTATTTATGCAAGATGCGAGTACACCTAAAGACCTTGAGAAATTCTTAAATGAGACTGAAGAGAAAAACGGAAAATCTGAAAAGTTAGTTGTATCATTGCCAAAAAATTACACTCCCCCTAATGTAAAATATAAAGAACAATTAGATGTCGTAAAAAAACTTATAGGTGCATTAAATAAAAATTACAGCATGGAAGAGAAGATAAATTCATTATACGAGTTTTATGCAAACTTCATGGCCAGCGTGGAGACTGCACAGATGGAATACGATGAGCGCCTTGAAAGGCTGGAAAAGGAAAATGAAAACTTACGCTCGCAGCTTGAAATATTATTAAAACAGTCACCTAAGAAATTAGCAGAGGACTCGCAGGAAGGCGCACGTCAACAAATTAATCAGCAAATGCCGATAAAACCAATGAGCCAGATTATTTCAAAACCAACGATTAATTATAGCCAAAATACTGTTAATTCACCAATTAAAACAATTACCATACATAATGATATTAAAATGCCAGTTAAACCAATTACTGCTCAGTCAGAAAAACAATTTGTTAAAGTTAGTATTCAGCCTGATAATATCTCTATTAGCAAACCTCCTATAAACAGACCTCCTACTGCACCGCCTGAAAACATAAAACTGCCAGTTAAACCTGTTAATGTACAACCAAATAATATTGCTATAATTAAGCCTCCTCTAAACATGCCTCTTAATGTGCCGGGAGTTGAGAAGAAGGAAAATAATCCAGTAACGACACCTGTTTTGAATAAGAACCTGCCAACAAATTTAATCGAACTTAAGGATGAACTTTTACTGGAACTAAAGAAATTAAAAGAAATAATGAAAAGCGGCAAATAAATATTTATTGATGCTTTACACGCTCTGCCAAATCATATAATGGCTTTAAGGAAACTTCAGTTTTTGTCTCACCTGAGTCCGGGTATTCGAAAGGGTTGTCCAAGTCCTTAATTAAAACCAGCATGTACAAATCAATAAAAGACACTAATGATACGAAGAATATTGACTCGTAAAACGGCTCCAGTTTCAGGAAAATCAACGCGGATATTAACATTATTGCCAAAACTTCAACAATAGTGTAAGCGGAAGGTACGAAACTTGTTTCCCTAATTGTATGAATTCGGGTAATCATTTTTCTTATATTATGTTGTTCCAGTTTCATCCTGGATATTGATGCAGGCGAGGCTGTATTTTCAAGTTCTAAAAAGTAATCATTCATCTTTTTAAGGGTGTCAAATAATTTCAACGTTTTCTCTTTTTTGTTAAACCATCTCTTGAACGAGTCTAAAAATTGAACCAGAAAGTTATAGAACGACTTTGAAAGCTTACTCTTATACTTCTTATCCAAAATGTACGCTTCATCGAACAGTATTTCCATGCTTGAGGCTAAGTCGCCAGGTAATTTTTCACTCTCCTTATAATCAGAGATTACTCCTGATATCAGAAATCCTATCAGGAATGTTGAAGCTGCAATTATGCTTGAGAATAAGGCATTAAATGATATTATTTCAAACCCAAGGAGGTGGGATAATATTTTGAGCGTGATTACAAGTATTAACAGAGGTGTTAATTCGACGGCTAAATGCCATTTTTTCCATATGTTTCTGAAAAACCCAGTCATCACTATTAATGAGTTAGTGACGGGTTTAAAAATTTATTGGAAAAAAAATAAAGGAATATAAAAAAAATCAATTAAAACATAACTTATTTCTTGCTTGTATAAGCTATTGCTAAAGGACCTACTACCATTGCCGGATATGATATTCCTATGTCCAGGAAGTATTTGCCAAAATCGTATCCTGTGTAGGGCATTAATAGCGCGAAATCTAGCAACCAATTAACTACAAGCCATATTATAACTACAATCCAAGCTCCTCTAATATCCGTCTTGCTCTTCTTGAAGTACAATACTGTCGCTACTAGTCCTGTTATTGAACCGCTTAGTGTCATTATATTCTTGAATAAATTCGGCATTGTAGTCATTATTCCTGTAGGAAATAACGCCATTGAGAGTGCATACGGCACTACCCATATTAGTGCTCCGTAGAGCATAATTTTCAAGTAATTATTCATAAATTTAATACTAAAAGGTCATTTAATTAAAAAATTAACGTTTTAGACATCATATTTGGGTTATAATACCAAATCATCTTTAAAGACTTAAAGAATGCTATTAATTGATGAGACACTCAATGCAACCCAAAATACCAACGCCGCCGATGCCATCTCCATTAATTCCAGGTATTCCAAAAGAGCCAGAAGAACCAGATGAAGCATCAGAAGAAAGCTCAGCAGAATTAGATGGGTATTAGATTCTTAAATTCCATATTTAGTCCAAACAGTTATTATTGATTCTATTCTACCAATACTAAATATTGGTCCTTGAGTTATTACTCTAATATCTTTCCATAAATTTTTTAGTTCAGGGTTTTCCCAATTTTCAATTACTGTATTATTCTCTCGTTCTAAAAAATACTCCTCAGGAATGAAATGTCTTACATGTCCAACTCTTATAATGTTTAAACTAACAGGGGTTCTAGCTATAAACGCATCAGTTAAACCAAAATAATCCAAAACTGTAACATTTGGTCCTGCAAAAAAACCGAGCATACCAATACTTTTTTGTTTAGTGACAATAGTCCCATTAATCGCCTGGTTTCTAAGATAAGAACCTTCTGCTTCAAAGTTGTAAATTTTTTGCATTTTAGGAGCGTTAATATTGTAAGAACCATTACTTAGTCTATTCCATAAACTGTTTGTTTCCCACCAATAATCTCTTTCACTAACAACACCATTATGAGGATAATGATAAACAAAGCTTTCCGCGTTTTCCTTTGACAAAAAACAAAGTATAAATAAAATTAAAAGAAATATTGAAGTTTTTTCTTTATCCAATAATAATTTTACGTTAATCTTACTTATCATTGCTGAAACTAGTGTAATCACTAAAAAAAAAGAAGGCAACAAAAACCTGCCTCTCATAAAATCTCCACCTAAAAATATAACATAATTAAGCTGTAACACTGCACCTATAAGGAATACAATCAAATCCGAGGTTAAATGCGTATTTTTTTTAAAATAAATAGCAAATTTGTCAATAAGCGTAAAAATAATTAATAAGATTAAACATAGAACAAAAATAGCAGAGGGCATTATTTCCCAAGTAACAAAATCCTTTAAATAAAAAAATCCAAGGTCTAATGCCAAATTTAAAGGATACGCTCCTGCTTTGGCGTATTTTGTGTTTGGAAATAAGAATCCATAATATATTATTGAAAAAACCTCCCAGATTATTATTGGAAGCAAGCCTTTTAGTGTTTGGATTATTCGTTCAGTTAGTTTTTCATTACTTGAAAAGAATAAATAAAGTAATACTGGAAATACAATAAAAATTAAGTCCAACCTGTTTAATAATAATAATCCTATGTATAGGCAGCTTGTTAAAAGTTTATTTTTGTTAATCACGGAAGAAACAAGCATTATTAGCAAGAAATTAGTAAGAGAATTTTCAAGTCCTGAAGTTTGAAAGTCCACAAATGAGGAGCACGTATATATTGTTATTAAAAAAAATGTGAGTAAGAAATAAAATAGTTTAGACTTTTCAATTAATTTTGCAAAAAAATATACTGTTAAACAGTTAAATAATAACCCAATAAAAATCGACCAGTAAAATAAGTCAATTTTAATAAGTCCTCCGATAATTAATAACCCCAGCCATAACGGATGAGTATATCCTTGAACTCTTTCTCCAATATTATAAACTAAACCATATCCATTAACAAAATTATTCACGTATCTAAATGTAATGAATGCATCATCCGTAACCCATGCATTAGCCAACACTATACTAAAAGATATTATAATCGCGAGAATAATAGCCAGCTTTTTTTTATTATGAAACAAAGATTTCAGTCTCTTACTAATTTGTAAAAATAATTTAGAATTCTGACTTTCTTTGCTGTTTTTCATATTTTTAACTTATATTTAAGATATTAAAAATACATACTAAAAATACTGGTGTCAAAATACATTGTTTTTTTTTAATATTTAGAACTTAAAGTTTAAAATAAAATAGTTAGATATGTTACTTCTTGCTTGTATACGCAATTTGCTAATGGTCATATTCACACAGGGATTTCGAAAGTCAAAATACTTAAAAACCTTATTATTATAATATAAAAAGTGGTAAGTACTGAATTATTAAACAAAGGGCTCACTAATTCAGAGGTTAATGAGAAAAGAAAACGTTTTGGTTTTAATAAACTGCCTGAAAAATCTGGAAAAAGCGCTTTTACAATTTTTATAAGCCAATTTAAGAGTCCTTTAATTTACATTATCTCAATTGCAGCACTAGTTTCTATACTATTAGAAGAGTATAGTGATGCAGTAATAATAATAATAGTAATCTTATTCGATGTCATAATCGGTTTTGCCCAGGAATACAAGGCTGAAAAGACAATGGAAGCGCTAAAACATTTACTAAACCCGATGGCGAGAGTAATTCGTAATAACAACGTTATAAATATTGAAGTATCTGAAATTGTTCCAGGAGATTTAGTAATACTAAACACAGGAGAACGAATACCTGCAGATGGTGAATTAATTGAAGCAGTAAGCCTTGGATTAAATGAAGCTATACTAACTGGAGAAAGCGAACCGATAATAAAGAATATTAAGGACACCGTTTCAATGGGAACAATAATATTATCCGGACGCGGATTAATGAAAGTAACAGGTACGGGGTTAAAAACAAAGTTAGGCAAGATTGCATCTTCACTTGTTGAAATAAAAGAAGAACTTACACCGCTTCAGGTGAGGCTTAACGCGTTTGGAAAAACATTAACTTATATAGTAGTTATTATTTCAGCGCTGATATTTATTACAGGCATAATCTTCGGTAAAGACGTTTTTGAAATGATAAGATTGTCAATAGTGCTTGCAATTGCTGCAATACCTGAAGGGCTTCTTATCGCCGTGACAATGATTTTGGCAATAGGTATGCGAATGATACTTAAGAAGAAGGGTTTGGTTAAGAAACTGCTTGCTGTGGAAACACTGGGTTCTGTAACAACTATTGCGACAGACAAGACTGGAACATTAACTGAAGGGCAGATGAAGGTTGTAAAAGTGGATTTAACAAATACTAAAATAGCCGGTTACGTAATGGCGTTATGTAATAATCTAGAGGACTCTCTTGAAATTACTTTGTGGGATTATGTTAAAAAAAGTTTAGGTATAGACCCTCAAAAATTAGTCAATGAATACAAACGAGTTGAAGAAATCCCGTTTACTAGCGAGAAAAAGTATATGTTAACTTCAAATAACATAGAAGGTTCTGAGCTATTCTTAATAAAAGGCGCGCCTGATATTCTGCTCGACTTCTGTAATTTAAGTATTAGTGAAAAAAAGAAAATAGTTGACAAAATAAACACTTGGGCTTCGGAAGGATTAAAACTTATAGGACTAGCATACAAGAAGTCTGAAAAAAAAATTGGCAAATTATCAGGCTATGATTGGGTTGGATTGGTTGGAATAGAAGACCCAATTAGGCCTACGGTTAAGAAGTCTATACAATTATGCAATGGCGCAGGAATAAAGACTAAAATAATAACAGGTGATTATAGAATAACTGCTATTAATGTTGCAAAAGGTTTAGGATTACCTGTCAGTGAGGGGCATGTTCTTGAAGGATTTGAGATTGACAAAATGTCAGAAAAAGAATTAACAAACATAGTAAAAGATGTGACTGTATTTTGCAGAGTTACACCTCAACATAAACTGAAGATTGTTACAGCGCTCCAAAATGCAGGAGAAGTTACAGCAATGATTGGGGATGGAGTGAATGACGCTCCGGCTTTAAAGAAGGCAAATATAGGGGTTACTGTTGGCACTGCAACTGATGTTGCGCAGGAGACTAGCAGTCTCATAATGCTTGACAGCAATTTCCAGACAATAGTTGATGCAGTGGAGGAGGGAAGGATAATATTTGATAATATCAAAAAAGTAGCTGCTTACGTACTTTCCGATTCATTTGCAGAAATATTAGTTGTTTTCTTTGCTTTCCTGTTCGGCTGGCCAGCACCGCTTACTGTTGCTCAAATACTTTGGATTCATTTAATATGCGACGGTCCGTCGGATATAGCTTTAGGTTTCGAACGCGGTGAGAGAGGAATAATGAACGAGCCGCCAAAATCAATCAAGAAAAGCAATATCTTGGATAAGAGCAGCATCTTTCTTATCATTGCAATTAGTTTAGCATCAGCTGTCTTGAGTCTTTTATTATTTAATTATATGTGGGGTTACTTCAAATTTTTTGGCAATGAAGGAAGGGGTATAGCATTAGGCAGAACTATTGTATTTACTGCAATAGCAATTCAGGATATGATTTATATATACTCTTACAAGAGTTTACGCCACTCCGTTTTTAAGACTAATATTTTTTCAAACAAGTGGTTAAATCTTACTGTATTACTTGGTATAGGACAACAATTACTGGCTATTTACGTTCCTCCTTTTAATACTATGTTAGGCACTGTCCCGCTCAATTTTTTTGAATGGGTTCTAGTGCTCTTAGTGGGTTTTAGCATGATGATGATAGTTGAAATAGTAAAATTCATTATCAATAGAATGCATTTACGTAACGGCAATCCTACAGAAATATTAAAAAAGAATAACTAGTCCATAGGATAAACTTAATAATTTTAAAAATATGTTTTATTCTATGCGGGTTCAATCCATCCCTTGTTCGTTTTTCTTTTTTCATATTTGATTTTTAAATTAAATCCGTATTTATCTAAAATTTTATTCAGATTGAATTCTTTCTAAAAAAGGTATAAAGCCATATTAATGGATAAAAAAAAAGAATTATTGAATAAGGTGTTTTAAAAAAAAGCAGAATAATAGATACTAACACGAATATGATAAATAATGGATTGTAATTAATATAATATTTTACATAGTCAGGTTCGAATCTGTTAGTTGATGACTTTTGTATCCATTTCTTAATAGACATATACTCTCCTTTGCCGATACCTGGGCAGTTTTTTGCAATTTCTACATAATTTTTATTGACGCTTACAATTGGGAAAAGTTTGCAGATTTTGGGTTTATCTTTATTTATTGTGCAAGTATAATTTTTATTATTTAGGAATATGCAACAGTTATTAGATGAGGTAGGTGGAATTCGTATCTTATTCTTATTAGCCCAAAATTTCTTATAATCATTGATAAATATATCTTTGCAACACTTTTTGCATTTTTCACGAAGACACTTAAATCTGATTCTTCCATTAATAGGAACTTTTTGTGTTAAAAAATACATAAACTATTTAATAATTAATGTTTTAAATAATAATTCTTATTATTTAATTTAAAAAATTATAAGTTTGAGTACTAATTTTTCTTAATTTATTATTATATTGTGTAGTGGACTGGCCGGGATTCGAACCGCCTCACTCGCCAGCAGGCTATTAACTACGTATCGTTTATTAGTCATATTTGTTGATAATATGTGATTTTATTTCAATGTTTATTTATTCTTTATTTGTAATATTTACATCAATTTTAATTGATAAATTAGTTATATTGTTCAATTCTTTGATAACATCTTCTAATCTATCTTTAGATAAATAACATACAATAACTTGTTTAAGTTCGTCTTTATCAAATTCATATCCTTTTAAGAGATTGCTAAACCTATCTGTATTTAAATCATATTCAAGTATTGATTCAACTAATTTTTCACCCCATTTACAATCTGATTCATTGGCTATTACTCCTTTTTTAATTTGAGTTATTGTTTGTTCTAAAGAATCTCCATTATCATTTGTTTCAAAAGCTGTTTGTAATACATCTTCGATTTCATCTTTCTTCAATGGGAAGACATTTATTCCGTAACTTTGTAAAAGATTATTGAAATCATCAAGTTTTTCTAATTTATATTTTATGAATACTATAGCGGCTTTCCTGTGAGTTTCAGTATTATTAAAAATATCACTCTTATATTTGTGAAATAAATTAAAAAAATTCAGATAATATCCAGTAAAACTATCATTTTCGCCTAAACTAGTACCCATCATATATTCTAATACTTCAGAATAAAATTCTACAGTATTTGGAATATTTTCAAGATTATTTTTAAAAAGTTCCTCTAAATCACAATTATTTGAACCATAATTATCTGGTCTTAATAATTTAGATTTAAGGGTCTCTGGAAGATTTAGGTTTTTAATATTATTTCGAAAATTTTCGTATTTCATATTTATCTACTCAATTATTCTGTTTAAATACTTTTATGATAAATAAACAACTTTAAAGTGAACATCTGTTTTAAAGAATTTTAAATCCAAATTGAAGTATCGCCAGTTAAACTTAATCATATAAAGTTATTACATACGCATTATAGTTTAATTTTTTAAAAATATTAGATTAAAGTTAACACAAATTATTCACTATTAATCCTTAGTTTAAACATTAATATTATTATTAAAACATTTCAAGATAAAATAATATAATTTAAAGTTAACGCGCATTAGTTCTAGTTAAGTTTTAAATTTTTTATAAACAGTTTTAACTTTAAACTCATCTATTCGCCATAAAAGTTATTAAATAACATAATTCCGTAGTTTTACATTTATGACACAAAATAATAAAATTGATATTTCAACAATTGGAAATATGCCTATTGTTTTAGGTATTATGGATGAAGCTAAAAATGTGAATTATACTCCTGTATTAAGTCAAATAATGCATGATGTAACTATAACGCGTAACGGTTCAATATACACTCATACTGAATCAATTGAGAAAAAAGATATAGATGCTGATGTAGAGTATAATATTGAAAGAAGTGATACTTATAAAAATAAATTTGATTCTAAAACTATTGAAGAAGTACTTGCAATTCAACCAACTGTCAAAGTTGAAGAATACATACCTTATGCAGAGATTTTATTATACAAAGACGAATTAAATTTAATAGGAACTATTAAAATCGATTTTCTAAATAAAGATATTCATTGTTATTTTGAAGGGGAAAGCGAAGAAAAACAAAAATTCAATGATTTTGCAGTAAAAAAAATACCTCTAATTTCAAATTACCGCATGCATGTTTTCTAAATACTTTATTATTTCATAAGTTTTTAGTGGACTGGCCGGGATTCGAACCCGGGACCTCTACATTGCGAATGTAGCGCTCTACTGCTGAGCTACCAGCCCAATTGAATAGAAATAATTGACTGTTTCTTATTTTAAAACCTTTATTTTTTTACCTAGTTAAAGAAGCAATATTTATTAGGACTGGCAGGTACATAATATTCTACTAAAAAAAATGAAACAAGCACTAATTATACTGACAATTTTAATTATGTTTACCTCAGGATGTACAGTTAATGTAGACACTAGTTCTAACAATATTGGCACAGTATCCAGTAACTTAGAATCAGAACCAGGACTTAATGCGTGCTGCGCACCTTTTTGCACAACAACAGATAATATAACATGTGAGCAAATGGGAGGCACGTTTACAGCAGCAAGCTGCTCAGAAGTTGATGACTGCAAAATTAGCTGCTGCGACCCCTTCTGTGCTCCATTAACAAAAGTCGAATGCGAACAAAGAGGAGGAATAGCAACAGGACTAGACTGTTCAGCCGTTGACGAATGCCAAAATGGATGCTGCACACCTTACTGTGCTGAACTAACACAGGCAGAATGCGGAGAAGAGCACGGATATGGTGGAACATGGCATGAAGGAAGCTGTACTAATATAGACGAATGCAGTAATATTTGCTGCAGCCCGTTTAACACACTAACAACTAGAACTAGATGCGAACAATTAGGAGGAAGCGAAGCCAGCGAAGAGTCATGCATAGGCAGCGGAAGAATAACAGTTGAATTAAGACACGAAGTGTCATGCAATTGTGCAGACGAAGGATCTACTGATACATGCCAGAATACTCTAACAATCATTCAATCATTCAGCGTAAACTTAATACCAGACACAAATACTGATAATAATGTTTGGGACTGGCTTGTAAGCGAACAAAGCTATAATTTCAAAGGAACAGGCACTTACATACTTACTGGCAGCGAGAACAGAGATGAATACTCAAGTTATACAATGACTTGCTTAAACCCGGAAGCCCCAATAGGAAGCAGAGGATTAGTCGCAACCACAACCCGCACTACTAGGGAATACACAGGGTCAGACAGCGCAGAAGTAACAGCAACAATTATGAAGAACAGCAACGGAAAATATGATATTAGCTGGTCATACCCTTACATGATTGGTACAATGAATGAGCACTTTAGCAGGACTGTAACATCAGAATGTCAAGGAATAAACCCAAGCTTTGACTCAGAAGATTCTGAAGAAGAGATAGAAGGGGTAATAATAGAGAATTCAGTTACCAATGTTGACTTAACAGGGTCAAGCACTTTTATGCAGTACCCACCTGAAAACATGTTTGCATGCGAGAACGTAGACAACAGGGGAACAGGAATAATAACATGGTCCTTTAGCCTGCCACAATAAAACAAACTTAGAAATTTTAGTCTTTAAAGGATTTTTTTAATAATCCAGCATGAAAATGTTACTGCCATTAAAGGAAAAAACATTAATTATCTTATTTTAGAAATGCTTTCGCCTTCTTCAATATTTCCTTAGCATTATCAAACGTTAACTGCTTTAACGCATTACTATAACTCAGCCACTTATAATCAGTATGCTCAAAACTAAGCTTAACATCCTTAGTATCAACTTTAAGCAGCAGGAAAACAACTTCCTTATGCGTTTTCACGCCGTCACGGGTGTAAAAATACTCAATCTTCTCCAAGAAACCGGGAATAATCTTGCCATCTAATATGCCTGTCTCTTCACGAAGTTCACGCATCAACGTCTCCTCCTTAACTTCACCAGGCTCAATATTGCCCTTGACGTAATCCCAGTGGCCATAACCATACCTTAACAAAAGAAAATCAGAACCATTAAACACTACAGCACCAACAGAACGCTCCTCTTTCATAAAATGAAACTTATGAGATAGAACTATTTAATAGTTAGTATTAAAATAAGTATTTAAATACAAAAATTTAACCAAGATGTTCTAAAAATGAACGCGTTAATAGTCGATGATGAAACAATAATAACAAAAGTGCTCAGCTCGTACTTAAAAAAGAAAGAGTGCACATGCATTATCGCAAACGACCTAAATAGTGCAAAATATAATTACGCACCAAACACTTACGTTTTGATACTAACAGATATTAACTTAACAAGAAACGGGGAAGAAGGTATTGAACTAATTAAGTACATAAAAAGTATTAATCCGGATGAGGAAATTTACGCAATGACAGGAAGACCTGAAAATGAGGAAAGAATCTTAGAAGCAGGGGCTAAAAAAGTAATAATGAAGCCATTCAGGCTTAAAACGATAGACGAATTAATAAACTGGAACTAGGGGAAAAAAATTATACTTTGACATCCACAGCAGCCTTCTCACTATCATTGACGCTGAACAAATCTTTCTTCTCAAGCTTCAACATATTCGCAATGAAAACATCAGGAAAAGATTCAATCTTAATATTATAATTATTCACGGAATCGTTGAAAAACTCCCTCCTGTCAGCAATCTCATTCTCAAGTCCTGAAATCCTATCCTGCAATTTCAAGAAATTCGAATTAGCCTTCAAGTCAGGATAACTCTCTGCAACAGCAAATACACTCTTCAAACTCTCGCTAATAACCAAGTCAGCCTTTGCCTTCTCACTAACACTCTTCGCACTCATAATATCTATTCTCGCCTTAGTCAAAGTTTCAAGAACATCCTTCTCATGCTTCATATAACCCCTGACAGTATCAACAAGCAAAGGAAGCTCCTGGCTTCTCTGCTTCAAAAGAACATCAATATTCGACCAATTCTTTGCAATATTATTCTTTAAACCAACCAATCCATTATAAGTCAATACAAAATAAAAAACTAAGACTATAAGAACAAGAACCACTCCTGTAATAATTGTTATATCTAAGCCAACACCCATACTTTCACCAAAAAACTATAACTTGCCCAGTCTTAAAAATATTATTAGTAAACCAATAATAATCATGACTATGCCGCTAATAATGCCTAATTTTGTTATAGCTCTGGTTTGTGACAATAAATTCTTCTCCGAATTCTCGGATATTAAAAAGAAATTACCTGCCTTGCTAATCAAAACATCTGCTTCATGCTTAACGGCAGTTCCCTCAGCAACAAAAGGATTATCAATAGCTGTACCTAATACGTAAACAAATTCATTCTCAGAGAGAGCTTGTTCAGCAACCCTAAGCGTCCTAGGAATACCAAAGATATCAGTAGACACTTTTAAACTGCGAATCGTACCAAGAAGCGTCCTGTTACTGCCAACTTCTTCAGTAAAATCACAAGGAGTATCAACATTTGCATTCTTAGGGTCTACGAGCACAGTACCGCTATTATCATTAATATAAAAATAATCGCTAATTAATCCGTCTTTAAACTTATTCCAGTAACCTCCATGTTTGCTCTTACGCCATTCTTCAACAGTCCACTTGCACCATACACAATCCCTGCCTGAAAAAGGGGCCTTAAGGATCTTTAAAGGTAGGGGTATTATTTTTCCATAAACTTCAACGCTGCCCATCGCGATAGACCTAATCTTGGAAGTTGGAGTGTTCTCTATGAGGAGCTTTAACCTGAAATTCTTAAGACCGTTATAAAAAGCGACGAGTCCGACAATTAATAATGCAAAACCCAAAAATAAAAGATCAGCATTAGATGATGACATAAATTAGAAAACGGCAATGATTCGTTTTAAAACTTTTTATTTAAAAGAAATAGTCATTTTTTCGCAGACAAAAATATTTATATACTAAATATTTTAGTTCTCTGCTTATGGCATATGAAGTATTTATAAATAATTCATTCAGTTATGAAATAAAACCTTTTACGTCAGAATCAGCGTCTAATGTAATAAACAAAGCCAATCTGGAGTCATTCCTGCACACTACTCTTTTAAACTTTCCAGAACAGTTTTATGATACCTTAAAACGAGGAATTAAGACGAATTTTGTATTAAAGTATAAAACAGAAAACGTATTCATAAATTACACTAATTTAAAGCGAATCTTCGATAACGAGACTAATTACTTAATCGAAAACATGAAACTTTTAGACCCGCTGAATAAGGATTTCTTTCTTAAGAGGGCTGAATTAAAATTAGTATTAAACTCTTTTAAGAAAAGATTCGGAAACGTGATTACGAACTTCAGCCTGTCAAAGCCGAAGCTAACAACTTATTACAATTTGGAATATTTCCAATTAAATAAGTTAAGTTCGCCGCATAATATATTCATCTCAACAAGTGAAGAAGGAAGGAAATACTTCATACTTGACAAAGATTACAGGCTTCTTGTGCATTACTTAGATGGAACTTCAATTCTGACAATGATACCGAATTAAGAGATTATTTTAAGTACTCTTTCAGCTTCTCGAAGAACCCTTTGCGGGGAGTTACTACTTTCCCTTCAAGATGGTATAATTCTTCAACTAATTCTTTCTCCTTGCCTGAAGGATTCTTCGGAACGGTAACATTGACCTTAACTAATAAGTCTCCAAAGACATCCTCATTCATATAAGGAAGACCTTTCCCTTTCAAACGGAATACTGTGTTTGGCTGTGTCCCGCCAGGTATCTTCAAATCCATTTTTTCATCAAAAGTGTTAATCTCAATCTTGTCACCAAGAACGAGCTGAGGATAAGACAAATCAATAGTAGTTAATAAATTCTCATTATATCTCTCAAACATTTCATGCTCTAACACTTTCACAAAAACGTATAAGTCACCTGTGCCCGCATTATTCTTGCCGCTCGCACCTTTTCCCTGTATTCTAATCTTAGTGCCGTCACGCACCCCGCGTGGAATCTTTACACTGACACTAATTTTCTTTCTGACTCTGCCTTCGCCATTGCAATTTTCACACTTATCCTTGATTATCTTGCCGTTGCCTTCACAATTGTTGCAAACAGCAGTGCTCTGCATCCTGATAGGCCCTAAGTTTCGAATAACATTCACGTAGCCGGAGCCGCGGCAATTAGGGCAAGTTACAGGCTTACTGCCCTTCCTTGCGCCGCTCCCATTGCAAACATCGCAGCTGACATAATTATAATATTCAACATTTTTTTTAACACCAAAATAAACATCCTTTAAGGTCACCTCAACGTCAACCCTTAAATCCTCACCCTGCTCCTCACGAGTTTCACGCCTAGTCCTCCTGCCTCCTCCGAATCCGAACAAGTCAGCAAAGATATCCTCATTAAACATGTCTTCAAAACCCCTGAAATTACCTCCGCCAAAACCCTCAAAACCTCCTCCGAATCCCTGAGGACCACTCCCTCCGCCTGCATTGAAATTAGTAGTTCCAAAATTATCATACTGCTGCCTCTTATCAGGATCGCTTAAAACGCTGAAAGCCTCATTAATCTCCTTGAATTTCTCCTCAGCATTAGGATTCTTATTAACATCAGGATGGTACTGCCTGGCAAGCTTGCGATACGCCTTCTTAATAGCATCAACATTAGAATCCTTGCCTACACCTAATGTTTCATAATAATTTTTAGCCATATTTTTGAATTCATTAGACATTCAGATATTTTTTATGTCTTTTCCTCCGAAATTATTAGGCAATAAATGAGGCATTTTTTCCCCTAAATCACAAACTAACCTCTTATAATTAATTGAATGATCAGCAAAGTCACAACTTACTGAATGATTAGGCAATAAAGGAAGCTCAAATTCTAAATTACCCTTCTTAACACTGTATACAACTAAATCATAATCACCCATATTATGCACGACTACATCATCAATAAATTCACTGTTATCCTTAACTTCCCTTGCAAACTCAGGAATAAATGATTTATCATCCTCGTCGAATAAAGTTTCAGCCCTGCTGAAAAAATATTTAGCACCCGAAAAAGTGCCTGATAACTGACTAAGCAGTTTCAAAGGAAGCTCATCTTTCTCCACTACTTCAAAACCCCATCCTTCGCCGTCAAACAAAGTGAAATAAGTATTATTCTCATCATAAGTTGCCTGGATATGTTCAAGAGGATGGTGATGCGAAAAAGTGCGCGGACCCTGAGTTAATACAAAATCATCCAGACTAAAATATTCATAACACCCACCTTCAGGAGTTACAGATTTTATTACTCCATCTAAAACTTTGGATGCGAAATCAATTATTGATTCTTTAACTTCATCCTTATCCTTTTTTATGACTAATCTGTCAATATCACACCTAAATTTTCCCTTAAATAATAATTGCAATTGGTATAATGGACTCATTGATTTTATGGTGCTGTTTGAAATTATTGGCGCTAACTTATGATAAGAATCAATCATCCAAGAATCATTCATATCCAGACAAGCTAACACTTTTGGGACAGGAATTCCGAGCTCTTTTCCATCACCGTAAGCTGAGACTTCATTATTAGTGTCCAAGCCCCCATATATTCTTTTGAAAACATCAGGCTGTTTGTCTTTGCACCACCTTATGGTTGCAGCTATTAAAGATGCATAATCTCCAGGAATTATGTCAATACTTTTTTTAGGAATAAAATTTAGAAAATCTGTTTTTTTATGCCTGCAGCCGACACCTTTCACTTTTACAACATAAGGCTTGCCTTGTATTTCAACCCAGCCAGGATAACAAGACCTCCTTTTTTCTTCCATATCAGCAGGAATTAGAGGAATATTTATACTATCTTTTACAGAATAATAATTAGCTAAAGGAATAAAAGCATAGATATCAGGCTTTTCAGTTTTAGCTTTAGCAAAGTATACAGTATTATCATTTTTTTCATAATTGAATTTCATAAAATATTACTCACTGGAAAACAAAAGCAAAATTTGGACTTAAAAAACTTTGTTCTTTCCTTAAAAAAACAAATTAAAAAAATATTAAAAATAGGAAGAAGAAAAATTACTTCTTTTCCTCGAATTCTCCGTCAACTACGTTCTCGTCTTCGCCCTTTTTCCCCTTCTTAGGCTTTTCAGCTTTTCCGCCTTCTCCTTTCTGTTGCTGCTGTTGCGCTGCGGCTTCCTGATACATCTTCGTTGTGAATTCCTGTATTATACCTTCTAATTCTTCAGTCTTCTTCTTAATACTCTCAATATCCTCGTTTGGCAGTATCTCTTTCAACTCTTTGCTTTTCTCCTCTAATTTTTTCTTGGTTAAATTATCCATCTTGTCGCCAACGTCTTTTATCGTTCTCTCAATAGTGTATATCAGGGTCTCTGCCTTGTTTACAATCTCTATCTTTTCCATCTTTGACTTGTCTTCTGCCTCGAATTTCTTCGCAGCATCTTTCATTTTTTCAACTTCTTTCTCTGAAAGCCCAGTGCTTGGCTTGATGCTTATCGCCTGCTGTTTTCCAGTGCCCAAGTCTTTTGCACTAACATTAATTATTCCGTTTGCGTCAATATCGAAGGATACTTCAATCTGAGGTATGCCTCTTGGCGCTGGAGGAATACCTATTAAGTCAAACTTTCCAAGCGTGTGATTATCTCCTGCCATTGGACGTTCACCCTGAAGTACGTGAACGCTTACTGCAGGCTGGCTGTCTACAGCCGTACTGAATATCTGGCTCTTCTTCGTTGGAACTGTAGTATTCCTGTCTATTAATTTCGTGAATATTCCTCCAAGAGTCTCAATACCCAAACTTAGAGGAGTGACATCTAACAATAATAGGTCTTTTACTTCTCCGCCAAGCACTCCTGCCTGTATGGCTGCACCTATAGCAACCACTTCATCAGGATTAACACTCTTGTTGGGCTCTTTTCCGAATATCTTCTTGACCCTTTCCTGAATTATCGGGTCCCTTGTAGGTCCGCCTACGAGTATTACTTCATCAATATCTTTGATTGTTAATTTAGCATCCTTTAATGCCTGCTGGCATGGAGCTACTGTTCTCTCAACAAGATCTCTTGTAATCTCTTCAAACTTGGCGCGTGTAAGCTCTTTGTTTATGTGAACAGGTAAGCCATCCTTCATGCTGAGGAAAGGTATGCTAATCTCTGTTTTAGTTAAAGTTGTTAATTCAATCTTTGCTTTCTCCGCAGAATCCTTCAATCTCTGCATTGCAGTCTTATCCTTTGTTAAATCAATGCCGTGCTCTTTTTTGAAGTCCGCGATTAACCAGTCCATTATTTTCTGGTCCCAATCAGCGCTTCCAAGATGAGTGTCACCATTTGTTGACTTAACCTCAAAGACGCCATCACCTATTTCTAATATTGATACATCAAATGTTCCTCCACCTAAGTCATAGACTGCGATTTTCTTGTCTTCCTTCTTGTCTAATCCGTAAGCTAATGCGCTTGATGTCGGCTCGTTGATAATCCTAAGGACCTCTAAACCTGCTATTTCACCTGCAGCTTTAGTAGCCTGCCTTTGTGAATCGTTAAAGTACGCTGGAACTGTTATCACTGCTTTGTCTACAGTGTCGCCGAGGAATGCTTCAGCGTCTTTTTTCAATTTCTGAAGCAGCATAGCGCTTATCTCCGGATGTGAGTAAGTCTTTCCTGAAACTTCAACTCGTACATCACCATTCTGCGCCTTTGTTACTTTGAAAGGCATGTTTTTTACTTCATAACTTATTGCAGGATCGTCATATTTCCTGCCCATGAATCGTTTAATGTGAAATACTGTGTTTTCTGCATTTATGACTGCTTGTCTTTTTGCAGCTCTTCCAACAAGTCTTTCGCCATCTTTTGTGAATGCTACCATGGAAGGCATAGTTCTCTCTCCTTCAGCGTTAGGAATAACTTGAGGACGTCCTCCTTCTATTACTGCCATGCAGCATTTTGTTGTTCCAAGGTCAATACCTATAGTTTTACTCATGAATTTTTAACACCTCATTTCATTGTTAGTATCTGATACCAACATTATTGTAATCTAGAATTTATAAATGTTGTGGTTGTATACCAACACTACCTGTATAATGGCAGAGAATTTGAGGCGCTTTCAACCTTAGCTATTGCAGAATCGAATAATTTCTTATTCATTGAATAATATAATTTATTAAATATTTCAACTACCATCCCGAAAGAAGAAAGATTATTATAACTGCTGCATAATTCATTAATTTCCGTTTTAATGTTAGAATCAAGGCTTAGATAAAGGAATTCATAAAGGGTAGGGTTGCCTTTGAGCGTTAATTCCCCAATTATTGGCTGTGAAATCTCTAGGTCTTTTTTCTTTTTATCTGTAAAGTTAATTACAAGCTTGAACGCTTCAAAAAACATATGCCTGTACGCTGCTATTTCCGCATTCTTAATAATCTGCACTCCTGTTACGGGATTTGGAATGGTCTTTTGGTTGATGTAGTATTCTATCAGTGAACTTGCCTCTGTTAGAACATCTTTGTTTGCAATCTTTGAATTAAGTAGCTGCTCTAACGGAAGCTCCCTGTTCTTTACCCTTTCTAAAGCTAGGACTTCATCCAGTTTGTTAGGATTAAATGCATAATAAACGTAAACGAAGAATTTGTCAACAAAATCATTCTTCACGTCAAATTTTGGATGCGTCTTTAATATATTGCTGAGGCATGACTCAATCTTGCTGTAGACTTCAACATTAATTAAATTGTCAATGTATGCCTGAAGGGCGTCTTTGTTCATATTTAATAATCTGACTGAGATATCATTATGGAACTCCACTTTATTCTCTTTATTTTTTAGAGAATGATTATATGCAATATTAATAACCTCAGTCATCAATCCGCGGTATAGTTTCTGATCGTTTAGGAATATTTCACCTTTATTCATGTACTTTTCAATAAATTTGACCATATCCACAGAGTTTTCAATATAGTTACTTAAAGTACTTTCTAAGCCAGATATATCCAAGTTAGACATTCAATTAAATCAAAAAAATTCTATTTTTAAACCTTTTTATTAACTATTACTTTTGCAGGCCTAAGAACCTTATCATGTAATAAATAACCTTTTTCAGCCTCTTCAACAACCATGTTATCTTCGCCTTTGCCGGTTACTGTTAAAACCGCCTCGTGTACGTTGAAATCGAACTTTTCACCAACTGATTTGATGCCTTTTAGCCCGTTCTTTTCCAAAATTTTCCTAAAATTTGAATATAATAATTTTATGCCATCATCCTTTGTTAATACTAATGCTTTCTCAAAAGAGTCAATAATGGGAAGCAAGTCTTTCATTAAATCAAAATTTGCATATTTTATGGTCTCTTTGTTGTCCTTCTCTATCCTTTTCCTGTAATTCTCAAAATCGGCCTGCATGATTTTCAACTGGTTTAATAAAACTTTGTCTGCACTTATTGCTTCCTCGACTTTTTTCTCCAGTTTATCCATGTTGTTACCTTTTTTTCCAGGTTCATCTTTCTTGTTAGCCTGAGCTTTTGTTTCGTCCATATATTTCTGAGATATACTAATCTTATTAAAATATTTTTTGGAAAAAACGAAATGCATTAAAGTAACAGGAAAATGTTAAAAATTATGGTTAATACCTTCAGAATTGGAGACTTAATAAAACTGAAGAAGTCCTGTAAACCTTTCATTCATAAGGCATTCAACATTGAAACTCCGGCCCTGGTTTCAAAAAGCCAAATCATAAGCGGGGCTTTGAGGTTAATTAACGGGTTAAAGGATGTTAAATCAGGAGACAAAGTCCTGATAAAACCAAATATTAACTCAGATGATATCTACCCGGGCACTACTAGGGTAGAAGGGTTAGTTGAACTCATACGATTATTGAAAGATAAAGGTGTAGATGTGTCAGTTGGCGATATGAGCAGCGCTTTCTGGCATGATACCCGAACTTGTGCTGACAAGGCAGGGATATTAAAAGCGTGCAAAGAGGAGGATACGCCTTTGCTCTTTTTTGAAGATTATGAGTGGGATAATGTGAAACTGCCTAATACTTCATTAACTTCCTGCTACCTTACATCCAAACTCTGCGATTTCGACCACTTGGTCAACTTGTGTGTATTAAAGACTCATAGGATGGCTGATTTCACGCTATCAATGAAGAATTTGATGGGCTGCCTGCATTTAAGAACAAGGATGAAAATGCACACATCAAACCTTAAAACTATGATTGGGGAATTCCAGAGATTAATAACTCCTGTTATCAATATTGTTGATGGCACAAAATGCTTTATTGACGGCGGACCGGATAAAGGAGAACTCAGGGAGCCAGGGCTCGTTTTTGCCTCGAAGGATAGGATAGCTCTTGATGTAACCTGCATTAGGGCGCTGCAAGATTTGGGAAGCCAGTCATTAAAAAACGTAAACCCCTGGATGCACCCTCAGATAATAGCAGGCATCAGGTCAGGAATCGGCATCCAAAAAGATGAACGTATTAAAATCATAACTTGAATTCTAGGAAACAAATCCTTTTATTTTAAGGCATTTTAAGTTAAAAAGAGGAGATGAATATTAAAAGTGAAATGCCCTATTTGTACAATAGAAGTAAAAGATTTATCAGAACATAACAAGAAATTTCATGCAAAAAAACCAGACTCCAAAGGAAAGAAATAAAGTAATTTTTCTTAATTTTTTTTATTTATTTTTTTAAAGTATTAACTATGTAAAATTATTTTCCTTTTTAATTAAGGGTTTTTACTTTTTTTTCTTTAAGCTTTATGGTAATAAGTATCCAACTACTATGCCAATAATCAATATGGCTGCGTAAGAGGCTAAACTTCTAAACCATTCTATTAATAGCTCAATCATTTCCTGATTTTTTTTCTTATACTCCGTTTTTTATGCTCCTTGTATGTAAAAACCATAAATACGCCAAGAGAGATTTTAATAATAATTTATTTTTTTGTGGTTATAAATTTTATTATTTTGATTTTTTTTAAAATTTTTAGAAAGTTAGGCTGTTATTTTCACGATTCCATTATTTTTTTGATTAATTTGAAATGTTTGTCTACTTTTTCAACTTCTTTCCTGCCTTTAGATGTTAGTTTGTACACTTTTTTGAACCTGCCGAATTCGACCATATCATGGCCGAGTATCAGCCCTTTCTCTTCAAGCTCTTTTAGTATTGGGTACATGCCTCCTATGGAAATCTCTTTTTCTAAAACTACGCTTAACTCTTTGGCTAGTTGATAACCATGTTTAGGTGATTTTGATAATATTTTCAATATCATGTCTTTAAGGTCCATAATGTCCACCGAAACGTATCGGATATTAATATATGGTTTATATTTATATATTATTTCTCTTTATATATTAACGAAATGTTTATAAGCGTAAATATCATATATTAAATATTAATATATATTAATGTGATACTATATGGAAACAGAAGCAGCGTTAAAATCATCCTTTGTTGGAGCAATTCAAATTAATCTTAGTCCTCCTGAGTTTGAAACAGTCATTCAGGAAAACTTGGAGTCGGTGATTAAAAGAGAAATTACTGGGCGTTTGACGGAGGCCAACGAATATTTTTGTAAAACCCACATATTTGAGGCACAAGGTATTCAAAGCGGAAGATTAAACAATTTTTTAAGAAATACAGATAAAAAAACTTATGCAAAAATAGGTCTTTTATATTTTAATCAGATTTGCGGGCCTGAACTCTCAGACTATTCGCCTGAACGTTTTATAAAATATGATGACGAGATGACTTTAATTACAGATGTCGCATTTGCAAAATCACTAACTTCACAGCCTTTACGATTTGGAGTATACTTAAACGGCTCGGTATTAAGTTATTATTTTGAAATAAACAATTCGACAAAAAGAGGAGGAAAAGAATCCTTTGCATTAATGATTGACTGGAAAAAACAAAATCTTGACATTGAGGCTGCAAAAATAGTCCTTTTCGATATAAGTGAAGTGTACAAAAACATACTGCAAGAATACTTCAACTAATTATTTGACTTTAACTGCTATTATTTTCAGGCTTTCTAATGCTATTCCCTGATATTGGGTTTTACTTATCTTCTTGTCTTCATCTTTTATGACTACTTTAAATCCCGCTTTTCTTATCAGATTAAGATAGTCTTCTTTTAGCAGTGCTCCTGCAACGCATCCGGCAAGCAGGTTTTCATCCTTTTTCTGCTCCTCTGACAAGTCTTTGAGTAATACTATATCTGATATGCAGAGTTTTCCTCCTTTCTTTAATACCCTGTATGCTTCTTTGAAAACTTTTAACTTGTTTGGCGCTAAGTTGATTACGCAGTTGCTTATTATTACATTTATTGAGTTATCCTTGATTGGCAATTCTTCTATGTCTCCTAATTTGAATTCGACATTAGTATAACCATACTTTTTCGCGTTGGCTGTTGCTTTCTTTATCATATCCTCCGTCATGTCTACACCTATTACTTTGCCTGTGCTTCCTACTTTTACAGCAGCAAGAAAACAATCAAATCCGGCGCCGCTTCCTAAGTCAAGCACGATTTCTCCTTTTTTTAGTTCTGCAAGCGCTGTTGGGTTTCCGCATCCAAGACCCATGTTTGCTTCAGGTACGAGTTTCATCTCGTCTTCAGTATAACCTATCTCTTTCGCAATCTGTACTTTGCTCATAGGGTTTCCAGTACCGCACGTGTTACAGCAGGATTCTTTCTTTGCAATTTCGCCGTATTTTTTCTTAATAATAGACTTAACATCAGAAGATTTCATTAAAAAATATAATTAAAACGAGAGTATTAATAAAATTAACCAAAATTAGCGAGCCTGCAGGGATTTGAACCCTGATCAAAGGATCCGAAGTCCTCTGTACTATCCAGGTTATACTACAGGCCCAGTAAATTTATACTAGTAAAATACTATATTAAAAAGATTTATAAGGCGAGTAATTTAATCAAATTAAGATTTATGAACTCAGACCCATTAGGATTAATGATTAGTTCCTCGCTGGAGCAAACATTCGGAGAAGGAAATTTCAACGTCTTAAACTGCGAAAAAAACAAGTATATCTGCGAACTCCCAAAAGGCTGTTCAGCAATAATAACCTATATTGAAAATGAGACACCTGTATTTGATGAAGAAAAAGAATGCTGGTGCGCTGACATTAAACTTGGAATATTAGTACGGGACGAACTTACATTTGCAAAAAATAAGATATTATACAAGACAGAACTAATGCTAAGCAGAAAAAAAGACCCAATTAGTTATTTAATAAACACTCTTGGAAAAAGAATAAAAGAAAACGTTCCTTACCTAAATTAAAAAAAATTCAAATTACCACTCTTATGAACACTTAGCGCTCCCTGGAATGTACTGGCTGCAGATAACACTCGCCGTCTGGCCTGAAAGCGAACACTCACTGCATGCAGTGCTGCAATACTCATCGTTCTCCACAACACCATTACTATTCAAGTCACTGCTAGTGCAGCAGAAACTCTTCTTATTAGCCTCAGTCCTCGCCTGGTTATAAGTCCTTAACTTACTGTTGCAGTCGCTCAATAAATCAGTAATAGCAACATCCGCACCTGAAGGCATGACACCAAACATCGGCGAGATAGCCTGGTAACTGGCTCCGACAAGAATACCCAAAGCTATTAACCCCAGGATAAGTAATATGAAGAATTTAATGCTCATGATTAAAAAAATATTATTTTCTGAATTTATATAAAACTATGCATAAAAGGATTATGGTTATTAAAACAAAACGAATAACATAAACATCCACTAAAAACTTGGTTAATAACAACGTTTCATAAAAATTAGGATACTCCAACTTGCATGAATAATTTATGCACGGGCTTAAAAAATAATTGTAATCACTAATCGGCTTAAAATACTCATCCTGGAAATAATAAGTATATAATATGCTGTCTCTGCACTTAACTGATAATGAATCATAATCAGCAATCGTACAATTGCCTTTAACATCCTGTGATACGAACTTTGACAGCATCTCCCTCTTGAGTAATACTTCCTCCAAAGTCAGGTTCACCCTGTTAAAATAATAATGAGGAAGAGGCATCCCAAAACCCTGATAATTATACTCTACGAATTCGTACAAAGGCGATGAACAATTGCTTAACCTGTAAGCATTAGCCACTATGAAATTAACAGTGTCGTGGTCCACATGCCCAGCTTCGTAAGCATGAACGTATAAGTTAGTGGGGCAGTTATTGCTGATATAATCGCTGACGTTCATAATCATGTTAAAAATCCCAAAAACTCCTAAGTCATCATAAAAGCTTAAATCGTCAAAACCATAATTCACGACACTAACAGTCTTATTGAGGAGGTTTAACGCTCTTTCCTCCTCGCCTGCCCTAATTAGTGACTCGTTCTCGCCTAACCCGTACTCGCTTGGTGCACCGTCAGTGAAAACAATTATAGTAATATTATCATTATGGCTTAATACTGAAGTCGCGCCTATGATTTCATCATCAGAGTGGGCTACGAATAAAGTAACTGCACCAAAACAAGGGCAAAATAGTAATATTAAAAAGATTAGGAGGATTACGCGTTTCATAACACTTGTTTTTTCACCGTTTTAATGTAAAAACTGCCTATTATATAAAATAATAGCAAGACAGAGAAAGATATGATGCTTGCAGGAATAAAAGGCAAAGCGTCACCCATGCCAAGCAGCCTTATCGCCTTAGCTAGTAGGAAATGAAGTATGTACGCCTCAAATGATACGAGTCCGAAAGTTCTCAAAATCTTGAACATACTGCCAAGCATTGTTAAATAATAAATAATCGAAGTTATAACTCCGCACATTCCAGCGACGTAAAATATTAAGGTGAAGCTGCGCATGTAGTAATCAACAGGAACAATAGGCCATAACGTTATTACTACTAAAAAAGATGCCAAGGCAATTAATATGTTAAGATTAACTCTGCTTTCCCTGAAGTTTTCAAGAAATACGGCGCCAACAAGCATGAAAGGGACAAGGTTTGAAATACTAAACCATCCCCTGAAGATTAGATTAACCAGTAATCCTAAAATCGTAAAATCATCAGAGAAAGGTATGCTTCCTGTGAAGCCGTATGAGCGCCACGAGAATAATAAGAAAGACTGCAATAAGTAGATTATTACAGTTAAACATATTAGTTTCCTCTTATCCCGAACATAGTATAATATTAGGCAGGTTATTATTGAACTGATGCTTAATCCTTGTATTGCCTCCTCCCAAGTGTAAAATACTTTAAGACCCCACATGAAAAATGTGAAAGGGATGCTGAGCAGGAAATACTTGCCATACCTTAATGTGACTTTTTTTATGAACTGCAAGAAATTAAGAGTTTTCTTTTTAACACTATCAGTCAATAATAAAGCGCTCATCCCGGAGACGAAGCTGAACAATAATATTGGAGGAAGTATTGTAACACTGTTTAATAATAAGATGTAGAACGGCTCCTCAGTATGTATATCATAAACGCTGACGTAATCGAACACGTTCAGGAAAACCATTAAGACTATAGCTAATCCCCTGAAAGCGTCAACGTATAAAAGCCTTTTTTTAACAACCACTACTTTTAAAATTTAAAGGCTTTATTTAAACTTGATGGTGAAAATAGTAATCTGGGACCTTGATAATACATTATGGAATGGTTCAGTATACTATGATGACCGTGACAAGATTACCTTAAAGAAAGGTGCAGCGTCAGTCCTTAAGGAGCTTACAAAGAGGGATATTAAGAACGTAATATGCTCAAGGAATAACGAGGACGACGCAGTTAAATTATTGGAAAAATTTGATATATTAAAATTCTTCAGCGCTAAAAGAATAGGATGGGGCGTGAAAAGCTTATACGTTAAAGAACTGCTTAACGAGTTTAAAGTAAGCCCCATTGAGGCATTATTCGTGGATGATGACATCTTTCAGAGGGAGGAAGTGTCACAGACTACTGGCGTGAAAAGCGTATTTTTCAACAATATTATAGATTTATTGCCATACCTTAATGTTGAGAATGACAGGGTTGAAATAATCAAACAACAAGAGGACAGGGTTTGTGCTGAGAAAGAGTATAATGGGGACTTTTTTGACTTCTTAAAATCATGCAATTTAGTAATGACTGTGCGAAGAGCTAAGCCTGAGGATTTGGAAAGGGTAGCGCAGCTTATAGCGAGAACTAACGAGTTAAACGCTACAAACAGCAGGATGTCGCTTGATACGCTCCGAAAAACCAATGACCTCATTCTAGTTGCTGAATTGACTGACAAATTCGGCGATTACGGCATAATAGGGGAGTCAGTGATTGAGGAAAGAAATAACGAGTGGCTGATTAAGGATTTCACAATAAGCTGCAGGACCATGGGTCGAGGTGTTGGAAAAACGCTCCTAATCTACTTAATGAACTTGGCCAAAAAGAGGAATATTAAACGAATAACAGGATTCCTCATTGAAACTAAAGAAAATTGGAGAATGCGCCCTCTTTATGTAAAAAGAGGTTTTAAGAAAACTGAAATACGCGATAATAAAGAGTATTATTCTTTTGATTTTAAGAGCAGGATTCCTGATTATCCGCCATGGATACTTCTTCAGGAAAAGTAGGTGTACTAACAAGCTTTATAGGCAGTTGGCTCTCTTTGTTAAAGTCTCTATGATAACCGAAATTGCAGAATTTAATGCATGTACAGCTGCTCCAAATAAGAGTGATGACTTAGTTATGATTCTGTTTCAAAATGTGATAGATTACAAAAGCTATTATGACGATTCAAATGCGTATTCCTCAATGGGCAAATTGATGAAATTATACAAGTCTGACTCGAACAAAGTATGGCTTTACTACGCAACTCTCGATGATACATGCAAGAAGAAATTCTTAAACATACTTTCATACACGACTAGCGCGTTGAACAAGCTCGACAAGAACATGCACACAGTATACACATTCAAGATTAACTATGTTAATGAAGATTCGCTAAAAGGCTTCTGCAATTTAGAGGATAAAAAAGGGTTTTTTTCAAATCTTAAAATGTGGGCTTTAAAATCTGATTTTATCGAACTTGTCGAAAAATTCAGGAGTTCTATTGAGAGATATGAAAGCGCAATTTAAAGGAAAAAATTAGCGACCCGGGAGGGATTAAAACCCACTTCTCTTTTTCGAAAAAGAGACCTGGACTAGAGAAAAAATGTTAAAAACGACCCGGGAGGGATTTGAACTCTCGACCTACACCTGTCTCCAAATTCAGAGTAGGTCAGTTTCATCATATTTTGTCAGACCTTTAGTTTTTCTTCATTACTTTAGGAGGGTGTCGCTCTATCCAAACTGAGCTACCGAGTCTTTTCTAATTCTAAATATAGGTTTTTTTAAACTTTTAAAACCTTTTGCGGGTGCTGTTTAGAAAACGTTTTTAATAACTGAAAAGTTTTATAATAATTTGAAATGGTTGACTTTGAAGCGCTGATAAACACAGGAGAATACCCTTTAGGCAAGTTAGGAATCAAGAATAAAGGCAGTATAGTCAAACTTGGACCATATTATATTAACATGTACACGTTGCTTATTGAAAAATTCGGGCTGAAAGTCCAGGAGACAACGTATATAACAACGGACAACGGCGACGGCTCAGAGAAACGATATTGGGAATGGGTTGCTTACAAGAACATAGATACTTTTTCACGTATCAAATTCAAACTCGGAAATAATGCTTACCGTATCGTTGGGGATAAAGTAATGGGCATATTCGCACCAAGTTACACTTTCGAGATTGATTATAAAAAAACGTGGCGCAATAACAGTATTCTAAGCAGGTTCTTGTTCATATACTTAAAGTGGTGGTATTGGCCGAGAGTTTTACTGCCATTAGTAATAAGATACATTGAGGAATTACAGGCCATAAAAGAAGTAGTTAAGAAAGAACTGAACGTTTCAGTATATGATTAATGCTCATTTTTTTTGATTAATCTTACAGGGCTGCCGGCATAGATTGAATTCTTTTCAAGAACCATATCTTTTTTTACGAAACTGTTAGCTCCGACTACCACGTTATCCTCTATGACTGCGCCCGGGCTTATTGTAGAATGAGCGCCGATAGTCACGTTTTTTCCGATTATTACTTTCTTGATGTAAATCTTGTCGTGAACTATGTAGTGCCCTGTGACTAATGCATCCCTTCCAATGATTGAATTATCCCCTATTTCAATAAGGTAAGGGTCGGCTAAAGGCGTCGAGATGAATCCGAGCTTTCCGTGCTTTCCCCCAAAGAGTGAATATATGACTTCCCCGCTCACTCCTTTTGGGATGATTAATTTATCAAGAAGTGATTCAATAACGCCGACAAAGAGACTGTTTAATGACCAGTAAAGAACTGCGTACTCACTGCCTTTAGCAGGGAATAATCCTTCCTTGCCAGTCCTGTTAATAACTGCAAGTATTACCTTAGCTTCGATTATTACAATTAATATCAATAACAGGTATAATCCCAGCAATACTAGAGGAAAAAGCGCTATGAAATAGTCTGAGGTGAAAAAAGTCTTGAAATACCAGATGAATAAGTATAATATGATATATGATGGAATTAGTATAAGTGATAAAAACCCCACAGGTATTGTTACTTTAGATATACTGCTTACGCTATTATTCATCATGGTCTTTTTAGCGACCCGGGAGGGATTTGAACTCTCGACCTACTGCTTAGAAGGCAGTCGCTCTATCCAAACTGAGCTACCGAGTCAAAATATTAAGTAATTAATGAGAATCGTACTTTTTTAAAAGTTTTCAATTAAAGAAATGGAATAATTTTAAAAACTATTATGTTATCAGTATTAGTCTATGTTTAGCGTCACTGATTCGCTGCGTTTTATGAAAACGAGGGGTTTTAACATTGCAAGATTTTACGAATGCAAGAATTTGAAGGAGTTAAATCTCGCTTTTGACAGGTTAAACAAGCCTGTAGTTTTGAAGATTAACAGTGAAAAATTCAGCCATAAAAGCGACGTTAAGGGTGTAGTTTTAAACATTAACAGCAAGAATGAGCTTGTTGAAGAGTTTAAAAGATTAATAAAATTAGGGGAAGGTGTTGTCATACAGGAGCAGGTTAAGGGTGTGGAATTAATTATAGGACTCCAGTACGATGACAGTTTCGGACCTATAATAATGCTCGGAGCTGGAGGAGTATTTGTTGAATTATTAAAGGATGTATCCTTCAGGGCGTGTCCTATAAATCTTGATGATGCTGAAGAGATGATTGAAGAATTGAAAACTAAGAAGTTATTGGAAGGGTTCAGGGGCGCTGATAAGGTGAATAAGGCAGTTGTAAAGAAGTTATTGGTGAAGTTATCTCAGATTGCAGATAAGGAACGCATTAAAACATTGGATTTGAACCCGATAATATTCGATAAGAGCAATTATTACGTAGTCGATGCCAGGATGGAGACCCTGGAATAAAATTTTTATTTAATCTTGTATAAGTAGTAGTAATCATTCTCCCATGTCAGGTTGAAACTATTCAGCATTTCTCTTTCATTGCTCTGCGGATTGCACATCTTGCAGAACAATACGTAGCTGATATTATTCCCCTCTAAAAAATGCAGGTAATCTGAAGCGTTAGCCCATGTTATCTTAATCATGTGCTGCGGGTTATTCTCCCTGAAACTTCCAGCTTCCAATGTGAAATTATATGAAGGGAGGATGTACACGCTAGGGAGGGATATGTAATCCACCGCTCTCACTGTGCCGTTTACAAGAGGTATTCCTTCAAACATAGTGATATCTATCATGCTTTTTGGAGGCTGGTAAGTTAATGCGTATATTGCGAGGAAAAGCTCGGTTGAACCAACCAGTATGAGTATTAATAATAATGCCGGCAGTTTCAGCTTTACTTTGCTTAATGTTTCAAGAATCTTCATATCATTCAGTTTTATTTTGCCTTTGCTGGATAATACCATTATCGGCAAAAGATTGATTATTACCCTAATCACGAGCACGAATATTGTGTAAATAGGGAGGAATATGTTTGATGTGAATAATTTTCCAGCAATGACAAAGTACGTCATTACTGCACTAAGCGGAACTAATAGTGCAGGTGAGTGCACTGCGAAGAATAATGAGCTTGCGAATGTGAAAGGATGGTTGAATGCTGCAATAAGGAGGGGGATACTCCACCAGTTTTTCTTATTAAAGTAAGCGTAACTCGCAATCCAGAATAAGCAGTTACTGAATGCTGCAACATAAGAGTCCCAAGTCGTGAAGAACAAGTTTACAAGCATTAACGCCCAAATCCAGGTGTCGTCATTTTTAAACCATTTAATGAGCAGTACGTATTCGATAACTAGAAAAATACCCATGAGTATGTCAACCGTGTGTATGCTGAATATTGACCAAAGGAGGCCTGATAATAAATAAGCAGGAACTCCGTAAGCGTAAGTTATCTGGCTTTGAAAGTAAGGGTCGGTGCCTAAGAAGTCTAATTTTTCAATCATCTGGTTGTAAAGCCATGAATTATGAAGGTGGTGCGTTAAATCCATGCCGTTAACGAACAGGCTTAAGAGCATGATGATTAATACTATATAGCTAAATCTGAATTTCATGAATAACATTTATTGATTTTTCAAATCTTTTAAAATCTTATTATTCGGCATGCAGCGACGCATTTCTTTTAAAGTTTCGAGACTATTCTTGCAAAATCGTAAGGTTCTTCAAAATTTATTATATTATTCTGCTCCAATATTTTTTTCGCCTCTATTAAGCGTTCCCCTCCCATGAAGCATGTGAATACGCTTTTATCCTTGTTTTCTTTCTCAAAGTGTATGATTGCGTTCGCTGTCTGTTCAGGCTCTGTCATATCCTGAGGTGTTAATATGCAAAGGAGTATGCTGTAGAAATCTTTATTGCTGACGTTTTTGAACACTTCAATATACCTGTCGCTCATCGCGTCACCTATCACATCTATGGGATTATTATGGCTCCAGTTTGAAGGCAGTTTCTCGTTGAGCTTCGCTTTCAGGTTCTCAGGCAGTGCTGCAATAGTTAATCCGAAGTTTTCACAGGCATCGCTTGCCAATACCCCTGGCCCTCCTGCATTCGTGACTATGCAGACGTTTTTAGACTCAGGCTTTTTTGCTGTCTTAATCATCTTAGCCAGTGAGAACAATTCATCCAGCGTATTAACTGATAATATGTTAAACTGCTTGAATATGCCGTCGTATACTTTGCTGCTTCCTGCCAAGCTTCCAGTATGGCTTGATGCAGCTTTTGCACCGCTCTCGCTCCTACCTGCTTTTAAAATTATTAAAGGCTTTTTCGTGTGTTTTACAACCCTGATAAAGTCCCTGCCTTTCTTTAATGATTCAACATACATGCATATTACTTCTGTCTCAGGATCCTGGTTTAAGTATTCGATGATTTCGTGAAACTGGGTGTTTAACATATTGCCGACGCTTATGAATTTGGAAAAACCCTCGTTTTTCAACAATGCCTTATCGAGCACTGCGGTTCCAAGAGCTCCTGATTGTGAAATAAACGCTGTAGTGTCATACTTCGGGACTTTTTTGAAAAAGCTCGCGTTTAACTTATTCTTGCAGTTTATAACGCCAAGGCAGTTAGGACCTAGAACTTCAACATTATTAGTTTTGCATACGCGTTCTAATTCGTCATTTAATTCTTTATTGCCCACCTCTGCAAATCCTGAACTTATAATTATGACTGAGTGTATGCCTTTATGGCCGCACTCCTCGACTGTTCTTGGGACGAATTGTGCAGGAATGCATATAATAGCGAGGTCTATTACTCCCTGATAATCAGTTATTTTCTCATAAGATTTATGCACGCCAATCCATTTAGTGTTAATATTAACAGGTATTACATTAACCCCGCTTCTTAACAAGTTGTTAAATACGGTTGTGCCTACTTTTCCTTTCTTATTGCTGGCGCCTATTACTGCAACTATTTTTGCATCGAATAATGCATCAAAAAAATTCATTGAGAAAAACTAATCCGTATGCTTTTAAAAATATTTTTTATTTTTTTATAATCCGAATAAGTTAGTCCATTTTAGAATTAAGATGAGTATGACAAAGAATATGCTTACGAATACTAATTGTTTTGGCGAAATATTCACTTTGCTTGTTGCTTCATCATAATACTGCACTATTCCGCCTGCACTTGCAGGTAATTTGTTGTTTTTCATTTTTTAGTACTCTTCTTCATCTTCAGATTCTTCTTCAAACTCTTCATTTTCATCTTCGCTGCTTCCGCCTTTGGAATGCTGCTTGCAGACATCGCATAATTTCTTATCCTTATCCCCGCAAAATTCGCAGCACTGCATGCCGCACTCTTTGCATTCGAAGATGTCTTCAACTTCTGTTGAACACATGTCACATATTGGCATGAAAGAAAAAGTGCATATTAGAGTATAAAAAGGTTGTGGTTAGAGAATACCCTGCTTTCTGTACCATTCCCCTATTACTTGCAAGGGTTGAACGGTCGCAATATTATACTAAGCGCACAAAGTAGTGCTTGCACCTCAAAACGCTCCATTAATCTTTTCCAACCTCACTAATTCAACCTCGAACTTAAAGTCTTCATCGTTCACGAAACATTGAGGGATTTTTTCTGCTGTTAACGGATTAGTAAAGACGGCGATTATGCCGTCTTTAGCGCGCAGTTTCAGTGAGCAGAAGTTCCTCACTGCATTTTCTTGCAGCGTTGATTGCGAAACTTCTAACCACAACAAAGAAAACAGGGATTTTTATGCTTATTAATCTTTTCACACTAATTCTTCAATTAATTTATTAGCATAACCCATATCTCCGTCATTTGTAATAACAACATCAAAATTCTTCATGTAAATACTAAGCTTTTTATCAATCTCCTCATTAAGAAAACCTATCGATATTAAAGTATCATATTTTATCCCTTTAACCATACCTAAGTCTCCCAAAGAATCGCCTAAAAGTATTATATTCCTCCTGCCGAAAATAGCTTTTAAGTACTTCTCATTCTTTATTGCAGTCTCCGACTTGTTAAAGACATGTATTATATCCTCCTTATAACCCGTTGCGTACCCTTTCTTGTCAAAATTAAAAGTGTTAGATAAGATGTGTATGTTGTCATAATCTTTTTTAATGTACCCTTCAATTATGTTGCCAACCCCTGAAGAGAATATGAGTAAGGGTATTTTATGTCTGTGCAATAAGTTGAAGAATTCATCCGCGCCAACCCTTAAGATATCAGGATATTTTTTGATAATATCATCTATGACACTCTTGTTCATCCCTGACTCAACCAGTAATTTTTCATGAGTTCTCCACCACTCCAGCATTTTTTCATTCTTATCCTTAATGCTTATAGTGTCATCTAATTCAACAGGGTGGTATTTATCATAAAGGGCATAAGCCTTTCTTGGATAATCATTCGTCAAATAGCCGCCTTCCCGTATTAATGATATGACTGAAGGAATCTGCCTCCCGTTTATCAAAAACTTAGTCAGAGTTTTGTCAAAATCAGCCACTATGTGAAGCTTGTCTGCACCTGCATTTTTAATCCTCTTAATCTTCTCCACTAAATCCTGATTGTCCAAGACGTATACATTATCCATATTTTTCTCTAAAAAGGAATCTTTGACTTATTAAGTTTGTTTACTTGTTAGAAAAATCTATTTAAAAATACCTGAGGTTATTTTAAAACTATGAAACTCCGCATCCGCCAATTCCTGTCAAGGTCTGGCTTTTTTAAAAGCAAGAAAGAAGTTAATGATGCATTAATAGAAGGCAGCATTACCTTAAGCGGCAACGAATTAGTCAAATCACCAAGCTACCAGTTCAATCCGAAAAAGAAGAACGTGTACTATAACGGGAAACTGATTAAACCTTTCAGAAAAGATGTGTACGTAGTCATGAACAAGCCGAGAGGCTACTTGTCAGCAACTAAGTTATCAGAAGAGGAGAAGAATTTCGGCAAAAAAAGCGTTTTCGAACTATTAACTGACATTGATTTTAGAACAAAGAAGACACTCGTATGCGCAGGGAGGCTTGACGAGAATACGACTGGATTATTAATAATAACAAACGACGGAGACTTGGTTAATACAATCACGAATCCGGATAATAATATAACAAAGAAATATAAAGTATTCCTGGATAAACCACTCTCGCGCGATGATATTCGGAGGATAACTGAAGGAGTCACAATCAAACTTGAGGAGGAAGGGCGGATTATTCCTTATAAAACAAAGAAGTGCAAAATTGAAGTATTGCCTAATAACCAAGTGTTTATTACAATTTCAGAAGGCAAAAAAAGGGAGGTAAAACGGATATTTGAAGCTGTCAATAACAACGTCTTAAGCCTGGAGAGAGTTGCAATAGGCAGCCTGTATATTGACAAATTAGACATCAATGAAGGGGAATATAAACTGGTTGATAAAGATTTTATTATTGAAAAATTAGGCATAAAAAATATTAAATAACCCCTTCGCTTTTTAAAAAAAGAAAATGAAAACAATCATAGGCTGCTCTAATTCCTGCACTGAAGCAGAAGATTTGGCGAAGATAACAAATTATTCTTTTGTCAAAAGCGTTAAAAGATATTTTCCTGATGGTGAAATGCACATCCACCTTGATAAGAATATAGATGAAGCAGGAGAAGTTTTCATTTACCAATCAACGTATCCTGCTCCTACTGAGGCACTGTTTGAAATATTACTGATTAGCGACTTATTGAAAGAGAAGATTAATAATATTACATTAATTGCTCCATGGTTTGCTTACTCCAGGCAGGATAAGAAATGGTTTCCAACAGAGTGTTTTTCGCTAAAAACTGTTGCCAAACTGTTAAAATGCGCAGGCATAAATAAAGTTATAACTGTAGATTCTCATTTTCACAGGCAGCCTGGAAACTTTAACATGTTCAACTTGGAGTGGACTAATGTCAGCGCCGCAAAGGAATTAGTAAATTATGTCAGGCAGAAAAAAGGCGATGTTGAAATTGTAGGTCCTGATGAGGGAAGCGATGAATTATTAGAATTGGTCGGCGGAAAAGTAGTGTTTGACAAGAAGAAAACATGCAGGAAATGCAAACTTCCCGCCCAAAAATGCAGGTGCGAAAGCAGCGTCAAAGACTATGAAATAACAGCGAAGCTGAAAGCCGAGATTAAGAATAATAAAGTCCTGATAATTGATGACATAATAGGCAGCGGGAAAACCATATTATCAGCAGTTAAGGAATTAAAAAATAAGGATATAACTGTTTGTGCAACACATGGGTTCTTCTTTAACGACTCATTAAACGCCCTGAAACAGCTTGGCGTTTTCATTGCCACTACAGACTCAGTAAAAACCGAAGCCAGCAAGGTCAGCGTTAACTCCATCCTTGCCAGCATCATAAAACAATAATATATCGGTTTATGAGTTAAAGTTTAAAAATAGAGGTATTACTTGTATTTGAAATGATCATTTCTTTTTCTAAATGCAAGTTAGGCCAGCATGAAATACCTGTTGAAGACGCATTCAGGTACTGGAGAAATAAGAAGAATATGATTATGTGCGTGGCAGACGGCATCACCCGGGACTTAGTGAATGGCAATGTGATACCTGATTTTAACAGCATAGACTATTACAAAGATATGAAATTATACTACCCTAAACCTAGTCCTGCCAAAATTGCAGCAGACGTCTTCTGCAACGCTTTCGTATATTACTTGGACGGCAAACTTGATGTTAATGAGAGAATACTCCGGGATACATTTCAGCACTGCAATGATGAGATTAAGATATTAAACAAGAAGAATTTGAAAAACATGGATTATTTGGCGAATGATTACTGGGGCTGCGAAGCATCAGGAGGAGTAATACAGAATAATACATTATACTGGAGTTATATTTGCGACTGCGGAGTATGCGTTTATGACAAGAATGGCAGCTTAAAATTCAGGACTAACAATGACATGAAAAACATAAAACAATACTTAGAGTCAATAAAATTCGACTGGAAACTTAGAGAGTGCAGAAAACTTGTAAGAAGCAGGTTCAGGAATAATCCACGAAACGTAATAAATGGAAGATTATTATCATACGGGGCTTTCACAGGCGAACAGAACGTGATGCGTTTTTTAAAAACAGGAAAGGTTGAATTATCATACGGCGATTATGTCTTCTTCTATTCACACGGCATGGAAGATATAGTGTACTCTTCAAGCTTCATACATCATATATTAACTTACGGGCTCATAAGCTTGGACGAGTTCTGCAACCATATGGCTAAACAAGACAAGAGATACGAATCCGAAGGCTCGCTCATTGCCATATCATTCTTCGGAGCAGAATAGTAATTAAGAGAAAAAAAGTTTTATTTTCCCCACAGCCTACTTTTTTTTATATGAACATTGTTGGACATAACGAATCTGTTATTTTCTCTTTAGGTTCAGCTTTTGCCAAATACTTACTTAATATCTCATACGCGTCATTCAAGTGTTTTCTGCCCTCATAATTGTTCACATACTTCGTAATCTGCGTCCCGCCAATCCCTTCAAGTGCAGGAACCCAATAGTTAGGTATCACTATTGCTACAACACCTAAGAACGCCTGCACTAATGTTCCAACCAAGTTAATCTTGTAACAAGTCCTTATCCCATCCTCGTAAGGCTTCAATTCGTGTTCTAATTGTCCCTCTTCAGGTCCAGACAAGTTATCTATTACTAAATTTTTGTCTTTAAAGTATTGGTGTACTGCTCCAATGTAAGTAAATGTCCTATTTTTTATTATAGTCTTTCCATTACTTATCATAACTACCTTCCACCCCCACCTCATTTTTTTTCCCTATTCCCCAATTATAATAATACGCAGTCTGCGGATATAAAGTCCATTTAGAAAAATAAGAAAAACCATTAAAAGAAAAATTGAATATATTAAAACGCATCCATAAGCAGGCAAAGTGTTGTTTAAAAAATATTTTTTTTTACATTTCCTCTAATCTTTTTATCCTCTCTTCAATAGGAGGATGTGTTGAGAATATGTTTGTAATAAAACTCTTGTTCTCTTTGAAAGGCGTTGATATGAACAAGTGCGCAGTTGCACGATTAGCAGTATCAACTAATGGGTCTGGGTCTTTTTTAATCTTTTTCAACGCATTTGCAAGACCTATCGGGTACCTTGTAAGTATTACAGCATTCGAATCCGCTAAGAACTCTCTCTGCCTGCTCACTGCTAACTGGATGAGTTTGCCGATGAAAGGGCTTAAAACCGCTAATAATATGCCGACTATGACGAATATTACAACTAATCCTCCTCCCTCACTCCTTGAATTATTATCTTTCTTTCTCCATAAGAAAGACCTTAGTATGAAATCACTAATGAGTGTGATAATACCAACAAGCACGACAGTAAGCATCATGAAACGGATATCATAATTCTTTATATGGCTCATCTCGTGAGCTATAACTCCTTCCAACTCCTGCCTGTCCATCTTATCCAAAAGTCCTTTAGTTACGGTTATGGATGCATGTCCTGGATCACGGCCTGTTGAGAACGCATTAAGTGCCGAATCATTAATCACGTAAATCTTAGGTGCAGGGATTCCAGCTGCTATAGCAAGCCCTTCAACACTATTCACCAAGTGAGGATATTCAGTTTTTGATGCAGGAACTGCACCGCTCATTGTAAGAATCATATTGTCACCTCCATAATAAGCAAAAGCTGTGTATAATAATGAGAAGAAAATTGCAATAATCCCAATACCAGGAGCGTCATAAACATATCCAATAGTCCATCCCAAGGCTCCAATGACTATGATAAATAGGGAGATTAACACCCAGGACTTAATCTTATTCTTGGATACTTCTTCAAACATTAACCTAGCCATTAAAAAAACACCTTTTATAATTCAACCGTTACGGATTTTTTCTCCTCTTCCTTTGCTTCGAACATCTTTTCCTTCTCGAATTTGAAAATATTAGCTATCATGCTCTGCGGGAAAACCTGGATTCTCGTATTAAACACCATAACTGTATCATTATAATACTGCCTCGAGTACGCTATCTTATTCTCAGTGCCGCTAATCTCCTCCTGAAGCTGCAGGAAATTATTGCTCGCTTTTAGCTCAGGATACTTTTCAGAAACTGCAAATAATGATTTCAGACTGTCTGACAAATCATTGGATGCCTTAGCCTTATTCTCAATGCTCTTAGCAGACATTATTGCAGTCCTCGCCTTCGTTACCTCTGTCAGGACTCCCTTTTCATATTTCATATAACCTTTCACTATCTCGACAAGGTTTGGTATTAAGTCATTGCGCCTCTTAAGCTGGACATCAATTTGTGCAAAAGCATTCTTAACCTGGTTCTTCAGGCTAATTAAGCTGTTATATATCCAGACCAGGGCGAGAATTATGACTCCTGGAATTATTAATGCAAACGTGTACGCATCCATAAAAGTATTAATTACTACACATTTTTTTAAATAATTAACTACCTAGTTGAAATTTAACCCTATTTTGTTTTAGAAGGAGTGTTACTGCAGGATGGTTACAAAATATTTAAATCGTAGAATTTTATGCTTTTAGGCTTATGAGTCTTAAATTACGCTTTAAAACGACGATAAGCAGTGCGGTTGAATCAATTAAGGATGAAAATGTTAAAAAAGAATATACAAATATCATGAATAAGATTATTCCGCAGTTAGAGTCTAACACGTTTCAAGAATTTAACGCGTATTTCATAAATACAATATCTAACTGTTCCTCCGAATTTTCAAAGACTAAAGATTATACCAAACAGATATCTTACCTTAACAAGGTATCAAGCGTTTTAGAGTACATAAAGAGCGATAAATTCCTGCCTGTTTACGAAGAACATGTAAATTCCGGCCGAAGATACGAACAGCTTTTAGACACTATACTAAAAGGAGATAATATTGAAACTGCAGTTGAAGACCGTGAAAAATCAAAGATTGAGCATGTCTCGCAGATAAAAACAAACAATATTCTGCCAACATTGAATAGCATGCTGAATGAAAGTGAACTACAACAATATGTATACTCATTACTTGATGCAGATGGAAGGATTAATCCGTTTGCCACCATACAAAAAGTATATGATAAGATGCAGATAAGCCTGACAATCATAAGTGAAATAGCCACACAATTCCAGCTGCTTGACAAAAATGTAGACAAGGAAGTATTAGAAAAACTTGAATTATTCAGGTCTGACACGTCCAATATTTATAAAAAGCCATTAGCAAAGAAAAATGAAGAAGTATTGAATGTTTTTGCAGAACAAACTATTAACGGCCTCGTTCAAGCAATATTAGGAGTAAACAAGAATATAATTACAACGTATAATGAGATTAAAAGCGTAGAAGCAGATACTTTGTTATTATCAGAGAATAGTGAACAAAATAGTGACAAGATAAATGTGAATAAGGATAAAATTGAATCTAAATATTGCGAATTTGATTCTGAAAAAAAAGATTTCTTTAATGTTCTTACAAAACTTGAAAAATTCATTGACACATCAATTATAGGCGTCCTGAATGAATTAACGATAGAGATACGAAAATACGGGATTCAGTACCTCATGTTAAGCAAGGAAAAATGCTTCGTTGCTGACAATCTGGGAATTAAGGTGCAAAGCATAGTTAGAACCTCCACGTCCACTTCATCAGACGTTAAATACCATGATTATTTCTGGAAAATAAAAAGTGATTCGTTAACAACCGTCGAATCGGTTCTTGAAGATTTAAGAAAAACAGTTACTGCACGAAGCAGCGAACTATTCATTGAAAAGGGAAAAAACCAGTTTAATGCCGAAGTATTATCCAACATATTAAAAAACATAGATGATTATAAACTTGATTTTGGTGTTGAAGGACTCCCTGTTAAATGCATGTTTTACAATTACGAATTATCAAGTTTCAGGAAAATGCATGATTTTTTGTACAAAATTAACTTTGCCGTTTACGAACAAAAACTTGACGAGAACATAAAGACGGATATTAAGAAACTGTTAAACGTAAAAAAACTATCACAGTTAGACAAGAAAACAGTAGAGAATGCGATTAAACTTGAAAATAACAGCCCTTTAATTAGCCAGGCGTTATACAAACTTAAAGTTCCTCTGCCTCTGAATCTAAAGAATTACCAGTCAGAAGAAGTTGCAGGTTTAGTGAAAGAACTGGATTTAGAACTGAAGAATTTTGAAAAATCGATTAATGCAAAGAAAAAATCAATAGACATAACTAACCACCTTGAATTATTGGATTCATTCCTGGTCAGGCAGTTTGTTGCACTTGTTAATTACAAAAAACCAACAACGTTTAACAAAATAATAGATAACTGGTACTCAAAGGACAAAAACAGGTTAGCTGCTGAAAATAGTTTAACCGCTAAGAAAAATGAAATGTCAATTGTTAAAAATAAATTAGCAGACTTGGAATCTTATATTTCAACACTTCCTGACACCCTCTTAGACAACATAGACATTTTCCCTATTCAGGTAGAGAATGAATTATTATGTTCATTAATAGGAAAACAGGCGCAAGACACAATAGATGAGAAAAAACTTGTGAAAATAGTTTCATCTTTAGAAGAGTACAGGGTTGAATGCAAATTAAGTGAAGCTGTTGCAAAAAATGAGCCTTTATTTACAGGAACTGTAGATATTAAAGTGCCTGCCCGTAAAACAACACCAATAGTAAAAACTAACTTAATACCTTCACCTAAAATTCCCGGGATGTCTAAAACTCCTCCTCTGCCAAAAGAGCCAGGAATACCGTCAACGCTTAAACTTCCTCCTTCTCCCAAAGAACCAGCTACAACAATAAATGAATCTGCATACGAGCCCGTATTTATCGCTAAAAAAGTTAAGAAACTAGAATCAGATTTTGAAGACTCGCAGAGAATAATCGCTTACGACCCGATAGTCACGGAAAACGGGGTTTTTGATACTATTCTTTACCTGCCAGGTAATTGGGAGAAGACAATAATAGAATTAACTAATAAAAATGAGGGCAAAAAGAATGAGTGAATTGAGCAGTTATAAGATAAAACTTGCACTTATTGGACCTGACTCGTTAAAGAAACAAGCAGTCAGCAACTATAATGAAAAAACTTTAGGATTAAAACAGCATATTAAAAGACTGGAATTGGACAACGGAACAAATGTTTTTCTCACAATATGGAATACAAGCAACTTGGAAAAGTTCAAAAAATCATCACAAAGCTTCAAAAAAGGCTCAGCAGGACTTGTACAACTGCTTGATGAAGAGAGTATTAATGCAATAGATAACTCCTTGTCAGAACTGGATAATTGCGGGAATTTGAGCGTATTATTTTATTTTACAGGCAGCGTTTCAGACAAGAATAAAGAACTTATAGACTCAAAGATTAAACAATACAAAGAAAGAGGCGCTAACATAATGCTCGCGTACGAATCTTTTGACTCATTCGAGCCTGTAATTAAACAATTTGTTGACAGCATATTAGCGCAGTATAAGAGGCGGATAATATGAACGTTAGAAATGTTAAAATATGCGTAATAGGCGATGACACTACGGATAAAACAGTATTCCTTAACAGGTTTGCCCGCTCAGATTTTAAAAGTGATTATATGAAGACAGTAGGCGCCAAGTTTTACTACGCTGCTGTTAAATCAAAAGATGATGAAAACCATTTATACATATTTGAATTAACGAATAATTCCTTTTTCAAGAATTTGATTAAACAGTATGAGGAAGGAGCGCAGTGTTTCATGTACTTTTTTGACATTTCAAGAGAAGGCACGCTTGATTTTTTAAGGGATAAAGTAGTGGCAGGGCAGTATAATGTATTAGTGGGCTGCAAAAAAAGCAAAGACTTCGTAATTCCTGAGAAAACCATAAATGATTTCATTAAAGATTATAATATTAATGATTATTTCACGACCGAAGTTAACAGCCTTGAAGATACACTATTATTACAACAAATCTGCGATAAAGTAAAGGCAAACTGGATTAAGAAGTAATGTATTTGACGTCCCCGCTGTCAGTCAATAAGACTTCTAATTTCTTTCCGCTCTTATAATGTTTCAGCACTAAAACAATATCATTAGTTCCAAGAACTGCATCATTTACATCTCTCCTATATATTTTTAAGTCTCTATTTATCTCATCAAGATTCCTATTATCTTCATATATTACCTTAACTTTATTCTGGACTTTGTAACCTGCGTATTCCCATCCGCATATTCTAATCTGCTGCATTTTTCGTATAAAAGTAGATTTAAGGTTAATCTTTTCAGCTAAGTATTTCCTGGCCATATTCTTAGACGCGGCAGTGTATGAACTATTAAAAACATTTGACAATTCATCAGCATTCTCAATTGAGGAGTTTGAAGTCATTCGATTACCCATTAAAATAATCTTATTTATAAACGTTATTATTTTTTTAGAATTGTTTTCTTATCTTTTTCAATTTGGTATTAACATCATTTACGAAATTCTTCAGTTTCTCCTCGTACTTTTTAGCCTCATTCATGCCTTTCTTGGTATAGTTAACGAATAAATCCACGTATAAGAAGGCTAATTTGAACGAGTCTTCTACGAAATTAGCGTAATTGCATGCCCCCTTGTCTTTGTTATATTTGAATTTGCTTAATGTCTCGGCATCCTTCATGAGTTTTTCAAGAGCACAATTAGGCAGAATATTACCCTTATCGCGAACACTTATTGCATATAAATCTGCAACTAAACTGTATATTTCAATATTCTCCATATTTATGAAATCATTAACGCCGTTATTGTCTGGTTTCAAGTATTCCTGTGAGAGTATATCTACAGCGGTTATCAAACTGTTCTTTAACGTATCATAACTGTTTTTGCCGATTTTAAATGAGTAGATGTTGAATATCTCTTTTAAGTTTTCACTCGTATTCATAAGGCAGTTAGACAGAAATTATATACCTAAAAGGCTTTCTAAACTGATTTAATCAAAAAAATCAGGAGGTATTATTACATCGTTTTCATTATCTTCAAGTGGTTTTAATTGTTTAATATTTATTTTTGGGTAAGTAATAGTAATAGGTGAAGGTGTTAGTTTTACTTGAGTTACAATTTCTGGACTTCTTCTAAGGCCATATTTTTCTATATCATAATCTTCGAAGTTCCAGAATATTTTTCCATCTTTTCTCCCAATAATTAGTGTTGGAGAACTTCCATTCTTTTTATAATGCTCTAAAATTTTATACTCTTTTGATATCTGGTTTATTATACTGCTCCTGTCCTCTACCTGAATATTATTCAAGCAGGTTTCTAAATATAATTCTTTTAAAAACTTGAAAGCGGAAACTGTTTCCTTATTCATGACATTGCTTAAAGGAGGCATTATGAATCTGGCGAATTTTTCCTCTTTGTCTGGCAGATTCTCCAAGGAAGTTTCCAATGATTTTGAGATTTCGCTGCGTATTTGTTTAATGGACACGTCATCTAAATAGAACATGAATCCGTCTTTTGTTGTTTCCAGATTTAATTCTACACCATTTTGTAAATATTTGTCCGTTAATGTTTTATCTTTTTTTATATTATTTAATGTCACTTTAGCGCCCAAATATGCTGAATTAATCTCATTTACGTACTTAAGAAAATCAGCAGGGTACGTGTTTTTCGCCCATGATAATAAAACTTCCATTTTATCAATTTCTTCAGGGTCAAAATGTTCTATAACAAGCTTTTCTATATTTGGTGTGTCAAACACGTTTTCTGAATAAGTATTCATGATATTATATTAAGAAAAAAATCTATTTATAAAATTAACTACTATTTTTTAGTTCAAGATAGTTATCACTAGTTTAGAATTTTAAAAAATAAAAAAATGAAATTTAGTGTCGAGTAGTAGTGGGAATTAATAATCTTTTTTTGTAGAAGCCAAATACATAAGTTTTGACCGATCTACATTTTTTTAACCTTATAGATTGGAAGATTTTCTGCCGTTTAGTAAACGCAGGCTGAGTACCTCGTTTCCTGGGTACGTACACCTCGTTTCTATCGATCTCGTCATTTACGAGAGGCAGAGTTGAACCGTGTCTCGTTTCGCGTGGGGCTTCAAGCTTAGATGCTTTCAGCTTTTATCCCTTAGGACGTGGCTGCCCAGCGATGCCCTATCGGACAACTGGTACACTAGTGGTCCCAAGTGATCGTTCCTTTCGTACTAAATCACTTTTACACTCAGACACGGAGCACCTCCAGTAGATAGTATCCTACCTGAGTCACCTCGGTATTAACCCAACTCACGATCCCTTTTAATCGGTGAACACCCGCACCCTTGGCCGCTTGTGTACGGCCAGGATAGAGAGAGTCGACGTCGATGAAGCAAGCTGCGCCGTCGATTGGAACTGTCGGGCGCAACCACTCTGTTATCCCTTTGGTAACTTTTCTGTCAGCTCCAAGCCTCAGAAATAGGCTGTGGAGGATCGCTAAACCACACTTTCGTGGCAGGAAACTTTGATGTGAGGATTCCTGTCAGGCCAGCTTTTGCTTTTAAACTCAACTCCGGAGTTCTGACCCGGATGAGCTGACCATTGGTCTCTTATGATATCTTATCGTAAGAGTGCCACCCCAGCCGAACTGCCCATCAGTAGTTGTCTCTCGAAAGATTAGCGTTATCAGCAACAAATGCTAGTGTTACATCGTTGAATCAATGCCCCCCGAAGGAAGCATCTCGGATTCTCCTAGCTACTCTATGATCCGAAACTAATAACGCAGCTACAGACTGCAGTAAAGCTCAAAGGGTCTTCATGTCCCACTGGAGGTTACCGGCATATGCACCGGTAATGTAGGTTCTCAGGCGACAAGTT
>CABMEV010000007.1 GCA_902385255.1 Candidatus Tiddalikarchaeum anstoanum | reverse complement strand
TATCCAAGTCTGTTAGGAATAAGTCAAAGCCGTTGAAAGAGTTGGTGATTATTCTCTGCCGCCACATGTTATTGTTAATGTTCTCCCAGACTATGATTGAGTTATACGCAGCGCCTACGATATCCATGTCTCCGTCATTATCCAAGTCGCCAGCTGATATGGCAAAAGGCCCGCTAATACTATTATTCAAGATGTGCTCTTCCCATATTGCTGCACTGCCTTTATTCTCCCACCACGCAAAGCTGTCATTGTAATAAGCGGCGCCTATAACATCAAGGTCGCCGTCGCCATCCACGTCAACGCTTAAAATACTTTTAACGCCCCTGAAATTCTCCGCAATTACATGCTTATTCCACATGGTGCCGTTATAATCCCACCAATTTATTGCATTTGATATCTCGCTTGCTGCAAGAACTTCTTTCCTGCCGTCGTTGTTTAAGTCAACGCTTAAAACGCTTTTAGCACCGAATAAGAAGTCATCTATTAAGTGCTCAGTCCAGTTATCGCCGTCGCCGTCAATGTTCTCGAACCACATTATTTTGTTAGAATTAAATCCGGAGCCTGTACTTATAATATCCAAGTCGCCGTCGCCATCCAAGTCAGTGCTAAAAACGCTTGAGGCGCCGTCAAATCCTTCATAGACTAAGTGCTTATCCCATGAAGTCCCTGTTCCTGCGAGATTATCAAACCATACGATGACATCCTGCGACTCTGAGACGCTTATGATGTCCATGATTCCGTCATTGTCGACGTCAGCGCTAAAGACGTCAACTGGTGTTACGACGCTGAAATCAACTACGTGCTTGCTCCAGAAATTAGTAGGCAGGTGATTCTCCCACCATACTATATTATTGTTAATATTGGTTGTGATAATATCAGTGTCGGAGTCTGTGTCAATGTCAGCGCTGAAAATGCTGAGTGCTTGGTCGAAATCATTGCTTACTAAGTTCATCACGCCAAAGCTGATGTTTGAAGAAAGCCATGTATGATTCATTGATTCGCAGACACTTTTGCCAAGCGCGTAATCTGCATTATTATCCCAATTGAAAGAGTATAATGAGTCAGCATCAGTTAACACTACTCCGTTGCTGCAAAAAAGGGTTCCGTTGTTGAAGTTATCATTCATTCCGTCGTCGCCGCAGCAAGCGCAGTAATCGCCTGTTTCGGAGTTTACTCCTCCGCTGAACCAAGTGTTTGGGTAAGTGCAGTCTTCTCTTAGTTCTCTGCAGTTGTTGCAGTCGTCAAGGCAGGAATTAACTTCCCATGGTTCACAGATTTGGTTGCCGCATGAGTCTGCGCATGAACCGTTTAAGCAGGCGCAGAACTTTTCACCAATGCCGTTGTCGAGGCATCCTGTAGTGTTAAAGCATCCGAACCATTCACCATTTTCAAGGTTCGAGTAAGAGCACGTATTGTTTATGTACGAGCTCTTAGTGCAGTAATTATTAGAGCAGGCAGTGTTATAATACATGTAAGAGAGCTTATTATTTGATGCGTTGACAGGTTCAGCTGCGAGTGATATGACACTCTCACTGCCGTGGTAGAAGGACTGGCTGAATTTTAAAAAAATACCCCTGTCCGGGCTTAATGGCTCATCTAATTCGAAGTCGACAAATGTGCCGTCTATTAGCGCAACTATTTTGTTGACATTCTCCCATCCTCTGTTGTAAACTATGAATCCTTCGCTGTTAACGTTGATAATATTTAAAGGAGTATTACTAATCTGCCCTGCGCTAGCACCTGGATTATTTTCATATTTTAATGCGAATACGTTTTTCGACTCTAAGTAACCAGCGCATGCTAATATTATAACTAGACATACAACACTTAACTTTATGAAAAAATTACTCATAAATATTAAAAATTATGTAAATTTTATTCTTTTAAAACCTTATTGTTCATGTTTTATGACTTTTTCATAATAAGAGTATAAGAATATTTTACCAATTCAACAAGTATCACCATTATCATAGAAACTGAGATAGGTATAACCCATTCAGTAATGGTTAATGCTTGCAGATTTAATAAATTATTCATGAATGGTACGTATAAGGCGATTAAAGTCATAAACAATCCTAATATTACAGAGCCGATTAAAGGTTTGTTTGATAAAATATTGCCTGCGTGGAAAATAGATCGCCTTAAACTTTTATAAGCAAATATGTAAATTAAAGTTTGAATGCTGAATATTGTGAAAATCAAAGTTCTAGCTAAAACCACTTCGTTCAAAAAAAACGCGTAATATCCGAATATTATAAGGCTTATTACTGCAGATACTGAACTTATTAAACCTATTAATACTGTGCTTCGTCTGTCCAGTACGTTCTCGTTTAATTTCTTCGGAGGCTCATCCATTATTCCTTTTTCCCCTCGTTCAAATCCCAATGATATATCAACGGGGCCGTCGCATATTAAGTGAATCCAGAGTATTTGTCCCACTGTCAAAGGTGCAGGCCAACCTAATATGAATGAGAAAAATAAAAGTATTATTTCAGCGAAAGAGTTTGATAAAACGTACGCTGCTACTTTCTTGATATTATCAAATATTATTCTGCCTTCTTCGACAGCGTCGACTAATGTTTTAAAGTTGCTGTCAAGCATTATGAGACTGCTTGTCTCCTGGGCGACATCCGTGCCTCCTCCTACAGTAACACCTATATTTGCCTTCTTTAAAGCTGGAGCGTCATTAACCCCATCACCTATCATCGCTGTCACTTCTCCTGCTTTTTGAAGTGCTGTTATAATCCTTAACTTATGCTCAGGAGTGACTCTGCAAAAAACAGTTACATTCTTTATCATACTAATTAAGTTTTTTTCGCTCATTTTATCAATCTGGTATCCTTCAAGAATGTGGCCGTTTGTAACATCTAACCCTAAATTTTTGGCAACTTTCTCGGCAGTTAATCTGAAATCACCTGTTATTATTTTAGTCTTTATTCCTGCCCTCATGCATAATTCAATTGAGTTTTTAACACTAGGTCTTATTGGATCCTCTATCCCTATTAGTCCAGCCCAAGTATAATCAGTTAGTTTCGCAGGATGTGAACCTTCTTTATAAGCTAAACCTATAATTTTTAAGCCCAGCCTCGCCCAATCCTCAAATTTTGAAAGAATGGCTTCTTTCTCCTTCTTCGTTAACTTGCAGAACTCTATTATAATATCAGGTGCCCCTTTAATCAGACCTGTCTCTACGCCGTCAATAATATTTGTTGTAAGCATAAATTTTTTCTCGCTGGTAAAAGGCTCCTCATTAACACGCTTATACTTGTCAAATAATTCCTGCGGATTAGTATTCAATGCGTTTTTCACATAATCCCATAATGTAATTTCAAGAGAGTCCTCTAGATTATTACATAATGCCATGACATAAGATGCTATTTTACTGTTGACAACGTCAGCTTTTACAACATGCATTTGTCCTTCAGTGAGTGTTCCAGTTTTATCCGTGGCTATTGTTGTCACCGAGCCTAGTGTTTCAACTGCTAATAATTTTTTAACAAGTCCTTTCTTCTTCAGAATCATCTGCATACCTATAACTAATATCATGGTAACTGCAATAATTAATCCTTCAGGTATTGCAGCAATTGCAAGAACTATTGACAACCTAACCATTTCGAAAATATTAATACCTAAGAATAATCCTATAACGAATATTAAAAAACTGATTATCAAGACCATAATTGATAATGATTTGCTGAAAGAGTTTAACCTGACCTGTAAAGGTGTCTGCTCTTCATTAATGGTAACTAATGATTCCGCAATCTTTCCAAGCTTTGTTTTCAAACCTGTAACTGAAACTTTTATGAGCCCTCGTCCTGACAATATTATTGTTCCCATAAATACGGTTTCGCCTATTTTTTTGTGAACTGGTTCGCTCTCTCCTGTCAGTATCGCCTCATTTATACCTAAACTAACACTCTCCATTAATTCACCGTCGGCAGGTATCTTATCTCCGGTATTCAGTATTACTAAGTCTCCAGGAACTATTTCAGAAGCGTCAATATTCACAATTGCGGAATTACGGATAACTCTTGCAGTCGGGTTTAATAAATGTTTTAACGCGTTCATTGTTTTCTCTGCCTTGTATTCCTGGAAGAATCCAATCAGGCTGTCTAATATTATTACAAATCCGATTAGTGCCGCGTCGGAGTACTCGTTTAAGAGCGCTGAAATTATTGCAGCAATTGTGATTATGTAAATTAAAGGGTTCTTAAACTGGCTTATGAAAATATCAACTGCTGACTTTCCTGACTTTTCAGGAAGCTTGTTCAATCCATGAATGGCCCTGTGAGTATTTACTTGAGTCGTTGTTAATCCTTTTGTTAAAAATTGGCTGTCGACCATGAAGAGATTAAAAAAACAAGCCGATTCTTTTTAAAGTTTATTTTTCAATATTTAGAATATTTCAGGTTTCTTAGTGTAAAAACCGCAGCTTTTATCGAATCCCTCGCAATCGTAACAGCCTGCATCATAATAACCGCTGCAGTTTATATCAGTGTCATATCTTTCTAATTCCATTATTCTTTGGGATTCGGCATGTATTTTCTGCCTGCATAATAAGCCGCCAATTATTTTAGGCATAATCCTTTTGAGATTATTATAGTAACTCTTCATGTTTTTAAAGAGCAATTCGTTAGAGACTAGTCCTTTCTCATCCACGTATTTGAAGATGTATTGACGCTTCAGGCAATCCAAGTACAAGAAGTTACAGCCCGCGTTTAACAATTTCGACTCTAATAAAGGTATAATTGTCATGTTCAAATCATTGAATTTTTTTTCGCCAACCATAATTAAAGTTCTATAATACCACTTATTTAAATGTTATCATTTAAAAGAAAGGTTTAAAAAAAATTAGAAGAGTAAATTACACTGGTTTTAATGACTACTGCAGCAATTATAGGAAGATTCCAGCCATTGCATAACGGCCACTTAGAATTAATTAAGCAGGCATTAAAGGAGAATGACAAAGTAGTGATAGTTATAGGGAGCAGCAATAAAGCTTACACTAATGAAAACCCTTTCACTGCCGAGGAAAGGGAGGATATGATTAGGAAAAGCGTGAAAGGGAATTATGAAATCATTCAAGTGCCAGATGTTCCAAGCGATGATGAATGGATTAAGAATGTAGAAGAGAAAGCAGGAAGTTTCGATACTGTTTATACTGGAAATACTGCAACCAAGAAATTATTCCAAGACTATGATTATCCTGTCAGTGATGCTGTTTTTAGCCTTAAATTATCAGCAACTGACGTCAGGGCCTTAATGTATAAGAATGACAAAAAATGGGAAGAGTTGGTGCCAAAAGGCGCGCTCAAAGTGTTAAAAAGTATAGATGTTAAAAAGAGAATCAAACAAATAATTTAAAATAACTGGCTAAATTTTTCTACTAAGTAAAAAATGAAAACAGGTAGGAATGTTTTAATACTAGGCGGAGGAGGATTCATAGGATACCACGCAGTTAATGCTTTCTTAAAAAAAGGATATAAAGTTACGGTTTTAGATTTATTTCCGCCTAAAGAAGGGTTCTTCAAAAAAGAGGTTAATGTAATAATCAAGGATATTTCAAAGCTTAATGAAACTGATGCAATCAGGTTATTATCAGGTTATCATGTTGTCGTTTTTGCAGGGGGAGCTGACGACCGGCTGCTTCCAAAGAAGCCTGCTTATGATTTCTTCTATAATGCCAATGTCAAAACAGCGTCTAATTTTTTTAAAATTGCAAAAAAAGCAGGCGTTAAAAAAGGTATTTTGCTTAGCTCGTACTTCGCGCACTTTGCAAGAATCTGGCCAGAATTGAAACTTGCTGAAAAACACCCTTATATTAAAAGCAGGATAGAGCAGGAGGAATCATGCTTGAAAGAAGCTGGTAAAGATTTCACTCTTGTCATACTTGAACTTCCTTACATTTTCGGCTTAGCCCCGGGTAAAAAACCATTATGGACTCCTCTTATTAAGTATTTCAAAAACGCACCCATCATATTCTACACTGGAGGAGGAACGTGTATGGTGTCTGTAAAAAGCGTTGGTGAAGCAATAGTTGGCGCCGCAAAATTCGTCAATAGGAGTGAAACTTTTGTTGTGAGTGATGAGAACCTTGCATGGACTGATTTTATTAAGAAAATATTAAATATAATGAATCAGAAGAAAATAATAATTACTATACCTAACTTTTTGATTAAAACAGGCATGTTTTTCCTGAAATTATGGCATGATATCAATGGACTGGAGAGCGGTTTAAATCCTGTATCTTTTGTTGAATTGCAGTCTAAGAATACTTTTGTTGACTCTGACAGTGTTAAGAAGGTGTTGAAATACGAAGTCGGCAACTTGGATGAATCTTTAAAAGAAGTTGTTGATTATTCGATTAAGATATGATACTTGTTACAGGAGGAACTGGAAGACTTGGTAATGTCCTGGTTAGAAGGCTCGTCGAGCTTGGGGGTAAAGTCAAAGTTTTAGTTGCTCCAAAAATGCCTGTTGATTCGATTAAAGATGTCAAAGGTGTAGAACTATTTGAGGGAGACTTATTGGATTATGAGTCTTTAAACAAGGCATTCAAAGATGTAGATATAGTCTACCACCTCGCAGCAGTTGTCAGCATAGTATCTTACAATAAGGATTTAGTTATGAATGTTAATGTAAACGGCACTAAGAATATTATCAAAGCATGCATTAGTAATAAGGTAAGAAGGTTGGTGTACACTAGCACTATCCACGCTCTTTCCGAGCCGAAGAAAGGCACCACTATAACTGAGGATTTAGGATTTGACGCAGAGCACACCAAAGGGGATTATGATAAGTCAAAGGCTTTAGCATCGCTTGAAGTGTTAAAATCTGTGAAGCAGGACGAATTAGATGCTGTAATAGTCTGCCCAACAGGCATAATAGGCCCTTATGATTTTTCAGTATCACCTTTCAGCCAGTACGTTGTCAACTACGTCAACAAGAAGCAGTTCTTCTACATAGACGGCGAGTACGACTTTGTCGATGTCCGCGATGTTGCTGAAGGAATGATTAATGCAGCAAAGAAGGCTAAGAAAGGCGAAGTGTTCATACTCTCAGGCAGCAAGACTAGCGTGAATGATTTTAACAGGGTGCTTGAAAAAGTTACAGGCATTAAGCCTCCTTTCAGGGTCCCAGTATGGCTTAGTTATTTTGCCTCTTTCTTTTCGCAAGTTTATTACCAGATTACAAAAACAACACCAGTGTTCACTCCTTATTCCATACAGACACTGCAACGAAATGCAGTAATAAGCCATGATAAGGCAGCTAAGGAGCTTGGCTTTAATCCCAGGAATTTTGAGGAATCTTACAAGGACCAGATTGAGTGGTTTAAACAAAGAGGAATCATAAAATATTAATTTAGTGCAGTAAAAAGTTTTAAATTTAAAGCTGTTAACGTAATTCCTAGAGGTAATGGTTAAATATGAAAAGTTTGAAGGGATCGAAAACTGAACAGAATCTGCTTAAGGCTTTTGCTGGGGAATCGCAGGCGAGAAACAGGTATACTTATTTCTCATCGGAAGCGAGGAAGGCAGGTTTTGAACAAATATCAGCAATATTCACAGAAACTGCTGATAACGAGAAAGAACACGCTAAGGTGTTTTTTGGATACTTGCAAGGCGGCGGCGTTGAGATAACTGCAACTTACCCTGCTGGAGTAATAGGCAAGACTGATTCCAATCTTCTTGCAGCAGCAGAAGGAGAGAAGATGGAGTGGAGCAGCCTTTATCCTGAGTTTTCAAAAATTGCAAAGGAAGAGGGATTCGCTGACGTTGCTGAAAGCTTCAAGCAGATAGCTGAAGTTGAAGAGCAGCATGAGAAGAGATACAGAAAATTATTAGAGGATGTCAAAAATAAGACAGTGTTCAAAAAAGAAAAGAAGACAAAATGGCACTGTAGAAACTGCGGATACGTTTATGAAGGAACCGAGGCTCCGAAAGTGTGCCCGGCATGCAAGCATCCTCAAGCGTTCTACGAATTATTATCCGAGAACTATTAAAAATAAAATAATTTTTTTTATTTTTTAGTATTCTTTTTTGTTTTATCGCCGAAGAATTTTTTAAACAATTCGTTTAGTTCCTCGTTCGGGTAATCAACTGCTTCTTCCAAGAATTCGAACAATTTTTCTTTGCCGAATTTTTCAATAATTTCTTTTATGACTACAGGCCCGTCCTGGTAATAGTTTAAGGAGTCAGAGAAGAAGTCGATGTTTGAGAGGTTAAAGTGTTCTTTGCTTTTGCTGCTATTGTCTTTAAACTGAAGATAATTGGATATGCCGTCATTTAATAATCTTATATCCCTAAGACCCATCTGTTCATAAATTATATGCGCTAACTCGTGAGTTATCACACCAGGCACTTCATCAGCTTTGTGTATTGTATATTTTTCAATGGCCCTTGGCGAGAATAGTGTTATCATATTCTTTATTCCTGTATAACTGCACATCCACTTTTCAAACTTGTAGCCTGAGAAGAAATGAAACTCGTCAACTGATTCTAAAAAGTATATCTTAATAGTGATTTTTCTCTTAAAGTCGAAGAAAGCGGTTACGTCTTTGTATATTTTTGAGAGATTTATTGAATTTATAAGTCGTTCATCTTCATCCGAGCATTTAATCAAAAAATTATCTTTTTGCATGAACATGGTAATTACCTACTAATAAGAACGTAATATATTAAAGTTTGTGTCTAGGAGTGCTGCTTATTCCCCCAAAGGCTCGCTGGAAGTGGTTAAATCATGTTTATTTGCAGGGTATATGTATTTTTTCTGAAGCAGATACTTCATTAGTTCGGTTATTTTTTCCTTATTCTCAACACCTGCAGCGTTTACAACATCGTCTAATGTGAAGTAGTTTCGTGTTTCTTTGATGAAATTTTCGCAAAATTGTTTAAAACCGTAGGTTACGAATATTATGCTTGACCTGTTGGATATTTGGCCGTTAAAGAATGTATAAATATCCCGCTGTTCTTTTCTGAATTTCATATCTTTATTAAAGGAATAAATATTATTCGGTGATAATTTTTCAATCTCATTTTTTGCAGTCTTAAAAATAGGCCCTGTTATTCTGGAATCTGACCCTGTAAATCCATCCTTGTCAACTCCAAAAACCCGGCAGCCGCCATTGCAGTCTTCAATTTCATAACAAGTTTTACATTCATCACTTATATGCTCATTATCTCGGTAAGGCTTCAAATACTCCCAGATTTCGCTGAATGGTGTTTTCAATATGTTGTATTTGTCATCATTAACTTCTGGAAAGAAGGAACATGGGCGTATAAATCCTAAGTAATCAATTAAGAGTGTTGAACTCCCCGCACTGCATGCGCGTTTGAACAATCCTGAAGCGTTGTATCTTATATCTTCAGGTATGGAACATCGGGGTATTACTTCAAGACAGTCTACCTGCATGTTTAAATCACTATTCAATCTCAGCAAATCCCTGAATACGTCAAATAATTCATCAGGTTTGAGGACGATATTTTTATTAGGAAAAAGATTATTCGAGGACACTACTAATGGTGTTGCTGCAAAATTTTTCAATCCATATTTTTCAAACAGTAATTTTCCAGTATGATAGACATCTTTATGGTTTAATTTATGCACAACCATATTTACTGTAATATTTATGTCTTCGGAAATCAGGCTGTTTAAGTTGTTATAGAATAAGTTTATGTCATCTTTAGATGTTATTTTTTTGTAAACTGCCCCGTCATAATGCGGCAGTGAAGTTAACACTGAAGAATTGCATCTTTTTAATAATAAGATTAAGTCATTAAACTCCTCGCCTGAAACTGCCGTCAGGTTAGTATTAAGATGAGTGGGTATATTTTTTTGTTTAAAGCCCATCATTAATGCTGAAAGCGGCTTCATTGAAAGTGTAGGCTCGCCGCCGGTGCATACAGCATAATATGGATTGATATCCCTGGATATTATGTCAACAAATTCATACGCGTTTTCATTGCTCATAGCGCTGTATTTGTTAGAAGATTCCTCTTGCTGTACCGCGCCAGAACTACAGTAGAAACAAGAATGGTTGCATATGTTATTAACTAATATTTGTACACCTATTGGCGCTTTTAATGTCGCGTTACTAGACCGCTTATAAGATTCAGTTTCCACAAGTATTCGCTAATGTGTTCAACAATTAGTCTTTATAAAATTAAGTATCTACGGGCCGTTACAGGAATGACATGATACTGGATTATATATTGAATCTAGAACAAATGCTCTTTTTGCGTAAGTAGCCAAATTTCGAGACTTATACGTTTCAGGATTCTTCTCTTTGTTAATTTTAACCTGCCCGACAGTTTCTTCTAAACTACTAGTTTCATACATCTGTGCCATAAGTTTTGCAATACTATTCTAGTTTTTAAACTTTATTGTTCCCAATCTCTATATATTACATTATACTTCTTATAACCTTGCCAAAATCGACAAACGTCTATCCAAAAATCTTTTTATAGATAAAAATTTAATTAAAACTCCTAAATGATTAGTTATAACTTATTATTAACCGAGTTTGGCAACGTAATAGACGAAACTTACAAGCAGGTAACGAACAGGAACCCTCTCATTACTCCTTTTGTTGGCGGCGTTTTTAAAAGGGTTAACATGCAGTTAATGCTCTCAGTAAAAGCGGGAAGCATGCAGCCAGATTATAATTTAAATTTCTCATTTCCTGAATACATGTCTAAAATCAACGGGGTTAAAACATTCAGAAACAAGATGGATTTGCCTAACAGGACAATAAATGATGTCAATGACTGTTTTAGGTATTACTGCGGCCTTGATGATATGTTATGGGAGACAAAGGAGAACAAGGAAGGAGGAGAGGTTTTCAACCACGTACGCGGAATATTCAATGACCAGGTTCGCCTGTCAAAGTTAATATTATGCGCGGATGGCGATATGTTTTCAGAAGTTATCATTAATGAATTCAAGGATTATGGCAATGCTGTTAAAAAAATATCAGTCATTACTGCGAAAAGATTCGAACTTTACGATTATCTGAAGAAGAATAAGTTAATGAACGGATTAAACAGTTTGATTCTTGATAATTTTATAGATGCAACTAAGATTATTGAGGGAAAACTTAAAAATATTATATATAAAATTTTTGAAAATTCTGAAAATATAGTCGAAACTATATAATAGGAATACATATAATAAAGTATATAAACTCGAGTGTATTACTTGATTTTTCATGGCTGAAGACGGAAGCAAGGCAAAAAGTTTAGTTAAACTCTTCTTAAGAGACAAACCTGCATCAATTCTAAGGCGGGTTTATACCTGCGCTGACAAGACAGGTAAATGCTATGCTAGTGTTATCGCAAAGGATGTTGACTGCACATATTCTCACACAGTAAGGATAATTCAAACTTTTGAAAAAGAGGGATTATTAGTGTTTAAGAAAGACGGCAGAATAAAAACAATCCAGTTAACCAAGAAAGGGACGAAGATAGCAGAGACGCTGATAAAACTTGTAAGCCTGATGAATGAAGACTAGAAATTACTTAACGTTATCTATTAAGTTGCAGTATTCCTGTATCCTTTCTATGCACGGCTCAATGTTGTATTTCATGATATACTCTTTGAATATTGCAGTTAACGGCATGAACTCTTTTATCCTGTAGCCGTAGCTTGTTCGCTCTATAATATTCAGTTCTTTAAGCCTTCTAAGCTGCCTTCTCACGTTGTTTGGCGTGCCGCCGTCCTTATCCTTGAAATTATCCATCACTTTCTCTATTGTTACGAACTCTTTCTTCTTGGCAGAATTTACGAATAAGTATAATAATTCACTCACTATATCCCTGCTGTCACCTGGCTGCAATAAGCCTATACTTATGGCGAGCTTCCTTACCAGCGTCAATGCATCATCGCTTGTCGGCTTCTCAAAACGCCTCAAGGTAATCTCATTAATAGGTGTATCCTTAAAAACGCGCTTCGCAACCATTAAAGGAAAGGATAAGCAAATAGTATATAAATCTTTAACTATTTTAAGTAATACATGGCGCAGATATCAGCAGACAAGCTAATTATAGGTGCTTCACTAATCTTCTTCGTAGGTATATTCGTGTTCGCAATCATATTCAAGGCTTTAGTGCTTGTTGGAAGCGTCGAAAACACGATAGGCATACTTGTAGGGAGCGACCCGACAAGGGTTGCTTATTATACGCAGATATTCCAGCTTCTTCCATGGGTGCTTGGATTCATGTACTTATTATTCGTCGGAGGCGTAATCTACATAGTGCTTATCAGGGGAAAGAAGGAAGAACAGCCTGCTGAAGAGTTTGGATTGTTCGCAGGCGAGGAAACAGCAGAGGTTGAAGAAACATTTGAAGACATATTCTACCGCCAGCAATAAATGGCAAAAATTATACTTGAAAAACAAGGATTATTTTTATGATAATCTAAAACGAGTAGATAAAGCATTCATCGCATTCAATATTAACACTGATGCGATAATAAGCATTGGTGAAAAATTTTTGAAGATTATAGATTTCAAGGATGTCTTAAGAGACTGCAGGCTTCCAAACACTATTAATTCCATGACTTCTTTGAAGGAGGCGCTTGCCTACTCATTCGTTAACGGTTCAGCCCAGGAATTAAAGATAGAAAACGAAAAATTGTACAATGAATTAATTAATACGCTTCCTTTCGATGAGAGGAGGATCGGAGGCCAGGCAGGAATAGTCGCAAACACGCTTTCAAAACTTGGCGTCAAACAAGTTATTGTATACTCTAACATGCTTTCAGTAAGCCAGGCGAAACTCTTTGAAGATAACGTGGTTTTTCCAATAGTTAAAGACGGCGAAGTAGAATTTATACCTGCAAGAGATGCCGGGAAACCCAGTGACCCAACAAGGGTGAATATTATAATAGAGTACAAGGAAGGAACTCGTATTGAGCTGAAAGATGGATTAATAACTATTCCAAGAAACAGCAGGCTTATAATATCCCACCAGCCGTATATGAGCCAGCCTCTCATACCTAAAGAATTACTGGTCCCGGAACTTTTCAAAGGTGTTAAAAGGATTTTCCTCTCAGGATACCATCATATCAAAGAGGAAGAGGCGGGCAAAGTATTTTCTGAATGCATAAAGCAGATAAAACTCATTAAGAAATTCGAAAAAGACTGTATGGTGCATGTGGAATACGTCGACTTGCATAAAGACTGGATTAAGAAAAACATGATACAATTACTGCAGTACGTTGACAGTTTCGGCCTTAACGAGGTTGAAACTCTGAATTTCATAAAATTCCAGAAAAAGACGAAACTATCCAAAGATATTGAGATGTCTAAGTTCAGCGCAGAATCACTGGTCAATGCGGGATTATTCATAGCTAAAAAGTTCAAATTAAAAAGGGTTAATGTTCACTTTATAGATTTCATAATATCAATCACTGATAAAAAATATCCAATAAGCGTTAAGAACGTTCTGGAAGCAAACATGTTCGGTATGAGGGCAGTAAACAGCAGGGGAGTTGCAGGTGAGGATTTCATAAAAGAGTTAGGCCGCACCGAGCATTACGGAATAAACGAGAAAGGAGTAATGTCTGCGGAAAAAAAATATTCATCCAAGGGTTTTAATATTGTTGTTGTGCCTAATTTGAACCCGGATAAGAAGATAGAGTACACTGTTGGTTTAGGGGATACTGTCAGTTCCAGCACTTTCTTTGGAGAGCTCGTTCATTAAATTCTCAAGCACTACGATATACAAGGGCACTAATAATATGTCTAATTTCTTGCCTATGCCCCTTGGCTCCATATACCTGAAAGGGTCGATTTCTATTACTGCATTCCTCGAATAAGTCTTGAGATTATTATACTCGTACAATGCCTGCTCGCTCACCTGGCTCTCTCTTGGTTTTAATAATACTACTGCACTTTTTGGGTCGTAAGGTATTATCTGCTCAAAGCCTTCGCTGCGCATCGTGATTGATTCGAACTTGTTTAATTTCGCGCCTATATACGCTGCAGGGTATCTTGGGCCGTCGCCTAAGAAGTAGAACCTGTTTATTCCAAGGTCTTTCACTTTCTTTGCAGTATCACGGGACCACTTTGAGAGGTTAATATTCTTTGCTAAGTTAAGGATATCCCAAGGGAGGTCTATTGTCTGAATTGTGAGTAATGGCGTCACTTCAAGACCAATCTCCATCATTGCGTAAATGAACATCGTATTAGCGTTGCTGATTATGCTTTGTATTCCTCCCTGAACTATTATCTGCATGTCAACGCCCTCTACTTGTTTGCTTCTGTCAGTGAACAATAACACTTTGCATTTCTTGTCATGCACTAGTTTTATCGCATTTACCACTTCAGTCGTGGTTCCTGACTCTGAGTAGAATATGCATGTGGTGTTCTCATCCAGCCATTCTGGCGTGTAATTTATTATGATTCTTGAATGTATTACCCGAACATTCTTATTATAGAATGCATCAGTTAAGAATTGGGTTATTTGTGCGGCGTAGTACTTGTCGCCAACACCGGATATTATTATGTTGCTGCTCTTATTGAGAATGCTTGCAGCCTGCTTTAAAGACTCCTCATTAGAATCCAGTATGTCTTTTATCAGCTTCACAATTTATTAGAGAGTTGTTCATTTTTTAAATAAGTAATGATTCGTCTACAATTTTTTTCCTCTCTTCCCAGTGGCTTTTAATAACTTCATTTGCCATCAAGTTGCCTGGCGTATGCATAACATCAAATGAACCTGATTCTATTTTTTCTAGGATATAATTCTTAGATTCTAATTTCTCTGTTATGTTTCTTAACAAGAGTTCGTCTATTTTTTTAAACTCGTTGGAATATCCTTGTTTTAGCAGTATGTATTCGGATATTTTTGTCGGTTTATTCAGGATAACGTGATGTTTGAAAAAATAAGTTTTCAAGGGCTCGTTTGGGAAATACCTGCCTGTAAAATACATCTGTTTTGGGATAACCTTGGATAATATGGCGGATATGTCGAAAGCTAATAAGGCAATATTTTCTTTTTTCACCCATTTGGGTGTTTTAAAGTCTATATTTGTGTAAGATACAGTTACTGATGTCACGGACGTTTTAGTAAATATTATTTATTTATAAGGGTTGTTGAATGTGTCTTATTGTTAAAAGTTAGTAATAACGTTTATAATATATAAAATTGAATTATTTTCTTATCTTGGGCTCGTAGTCTAGCCTGGTCTAGGATCCGAGGTTTGGGACCTTGTGACCCCGGTTCAAATCCGGGCGAGCTCAAGTAATTATTATTATTTTTACTTTTTTAGTTTGCCCCAAGTTATATTATTCCAGACTCTTTCGTGCACGTAGTACGCGATTGTTGTGTAAATATTGCTTATTATCATAAATCCGAAAGCCACATCTGTCCTTCCTGTTAATAAGTAAACCACGCTGAAATCTAATATTATTATAATAATCCTGTAAGTTACGGCTTTCAGCACTGACCTTGCATTATTCTCCTTAAAAGACATATTTAAAGTTTTCAATAGCAATGGCTATTATTAAATTTGACTACTAAAGCTATAAAAATAAGCGAATTGTTTATTTTAATGTTCATGAAAAGCGAATGGCTGGAAGTTAAACATGTAAAAGCGTTATCTATCGCCAAGATTCAGGGAGTTATAGTTTTCATAATCAGCCTGGTTTCAACGCTCATCGACACGTTAATAATAATTGTTACAGGCAGGATAAACACCGTTGACGCTACTACTTTTTTAATGATGACTTTGGCTAAAATAGTGTTATACCCGATAATAGGGTTCTTATTGGGTCTGCTAATAGGTTTCTCATATAATAAGACTGCACCTTTGATTGGCGGGATTAAATTCAGATTAAAGGAATAAGGGAAGTTTTACCGCTCGTTTCTTATTATAATATTACCTTGCTAAGATTCGTAAATGATAATTTTTTACAGAAAATGCGTTGAGGATATAATACTTGCAAGTGTAGTTAAACATCACAATAATAATGCAATATTAAGAGAGTACTCAGACAACCAGGATTTGCTGAACATAGCAAAGATTTACGAGGATATTAACTTTGTAAGAGTTAAAGATTTTAAAAAAGCAATAGAGCAGAATTATGGCATCCCCTCCTGGCTGAAGAACGAGAAGATTATTACAATAATCAAGAACGTATTAAGCCATAAGGACAGCAACAGCACTGAAGTAATAACTCACCTCGCTGAAAATTTAAGATACCCTGAGCGTACGCTTTACGGCAACACTGAGAAAAGCGTAGTATTCCAGAGAAGAAATGAAATAGTCAACAAGGAAGTAGTTTTCCAGAAGAGGTTCGCAACAAGGGAGTACAGGAATGACATATTATTCATCGCTATCGACTCCGAACATGACATAATCGAGCAGGTTTTCGAGGAGTTCAAGGATTCAACTAGTGAGCCTTTCGTAATATTGCAGAAAGATGATGCAATCCTCGGCAACGCTGAACTGCTCGGATTCTTTGCAGATAACGTCAAGCTTAACCGTTTTGACGCTTTCCAGTTGAGAAAGCCTGTAATCATCAACGTAGTAAACAACAAGAATAATACGCCTACTACCACTATTACAAGACTTTGCGAGTTCTGAAAACTTTTAAATAAAGTTGCTAATTTCTAATTAGTTGATTATGAACGCTGGTTTCGTAGGCTCAGTATTTGGAAAAATAAATACGCATAATTTCACATTCAAGGCTGAAGCTGCTATCAAAAAATTCGATTACATAAAATTATACCATGAAGAGGCAGGTTTCATACTCGCCCAAGTTATCGAATTAACCAGTGAGGAGAATAATATAACTGCAACATGCGAGATAATAGGCTACAGGGATAGTAGGGGTGTCTTAAAAGTCCCAAACTCCACTGTCAAGCATAACAGTGAAATTTACATAGCAGACAGTAATTTTATAAAAAATGTTTTAGGGCTCGACAAGGAGGATGGATTATACCTTGGGCTCCTGGATAATTATAACATGATACAGGTGAAGATTGATGTTAAGAACTTAGTCACTAAACACTTGGCTGTTCTTGCAAAAACAGGTGCTGGAAAGAGTTATACCCTCGGAGTCATAGTTGAGGATTTGATAGAGAAAGGAGTGCCCTGCGTAGTAATAGACCCCCATGGCGAGTACTCCAGCCTGAAATTTAAGAACACAAGCAAGAATGACTTGGAGCTCATGCACAGGTATGATGTTCAGCCTAAAAGTTATGAACAATTCGTTGACGAGTACAGCCCTAATGTCAGCGTAAACCCTGGAGCTAAGCCTCTTTCTATTAGCATTAATAGTTTGTCAGCCCATGAGATAGCAACTCTCACACCAATAAAAGTGAGCGGCACACAGCTTGGATTATTATTCAACGCAATCTCGGATGTCAAGAAGGAGAATTCGAATTACAGCCTTCTTGATATAAGACAGCACTTGGATAGCATGAATTCTAATATGAAGTACGGATTATACGCTTGTCTTGAATTCATAGAGAATGTTGGTGTATTCTCAGACAGCCCTATAGATGTTTCCAAACTTGTGAATCCGGGAAGGGCTACGCTCATTAATTTAAGAGGAGTTCCTCCTGATATTCAGCAGATAATAGTTGCCAAATTATGCAGCGACTTATTTGAGAAGAGGAAGACTAACGAGCTTCCGCCCTTCTTTTTAATAATTGAAGAAGCTCATAATTTCTGCCCTGAGAGGAGTTTCGGCGAGACACCTTCAAGTTATATCTTAAGGAATATTGCAAGCGAAGGCAGAAAATTCGGATTAGGTCTTGGCATTGTAAGCCAGCGCCCTGCAAGGGTTGACAAGAATGTATTAAGCCAGTGCAATACTCAGATTATCCATAAAGTCACGAATCCCAATGATTTGAAGGCTATAGCTAACAGCGCTGAGAATATAGGTGAAGGCGTAATTGATGATATCGCAACTCTTCCTATAGGTACTGCGTTAGTGATTGGTGCTTCAGTAAAGCCTGTATTTATTGACATTAGAGTGAGAAGGAGCGAGCATGGAGGAAAAACAGTCTCAGTGGTAGGTAAGACTCCTGTAAGTAAACCAGTTGAGAAAGTTAATGTCCAAGAAAAGCCTGAAGTTAAACTTAATACCCCACTTAAACCTGTTGGTGTTAACCCGAACAATAATGCTAAAATAAGCCTTCCTCCAAAACCCGTAGTTGTGAAATTTACAGTGGAAGCTGGTAAAGTTGAGAGGAAAGAATTTGAAATAACGGCTCCAAAAATTGATACAGTACCTGTTAATATTATAAGCGCACCAAACAGCCTTGACAATAAGGGATTACTTCCTTTCTTCATGGCTGAAGTGAATGACGGCGTTAAAAAGTTTAAACTCTTAGTCAATGATGAATGCAGAATAGTTTCATTCCAGAATAATAAGCTAATTGTTGTTAACACCAAGCCTTATGATGCAAAGAGTTTAGGATTAAAAGCTGAAGCCGTGCTTAATCTGGTTAAAGATAAAGGCACAACTACCATATCTGTATTATTTAACACTTTAAACTATCCTTTTCAGGATATTGATTTCTGCCTGAAAGAGCTTGCCAAGATGAATCTTATCATTGTAAACGGCGGGAAGATTATGATAAAAGGCGTTGATTACTCGTCTTATTCGTTAAACAAGAATATTGAGACTTTTAATGTCAAGAAGAACGAGTTAGTTAACATGAAAACCGGCGCTGAACAGGTTAAGAATTATTTAGAGAATAATAAATTAAAGTCTGAGAGTATAGTCCAAGTATATGTTAAGAGTTAATGCTTATGCCATTTTTTCGATTATTTTTTTGATGTCTTTAACGTCCTTGCCAGTCACTGCTAAAGTGATATTCTTCTTCTCTGCCGTCTTTTTTGAAAAATTTGACGGCTTGAAACTGTCAGACTGGAATATTACAAGAGCAGGCATGGATGTCTTGTTAATCTTTGACAATAAAGTGAGCAGTATCAAAGGAAGGTTTCCAGACTTTACGTTTGAGAATATGTACGCGTAGCTTCCTACTTTTTTCATCTCATTAAGCAGTTTATATGTCGGAAGTTTCATAAGGACTCTTGATATATTGTCATGGAAGAATATGAGTCCGTTAATTGCGGATGAATTAGTTTTCGTTACTGGTTTTGCTCTTAATAACTTAATCAAGTAACTATTATTCTTTGGCTTGTTGAATGTTTTTATTATCAGGTTATCATTTGCTTTTTTGATGTCTAACTCTTTTTTGACTGAGTCATGCAGGTCTTTATTGCGTAATTCTCCAAGCACTATGAGTGCGTTAACGTAGCTTCGGATAAATACTATTCCCGGGCTCCTTCTCCTGCTGTTTTCGTAATCGCTTATCACGCTGGGCTTGACATCAAGTTTTCCTGCTATCTCTGCCTGCGTAACGCTGAATAACTCTCTCCACTTCTTCATCACAAGGCCGTATTCTTCGTTTGCGACGACGTCTCCAAGTATCCGCTGAAATAATTCCTGCTCGCTCATATCGTAGAATAAGTCTTATTTTCTAAGTTATTTAAAATGTTGTCTATACGTCAAGGGTCGAAGTTTAAACTAGTTCTTTAATTAAAAAGAATAAGTCTCCAATAAAGCTTAACTCAGGAATATTATGCATTCCTGCTTGCTTGATTAATCCGGAAAATAAGTGTTCGACTTCTGCCCTATCCTTGGGGTAAGGCTGTCCGCCAAAATTCTCCCTGCTTGTTGGGTAGAAGCTCAACACGATGGAGAATAGATTATTAATTAACCCTGTTGATATTACTCCGTTTTCGTGTGCGCAGACTAAACCTGCAAAAGTATTTGTTGTGCTCATATCAATACCGCTCTTATTTTCTTTTTGTAATCCTTTCGAGTACAGCATGATTAAGGATTTGATGTTATTGTCTAAGTTTTTCTCTGTTAGGTGGAGTTCCGTAATGCCTATCCTTATTCCGTAATTTTTGTAAGTGATATTTGCAGGCTGGTGAAGTTTTCTAAGTCCTTGTTCTTCGCCGTAACCTGAAGGGTAAGTTGGAGGAGTTTTTCCTTCGTATACTCCGCCGAGCAATAATTCTGTCTCAATAGATGAAATAATATATTTAGGTAAATGGCTTGATGTTGTTACTTTGCTGATTATGCTTGCTTGTTCAAGAATAGAATCATACAATTCGTGTATATTCATCAGGGATTGTAGAATAAAAAATGAATTTATAAATATTTCTTAATTAATCTTGCCTAATTCTTCTTCAAGTTTCATCATGTCTATGTTCTTGTCTGACTTTAAGGGGTTCTTTGGAGGTTTTTGTTTCTCGAGCATTTCTAAAGTCTTTTCTGCCTGTGCTTTCACGTCGTCTGATACTTTTATCTCTCCGCTCTTTATAGCCTTCAATAATTTTATTGTTGACTCCTGGAATGCTTTCACTATCATTCTCTGCATGTCTATTAAGTCATTCTCTTTAACTTGAGTTTCCGGAACTTCTATTTTTACAGCGTCGCCTGCGTATCTTGGTATTATGTCAAAGCTTACGTGCCCTATTTTTTGTCCCGCACTGCTGCCCATGTTGTACATTACTGTTATTCCCGGGCACTGGAGGACTTGTGAAAGAATTGTTGTAACTGCTTTTATGGCATTCATAATACTGAATACTATGTCGTCAGGTACTGTTTGCAGGAATAAGTGATGCTGTTTTGGTATGATTAGTACTTGTCCTTTATTTGCAGGTTTAATGTTTAGAACACCTATTGCGCCTTCGTTTTCGTATATTTTAAGCGCTGGAATTGTGCCTTTTATTATCTCGCAGAATAAGCATTTAGGCTCTGTTTCGCTGTTGATTTGTTTTTCAACCATAACTGGTTAAAAAGGAATTTTACCATTTAAAAAAGTATCGCTCTTATTACGACTATTTAGTAGTTAAAAACGAAATAATTGCTCTCAGAATACCAAGGTATAATATTCACTACATTTTTTGCATCTAGTTTCAGTAAGGGATAACTTCCTCATCGAGCAAATAATATTAGGAATTTATGTCCTTATATTAGTTACTATTTGAAATGGCAGAAAACGCAACCTATCTTTGCATACCAATCATTAAGTAGGAATTTATTAAAACTAAGAAGTAATCTATAGAAATTAATTGAAACTAGCATGAAAACGAGTGACTTATTAAAATATTACAATCAGGATGAGATTATTAATGAAATCATGCGAATCTGCCCAAACAGGGAAGTAGTGCCAAGGTTTGCAAATGGAAGTTTTGGCGTTCGTCCTGCCGTATTATTGTACAAGAATGACTTATTAGACAGTATAAGAAACGGAGCTATCAGTTTTCATATAAGCGAGGAATTATGGAGGAATCCACTCAGCCTTAACCAGGTTAGTTCAAAGATTGAAATGGACGAACTCAGACTCGGATGGGATTTAATACTTGATATTGACACTAAACAATTAGACTACGCCAAAGTCTGCGCAGACCTCCTTTGCAAAGCATTAGAGTATCATAACATCCATAATTATTCATTAAAATACAGTGGAGGCACCGGGTTTCACATAGGAATCCCCTTCTCAGCATTCCCTGAAGAAGTGGACGGCGTAAAGACTTCAACACTCTTTCCAATCGCCTCGCAGAGGATTGCACTATACCTTCGCGAAATGATAAAGGATAAACTCGCGAATAACTTGTTAGAAATAGAGCAGATAGAATCAATGGCCAAAAAGTTAGACAAGAATGTTAAAGACTTAATGGAGAATAATAACCTGAACCCTTACACGCTTCTTGAGATTGACACTATTGCACTATCACCAAGGCACTTATTTCGAATGCCTTACAGCATTAATGAAAAAAGCGGCAGGGTATCTTTGCCAATACTCAGGAAAGAATTGTCAGATTTCAATCCTGAAAATGCAGGCATAGAAAAGGCAGGTTTCACGTATAAATACCTGGACTCTTCATTGTCAAAGAGGAATGAAGCGGCAGAGCTTCTCATCCAATCCTTCGACTGGTATAATAAGAAAGTATTATTACCTCAGCAGGATGATATTAATAAGAAGACTGGAAGGAAGTTTACTGGCAACGTTGAAGGCTATAAAGTTCCACCCGAGCAATTTCCTCCCTGCATCAAGAACATACTGCTTGGAATGGAGGACGGCAAGAAGAGGGGATTATTCGTACTTATTAATTATCTGAGAAGTGCGAAGTATTCTTTTGAGGAAATTGATGATATTACGAAGGCATGGAATTTGAAAAATAAGGAGCCGTTAAAGGATTCATACATCAAATCCCAGATAACATGGGCGAAGAAGACTAATTCCTACCTGCCTCCAAACTGCAACGCTTCAATGTATTACACGGATATCCGGGTCTGCAAAAAAGACAATATTTGCGAAAACATAAAGAACCCATTGAATTATAGTTATAAAAAATGGCTTCAAGAGAAAAATATTAAGAAAAAGTAGTTAGTGAAAAGTATTAAAAAGTTCGTACTTCTTCTAGAATTACAAAGGGGGTAAGTATAAGTCTTTAGTTATGGGGGCTGAAATAATTACTTATAACAAGATTAGGGAAGTTCAGAGAGAGGAGCGTACGCAGACAGTGATTACAAGACTCCCTGAGAATGTTATCGAACAATTGCAGTCTTACCTTAGCGAGAAGCAGGGCCTCCTTGAAAAGAACAAAGGTTCTGATAACTTATTCAGCCAGGATATGTATTCCCGCGTTGATTATGAGCTTAAAAATGCAAGAAAAAGCATAGTGGACATATTTGAATTAAGGCAGAGGAAGATTATAGAACAGGCATTCCAAACAGCCAAAACAGACATTAAGATAAAGGATACCAGCAACATGCTGGCGTTTGAAAAACAGTTATTTAACACCCTTGTAGAACTATTCTCAAAGTACACGCTTGGCTGCGTGTACAATATAGTTAGGAATAACAAACCTGTTTTAGAGAATATTAGCGAGGAAAAAGTTTTTAAAAGAGAAGAAGCTTCTTCAAATAAAATATTAGTGAGAGTATTATCTGATATGCCGACGTTATTATGCGAGGATAATACTACAGTCGGGCCTTTAAAGAGGGAGGATGTAGTATTCATACCTAAAAAAGTCGGCGAGATACTCGTGAAACAAAAAAAGGCTGAAGAGATAAGATGAAAATTCCAAAAGAAGTAAAAAGATACTGTCCACACTGTAAAAAACATACTTTACAAAGAGTCACTCAACATAAGACTGGTGCTTTAAGAAGCACTACAACTAAGGGAGGTAGACGACATGAACGCAGAGGTGGAATTCATGGATACGGCGGATTCCCAAGGCCTAAGATAGAGAACTCAAGCAGGCACCGAATCAAGACCAGCAAGAGGCCTGACATCAGATTCGAGTGTAAAGAGTGCAAGAAGAAGAATGTTTACAAGAATTCAGTAAGAGCTAAAAAATTTGAAATAGTCAGTATAGGTGGAAAAGAATGAAGCAAAAAATGCGTTCAGTATTTGTAAAAGTTAAATGCGCAAAATGCAAGAATGAACAGATAATTTTCAGCAACGCATCCACAAGTGTGAAATGCTTGGTTTGCAACGAGCCATTAGCAGAGTGCAGTGGCGGGAAATCAAAGATTGTTGCAAAAGTTGTGGAAGTTCTTGAATAATGGTATTCTATAAATTAAGCGGTTTACCTGCTAAAGGAGACATAGTCCTTTGCAAGATTAAGAAGATTCTGCCTCACAGCGCGTTCGCACAGCTGATAGAGTATGATAATCTTGAAGGGATGATTCATATAAGCGAGGTTAGCTCTAAATGGACTAGGGATATCTCTGACGTACTGAGTGTAGACAAACAAGTTGTGTGCAGGATTGAAAATGTAGATGAGCAGAAAGGATTCATAGATTTAAGCATTAAAAGAGTGTCAGCAGGGGATGCCAAGAAGAAGAAAGATGCTTCCCAGAATGAGAACAGGATTGAAAAAGTAATAGAGCACGCATGCCATTTAAGCAAGATTAAGCTTGAAGATTTTTACAAAAAAGACGGTTTTAACATAGTTGAAAAGTATGGCTCATTGCAGGGATTCTTTGAAGCTTTCACTGAAGATACTAAGATAATAGACGAATTATCATTGCCTAAAACGTTCAAAGAGCACTTAATTGAAGCGTTCAACGCATTACTCCAGAAGAACAGGGTGAATGTTAACAAAAGAGTTAAATTCATGGCTATTGGCCCGTTAGGTGTTGACAACATTAAAACGTTCATAATTGAACTCATTAAGAAATCAAAAGAGGATGATAACTCTTTCCAGATAAAATACATCGACGCTCCGGAATACCTTGTTAGTATAAACAGTAAGGATTACAAAGAATTAGATTCTTACTTTAACAGAGTATTATCATTAATGAAAAACTTAGCTGTTAAATATGACATTAAAATATTGTGACAATTGCAAAGAATACACACTGAATGATACGTGCATCAAGTGCGGTAAGCCAACAATTAACAAGAAACCTGGCAAGTTCAATCCTGACAAGAACTATGCCTTGCAGCGATTAAAGGTGAAAGGACAATTATGAAAAGCTTCGAAATCGAATGGGTGAAGAAGAAAAGCCTGAAAAGGGGAACGGTAATAAAAGGAGTTCCCGGAATTGGAAACATATCACACATATGCGTTGATTATATCAAGACAAAGCTTAAGGCAGAACTCGTATGCAATATCTACTCGCCATACTTACCTAATATAGTCTTGGTCAATAAGGACTGCACTGTAAGCCTGCCGTCATTCCAATTATACTTAAAGGAGGTAAAAGGGCAAAAAATAATATTATTATTGAGCAATTACCAGCCTAAAGAACAAATTCATAGTTACGAATTCTCCGAGAACTTAGTGTCTTTCCTGAAGAAAGAGGGCGTTAAGGAGATAATCACAATAGCAGGGATTGGACTTAAAGACCTGCCTAACAAGATTACACTCCATATAGCAACAGCTGATGTTAAAGTCCAGAAAAAACTCAAGCAGTATAAGGAATTATTATTCGACGGTCCAAAAAGTGTAGCATTAATAGTCGGAAGCGCTGGACTAATACTTGGCTTTGCAAAAAAATATAACCTTTCAGCTTTCGGGATACTCGCTTCGACCTGGGCGCACCCGCAGCACATAGGCATTAAGGAAAGCAAATTCGTACTCCAATTCTTAAACAATTATCTGAACATTAAATTAGACTTCGCAGACCTGAATAATGAGATTAAAAAGATTAACGAACAGATTCGCGAGATAACAAAAGAAGCAGAAAAAGTAAGTACAGAAGAGAGAGGAAACTATATAGGATAAGTTTCTAAAACTCATAAATTTTTTTTAAAAAAAGTAATCTACCCTAATCCGTATATTACTGCTCCAAAGTCTTGTCCGCCAAAGTCCTGCGAGTAACCATAACTCATCCTGGCATCTACCTGCACTTCTGTAAGATCTTCAACAGTAGGCGCACCGAATCTTAAAACATTAATTTTAGTCGTACCCCTCGTCATCCATAACACTCTTCTCTGTTCTGAGTACATATTGCTAAGTTCAGGTGTTAATCCTGTAACTCCACAGCCTCCGATTCCGCTGCCTGCTATGGTTTCATACTTTAATAAGTAATAATTTTTCAATTCCAAGTCGCTGGCTGCTAATCCTAGTTTTGCAATATTCTCATCAGCTAGTGCTTGTCCGAAATCTGATTTCCAAATATTATACATGCTTGAAATGTCATGCCAAGGTGTATTAGAATCCTGTATATTGTAGAATGTTAATTTCTTATCCGCGCCTAAAACAATCCACCTAACGTAATTATCAGTTATGTTGCTGTTATCATAATAGTCTATTATCCCGCTGTAATTGTTGAAATATATCATGTTTATCGTGAAATTCTTAATATTGTTATTGATTGTTGTAACAGTCTCGTAACTCGTTGAGAAAGATAATACTATAGGACTGGCTGACGAGAATGAATATGTTGACTCGTAAGTCCTGTCTCCTGGTTTTTTCAAAAGTATTACTTTACTGGCTTCCGCGTATGTTTCATAATAAGTTCTGACTTTTATATTATTTAAGTAAAGCGTCTCACCAATGCCTAGTCTTGGAGCTGTCAAGTCCCACTGGAATGTTTCACTATTGTTCGGCTCTATTAAATCAAATACTGGATTATCTGTTGTTGGATGCAGGTCATCGGCATTAATAACTATAGCTCTGACGTTAACAAAAGGTACATCTGCCAAGTTTAGCACATTTAGGGTGAGCCTGGTCATCTCACCGCTGAATAAAGTGTTAGTCCTTAATTTTAATTCATCAGTTACTAAGACGTCAAGATTATAATCAGTCTTAGCAGACTGGTACACACCCTGCACAGAGTAAGCCTGCATCTGCTGGGTGCAGCCTGCTACTAATAATATGAATAATGCATATAAAATTGCGTTTTTCAAATTTTTCAGCTTGCCTCCGTTATTGTAAGAGCTGTACTGTCTGTAGCTTTGTAACAGAACCTGTATGTTACTCCTGTTACGAAGGAGGATTCAGATTCTCCTGATAATGTTCCTGAAGGAATTATGTCAAAGTCGAATTGTTTGGATGCGTCATAGTTTGGCTGGCTTGTAAAGTGGCATAATCCGAATCCGAAGTCGTCGCCTCCGGCCTGCACTGGACAAGTATTTGTTGAATCTTTATTGAAATAGTTCTGGCTTCCGCCTTCCAGCGTTGTCAGCTTCAGTTTATTATTCAACGCATCAAGTTTGAAGTATCCTGAAGTGAATTTTAATTCTGACTCGTCAGTGTAAAGCCCTGTTCCGCCGACCATATTAGAGTTGAATGCGTAAAGAACTTTCACATCTAATTTTTCAGTGTTCCTCGCGTTGAATGAGCTTAGCCCTTCGACATTTATATCTATTGGTCCATTTTCTGAAAGTGATGTGTCAAGTTCTGATGTTGGCGCGCTGCCGTTTGATATTGTGAAAAATCCTTTATACTCTTCTGCATAATCGAAGCATATTACGGGGTAAATATTATATACTCTTTTGTTCATTCCAGGGAGTGTGATTATCTCTATATCCCACTTTCTTGTATCATTGCTGTCCAAGCTTGTGGCGCCGTTAACGTTGTAAGAAAGCCCTGTTATTGTAGGCTCAACCTTAATGTCTATATTCTCTAAAGGCTGTGAGAACATGTTTGTAAGAGTAACTTCCATCTGCGTACTTTCACCTGCAGGTATTGAACTGTCTTCAAGACTGGCAGAGGTTTCCAATGTTCCTGAAGCTGGACCTGTTCGTGTATTAGTCTGTTGTGAACCGCCTGTACATCCCGCGATTAATAATACTGCAATTAATATTAATATTGTTTTTTTCAACTTTAAATCATATCCTCCATTTTTTTATTTTTGTTTTACTCTGAGTAACAAATATTTACTACTCCATTATAAAATTTTTGAGCCGTGTTCAGGCCAAATAAGCCGTACTTTGCCTTATCACTTTCAACATTCTGGCCTATTATTATATCTCCATGCTCCTCACTGATTACTGTTCCATCACTGCTTCTCTTCTCGTCAAGCCAGCTGATTATTAGTATTGGAACGTTCGTTCCTGTTGGTGCGCAGTTTACTATATTACTAGATGAGAATGATAATGTATATTTCAGGTAATTTCCACCGTTTATTGTTCTGCTGTCCGTATCCGTAGGGTTCACTGAAGGGTGCAGTATTGTATGGTCGTATACTTTCACTACATTTTGTTCTAATGATCGTCCTGAGAATCCCATACTCGAGTTCATTATTGAAACGTTGAATGTGAATGTGTGGTAAGTTCCTAATGCTTCATCGTTGAAGAAGTATACTATAAGAGTATCCTGTTCTGAACTTAGTATTGGTGAGTAGTGAACACCTATTAATTCAGTACTGGTTGCAGGGGATGCACCTAATGTTGGACTGAATCTGAACATTGTTTCATTATCAGTGCTTGACAATATATTCAAGCTAGTTGTTTGTACTGCATTATTATTGTCGAATATTGTCTGTATAGGGTCATTATCTGATAATAGTAATCCTTGTCCCTGGTTTACTTCAAAGAATGCTCTCCCGTTTATGAAATTAGTAGTGACTGTTTGCAATTGTTCGAGACTGTTTGCCGCTAATATATCCTGATTATTTAATTTGTGATTTACAGAATTAGTCCTTTCGTTAATTGTTGTAGCAGATGTTTTACTGTAAGGGAATTCATTGAAGAATATCAGGCTCTTTCCAACAGGTACGTATATCAGCGATGAACCTGTAGTCGCTTCCATATTTATTCTCGCTGGAGCAGTGTTATATCCTATATCCACGCTGTAATAATCCCCGTTTATGCTTATTGGCGTGCACGTGGCATTTAAACAAGTGCTGCATATCTTGTCAGCACTAATCAAAGCTGAACTGCAATAGTATGAGTATGTTGATACTGTACACTTGGTGCCTGTTGTAGCGCCTGCTTCTCTGCAGTAATCTAATCCGCAGTCTGAATCAGCGCTGCATGATACATATCTGTTAGTTGGGTTATAATTAGTCAGGTTAACTACGTGAAGGAATGTATTAGTCGCTTCCCCCATATTCCTAAAGTATGACTCAAGCACAGTATTATTCTTAGATATCCTTAATGTGCGGCTGTCAGGGGTTGTATAACTGCCCATATAATTCCAGTAAGGTTTCATGTCACCCCACATTAGCCCTGGAGTGTAAGTTGATGTGTCGAAATTTTCAGGGTTTGGAACAACAAGTATATTATCACTGCCTGAGAAGCTGTATCTGTACTTTGCTTTAAGTCTGAAAGTGTAATATTTGGATATTGCCACTTGTTCGGTTGTTCTTAAAGGGAAGTATAAGTAGTTTAAATCGCTTACTAAATCATTAGGGTAAATGAATCTGACTACAAGTTTAGGTGTGTCTCCATTTAAGTCTAAGTCCGGAAAGTTTTCTCTTATGTATGCTAATATGTTTGATAATGAAATCATCTTGTAATCGCTGCTGCAAAGTGAGGAGCCTGGAACTATAGGCGCATCAGGGTTTCCTTCAAGTAAAACGTTGCCGTCGTCATAACTGTTTGGGAAGCATACTCCGCCTTCCATTCCGATTCCTGTAGTATTATAATATATTATTGCCTGAGCCAAATCCAAGTATCCTTCTTCTTCTAATGCTCTAGGCTTGTCGAATCTTCCTGCATGCTCCACTCCGTCCGGGACTTGTAATACGAACATTGCAGGTTTTGTAGGGATGCCGTTTCTCTGATTCTTTACTTTATATGTGAGCGTGAATTGGCTGTTGTTGCCCTGAATTCTTACAGGTTCTTCAACGCTGCTTTCAACGTTTATGGGGCCTATGCTGCTAGTCATTGTTCCTTTCGTGGTTGGAGCTGTACCTTCAACTCTTAATATTCTCTGGTATTCCTCCTCACTTAAGACGTAAACAGTCTGAAGTATTCCTGTCTTGTAATCATAACTTATAACGTAGTTGAACGTATGAGGATACGCGACGTTTGCTATCTCCTGGTATGATGGTGACCTAAGCCTCCATAAGAATTCTATCTCTTCATCAGGATACATTGTTGATAATTTGTGTTTAGAATAAGCTAATCCTAAATCGTCGGCGAATGAAGGGTCAGGTGAGTGGAAAACATCCCTTATCCTATAAGGGTCCCATAATCCTTCAACCGTACTGTTTGGAGTGCAAGTTTCGCTTGTGTAATTATATCCTTCAACTATCTTGAAAGGCCCGACATTCTTCAATTCCACTTCTACATTGCTCGCTTCCTGTCCCTGAATATTATTTCTTAAGATTACGCTGAAGTACGTGTCAGCACTGCTGTAGATACTGTTCTCGCTTAATAATCCGGGCGTTCCTATAATACATAAATCTTCGGTTGATTGGCAAACTGTCTCCTGGGTTGGTGTTTGGATTTCACTGGTTGTCTGGCTAGTGGTGCAGCCTGCTATTATTACCATTAATATTACTGCTATTATTATCTTATTCATATCGCATCACAATTTTCAATATTGTACGTTGTTGTTGTGACAGCGTGGAAGTCGTACACCGCATCCGCGCGTATTAAGTATGTATTAGTAGTTGCATCTGCAATCTTCTGGCCTAAAGTAGTTCCATCAGTTCTATAGTTTAAATCAAGCATGCAGATTAATAAATCGTTAGGTGAGGGGCTAAAAGTACTTTCGCACACAGTATATCCTAATTTTTTAACTAATTCGTTGCAGACGAGGTCTGTTCCTGGAACACCTATTGATGAACTTGTAGGCAGACTCGTATTTGAAAGAGCCATTAAAGGATCCTGTAATATAGCATTAAGAGTGGTGTTGCTTTTGAAAATACTGCAAGGGTCTCCTGAATCTCCTGGGTTACTATTACTATAACATTTGAAGTTTTCCGCGTTTACTCTTGAACGATTACTTACTAAAGTTCCATAATAAGGGATGCCTAAACCTGCAGCACTGCCATTAGTTAATCCCAAACCAACCAGGTTCGCAGGCACGCAAAAACCTAAATCTTTAGGCAGGAATAAGAATAATTTAGGATTGCTGGTTAACGCGTCTGTTTTCGGAGCCCATCCTATCTTTAACATTAATAAGTTGCTTACTGAATCGTTGCGTACTGGTACGGGCTGTTGTCCAACTCCCATATCAATTCTTACTTTTCCAAAGCTGCTGGTGCTGACTGGTGTTCCAAGATTTTCAGGGCTTAACTGGTAATAATCATAATTTACAAATGTTAATGGGAATACCGCTGTTGAGTGATAATTTAATATTATATCTGTTCTCATTGTGCAAATCTGTGATAATACATCTGCAGGAAGGTGAGTCCTGAATCCTGCCTGTCTGCTTGCAGGTGCACCTTTTGCTATAGTATCTATTTTTACTGAAAAGTAAGTGTCTGTCGGCTGAGAAGTTGAGTTAGGCCTGTAATGAGTGCTGCAAAAATCTCTTCTTGTATAAACATCAAGTATGGGTGAGAATTTAACAAATACATCCCTTAATGCATACTTAGCCTGGTTGTCAAGTCTTGCTGTAACTATGATATCGCTGTCATCGCATAATCTTCCGCTTACAGCTACGTCAACGCCAATAACATCATCTGATATTTCTTCATAAGTTGGTCCGACTACAGGCTCTGTCTGTCCTGCTTTTAATACTGCACTTCGATAATAACTCATAGGATTAATTACTGCAAATGATGCCCCTGCTGCTCCGCCTGCTGCTGCACTAGTCCCTGTTGATAATACGTACAAGTTTGAGAATAGTGTTGGGAAGCTGAAACTTAAAGGCAGCAGTAATATATTTGCTGCGACTATTATAAAAAGGCCGGTGGTGTTTCCGCTGGTCCAGAAGTTAAGCATTATGAAAAATAACGGCACCATTATTATTATCTGCATGAAGAATCCGTATAAGCTTCCGCCCATTAGTGAGAATGGGCTTACTAAGAATATCCAGCTTTGTATTAATAAGAATGTGGCGATTGCAAGAACTCTGCCTAAGTTGTACATTATTATTTGGGGGCTTAATCCGCTTCCTAAAGTCTTAATCTTGACTGTTTGAGTCCCGCTTGGTATTGTCGCATCACCTTCAAGTTTTGCAGTCTTAAATCCTGCAAGCAGGAATCCTCCTATTGCGAATATTACGCAGCCAATTAGTGTGAAGAATGCAGCGTTCATTAATACGAAATTAGTTGTCGTGCCTCCTGTCCAGCCGTCAATTCCGAAGGGTATTATTATTAATATAAAATAGAATACGAATAATAATATCATGCGTATAGTTTTTGAATCCATTTTTTAATCACTTCATTTTCCTAATTAATTTTTTTTCTTCGCTTCTTCTTCTTTTTTAGCATCGGTTCCTGATTGTCCGCTAGGAGTAGGTTTTTCCATTCCAGGCATGTAAAACGAGCCTATGAATATGAATACTGCAATTGTTATGCCCAATCCTACTGCTAAAGGGTTTGAAAGGTTCACGTATCCTGAACTTACCATTCCTATGATTGCAGGTATTATGAAGAATACTGAAATTAATATTAAACCAATTGATGTTAAGACTGACTTACTTATGCCTGGTGTTTTATTCCCTGGTTTGTTAAACTCGTAACTCCAAGCTTTTCTCATCGCTTCTTCTTGAGGAGATATTTTTTTCTGGTCAGCCATTATTATTTAATCACTATTCCCTTTTATGGTTCATCTATTATTAATGAACTAAGCACTAATCTTCCATTTGTACTGTATACTTTAAGATTATTGCCGAACTCATCCAGGTCAGCGGTGCTGATTGATAAACGATTTAATCCTGGAATCATGTCTTCTTTTCTGACAATATAGTTTCTTCCTGTATTTAAAATATTAATGTTTAAGTCGCCGGGCTCTATTATATTAGTCAAATTGAATGTTAATATTAAGTCATTCTCATTCCTGAGTGTTCTCGCTGGCACGTCAAAGATTAAGTACTTGGCAGCCATTCCGCTTGGCACTGAACTGAACTTCATGTTAATATTTGATAATGAGTACTCAGCTCCAGGCATTGCTGAAACCTTGAAAGTATTGTCAATATCTAATCCGAGTAATTCTCCGTCAAGGCTTAATGTCACTCTCTGGTTAGGCACTAATACCGAGTTTAGTATGCTGTGTTCGTTGATGAATAATTCCACAGGGTACGTTGTCGCCCTTGTTGGTGTGAATGATAACTCCACTAGTTCTGCATCCTTGCTCATAGGGGTTAAGTAGAATATGTCGCTGTCATTCAGCTTTCTAGGGTAGAAAATTGAACGATAAATGTTTAATTCTGACAAGCCGCACTGCTGGTTGCTCCAGAATTGGAATCCTGAAAATGCGCAGCTAATCTTCAAAAAAGGACCTATCTCTTCGATATTTGAGCGTGTAATGTTATAATTAGTGCTTGAGTCTGGAAGCAGGGAATTATCATACATTAATGTATTATTCAACTCTATCCTAAGCTTTGGCAGTCCTACAACTGAGCTTGAAATCGCTTCAACGTTATAAAAATCACTGTCATAACTTGATAAGTCTATTGTTTTAAACTCGCTGCCTAAAACATTTGCATTTAATATAATATTAGAGTATGCTGCTATTAAAGTCCTCGTTACAGGATAACTTACTGATAAGTTGCTGATTACTTGAGTGTCTAATAATTCGCCGCTTGACTGCCCTATTTCTCCAACAATTGTTTGATAAACAGGAACGTGAGTAGGTGTAGTTGTACTGCCTGTATTAGTTTGTTCTCCGAATAATAATTCGTATCTCTGCTGAGGATATATCCATAATATATACCATATTAGTAAAACGAGCACGGTGAGGATTACTCCCGGAACAGCCACCTGACCTCGATTCATACATTTAAGGATGACACTATTATTTTATAAGTTTTGCCCAAATAAGTTTAGACCAATTATTATGAATGAATTGCCTCGCATTATTGCTGAAATTTTAAAAGAAAAAGGGATTACTGCTCTAAGACCTCCTCAAGAATTAAGCATCAAAGCTGGAGTGCTTGAAGGAAAGAATATTGTCGTAAGCAGTCCTACGAGCAGCGGGAAAACTTTAGTTGCTGAGATGGCGGCAGTGAAACATTTTGAGAATAAGGGTAAAACTTTGTATATTGTCCCGTTAAAGAGTTTGGCTAATGAGAAATATGCTGATTTGAGAAAAAAATATGAGCCTTACGGTTTAAGGTGCGCTTTAAGCATCGGAGACTTGGATGAGAAAGACCCGTACCTTGCGCAGTTTGACATCGTAATTACAACTTGCGAGAAAGCAGACAGCCTCATCCGCCACGAGGCGCCTTTCATCAGGGGATTAACGTGCGTAGTAATTGATGAAGTTCACTTAATAGATGATGAAACGAGAGGTCCAACTCTTGAAATTTTGATAACGCGGCTGAAGGAGATGCTTCCGAAAGCGCAGTTCTTGGCGCTCTCCGCAACTATTAGTAATGACAAAGAGTTAAGCGATTGGCTGAGTGCAGTCTTGGTTAAGAGTGATTACAGGCCTATCAAGTTATATGAAGGGGTTTTTTTTAATGATACTTTATATTTTGAGGAGAAGTCTTACACTATTGAGAAGAAAGTGAGGGATGAAGTTTCAATCACTTATGATACTTTAAAGCGCAGCAAACAAGTATTATTCTTTCTTGGCAGCAGGAGGAATACTGAAAGTTTGGCCAGTAACCTGGCTAAGTACGTTGCACCTTTCTTAAATGATAATGAACGGGAAAAGCTGGATGTCTTGGCTGATAAAGTATTGTATGCTTTAGAGCAGCCGACTGAGCAGTGCAGGAAATTGGCTGAGCTTGTAAGGTTAGGCGTCGGGTTTCACCATGCAGGTTTGGTAAACAGCCAGAGGGAAGTTATCGAGACTGGTTTTCGTGAGAGATTAATCAAAGCGTTATGCGCGACTCCGACATTAGCGGCAGGGATTAATCTTCCCGCGTTTCGGGTTGTTATCAGGGACTTGACGCGTTTCAGCCAGAGCCAGGGCAATTATTATATTCCTGTATTAGAAGTTAAGCAGATGTCAGGACGAGCCGGGAGGCCTGGTCTTGAAGATTATGGTGAAGCTATTCTCATAGCTAAAAGCGAGTGTGACAAGGAAGCGTTATTCAAGGAGTATATTAATGGCGAGGTTGAGAAAGTTTATTCAAAACTAGGGGTGGAGCCTGTGCTTCGAACCCACGTATTAGCGCTCATCGCCAACAGATTAACTATTAATCATGATTCTTTGAAGAAGTTCTTCTCAAGGACTTTTTATGCAAAACAATTCGGCAACCTTTCAATGATTAATGCACTTTTAGAAAACGTTGTAACTTCTTTAGAACGGTGGGGTTTTGTTGAAAAAGAAGGCAATAATTTTTTTGCAACTAGTTTAGGAACCAGGGTCTCGGAATTATACCTTGACCCCTTAACTGCCTCAAAAATAATTGAGGGAATTAAGAATACGACGAGGACTAAGCCTTCAAGTTTCAACGTACTGCAGACATTATGTTTCAGCGGCGGAGTGAAGCTTCTTGGGATAGGCAATAAGGATTTCCTGTAGATTCAGAAAATAGTGGGCGCACAAAAATTGTTAAGCCCTGAACCTGGGGAGTTCTCCTACGAGTATGATAATTTCTTAAAAAGCGTTAAGACTACTTTGATGTTTGAATCGTGGATTAGCGAGGTTGCCGAGCAGGACTTGACTGATAATTTCAACGTCTACCCTGGGGATTTAAGAAATTATATTTACACCATTGACTGGCTCATCTACTCTTTTGCCGAGCTGGCAAAAAGCGTGGATGTTAAAGACTGCATAGGCTTCGCGAACAGGTTAAGGACGAGGATATCTTACGGGATTAAGGATGAATTGTTCACTCTCGTCAGCCTGCCTGGTATTGGAAGAGTAAGAGCTAGAAGATTGTTCAATAATGGAATCACAAGTTTTCAGGAGTTGTTAAACGCTCCTTTTGAGAAAGTCGCACAACTAGTCGGCCCAGCTCTTGCAACGAAACTTAGGGAGAAATAAAAAAAATTTTATTCTTTTATTGATAATTCCAGCATTCGTCCAAATGCAGGTCTCGTTATTAATACTCCAACACTGACTGATATCATTGTTGTAATCGCAAAGCCTCTCAGTATTCCTGCTCCTGCAAATGATAATGGCACCATTAATGCAATATTCATTAAGAATACGACCATAACTATGAAGAACGCTTTCTTAATTTTGTCCTTCATCCTTAAATGACCCTCCTCTTTGCCTCTTCCTCTAAGTGCTTCGTCGCTGATTATTATCTGATCGTCAACTCCTGTACCTATTCCCGCTATCATTCCAGCTATTGCTGATAAGTCAAAAGTCCATTTCATTAATGTCGCAACACCTAATGTTATAGTTATCTCTGATAATGTTGCAATTATGATAGGTATTGCCAGCCTGAGATTCCTGTACCTGATTACTATTATTAAGTCAACGCCTAATATTGCTATTAAGAATACTTCCACTATGTTGTTTAAGAAATTATTACCAAGTATTGGTGATATTGTCTGTATGTTTTCTATTTTCATGCTTACAGGAAGATTATCCGTCTGCAGCATACTTCTTAAGCGGTTCATCTCATTAACTGCTTGCTCGTAAGTTTTTGCGCCGCCAGTTATTGTCGGTTTTCTTTCAGAGACGCCCTGAAGCTCGCAGGATATTTTAAGACTGCTTCCGCTTAACTGTTCATTGTCAAGATAGAAGCTTATATCTTCACTTAAATAGCATGGCGTTCCAATTGTCCTTGTAAGATTTCTTGTAACATTAGCGAATCGGCTTGCCCCTTCCTCGCTTATGAATATTTGGAACATGAAAGCGTACGTGCCGCTGTCTGTAGTTCTAATCTCTGAATTGCATCCTACATTGGTCAAGCATACACTGACTATGTCGCTTCCTGTGAACACTGAATCGTTGCCAATCCTTGCTTCGAACCTTCCCTGTCGCTCAAGCAAGTCTCTTATACCGTTCACGCCAACTGAGCTTGGCAGTTCTATTTGTACATAACTTTTTCCTGACAAGTCAGTTATTGGGTTTATCCTTAACTCTTTGAATCCATAAATATTCATACGCTGCTCTATTATACCTACAATATTAGCCAATTGGTCTGTTGTTACAGTCTCGTTAGGTGCGAGTATGACTCTGGTTCCGCCTTTCAAATCTATTCCAAATTCTAAATCTGAAAAAGAGACAGGGGTGACGCTTATTCCAACAGCTGTTTCATTATTAATTTCCTCGGCAAAAAATGGGTACGCGTGCACTCTTTCATTGCCATCCAAGTATACAACGTTTACTATATCATTCGGGTTTATTCTCGAGGTTATATAATTAAAATCTGAAATGTTATGTATGGCAAAATTGTTTATTTCTACAATTACTTTGCCTGTTGTCAAATAATTAGCTGCCGGTGAAGTTACGCCCGTTATCATCACGCCATCCGGCTGAAAGTTTGGTTTTAGCGCGTATATGCTTATCATTACCATTAAAACCATTAATGTTATTCTCCACTCTTTAAGAAAAGTATACCATTTCATTTTTTCTTCTCCGCATACATTCTCTGTATTACTCCTCTTGCCCCAAGCCATGAGTCTAAAGCATCATAGAATATCCCTAATAATAATATTGTTGCTATATGTTTTATTATTTCAACGTTGGATAACAGCAGCATAATTAAATATGTGGATAATGCTGTGAAGTTCATTGTAAAAATAGTTATCATTGCATTTTTAGTGTTCTCTTTTAATTTTTCAGGCTCGCTTTTTAGTATATTAGTTGCAAGAAGTATGTCTGAATCTGCAGAGTATCCTATAATCATCAATAACGCACCTATTGTTCCGACACTGAACCTGATTTGGAATAAATCAAGGAAGGCGATAATACCTATCACGTCAAGTATTGTTGATATAAGTGTTGTAAGGCTCGGGATGATATTTTTTTTAAGTGACAAATAAGACACTATTGTTACGAACAAGAATCCTATAGCAATCAAGGTTAGTGACTGGGACAGAAATGATGAACCTAAGTTGCTGGACTGTCTTGTGAAACTTATCATAGAATTATCCAACTGTACGTTTAAGTATTGCTCAACAGATAATCTGACATCTTCTTCAGTTATAGTCTCATCAACATGTATCTCATAGCCCAGTATATCGTTTGATAAAGCGCTTCTGATTAACACCACAGATACGTCATTTGAATTAAGAGATGTCTGGATTGACTGTTCGAGGGCTGAAATATCAATTGTGCCGTTGTATTTGAATGTGAAAACAGCTCCACCTTTGATGCTGGAATCCAGGTATACAGGGCTTCCTATATTTATCCATGTGTAAAATATGACTGATAGGTTGAATATTAAAAATAGTATAGGTATTATCAGTAGCTTCTTATAATTATTATAATAGAAATTAAACAATCTGGTAGTAATGCGCATAGGTAAAATTGTTACCTCTAAGGCTTTAAAAATATTACTTGGCCCATTTTTACAGGTTTAGCATTTAATAGATATAATTTATAAAAAAATAATGATTTATATTACGTCTAATGGCCGGCACTATCATAGATGAGATTAAGAAGATTAAGATATCAAAAATAGATGCGGGTATAATACAGGGTTTAAAGAGGAATAATCCTTCAGTTTCTGTTTTAATTAAAGGCGCCTCATTAATAAATAATCATAATCCTTACGTTTTGCTGGAATTCGATAATAATGGTTCTTTGCGCGGTATAAACATCCCGGGCACTGTTTTTTGTTATGGAAAAGAGTCAGATGATGAAATACGAAAGTACGAACAGGAAATATATTCCATGCCTAGTTTTAATGGGACTATTGTCAATGTAAAATCCGGCAGTGAAGACAGTATAATCGGCGAAAGCGTGCATAATATATTACTGATTAACAAAGGCAAACTTAAGGGAACTCAGAATTATTCCATATTTGTTGAAGTGCCCGAAACTATTATCAATATAATCAGGCAAAATAAAGACAAGGAAGGCAAGATCGAGTTTGACAATAACTTAGCAAGCCAAGCTGTCAGAGAAAAAGAGTTATCCGATTATGAAATTAAAAAATATGGAGGAATACTTTTTGGAATTACGCAAAATAGTACTCCTTACTACTCCGGATACTATCCAACTGAGAAAGAGTTTGAATCTATTTATATGAGCCATATGGCTGCATTATTCAACTTATTAAAAAATGTAAGTATAACACTAAAAAGAGTATTCCATGTTATTTTCATGGATGATAAAAAAATTGGATTAAATCAAATGGTGGAATTTTTAGAATTTGATGACTATATTATTTGGATTAATTTAGATAAGAATTTTAAATTTAACCTAAACAACATCAATAAATTTAGACTAATAAATGAAAAAATAGTAAACGCAAATGTAAAATTATTAGTGAATATATCAAATAGTGTTAAAAATGTAACTGAAGTGGAAGGTTTATTTACATCTTTAAATATTAAAGATATGAATGTTTCATCTCTAACTGAAAAAGATGAGTTAATAATAAAAAACGCGTTTGATTTGGAATCGTTTATGGGCGGCTTAACAATATTTAATGAGTTTCGCCGTGATATACCTGAAAAAGGTTCGAGATACGTAATAGAAGTTGAAGATGGAAGTTATCATTTATTATCAGATGAAATTATACAAAAAGCACAAATAACCAATGTAATTGAAAATTTGAAGAATAATATTATCATAAATTTTCAATCAAAAGAGTATTATACAAAATTAATATACGTGTTAGAAAAAAATATTAAAGGCGTAGATTATGACAAAATAGCAGAACAAATTATTAACAGTTATGTGTTTGAAGACAATGAACTAGTTCAAGATAAAAAAACTATGTATGACATTTATTTAACTATACTCCAGATTCTTGAAAATAAACTATCTTCTAAAAAATTATTGGAGCCTGAAATGGTGTTCAGCAATTTAAGACAGAGTTCAAAAGTCAGCAGCACCGCGTTTTCGACTGACTTATTCAGAGAATTCTATCACAATCTAATAAGGGCAAGCACTTTATTCAGCAAAGAAAAATATAATATAAGACGCGCAGCAATTAATGAATATGCACGTAAAGTTAATGAAAACGTAATCGAATTAATAAATTCCGATTTCATAAAAGTCTTGTCCGGCCATGAAACTGCTGAAAGGTTAATTGAAAAGATTAAATCTTTCATTGATGAAACAAGTGTTGACAAGGAGATTATGGAAGATGCAAAGAAATACTTATCCCGCCGCTTAATTAAAACTATTAATGTTAATAAGGATAATAATAATTTAATTAATATTTTAGAAAAAATATTCCTTTTGTTAAATAATAAAGAACTTGAAAACGAGTACAAAACTGTTAAAAACAATTACGAAAAATCAATTGCAGGTTCGGTAATTTCAATACTGCCCAAATTAGCCGGTAATGTTACTGATAAGTAGTAACTCAATATTATAATTCCGATTTTTTCAGAGACTAAATGTATGATTGAGGGGGAACTTGAAGCATTAATTGTAAAACTTAACAGGCTGGCCAAGTCCCAGATATCTGACAAAGAGTTTAACAGCAAAATAAAAGATTATGTTAAAAATGATAATTATTGCCAAAAAATAATGCTCATCAGAGGTTACAGTTTTGATGCACAAAAAGAGTTTGGCATAATCAAAAATGCATACGAGACTGGTGATGTTAACAGTTTGGATTTAAGCGTTAAAAAATCTTTAGAGCTTATGCAAGATATTACGTTAATAGACTCAGGTTTAATATTCCAGAACAGGATAATAATGCCTTTTTCGGTTCAAAACCTGAACATTAAAGTATTATCGAGCGTTGGCAGGTACTTGCTTTTTTCAAAAGGTGATGCTGATATAAGTGTTGAACTTAACAATACTTCAACTCTTGGAACATTTTCTAACGAGGATAAGAATATAATGCTGAGCCCGAAGTTCAGCTTGGCTCCTGACATTTATGAGGAGATACACCATGCATTACAGCATGTTAATTATAATCATGCAGGTATTGAATATTATAAAAAGATGGAATGGTGCACTTATCTCCTTGTTTCACTAATATTCCCTGAATGTTTAGAACGCAAAATAGCATTGGATTCTTATGATGAGTTTGGGATAAAAGATTTAATAACCAATGTTCCAAAAACAAAATATAATCTGAAGGATATTATAGAACTTGAAAATAATCAGGAAAATAATATTTGAAAAAAATAAAATAAGAAAGGGAATTTTATTTTCCCATTCTGCCGTGTGCTCTTATGCTTGGCCTTAGTTTTTCTGCGCCGATACCTTTGTTCTTTAATCCTCTTGATATCTTCGCGCTGCTTGTAAGCCCACGACTCTCTCTTCCTCTGTGCTTGTTAGTGCAGAGCGGTGCGTAATCCTTGTCCTTGAAAATCTGAGGGTGACCTGTATCTATGAGTATAACCTCATACCATTTGTGTTTTCCGTCATCTCCTACTTCGTAACTGTTTAGCACTCTAAGGTTAGGATATTTTTTTGCAACACGAATCTCAGAAATATTCTGCAGTGACTGCTTAGGCGAGAAGTGCACTTTACCTGCTTTCGAAGGCTTTCTTCCCATATGTGTTGCTTCACGCTTCCTGCCTCCTTTCCTTATCCTGGCGCGTATGACAACAACTCCCTGCTTAGCCTTATAGCCTAAGCTTCTAGCCCTGTCAACACGCGTCGGCTTATCTACGCGGACAAGCACAGGCTCGTCACGCCACGCAACCAAGTGGTCACGATATTGTAAGTTGTGCTTTTTAGGATTCTGCCACAACTTGCTTAAATACTTATACAAACCCATATATTTTTACACCTCTTTGCTGATCAAGCTGATACGCTTATCATCCAGCAAGATAAATAATAATTCGGCTAAAGCAGTTTAAAAAACTTGCTAAAAAACCCAGTATTTCAAAAATGTCCCAATTAAAGGAAGTTTACTCTGCAACATTTTTAAAGAAAACAGATTATTGCTTAAACTAATGGAGATTCAATGTATTCGCTGCAAAGGGAGGGGCTTCTGCGGGAAAACCTGCAAGTGGCAGAGCGAGGCTTTCAAAAGCATAGAATTCAAGAAAGATTTCACCGGAACGAGCCCTTCTGTATTCATCGGGCACTACAATTATCCGAATGTTTATGTGGGAATTATGAGCCTGCAGTTTCAGACACCTCTTGCAAAGACTTACGATGACCCGAAACTATGGAGCAAGTCTTACAATATTTCCCAAGTTGTTGATAAGAGAAGGAACCTGGTGAACAACAAAAGTGCGAGTTGTGTAAAAAAATTATCCGACAGTTTTATTGGAAAAGTGCAGGAGGTTGCGTTGTCTTATAAGCCCTTAGATATAGAAGTCTCATTGAAGAAAGCTCCAACTCCAAGTTTAAAGTACGATTTCATAAGTAATCCTATGGGCCCTTCAAGCGAAGTTGCAAAACTTACTGTCTGCGATAATCCGAGGATTAAGCCTGTTGTTGAAAAATGCTTCAATGACACTGACTTGAAAAGCACCAAAGCAATGGGTTTACTTTACAATAAAGGTTTTGACGAGAATACAATATCTCATATTTTATCAAGCGGTGCGTTAGGCGTGAAGAAAGAGCGAAAACTCGTACCAACTAGGTGGAGCATCACTGCAGTAGATGACGGGGTTGGCAAACAATTAATCGCGAATGTCAAGAATTATCCTTTAATCGATCATTATGAAATACTTAACGGTTCGTTGTACGGCAACTATTATACTATTATACTCCTCCCTGATGTTTTTGGCTATGAACTTTTTGAGACTACCAACGGCAATGAGTACTGCCGTGATGTTGAAATGTACAAAGGCAGGAGTGATTACGCGTATAACACCGCAGGAGGGTATTACGCCGCAAGGCTTGGAGTGCTTGAATATTTAAATAAGATAAAAAAACAAGCTGCGGTAATTGTTCTGCGCCAAATTACCAGCGAATATTATTGCCCTATTGGAGTCTGGGTTGTCAGGCAGGCATCAAGAAACGCGGCAAGTAATGTTAAACAGTTCAATTCTGAGAATGAATTGTTAAATTATCTCCCTATAATTACACCAATACACTTTTTACTGAAAGACAGCAAATTATATAATCATTTTAAAACTCAGAAAAAAATTACGAGTTTTATAATCTAGATTTTAGATGTTGCAAACCTGTTATAGTAAACATCAGCATTGCCATTTCTATAATCATCCCAGAAGAAATATGCCCCATCTTGTGTTGCAGTAAGTGAGTTAACCCATTTGTATGACGTATTTGAAGTAACTTGTGTATAATTTGACCATGTTAAACCGTCATCATTTGACCATCTTGAATACATCAAGTTCGGTGTTCCTAATTCTTGCCAAACAACATAAACATCACTGCCGTATACTGCCAAGCTTGGAACGTCTCCGCTGCGAGAATCCATTATGCTTAAAATAGTATAATTAGACCAAGTGATTCCGCCATCAGTTGAACGTATATAAACAATCTCAGCAGAGCCTATTAAAGTTGTATAGATAATATGCACGTAGTTTCCACTTGTAGCAACATGCATATCATTTGCAAAACCTGACAAATTCATATCACTTGACCAAGTGATTCCGCCATCAGTTGAACGTTTGTAAAATAATTGAGGGATACCATACCTGTCATCTCTCCAAATAACATGCAAATTATCACCATTATTTGAAATAGTTGGAGCATAAAGGTCTGAACCATTAGTTGTTATGCTTTTATTAGACCATGAAACACCATAATCGGATGAATTTGCAAAATTCACATAAGATTTGCCTGCTGAATCAGTCTTATACACCAAATAAATATTATTATTATTCGTAGCTATCATAGGACCAATACCATTCATTAAAGTTTGATTTGACCAAGTAACTCCCCCATCAGATGAGTTAAACAATCTCATTATTACTGCATTATTATCAGTGATAAGAAGTTTTGAACCGTTGACAGCTATGTTACAAAAAGCAGAGTCAATATCAGTATTCTTAGTTATATTCATTGGAATAGACCAGTTAACTCCATAATTTGAAGAGTTCATAAAATATACATCACGTCTAGCTCCACTCATACCATAAAATGCAAAGTAGATATTGTTTCCGTTTGCCGCTGCCGAATTATCAGAAACAGGGTTAGTATAATTATTATAATTTACAAGTAAAACGTCAGAACCCCAGCTTGGACAATCATACGAACACGTAGATGCGTTCTCCCAACTTTGGCAGATATTGTCTCCGCAGGTGTCAATGTATGATGCTCCAACACAGACGCAGAACTTTTCACCAATGCTATTATCAGTGCAGCTGAAAAACTTGCTGCCATCACAGCATCCTGCCGAATTATTAACAAATGAGTCACTTACTCCATCATCACCGCAACATGCACCATTAGTTCCATATATAGTTCCAGTAAACCAAGTATAACCTCCTGCAGTACAGAATTCTGAACTAGCGTCAGCGGTTTGTGAAATACAATTTCCGCTGCTGCATAAACCGTCAGCTACACCATTATCGTTTTCGCTGTCGCATAAGTAACCTTCTTCTGTTGCATTTGTGAAGATGTCATCATAGTACGCTTCGCCAATTCCTGAACCAAAAGGGTTTTGAACTGTAAATGAAAGCGTTTTAGTATTCTGTATTGTAAAATTAGCAGGCCAGATAGTATGGAATTCATCATGAATTCCTGTTATTGAATAATGCTGCCAGACATCAAGGACGCCGGATGCCGCTGAGCAGTCAACGTATGTTGTATTGGACGGGTCAGGGAAGCCGCCGCATATGGGAATCAGTGCAGAGCTTGAATTAACAATGTATAAAATTCTAAGACTGTTGACTGTATTATTTTCATCACGGTATTCAATCATAACACCTGTATAATATCCTCCTGTAGAGTTAGAACTGACAAGCGCATAAAAATTCAAGTTTTCAATATTATAATCAAGATCAGTGCCAAAAGCACTCTGTGATGCACCATGCAAAGCAGAATTCCTGTATAAATAAGCAGACCTGCTGCCTGAGTGAGAAACACTGCTGTTTATAGTTGCGTTTGAAAATGTCCAGTATGAATCATCCTCAAAACTTGGGTTGCCAAAAAGATTATCAGGAGATAAGTTGTGGCATCCGCATTTTATGTTGTCTGATAATTCAAAAGTTAATTTGTTGTCAAAGTCTACAATGGGATTATTTACGGGACATCCTGAAAACCAGGATGAAAAATTGCTGCCATATCCGCCTTCCAAAGTGTTCTGAATGGCATTGCTGCACGCTTGAGATGTTGCTCCGCTGCCTAATGAAATTTTGACACAGTGGTCTTCGCCTTCTGCAAGATTCGTATATGATAATGTGGTGCTTTCCCCTGGGGTTAAAGGTGAACTTAAATCATAATCTGTTAATACTCCGTCAATTAGTAATGTGATATTATTGATTGTGTCACAGCCTGTATTCTGGATTAATACTTCATCGCCTCTCATGCTGATTAAGCTTATTCCAGAGCAACTGCTTACCTCCTGACTGATACTGCTTCCTGCATTCTCCTCTAAATTAGTGCTTACTTCTGTAACCCAGATAAAACTTGCAGCGACAGAAACAACAGTCATTAATATTAATAAAACAGTGGCAATGATAGGAGTGATAGTCTTAC